>DAHUYP010000008.1 GCA_027315105.1 Gammaproteobacteria bacterium
CGCGCGGCCCGTAGAGCCGGTTTCCTTCGAGTACGCGCTCCGGCGGAAACCGGAAGTCCTGCTAGTGCCGGCGCATGAACATCCGCTGCGCCGCCGGCCGGGCGCAAGCGCAGTCGGGCCGAGCGGAGCAGCCCGGTCAACCCGTGTACCCTTCGATCCGGCCCCCGAGGGGCGATGCGCGGGGGGGCGCTCGTCTGCGCGCGGCGTCGTCGCCTGTACTACAATCGCGCCGCCATGTCGATTGACGCGGCCTGGTTCGAACCTGTAGGGAATCATTGGCGTGAATGACTTGCTTTGCCGGCCGGCTCCGCTGCCATCGTTGTCCGCACGGCCGGGAAAGCGTCGATCGATCCTGGCGTATTCGAGCATCCTGGCTGCAGCGATCTGGTTGCTGCCGACAGCGGCCGTGGCGCAATTCGCCATCAAGACCGCTGTCACGAGCCAGTTTCAGTACAACTCGAACGTCTTCGACCTGGAGAACGGGTTTCCGATATACGGGCCCAACAATCAACCGATCGGCGGTCCCAACGAGTTTCGGCACGCGGATACCTTCTACGCCTATTCGGCCCTTGCCGACCTGAACTATCAGTGGAGCCAGCAGCAGTTCTACCTCTACGCGAATGACACGCAATATGACTACGACCATTTCACGCAGCTCACGCACAACGAGTACAACGTCGATGGCGGCTGGAACTGGAAGCTCGGACGCCTGCTGGACGGCACGCTGGATGTCTATCGCAATCGCTCGCTGGTGGCATTTACCAATGTGATACAATCGGAAATCTCCTTTCAGACCGAGCAGCGGGAATCGGCCAAGGTCGACTTTCAATTCGTGCCCGATTGGCGCCTGGAAGGCACGGCCTTTTACCACACGATCGATGAGCCCTTGTACGGCACGCCCAATCTGGTGCTCTACGAGGAATCCGGCACCGCGGCGCTGCTGTATACGGCACGCGCCGGTCTGACCGCCGGCCTGAGCGTGAACTATCTGGCGGGCCATTTCACGGGCGCGCCCCAGACCCTCGATCCGGCGTATCAGCAGACGACCGAAGACCTGGTTGCTACGTACAAGGCCACCGGCGCATCGACCTTCAAGGGCGAGCTTGGCTACACCCGGCGCACCTCCGTGAACGGAATCGACAATCTCAGCGGTCCGACGGGCGCGCTCGACTACAAGAACCAGCTGACCGGAAAGACCTCGGTCGATTTCAGGGTCGACCGGCAGATCACCAGCTTCATCGCCACCACCGGCTCCCAAATCCAGACCGACGCGTCCGTGAATGCCGACTGGAAGGCCACCTACAAGATCGACGTGCAGCCTGGCTACACCTGGACCTACCTCTCGATGCCGGGCCAGGGCAACACGCCTGCACAGACGCGCATCGATCATATGCAATACGCGACGTTGACGATCGATTACGAAGCGCTGCGCTGGCTGTCGATCAAACCCTACGCCAACCTGCTGATCCGCAGTTCCAATCTCATCGGGGCCACGTTCAACGCCAATACCATCGGTGTGTATCTGACGGTCAACTGGCAGGAAGGCGGATTTACCAATCTTAGGAAACAGTGACGCGAAGCGCGTCGTCGATCGCAGTTCGATGCGGGTGCAGTGCCGCGCGGGGGGCAATGTTCCTGCAATGGCGGCGGCGGAATCTCGACCGGATTTGGACGCTTCTGATATCGTAGATCATATGACGCTCACGACAGGGCAGCCCGGCGCTCAGCAGGCGCGGCCGCGCCTTTCCATCATCGTCCCCACCTACAAGGAAGTCGAAAGCCTGCCGCATCTCATTGATCGCGTGGCCAAGGTCCGGGACCAATACGGGCTCGACATCGACATGCTGATCATGGACGACGACAGCCGGGATGGCTCCGTCGAGCTGATCGCGGCGCGTCCCGAGAGCTGGGTGCGGTTGATCGTGCGCACCGCCGATCGAGGTCTGAGTGCCGCGGTGCTCGACGGCCTGCGGCTGGCCGAGGGAGACGTGCTGGTCTGCATGGATGCGGATCTGTCACATCCGCCCGAAGCGCTGCCGGCGATGCTGCGCAAGCTGCAGGAGGGCGCCGACTTCGTGGTCGGGTCGCGCTACGTGGAGGGCGGTACGACCTCCGACGACTGGGGCGTGCTGCGCTGGCTCAATAGCCGCGTCGCCACGTTGATGGCGCGGCCTTTGACGAGCGTTCGCGATCCGATGGCGGGTTACTTCGCGCTGTCGCGCGCGACCTATCTCGGCGGCCGGGACTTCAATCCGATCGGCTACAAGATCGGCCTCGAACTGATCGTCAAGTGCCGTTGCGAGCGCGTGGTCGAAGTGCCGATCCACTTCGAGGATCGGCGCTTCGGCGAAAGCAAGCTGACCTTCACGCAGCAGCTGCTGTACCTGCAGCATCTGCGGCGGCTGTACATCTTCAAGTTCGGTATCTGGTCGCAGCTCATGCAATTCCTGGTGGTGGGCGGCATGGGCACCCTGGTCAATCTTGCGGCCCTCACCGCCCTGGTGGCGGTCGCCGTGCCGGTGCGCTGGGCGGTCGCGCTGGCCATCTGGATCGCGATGACCTTCAATTTCGTGCTCAACCGCCGCTTCAGCTTCTCGTTCGCGCGAGGTGGTTCCTGGTGGTCGCAGTATCTGCGATTCGTCGGTGCCTCCTCGTTCGGTGCCGTCATCAACTACGCGCTCACCCTCGCCATCTTGAATCGGTTTCCGCAGTGGCTGCCGCAATTGGCGGCCCTGATCGGCATCATCGTGGCCACCGGCGTCAATTTCGTAGCCAGCCGCTACCTGGTATTTCGCGCCTCGCACGTGCGCCTGGAGCGCGACGGCTGCTGAGCAATCCGGTCATGTGCCGCAACGTCGCCGCAACATCGCCGCGGCCCGCAGAGCGCAGCGTCATTGGCGCAGTTGTGATTTGAGGTGATCGGCCAGGCGTAGTGCCATCGCGACTATCGTCAGGGTGGGATTCGCCTGGCTCGAGGTCGGAAAGACCGCCGAGCCGGAAATATAGAGATTCTGCACCTCGTGCAGCCGGCCATCAGGATTCACGGCGCTGCTGCGCGCATCCCGGCCCATGCGGGCGGTGCCGATGTGATGCCCGCCATAGGCGCCGTAGCGCGTCATTTCCATCTCGACGCCGGCCGGATCGTAGTCGAGGCGCCCGATGCGCGTGCGCGCGAACTCCTGGGCGAGCAGTGCGAGTGCGCGGCTCACGGTGTCGAGATCACCGGCCGTATACCTCCAGTCGACGCGGATCCGCGGTACGCCAAGCGGGTCGCAGTCGCCGCCGAGCGTGACGCGGCTCTGCGGATTGGGCTGCTGCTCGGCATGGAAGTCCAGGCTGTAGAGATTGGCCCTGGATCGAATGATGATGGACGGAAACTTGCGCTCCGCAAGCTTTCGATCGCGCAGCATGTGCCAGGCGAATGCGCCCGCGCCGGCGGGGTCGGCGAGGACGTTGGCGATATGCCGCAACCAGCTGCCGAGGCTTGAGCGCTCTTCGCCATACAGGCGTTTGCCGTACTCGTAGGGAATGAGGATCTTCGCCAGGTACAGCAGCGACAGCACGGAGTTGCGGTGCGCCGGATCGGTGATGCGCGGATGGTGCAGCCGGGCGATGAAGTTGCCGAGGCGCTGCTGCCGCTGCATCTCGGGCCGCAGTGCGATTCGGCGCCGGCAGTAGATTCCTTCATCCGAGATATCGTAGCCATGGAAAGCGTTGCTCAGCGGTCCATCGATCTGGATCCGGCCGATCGTCCCGGCCAGATGGCACATGTAGTAGCGCCCGATGACATCGTGCCGATTGCCAATCCCGCTCGGATGCACGTCGTGACTGGCGAGCAGCAGCCGCGGCACCTCGAGCCCGCCCGTGGCGAGCACGAAGTGGCGGGCTCGGACGTCGAATTGACGCCCCTGCAGGCTGCGCACGCCGAGCGAAAGCACCTGCTGACCACTCGAGTCCAGGTGGATCGCAGTGACGTTCGCGTGCAGCAACACGCGCACATCGCGCGCGGCCGCCAGCCGATGACCATATCGCCGGCCGAAATCAGTCGGGCAGCTGAAGCGCTCCAGGGTATCGGTGCTGAAGCTGGGGCTCTCGAAGCCCGCCAGCATCGGCCTGAGCGGCGGCGGCAGGGCATCGGCGGCACCGTAGAGGAAGTCTCCGGCCTCGCACAGGCGGTTGGCCTTGGGGTAGTACGGCAGCAGCGCTTCACGCCCGAAGGGCCAGCCGCTGTGAGGGACGTAGTCGCGGGGCTCGAAGTCGATGTCATCGAACGGCGTGCAGCGCCCGCCCCAGATCGCGGTGGTGCCGCCGAAGCGGCGCTGCCGATATCGGTCCGGCGGGCTGTGCAGGCGCTCGTCGGCGACCGCGCCGTCGTACAAGGATTGCGATGACTTCTCGAATTCGAGGCCGCCGGATTCGAGCAGCAAGACGTCGATGCCGGCATCCAGCAGCTCCAGCGCCAGCGTGATGCCAGCCGCCCCGGCTCCGACGACGCACAACTGCGCTTCGAGAGCTTGCCCGTGCGGCAGCTCGTGGGTATCGAGAAACACGCGGATCCTGGTGCTGGCCGAGCCGGTGTCGCTATACTACCGGCGCCGCGCCATGCTGGAAACCGGCAGATTATTCCTGTCGCCGATGGAATTATGTCCGCCGTGAGATCGAGCCGGACGCGCAAGTCGGATCGATCCATGCGCACGTGTCGGTGGTGAATGCAGCAGCAGATTCTGGTGCTCGGTGCGAGTGGCTTCATCGGCAGGAGCCTGATGGTGCGACTGCGCGCCATCGATTGGGCAAAGCCCATCGCGGGGGTCCGGGCCCGATCGCGTGCCGGGCTCGAGGGCGTCGAACACAGGATCGTCGATGCCATCGACGAGGCATCGATCGCGCAGGCGCTTGCGGGCGTGGATGCCGTCGTCAACTGCGTCGCCGGGGATGCGGCCACGATCAGCGAGAGTGGGCGCGTATTGTTCGCGGCTGCGGCGCGCGGCGCGACGCCGCCGCGCATCGTGCATCTGAGCACCATGTCCGTGTACGGCGATGCGGTCGGGTTGGTCGATGAGTCCGCTGCGCTGCGCGGCAATCTCGGGGCCTATTCGGCGGCCAAAGTCGCGGCCGAGCGGTGCGCCGCCGGATACCCGCGGGCGGCGATCCTCAGGCCGGGCTGCGTCTACGGGCCCGGGAGTCCGCAGTGGAGCGCTCGCATCGGCCAATGGCTGCTGGCGCGGCGGCTCGGCGATCTCGGTGCGGACGGCGACGGCTATTGCAACCTCGTCCATATCGATGACGTGGTCACGGCGATCCTTCGGTGTCTCGAGCAGCCGGCGCTGGGCAGCGCCGCGATCTACAACCTCTCGACTCCCAGTCCGCCGACGTGGAATGAGTACCTGATCCGCTATGGACGCGCCCTCGGGGCCGTGCCGATAAGACGCGTGTCGCATCGACGGCTGATGGTGGAAGGCAAGCTCCTGGCACCGGTGCTGAAGATCGGTGAGTTGGCGCTGCGCGCCTCGAAGATCCGAAGTCTGCACCTGCCGCCGCCGATACCGCCGTCGCTGCTGCGGCTGATGCGCCAGGAGATCAAGCTTGACGTGCGGCGCGCAGAGCAGGAACTGGGCCTGCATTGGCAGGGCCTCGACCGAGGTATCGAGGATGCGGCCCGCTGGTGCCTCCGGGCGACATCCGAGGGATAGTTGCACCATTGCGATGACGCAGCGCCGGCGTCGCTGGGGGCGCAGGGATTGGTCTGCCGTCCATCGAATCCGGGCGCACCTGCTTTATCGACACGGCTCCCGGCCTTCTGCTATGGTCCGGCAGGTGACGTCGCTTACAGGACGGCGGCGGTGTGCTGTGCTCGATTCGATTCGCATGGATGCAGATTCGAGAGCTGGCAAAGCGGACGATGACCCGACCTCGGGAGATCCGGGTCGGTTGAATTGTCAAAATCATCGCGGCGCCGTCGCATTGGCCTGCGTCACAGGCATTGCCGCTCACATTGCGGCAGTACCGATCGGCCGGCACTATCGCCGCGCGGATGGCGCGTCCGCGGTACGTGAACCATGTGTGGCCGATCGGCAATACACCGAGAGACATCGCGATGACTGACATTCCGGCCGGCACCGATCTCAGCCCGCCGGGGGCTGCCGGCGCCGAGCTGCGCATTGCCGCGCTCAGCGTCGCCACCATCGCACTGTACGTTGCAACCTGGCTGCTCGAGCGAGCCATGTTTCGAAACGGCATCGTCGAGCCGGCCTCGATCGTGGATCCCGGGTATGCCGCGAGCGGCACGCTGCTGGTGTGGCAGATGGCGATGTACGTGGTCGTCACCGCCGCGATCTTCCTGGCCTACGGCGCGGTCATCCTGATGTGCCGGCGCGGCGAGCTGAATCACGGTCGGGCCCGGGTGTGGGCATTGATCGTACCGATATTGCTGAGTCTGGCGTTCGTGGCTCCGGTGCCGAGATTGTCGCAGGACGTATTCAGTTACCTGGCGCACGGTTTCCTTGGCCAGGTGCCGGGCGGCAATCCGTTCCTGCAGCCGGCCGAAGCGGCGCGCGACACCGCCATCGGCGCGAAGCTCGCGGCGTTCGGCTGGCACACCACCCCGGGTATCACGCCGTACGGGATTATCTGGACGCGGCTGGAGGTGGCGGTCGCGGAGCTGTCCGCCGGAAACGTGTTCGCGGCAACCGTTCTGTTCAAGGCCGTGGCGGTGACCGCCAGTCTGGGCAGTGCCTGGATGATATGGCTGACGCTAGGGCGCATTGGCCCGCCGATACAGCTTCAAGGCACGCTGGCCTTTCTGTGGAACCCGCTCATCCTGATCGAATTTGCCGGCGAGGGTCACAATGACGCGGTAATGATTTTCTTTGCAATTGCGGCCCTGGCAGCGTGCGCAACGTCGAAGCCCGCGCTCTCGATCGTCGCGCAGCTGCTCGGCGTGCTGTCGAAATATGTGAGCGTCCTGTTCCTGCCGGCACAGCTGGTCTATCTCTGGCACGTCCGGCGCAGTGCCGCACGATTGGTCCTCGGGGCCGCATTCGCATTCGCGATCACAGCCGGCATCGCGGCGGTGCTCTATGCACCGCTCTGGGCGGGGCTGCGGACCTTCGAGGGCGTCGTCAATCGCGGCGCGCCGATCAGCTCGGCGGCGCTGTTCGGTGCCATCGACTGGGTGTTGAGACGCTCGCCGCTCGATGCGATCTCCGGTCCGCTGACGACGCTGCTGGTGACCGTGCCGTTGCTCGGGTTCGTAGCCTGGAGCAGTCTGCGCGTAAAGAGCGCCGCCGATCTCGCGCGTGCCTGCGCCTGGATATCGCTTGCGTACCTGCTGGTGGCGTCGCCGGATTATTGGCCATGGTATGCCTGCATGCCCGTCACGCTGATCATCGTCGGCGACTTCAGGCGCCTTTTCTGGCTCGCGATTCTGATGAGCCTCACCGGCCGCCTGACCGCGCCTCTGGAAGTCCTGCGCGATCACGACTTCCTGACGATGCGGATATCCAAGGGGTTGATAACGGGGCTTGGTTCGATGCTGCCGCTGCTCGCACTGGCGGTCTGGAGCTGGAAGCAGAGGCGGCGCGGACCGATCCTGCCGATGGGAACGCAGCCGTGACGAGCGGTATTCGGATCTTGCGGGCCGGCGCGAGTCGCGTCTTCCGCGGCCGCCGGTGATCGCATGCGGTGAATCGTAGACGTGCGACCCCGGTGTGCGATCTGCAATCATTCCACGACGCTGTAGGGATGCGTTTCTGCCGCCGTATTGTGACGGGCATCGCATTCCACCGGCCGGTGCGCAGCATCTATCTGTCTCGATGGGGCGACACGTCGCGATCTGGGGACACGTCGCTGCCGCTGCAGATCGCGCCTAATATCCGTCCGCTGCAGCCTATTCGGACGGGAAGCAATGAAGATGAAAGCCCTGCTACTGCGTGGCGCCTGGTGCGCATTGCTCGGTGCGCTGGCGGCGTGTAACGGCATCGGCTCGAATTCGAGCAGCACCACGAGCTCGAGTGGCTCTTCGGGCGGCTCCAGTTCCAGCAGCTCCAGTTCCTCCGGCTCCAGCAGCTCGAGCAGCAGCGGCTCGGGCGGAACCGGTGGCGGGCTGTCCATCAAGGCACAGGGCAACCGCTTGATCGATGCTCAGGGGGCCACGGTGCAACTGCGCGGCGTCAACGTCAGTGGACTGGAAAGCGGGATCATTTTCACCGGTGGTACGAATTTCTGGCAGTCGTCGGGTTTTTCGAGCCGGCCGGATTTCACCAAGATCGCGGCCTGGAAGGTGAATGCGGTCCGCCTGCCGCTGAACGAGGACTCATGGCTCGGGCTGACGGTGACGGGCATACCCGGCAACATCATAGCGCTCGATGGCCCTGCGTATCGCGCCGAAGTCGAGGCCACCGTGGCGGCGGCCAACGCAGCGGGCCTGTATGTCATCCTCGATCTGCATTGGACCGCGCCTTCGACCTTTGCCGCCAACGCGCAGAATACGTTTCTGGATGCGGACAATTCGCTCAAGTTCTGGACTTCGGTCGCCACGACCTTCATGAGCAATCCGGCGACCATGTTCGAGGTGTTCAACGAGCCGGTCGTCTGCCCCACCGGCCAGGGTGCACAGTGCTCGGCGCCGGCAGGAATCATCGCCAATCAGGTCCTGGCAAACGGGGGCCCGGAGAATTACTACTGGGGCCTGAGCACGGGCACCTTTGGTGGCTCACTCACTCGGGTGGCCTACACGTACAATATCGTGGGCTATCAGCAGGCGATCGATACGATTCGTGCCACCGGGGCCACCAACGTCATCATCTGCGGCGGGAACGATTATGATGACGATCTGACCTGGTGGCCGCAGTATCCGGTCACCGATCCGCTCAACCAGCTGGCCGCAGCGGTGCACCAATATCCCGGCAATCCATACAATGCTGCCACCGGCCAGACCGCCATGAACGCGATGATGGCACCAATAACGACCAGTCATCCGATCCTGATCACCGAACTGGGCGACGAGGTCGGGACCAGCGGGTCGCCGTTCGCGTCGCCGGTGCTCGCATGGGCCGATGCCCAGGGCTATTCGGTGTTCGCCTGGACGTGGAATCCGTGGGGCGGTCCCAACACGCTGATCCAGAATACGGTCAATTACACGCCGACCGTGGGCTGGGGTCAGACGTACTACAGCTGGACCTTCAATCACCAGTAGGGCGGCCGAACAGGCAGGTCGTGCCTGCTGCTGCGCCGGCCCCGTAAGGCGCTCGGCGTGGCACGACGCTCTGGATGAGGCAGCGCGCGACCCTGCTGCCTTGAGCAGATTCCTGGGACTGGACTGTGCGCCCGAGGTCAAGACGCTGCGGCGGGCTCTGGATCGTCTTGCCGCCCGTCAGTGTGCCCAGAAGATCGGTGGGGAGATGGCGCGAGTGCGCGTGGCGCAGCGCGGGCAGCTGATGGGGTTCTTGCCCATCGCGATCGGCACGTACGTGCCTACCACGGCAAGCGCACGATCTCCAAGGCCTACCTTGCGCGGCGCCATCTGGCCATGCCGGCCCCCAGCGACCACTGGATAAACGACCGCGCTGGGGATCCACTGCTGCTGATCATCGCCGAACTCGATACCTCCCTGGTCAAGGCCTTCCCCGAGCTGCTGCGAGAGGTGCGCGCCACCATCGGCGAGCGGCAGGTGACGATCATCTTCGATCGCGGCGGGTGGAGTCCGAAACTTTTCCGCAGCATGATCGAGCAGGGCTTCGACCTGCTGACCTACCGCAAGGGCAAAAGGCGCCTTATCGGTCCGCGGCGCTTCGTGCACCGCCGCGCCAAGCTCGACGGATGGTGGGTCAGTTATAACCTGCACGATCAGGCGGTGCGCTTCCTGAAGGGAAAGCTGCGCTTGCGGCAGATTACGCGCTTGTGCGACGGGGGAAGCATCAGACCCAGATCATCACCAGTCGCTGGAACCTGCGCGACATCGAGCTTGCCTACCGCATGTTCGAGCGGCGGAGGCAGGAGGACTACTTCTAGTACATGCGCGAGGAGTTCTTGCTCGATGCGCTCGTGGACTACCGCCTCGAGTCCGAGGACGCCACCCGCAGATCCCCAACCCCGAGCGGCGCGCGCTGGACAAGCAGATCCGCGCCGCTCGCACGCAACTCGCCGACTTCGAGCGTCAGTTCGGGGCGCCCGCCGCCGACAAACCCGAGCAACACCGTCCCAGCATGCGTAGCTTCAAGATGACCCACGGCAAGCTCGGCCAAGAACTGCGCGCGGCGCGTTCCCGTCTACGCAAGCTCATCTTGCAACGACGCTGTCTACCGCGCGCGTCGAGATCCGCGATTTCGGCAAGCACAGCGTGGTCAAGTTCGCCACCGAGCGCAAGCATCTGACCGACCTCATGAAGATGCTCGCCTACCAGGCCGAGAGTGACCTGCTGAACCTTCTGCAGCCGCACTACCGGCGGGCCGAGCAGGAAGGCAGAACGCTGCTGCATGAGCTCTTCGCCGCCGCCGGCGACATCCGCGTTGCCGAAGAGGCACCGCAGATCACCTTGGCGCCGTTGAGCTCGCCGCACCGAACCCGCGCCGTGCACGCACTCTGCGAGCTTCTCAACCAGACCGCCACTGCGTTCCCGGGGACGCGCCTGTGCCTGCGTTTTGCCGTACGTTCCCCGCTCGTCATCGGGCCCGCCTTCCATGGCACACCAGCCCACCGGGTCGCCGCCGCGGCCCCAGCTCCGGCCCCATGACCACGCCTCAACCGGACATTTTGGACAGGGGCTATGTCAGGAGGTCTGAAATTACCGCCTCGCATCGACATCACGCCTCAACATCGCGATACTCGCACGCCTGATCACCAAAACCACATCCTTCATGCATAGTGCCGGCTAACCGAGCCCGGACAGACTAAACCGCCGGACTGAAGCAGTCTGGGCGTCAAGTCGGTAGCCCGGAAGCAGAGGCGTTCCGGACGAACTCCCCTGCGATCACTCACGCGCCGCGGATTGCGCCGCCAGCCGCCCGCGCCATAGGATGTCAATGCGCGGACGCATACAGCGCCAACGGATCGCTGTGGAATCGGATGACGTGGCCGGCGCCCATGCCAGAGTCATGCCGTTCCCGCGCTGGTTGTCTCTGGCCTCGATCGCCGGCCAGTGTCCACCTACGGCAGCGACCGATAGCCTTGCCGACCAGAGTGTTTCGCCTCAATTAGCCGTGAAGCCGACGTCGTCTACGTAGAACACGGCTGGCCCGCTCTGGTCCTGGATGTTGAACTTTAGGATATTCAAGTCCGTCAGGTTGAACGCTGACAGCGGAATCTTGTAGTTGCACCATTGGCCGACTGTCGGGCACCCGGCGGTCGTGGCGTACTGCGCGATGTTGCCGACGCTGCCATCGAACGTATCACCGGACGATAGGATGCCCACCGCCCACACAGCACCCGCCACGGTCGGCTTGAGCGCCATGACGATATACTTGTACGGCGAAGTGTCGAAGCAATCCGCGAGATTACTCTGGCACAAGGCGTTCTTGTACGGCTGCCAACCGCCCGTGCCGCTGGTCACATCGACGGCGATATCGTAAGGACCGTCGAGAGGCTTTCCCGCCGTGTCCTGGTAGTTGATCGTCGCCTCCCACGACCAGTCGCCGCCCCAGTTGAAGACACCGTTGTAATAGACCCAAAGGGTGGCCGCGGCAATACTGCCAGTGATAGTGACATTGGCGGTGCTCGGCGCGCTCAGATTCGCCCCCCCGGCGGGGTTGGAGAGGGCCACCGTGAACGACCTGCTGCCCGAGAACGCCGTCGCGTTGCTGACAGTGACCGAGAAGGTCTTGGAGGCCGCATCGCCTGCCGCCCACTGAAGCGTACCGCTCGCGGCCGTGTAGTCGGTGCCGGCCACGGCGGTGCCGTTGGCTGTGGCGTAGGCCACAGTGACCGCGCCCGTCGAGCCGCCGGTTCGATTGACGGTCACGGTCACCGACCCGCCGCTCTGAGCGACGTTGTAGCTCGAGGCGGACAGTTGAAGGCTGCCCGCGGCGCTCGCCGCACCGCCGGTAATGGTCGCGGTGGCCCGACTGGGGCTGCCGAGCGTCGCGCCGCCGGTGGGAGCGGACAGGGTGATGCTGAACGAGCGGCTGCCGGCGAACGGCGTCGCATTGCTCACCGGGACCGAGAAGTTCTTGGCGCTCGAATCCCCGTCGGCCCACTGCAGCGTGCCGCTGGCGGCCGTGTAGTCGGTGCCGGCCACGGCGGTGCCGTTGGCTGTGGCGTAGGCGACCGTGACCGCGCCCGCTGAGCCGCCGGTACGGTTGACCGTCACGGTCACCGAGCCGGCGCTCTGCGCGGCCGTATAGCTCGAGGCGGACAGCTCCAGGCTGCCGACCGTGGGAGCGGCGTCACCGGTGATCGTCACGCTGGCGCTGCCCGGCGAGCTGATCGTCGCGCCTGCGCTGGGGCTGGAGAGCGCGACGGTGAAGGTCTTGTTGCCGGAGAACGGGGCCGCGTTGCTGACCGGGACCGAGAAGGTCTTGGCGCTCGAATCCCCGTCGGCCCACTGCAGCGTGCCACTGGCGGCCGTGTAGTCCGTGCCGGCGACGGCGCTGCCGTCGATGGTGAAGTACGCAGCCGTGACCGCGCCATAGGAGCCGCCGATACGATCGACCGTGACGGTTACCGAGCCGGTGCTTTGCGCGACTGTCTGGCTCGAGGCCGACAGGTGCAGGATGCCCACCGGGGGCGAGCTAGTCCCGGCAATCGTGACATCGGCGCTCGCCGCACTGCCGACCATTGCCCCGCCGCCCGCGCCGGTGAGTGTGACGACGAACGACTTGTCGCCGGAGAACGGATTCGCGTTGCTGACCGCGACCCGGAAGCTCTTCGCGGTGGCATCGCCATCGGCCCAGGTCAGCGTCCCGCTCGCGGCCGAATAGTCGGTGCCGGCGACGGCGGTGCCGTTGGCGGTGGCGTAGGTAACGCTGACCGCACCGGAGTCGCCGCCGGAGCGATTGACCGTCACTGTCGCCGACCCGGTGGCCTGGTCGACCAGGTAGGCCGTGTCGGCCAGCTCCAGGCTGCCGGCGGAAGCGCCCGACGCGGCGCCCGAGATCGTCACGGCGGCGCTGCCGGGGCTGCCGATCGCGGCGGCGGCGCTGGGGCTGATGAGCACGACGTCGAAGGACTTGTTCCCTGAAAACGACTGCGCATTGCTCACAGGCACCGTGATGGTCCTGGGAGTCGAATCGTTCTCGGCCCACTGCAGCGTGCCGCTGGTGGCCGTGTAGTCCGTGCCGGCGAGGGCGGTGCCATCGGCGGTCGCGTATGCGATTTCCACCGCGGCGGTGGCAGCGCCGGTGCGGACCACTGACAGCGAGACGGAACCCGCGCTCTGGAGGGCCGCGTAGGTCGATGCGGACAGTGCCAGCGTATCCGCTCCGGCAGACGGTGCCGCACTGGCTGCGGCACCCGCGGGCGATGCGGAACCATTGCCGGCGGTCTGGTTGCACGCCGACAGAGCCAGCGTGAATATCATCAGCGCCGCCATCCGAACCGGGATCACTCGCCGCGTGGATGAATCCATCTGCACTACCTCAGCGTTGCCGATCTTGGCCCCGGCCGCGGCGGCAGACCGATAGCGGGATTGACGACGGCGCAGCTTTGTCTGCGGCACCCGACGGCAACCCCGCTATCTGATGAATCTGACCGATCCCGCAGACCGGAGGCTTTGCGTCCCCGCCTTTCGGCGGGTTTGCCCTTGTACGTTCCCGGCCATTGAACCGTCGTTTGGATTCCGGCGCAAACTGTCGCCAAATTAATACGCCGCGGGACGCCGACAGCGTTTATGCGCCGGCAGTGGCCGGCGCCATGTCAAGGTCTGATTGACGGGGCATATGACATATGCCTTAGCGAGGTGTCCTTGATCGCGAAAACGCTCTGCGAGCGGGATATCCGGGCGGCCCGCTAGCTGCGCGGCCGGAACTCTGCGGCTGGCTCTGCGTCTGCCGATCCAGCAACGTTCTGCCCATGGCGATGGTGGCGATGGTCATGATCACGAATTCGCAGCAGAGCGTGTTGAACCAGCGGGACTCGGACAGGTTCGCGATCAACTGTTCGAACAGCAGGGTCAGGTACAGGACGCCTTGCGGACGCAGGGCTGCCAACAGCCTCAGTCCCTGGCGCAGAAACGTTACGAGATAGCCGAGCAGGCACAACCCGCCGACCGCGCCCAGGTCATTGACGACGTCGAGGTAGCCGTTGTGGCCCTCGGTCGGGTAGAAGTACAGGCGCCGCAGCATCTCCATGGAAGGGGAGTTCGGTACCTGGACCCAGTAGGCGCCATATCCGGAACCGAGAATGGGACGCAGGGCAATGTGCTCCCGCATGATGTTCCAGATGGCCGTGCGTCCGCTGAACGTCTGATCCTTGCCGGTGAGCATCGTGATCGGCGACAGCAGCAGACCCGAGCCGGGCACCAGATTCAGTACCGCCAACGAGTACAGCAACAACGCGCCGACGAACAGTACGATCAGGTACGGCAGATAGCGCCGCAGCCCCGGCGGTGAGCGCAGCAGCGTCAGCAGCAGAAGGATCGAGAACGCCGCCGCCACGATCGAGGTGGAGCTGCGCGATTCCAGCAGGCACGTCCCTGCCACGGCGATGCCGAGCACCGTCCACCACCAGCGGCTCTCTCCGTTCAGCCAGGCGTGCATCCACAGGATGAGCGCAATGGCCGACAATGAGCCAAGACCGTTCTTCTGCGTGGCCAGGCCGTGCCAGGCGCCGGCTACGGCCGCCAGGTCGACCTGCTCGATTGCCAGCTGTGGCGCTGCGAGCACGAAGATGATCGAGCCGATGAGCACGATCGTCAGGATCGGGCGCAGGACGGTCTGAAACCGTGTCGTTCGCCACGCCACCAGCGTGAGCGCGATCGCATCCAGCACGATCGTCATCATGCGCACGCTACGCCGAACGGTCACCATCGGGTCGATCGACCATACGGCGCTGGCCGCCGCCAAAGCGACGAACAGCAGCAGATACGGGTTGATCCGGCGCAGCAGCCGCAGTGCGACGCCGGATCGAGACAGCGTCACCGCCGCCCCGAACGCCAGCAACGTGAGCCATCCTATCCGGCTCATCGTGCTGCCCTCGGTCGGCATGCCTTGCGCAGCCGCCCCGTAGACGAAGCCGTCCGGGACGGTCGAGAACACCACCAGTACCCAGATTGCTCCGGCAACGGCGATCGACGAGCCCTTGCGGCGGGGCGCCGGCGAGGTCGCAGCGGTGGCTGTCTGATGGCGCCCGCCCGTCCGACCGGGTCCGAGTCGAAGGCGCCCGCTCACGGCGCAGGTCCCGATGGCGAAAACCGGTGCGGGCGATCTGGGTTGGTGGGCCGGTCGCGAACGATGGGATATGACAGCATTCGCTGGATGGCAATGTCCGCCAGGTCGGCGCGATTATGACCGTATACGCGGCCCTTAGGGAAGCTGCGCAGACGCGCAGGCGCTCGGAGGCCGCGCGCCCCTAGGAGCATCCGGGCTCACGGCATGCTTGCCGGTGAGTCGGCGAACGGGTTCCTGTATACACCCATGAGCTGGCGCGCGAGCAGGTACAGGAACGGCGGCTGGTGCACGAAGTAGCGGTGCCAGCGCTGTCGCGGCTCACGCACTACGCGATACAGCCACTCCAGTCCGACGTTGGTGACCCAGGCCGGCGGCCGTTTGAGGCTCTCCGCTTCGTAGTCGATGGTGCCGCCGAGCGGCAGGAACAGCTTGATTGCCGGCAGCCGGTGCCGGTACTTGAATATGAACTTCTCCTGGCGCGCGCCACCGAGGCCGATCAGCAGCACGGTCGCCCCGGAGGCGTTGATCTCGGCCAGAATTCGCTCGATCTGGTCGGGGTGACGGTCGTAATCGGGCGCTGGGGCATTGGTGCCGACCACCATCTCACGGCCTGCCCTGGCATTGATGTTCCGGCGCGCGACCTCTGCCACGCCCGGGCGGCCGCCGCAGATGAAGACCGTCATCGAAGGATCGTTCCTGTAGCGCATGTAAAAGCGCGGGAAGTAGTCGGAGCCCGATACACGCTCTGTCAATGGGGTGCCCAGCAGCCGTGCCGCGAGGATAAGGATTTGGCTGTCGCAGGTGATCACGTCGAATCGCGGCAACAACTGATAGAACTCGCGGTCCTTCTGCAGCTTCATGATCATGTCGACGTGCAGCGTCAGCATGATTCCCTGTCGAAAGTTCTCGACCAGGTCATCCATCGACACATCGTCGACGTCGACGTTCAGCAGCCTCACCCTGCGGTGCATTTCCGTGGTCCCTCCATCAAGGTCAGCTCGGCCGGCCTCCTCGCGTCCGCACCTGGTCCAGCCCTCAGGCGTCCCAGCGCGGATGGCGGCGAGATTGCCAGGTCAACGAGGCGTCAAGCGGTCGATCAATTGCTTTGTCTGTGCGATGTTTCGGCGGCTGGAAGCCCCAAATACGATCGATTCGATGTGCGGAAACCGACAGACATACTCCAAGGCCTGCTCGGGAGGCACGGCGCCGCTGGCGAACACCGACATTGCGACCAGGCGGCAACGGCCTTGGGCGATCAGTTCCTCGTATGCCTGCATGCCGCCGCACATCCTGAAGCCGATCTTGTTGATATTGGCGCAGATGATCGGGTTTTCGATGCCGGCTTTCTCCAATCGCCGCTGCAGGAGCGGAGCGTTCATCGTGATGAAGCCCGGCTCCGCGCGATAGCGCTCACGAACGTGGCTGGCGAAGATCCTGAACGCCTCGTCGAATCCGAGGCCGAGCAGGAAATCCGTGGCGACGTTCTGCAGGAAGATCACCGGGGTCTGCAGGTCGGCGAACATCTTCATCTCGGCGTCGATCAGCAGGCTCGCGAGACCCTCGATATCCTTGCGCGCCAGGGACACTCCGCCCCGGAACAATGCGCCCAGCTTGTTGTCCTCCGGCAGAAAGCTCCGCAGCGCGCCCAGCACCCCGAGTTCCGCGGCGGCGTTGGCATATTTGTGCGCATACGGCATGCACGGATAGAACTGGTAGTCGGGAAATCGTTGGCGATTGGCGCGAAAATGCTCGCATACCTCCGCAATGCGCTCATGCGTCGTGCACATGAAGGTCTTGATGCCCTCGGCGTAGGCGTCCTCCAGCACCTGGACGATCGACGCGGTGTCCTGAAAGCGCATCGCCTGCGCGCGCGCCTTTTCCTCCGACATGTGATTCACGCCGAAGAACTGATTGTCGCCGAATAGAACTCTGTCCATCTGGATCGCCGCCAATTTGATGCTGAATTATGGAGTCGGAGTCTCGGCCGGTCGCGGCGCTACAGCCGGTCCAGCAGCGAGCGCACGAAGGACTTCTCGCGCCGTGTCGCCGGCTGGGTGGCGACGGCAGCCGGATTGCGCGTGCCACGCAGGGCGACCGCCGTGCGCGGCTGCATCGCGTCCTCGCGCAGCATGGCGGCCACGAGGATCGTATCGCTGGCGGTGCGAAAGGTGCTCAGCGAGGTGGCGCCGGTCTTGATGCATTGAACGAAATGATCGATCTGCGCCGAATATTCTTCGCCGCGGACGTAGAACCAGACCGGGCGAGTCAGCTCGGTCGTATAGCGCACGTTCCATCCCGTGGTGAGCTCACCGGCGGCCGGCGGCAGCGAGCGAAGATAGGTCTGGATCTCCTGTCGATCGACGTTGATGCGGCCGTTGGTGCCCCAGAAACTCAATTTGACCGACATCTTGCGGTAGCTCTCGTCGCTCCAGTTGGTCGCCAATTGGCCGTGACAATTGCCCGAGAACTGAAATGTGGAGTAGATCTCGTCATCGACATCGTTCGAGAAGACGCTGTTGAGCACCGTGCCAGAGACGGCGATGGGGCAGCCGACGATGTAGTTCGCCAGGTCGATGGCATGGCAGGCGTAGTCGAACAGGCAGCCACCGCCCTCGCTCTTCTGCGAGCGCCAGGTTGCGCCCTTGGGCCGCAGCACCACCGGCCCGTAGGCCTCTATGCGCACGTGATGCAGCTCACCGATGAGTTTCTGATCCAGCAGGCGCTTGGCCTCGTTGAAGGTGGCGAGAAAGCGATAGTGATAGCCGACCTGGTTGACGACCCGCTTGCGCTCCGCCAGCTCGGCGAGGCGATAGGCGGTTTCCGGCTCCAGTCCGAACGGCTTTTCGCAGAACACGTGCAGGCCGCGCTCGAGCGCGGCGTGCACGATCTCAGCGTGGTATTTCGACGGCGTGGCGACGAACACGCAGTCCAGTGGCTCCTCGGCCAGCAGCTTCCTGTAATCGGTGTAGCCCTTGACGCCCGTGTACTTGGAAAGCACGTCGAGAACGTAGCCGGAAGTATCACACACGGCGGTGAGCTGTATTTCCGGATGGGCATTCACCATCGACTGGTGCGACAGACCCATCTTGCCTAGCCCTACGATTGCGGCCCTGATCATTGTCTATTCCAGTGCGACTGAGCATTCTTCATGCGTTTGCCTGCGATGCCTCGTTGGGTTGAGCGACGTCGGGCCCGCTGGCGGCGGGCACCATCCCGTCCAAGGCTTCCATCGGGGTCGCGGGCACGCACCGGTGCTCGCGTGCTCCAGATATCCGCCAATCCGGCAATCCCGGCAGGACTCGCGGCCACGCCAACGCCACACATCGGCCTGAGGATGTGCACCGGCATGTCCGTGGCGGCAACGCCGTCCGGGCGGAGCGCCGCGGTCCTCGAAGTCCTGCCGTCGATGCCGGCCTGGCGAGAATGCAGTATGACATAGATTCCAGCTGCGATAAGCGCTCCACAGGCGCCGGCATGCGTATTACTGCACGAATTTCGACAACAGCTTCACGTACGCGGATTGGTAATAGATTGCGGGCTCCGTGACCGTCCACGAGCTCTCGGGGTACGCCATGTTCCAGTCGCGGTATGACTTCTGCGGCGGCTGTCCGGCCGGCGGAACCAGGGAGCTCGGCACGCCATCCCTGACCGCAGTCACATTCGGCCCGCCCGGCACGTAGCCTGGCGCAGGTCCGCACTCCGATGTCAGGGCGTCGCTCCATTTTGTGCCGTGCCAGTACCATGTGTGGTAGATCTCGTTCGCCGAGCGCGTCGCGCCCGAAGAGTACATGTTGCTGAGGTATACCATCGCGAACGGATTCACGCCGTGAAAGTAATGCAGGATTTCCAGCGCGCGGGCCTGGTAGTCGGCCGCATGCGTCGCGTCGAGGCCGTAGACGAGCGCGTCCATGTTGGTGTTGCCATAACCGGCGCGCGGCATATTGCTGCCCCAGTGGTACTGCGGGTCGTGCAGGAAGGCCCGATACAGATCATCGTCGGGATTGAAGCGGTAGATCTGATTGCCGGCGCGCATGTCGTTGAGCTTGTCGGCGAGTATTGTGCTGCGGGTCGCAGCATTCGCGCTCGGCAATGTCGTATAGAACAGCAGCGCGTCGCCTTGCTCGGGCTTGTAGCGCGACCAGCCGATGTCGTGATATGGCTTGAGCTCGCGGAAATGGGCCTTGATGTAGTCGTCATAGGTCGGCTCACCGGTGACCGCAAACAGGTAGATGGCCGCCACGACAGCTGCCGTGTTCTGATCGTCCTCGGACCAATCGGCAACCGCGGAGTGGATGACGCCGGTATCGCAGTGGGTCTGCTTGCTGCCGAGATGCTGGTAGTTGTTCCAGGCCGCGACGGCACGGGCCCGGAGGTCCGCCGCGTCGCCCGACAAGGCTCCGATGCCGGCAAATACGTGTGACGCATGCGCAAACATCCCGGCGACCGCGATCGTGGCGGAGCTGCAAGTGGGGATATAGAAGCGCTTGTTGTGATCGGAGCTGGGTGGGGCCGCCGAGGCATACACTATTTCGCCGACCTTGAGTGCGGCGCTGCCGTCCGGATTCTGCATCCGTTTGAGCCAGTTGATTTCCCACCTGACCTCATCCAGCAGGTCGGGAACGCCATTCCCGGACTCGGGGACATTGAAATCGTCGGTGAATGCCGCGGGGTTCTGCTGGAAGGCCGTCAGCAGCTGATGCACCGCCTGCGCCGCGAACGTGACGTACTTGTTGGTATCTCCGGCGTCGAACCAGCCGCCGCTGAGGTTCCTGACCTTCGTTGCGTTGTCCCGGTCCGTGATGTCGTGCGCCTCGATGTCCTGAGCGGGGCCGATATAGGCCGGCTCGTCCGCCCAGCAGGCCTCGGCATACGGTCGCTGTTTGGCGAAGCCGCTGCGCTGATAGAAATACATCCGGACCGCGGAGCGCAGGACCTTCTGGTAGACGAGTGGATCGATCTGGAACGTCGCGGAGCGGACTCCTTTCTGTACGTCGTAGACGAAATAGCTGCCCGGCGTCGTGAGCGAGGAGAAATCGAACCACCAGCCGTTGTCACCCGAGGATGCCTCGACGGCGCCGCCATGCCATGCCCTCGGCGAGCCCGAAAATGCGATGCCGCCGTCGTCGGTGCGGCGCACCTGGTAGCTCGATCCCGGCTCGAACTTGGATGCGCTGTCGTAGCCGGTCTGCGGGTTGCGGATCACGGCGACCTTCGGGTCGCCCGGTCGGTAGCCGAATTGATCGACCAGCAGGTGCGCATTGAATGGAATCGTGCCGCTCATGCCGGGCGCCGGCGACTGCGATGCCGGGCCGTCCGCGCTGGCGGCACCTTTTCCACAGGCACTCAGCGGCAACCACAGCAGCAGCAGTACTGAAAAGCGTCGCGCCACGGGGAGTTCTCGCCGATCTCGCAGGCTTTCAGCCTACCAGATGGCCGCGATAGCCATCAATCAGCGGCGCCGCCGCCGCGGCGACCGCATGCACTGCGGGCCTGTCATCGGCGCAGCAGGTCTCACCTCTGCTCTCGCTCGGTGCGTTTCCATTCGTTGAAGTTGCGGCTGCGAAGCAGCAGCAGCACCTTCCACAGCAGGAACGCCGGCGCACGCGCGAGATCCAGCAGGCCGCGCAGGCCGATGCCGCTGAGCTGCCAGCCGCGCAGCACGTAGCAGGTCAAGGCGGCGGCGCAGGCGGCGCCGACCCAGACCCAGTATCGAAGGTCCGGATACCACAGTGCGGCGATTGCCGCGGCCGCGATCAATGCGCCGGTGTCGAGAATGATGTAGGACAGTGGCAGGACCAGCAGGTCGAGGGCCAGGTCCAGGCACAGCACGCTGCGCCGCCGCAGTGCCGCACTCAGCAATGGACCGGTCCTGGTACGTATCAGCTGGAAGCGGCCATGTTCCCAGCGTTGGCGCTGCGCGCGCGCGCTCTGTTCGCTCGACGCCATCTCGGCATTGGAGTCCGCTTCGTCCGCGTAAGCGACGCGGAACCCCGCCATACCCAGGTCGATTCCAAATTCGACATCCTCCGTCAGCGAGAACGCGCGATAGGGAACGGCCCGGAGCAATTCGTGGGTGACACACCAGCCGGTGCCGCGGATGCCGCAGGACAATCCCAGACGCTCGCGCGCTCGCGAGCGCACGACGTGGATCGAGCCCTTGGCGATCGTGATCAGGCGCGTTCGCCACGAGGCCATCGGATTGAGCACTCCGTAGTGAACCTGAACGGCCTGCTCGCCGGCTTCCAACCGGGCGGCGAGGGCCTCGAGCAGGTTGACCGACACTTCCACGTCGGCGTCGATGACGACCACCGCATCGGCGAAGCCCTCGGCGCGGCTGGTGCGAAATGCGAATTCGAGCGCGTAGCCCTTGCCGCGCTGCGCGGCATTGTGGCGCTCGAGCACGACGGCTCCGGCGGCGCGCGCATTCTCCGCCGTCGCATCCGAGCAGTTGTCGGCGCAGACCACGACACGATATCGGTCCGTCGGCCAATCGATGCGACGCAGGTTGGCGACCGTGTGGGCGATCACGGCTTCTTCATTGTGCGCCGGCACGATGATATCGAAACGCCGCTGCCACGATGACGGCCGGGGCGGGGCCGGCGCCGATGACAGCAGCGTGAAGAGCAGGAGATATCCGGCCCACAGCACCGCGGGTATCGATAGGATCAACAACGTCAGCAGGATGATCAGGTTCGCTACGGTCATAGGTAGGCCGGGCTCCCAGGCGCGGCGACGACGGGCAATGGCCCGGCCACGGTCCTGCGGCGGATGGCCCGATAGCGCGAGCAGCCGACGACGGTCACAGCCGCCGGCGGCGCCGCCAAGTCAACCACCGCACCAGAGTTCGTAGGGACCATGCCGTTGCATCGCCGTGGGTACCAGGCGCCATCATAGCGGCTCTCGCTTGCGCGGTTCTGAGGATCAATCCGCGCAATGCCGTCATTGCGGTCCGGGGCCGCCACGGTCGCGGGCATCCGGTCGTCGGCTCAAAGGGGGGACGAGATCGATGCTGATGACTGCGCGCCCCGAGCCCTGGTTGAATATGCTGATGGATCGGGTGATTCTGCGCCGTCCAAGCACGGCGCCTCGGCGCAGCGGGTGCGCTCTGCCTGGATGGTCTCGTCGCAGGTCGCCGTCGAGGTCGGTTGCGTCGATTGCACCGGCGGCGGTATCCATGGGCCGAAGTGTCGGCACCGAGGAGCCGGGAACGCGGCCGGAAGTTCCGGCCGCGAATCGTCCGCCGACGTCAAGGCGGCGAGGCTTGCGTGGAAACGTCGGCCGGCGGGGACGGCGCCGTGGCGTCACGAATCGACAACAGGACTATGCCGACGACGTTGAACAACTCCCCGGCGAGCAGACCCATCAAGGCGCCGGTCACTCCGATACGGCGCATCGCGAGCAGGCTGCTCGAAATGGCGATCACGGCGCTTACGAGCGTGAGGGAAGAGGTCAGGCGAAATCGCGCCCGGGCGACCAGGAAGTGCAGCAGCTGATCGCGGCACACCATCACGACGACGATAGCGGACCACAGTGTCAGCAACAGATCGCTCTGGGCGAAGTGTTTCTTCAGGACGTTGGAGAGGATCCAGCCGCGCAGCAACCACATGAACAGCAGGTAGCAGCACGCCAGGCCGGCCAATCCGGCGGCCACCAGTGCGAGGCGCCTGAATACCTTCGGGGCCGCGAAATGCTGCAACCATCGCGAAACCGTCGGCAGCATCAGAGTCGCGATTCCGGTCGACAGCAGGTTGACCGGCATCACCATCAGTCGCGTGGCGGCCAATGCGGCAACCGCCGTGACGTCTAGCGTCCCGGCGACCAGGTAGTTGTAGCCCTGGCTGAAGAGCCAATGCACGCCGCTGCCGAAGGCAGACCAGGCGCCCAATGGGGCTATCTGGCGCAGCATGCCCGGGGGCGCCCGAGGGTTCCAGGGTTCGTGACGCCAGAGCGCCTTGGACAGCAACAGGGTGCCGAGCGCGCAGGCAAGCGTCAGCGTCAGGGCCGCCGTGGTGGCCGGCAGCGGCGAGAAGGTCGCCGCGAATGCGCCGGCCACGAGCAGAACGCAGTAGAGAAAATCCGACTTGAGCACGTCGTGCGGAAGACGGTACGCGAACAGGACCATGCGCAGAAACTCACGGTGCAGGGCGGCGATGGTCGCGACCGTGCCCGCACACAGGATTGCCGCGAGTCGAACGTCCAGGTCGCCTCGAACGCGCAGCACCAGGGCGATTGCCGCCGTCAGCACCGCGAGCCACGGCACCAGCCGACGCTGGTCCCTGTACAGTCCGCCGATGATGTTCGCGCGTTGCGCTCGGTCCGCGGGCGTCAGGCGAATCACCATCGGCGGCGCGATGAACGACCACTGCAGGCTCGTGGCCAGCAGGATCGTGGTCGTGATCAGGACGTAGTAGCCGTACTGCGCATCGCTGGTACGCCTGATGAGCAACAATCCCACGATGAAGCTGGAGGCCGAGAGCAGCGCCTGCACGGCAACGGCGCCGCTGAACATGCGAACGAACCCGCCGCGCCCGCCAGAAAGTTTCCGAATCATGATCGACCGATGCTCCTGCGATCCTCAGGCCGTGGCCACCGGAACGTGCCGGCGGACCTCCAGCACGGTCAATGCCAGTAGTCCGGCGACATTCAGGACTTCGCCCGTCAGCACGCCGAGCAAGGCGCCGATCACGCCTATATGCGGCATGGTCAGGAAGCTGATGGACAGCGCCACGACCGCGCTCAACAGGGTCAGGCTGGTGAGCGACCGAAAGCGATGCCGCACATTGAGCAGGTGCAGCAACTGGTCGCGCAGCAGCATGGCCAGGCCGGCCGCGAACCACAGCAGCAGCAGGCTGTCGCGCTGTGGAAACTGCTTCTTCAGCAGCGTGCCAAACAGCCACTCTCGCCCCAGCCACACCAGCGTGAAATAGCAGATGGCCACGACTGCCATCAGCAGCGCCAGTGCGACCGAGCGGCGCATGACCTTCCGCGCTCCATGCGTATTGAGCCAGGCGGCCGTCGTGGGCAGCATGATCGTGCCGATGCCGCTGGAGAGCAGGTTAATCGGCATGATCGTCAGGCGCGTGGCGGCGATGGCGGCGACTGCAGGCACGCTGAGCATGCCCGCGACCAGATAGTTGTAGCCTTGGCTCAACATCCAATGCACGGCGGCGCCGCTGGCCGACCAGGTTCCCAGCGGCGTGAGCGCTCGCAGAATGCCCGGCGAGCCGCGGATGTTCCACGGCTCGAAGCGCCACAGGGAGCGCGAACAGAGCGCGCCGCCGACCACCGCCGCGGCGGCCATGGCGACCACCGCAACGGCGGCGGGGGCCGGCGTGTGAGTGGCGATCAGCACGCCGAGCACCAGTAGCGCGACGTACACCGCATCGGCCCGCAGGACTTCCGCGGGCCGGCGGTACCCGAGCATCACCATGCGGAAGAACTCCCGATACAGCACGGCGACGACCGCCGCCGCGGCCGTCAGGATCAGAAATGCCTCGTCGGTATTGATCGCATGGAGGAGCCGAAGCAGCAGTGCGATCGGAACCGCGAGCGCGATGACCAGCGGCCAGAGCGCGCGCTGCTCGCGGTACAGTCCGCCGATCAGGCCGGCGCGGCCGGCGGCGTCGCAGGCGCTGATACGGGTTACGAGCTGAGGTTGAATGAATGCGAACTGCAATATGATCAGCAATTGGATCGCATTCTGCATCAGCACGTAATAGCCGTACTGCAGGTCGCTGGTGCGGCGCAGGAGTATCAGGCCGATCAGGAAGCTCGAGCCCGACAGCAGGGCCTGCATGACGACGGCGCTGCCGAGCAAATGAACCAGCGCGGCGCGGCGGGCCCGCGGTGTCACGCGTCAGGATCCGCGGGCATAGGCCCGATATCGCCAGCCCCAGTAGACCGACAGCTTGCCAATGTTGGCCCAGGCCCTGACCAGCCAGGCGGCGGCATGATGGCGGCCGAACGGCAAGGTCAACAATGCCAGCGTGGCCGACACGATCAACTGCAGCAGCGAGCGCAGGAAGAACAGGCTGCGACCGATCCAACCGATGGGCCGATAGCGGCCGTCGACTACTCCGCGAGCGAATCCCTGGCCGCCGCTCAGGGCGCGCAACAGCAGCCATCGCAGCGACAGGCGCTTGGACTCGATCGGTTCGAACACGGGCGCCTGCTCGTACCAGACGATCTTCGCTCCCTTGTGCGCAAGTCTGACCAGCAGGTCGCCATCCTCACCGGTCATGAGGCCGTGACGCGGATCGAACGGTCCGGGTTCGGACTTCAGTCGATCCGCTCGCAGCAGGACGTTGCCGAAGCGCATGCAATCCAGCGGCACCGGCGCGCCGCTCGCCTGATGAGGAAAATCATAGAATCGCCCGCGGCGGATCCAGGAAGGGGCGGTCGGCGGCACCTGGGGCTCGACCGGGGCCAGCACCCCGTCCGCGTCGTATCGAATCCCCGCCTGCAAGAGCTCGAGCAGCCATTCCTCGGGCGCGCGCTCGTCGTCGTCGATGAACGCCAGCCACTGCCCGGTCGCAAGCTCGACCGTGCGGTTACGGGTCATGGCGATATTGGGCTCGGGCTGCACGTCGTAGTCGATCCGGAACGGCGCGCCGGCGGCCAAATGCTGCTCGATGAGGGAGCGTGCGCCGCCCGATGCATCGTTGTCCACGACGACCACCTGATCGGGAAGGCGCCGCTGTCGTGCCAGATCATTCAGCAGGGCGCTGAGTCGATCGTTGCGCCGGTAGGTGGCGATGCAAACGCTGATTGTCGGCGGCATTTGCATGCTCATTCAGAAGCTGTTGATCACCGCGCCCAGAACGTGAGATCTGGTGCTCGCCAGGCGGCGCAACAATTCCTTCATATCGCTGTAGCTGGTGGCATTGGCGCGGCTGACCAGCAACACACGCTCGGCGAAAGACGCAATTGCGAGGCCATCGGCAAACTGAGTCACTGCCGGAGTATCGATGAAGGCGAAGTCGTAGTGGTTGCGACAGTCCGAGAGCATGCGTTCGAAGCGGCCGTCCGACAGCAATTCCAGCGGGTTCGGCGGTACCTGCCCGGAAGGCAGCAGCGACAGGTGCGGCAGCCCCTCGACGCCGAGTGGTTGCGGCGCCTCGTTGAACGCAAGGAACTGCGCGAGGCCCCAGGCATTGTCGGCGCCGAACAGGACATGCTGCCGCGGCCGGCGCAGGTCGGCATCGATCAGCAGCGTGCGGCGCCCCAACTGCGAGAATGCGATGGCGAGTTCCGCCGTCAACAGTGAGCGGCCCTCGCCCGGGCAAGGACTGAGCAGCGCGACCAGATTGGACTTGCGGCTGCCAGTGTCGAGCAGCAGCAACAGCTCGGTGCGCAGCGCTCGCAGTCGTTCGCAATGCGGGTTATCGGGATCGTGCACGAGCAGCAGGTTGTTGCCGGGCTTGACATGTACCGTGTGGCGCACGGTCGCGATGCGTCCATCGCTTTGGCGTCGAATGGCCTTCTCCACCAGGCTCGAGTGGCTGCGCAAAACGCTCTGCCGCGCCCATTCCAGCGCCTCCGCTGCCTCCTTCGGCGTGATCAGATCGAGCTGCAGGGCCGCATCCACGAAATTCAACTTGCGCTCGCCCATCATTGCCATGATGCGCGCGACCTGCTCCTGTGACAGCCGGCAGCTGGCTACCAGCGCGTCGGTCAGCTCCTCGTCCAACTGCTCCGGCCGCTCAGCGGAGGGATCGACGCTCATACGGTGCCCGGGGCGGGAACGATGGCATCGAGCTGTGCCAGCACCGGTACGCCGAATGAACGCTCGATATCGTCCCGGCAGCGCAAGCGGCGGTTGAACAGCAGCTCGTAGACGAAGGGCAGGGCGACACCCAGAGCCAGGCCGGCGACGATACCCAGCAGCAGGAGCTTCACCTTGTTGGGCTTGGCAGCCTTGACCGGCGGGGTTGCCCGGCTCACGAGGCTGACATTGCTATTGTTGCCGGCGGACGCGAACATGATCTGGTCGTAGCCGTCGAGCGCACGCTTGTATACCGACTGCGCCGATTCGAGCTCCAGCGTCAGCTTCGCACCCTGACCCTGCTGTTCACGCAGCTTCACGACCTTGGCGCGCTGATCGGCGACAGCCTGAGCGTACTTGCTCTCGAGCTCGCGTGCGCGCTGGAGCTGTGTCGCGGTGTTCTGCGCCAGAGTTCGCAGCTCGTCGTCGAGTTGCCGCGTGGTCAGCGCCAACTGGGATTTGACTTCGATCACTTTGGGGTGATTGGGACCGTAGGTGGAGCTGAGCTGCGCGAGCAGCGTCTGCTGCTCCGCCAGTTCGGTCTTCAACTTCAGGACCACCGGCGAGGCGAGGACCTCGTCGGCCACCGATTGCTCGCCGGCGCTCTTGGCTTCCAGCGCCCGGCGCTGGTTCTGCGCGTCCAGCAGGTGGCCTTCAAGGCTCGTCAATGCCTGGGTGTCGGTGTCCGTGGTGTCGCCGGCGGTACTGACGTCGGTAATGCCCTTCTGCTGGCGAAAGGCCGTCAGCTTGTCCTGCGCCGCCGCCACCTTGGCACGCAGTTCCGCCAGGTCCTCGGCGTAACGGCGGGCACGATCGCCGGCCGGACCGCTCAGGCGGCGGTGTTCCTCTTCGATATAGGTGTCCGCGACGGTGTTGGCTATCTCGGCCGCCCGGTCCGGGTACCTGGCTGATGCGGAGACGTACAGCAGTTCACCGCCGCGGCCCAATTCAACGTTCAGCGCTTCGGCCAGGTTCTTCTCCGCGTATTCGCGCAAACCGTCCGGATTGCTGCCCGAGTAGCCGGCGGCGAAGTAGCGGTCCTGCGTGAGCTTCATGCGATCAACGACCTGCAGCAGGATGATGGGGCTTTCGATGATCTCCATCTGGGTCGCGACGTAATTGGCCAAGTTGATATCCGGCACGTTCGCGACCGCAAGCGGGTCCTTCTTTCCCTGATCGACGATCAGGGTCGCGGTTGCGATGTAGGTCTTGGGCAGGAATTTGATGGTCGCAGCAGACACCGCGGCAACCGCCGCGGCAATCAGCAGCGTGGACTTCCAATAAAACCGCAGAATTGCGACGACCTGGGCCAGCGACATGCCGGCTTGCAGCTCGTGCAGCGACGCCGAGGCATCCGCCCCGGGCGACTCGGGCATCTGGTCGCCGGTGCCCGGCGAGTAGGACAGTTGTCGGAGCGTTCTCAAAAGATGCTTTCCTTGACGCGGATGACGTCGTCGGGTTGCAGCAAATCGCCGGGCCTGGCATGAATGATGACGTACTTGCCGTCCTTGCCGATGCGCCTGATGTCCACGCGCCGGTCACTGCCGCGCGGCGTGATGCCGCCGGCGCGCGCAATTGCCTGGATGACGGTCATGCCGGGCTCGATGCGGTATTTGTTCGGAGTGTTCACCTCGCCATAGATGTAGAACTGCTCGGCGCGCGGGACCAATATCTCGTCACCGCTCTGCAACGTCGTCGCCGACTTCGAGGTCGTCCGATCGCCGAGGGCCTTCAGGTTGATCGGATAGCGCTTGACGTTCCCCGCGGCATCCTGTCGCAGGACATAGATGACGTCGGCGCTGTTCTCCGTGGTGCCGCCGGCCTGCGCCAGCAGGTCGAAGATGCTGGTATTCGGATCGATGACGTAACGGCCGGGCGTGTGCACCTCGCCGAGCACCGAGACCCGCTGACTCTTGCCTACCAGGACCGCGATCGTGACGTGCGGGTCGACCAGGAACTGGCCGTTGCGCAGTGCCTCCTCGACACGCTTGGCCGCCACCACCGGGGTGACGCCGGCGACCTGCACCGTCCCGGCGAGCGGAACGCTGATGGTGCCGTCGTTACTGACATAGAGCGTGCTGTTCATGTCCGGTTGACCATAGACTTCCAGGGTGATCTGATCGCCGGGCCCGAGCTCGATCAAGCGCCGATCTTCGGGTATCGCGCGATCCGCGCCGGTGGCCATGTCGGACGACGACGTCGCGGGCGGCGGCGTCGTTCCGGCGGCGAGCGCGGTCGTGGCGTGCAGCCCGGCGTAGGCCGAACACCACAGCAGCGCGCCAATCGACCGCCAGGAACGGAAATAGCGCTCGGGGCGCAATGCTCGATCCAGTTCTGAGATCATGTGGTTAATGCGTGTCGATCGGGCTGCACAAAAACACCGGGTACGATCCGCCCGACAACACTGTATCTTACTTGACCCCTGTGGCATTGGCAGACGAGCGGCCCCGCAGTGTGGGTCACCTCACGTTGCGGGTCAGTGGAGCTGCTATCGCCCCGAGACCATGCGTACGATGCGTGCGCAAGCGAACGGTGCGGCCGCGCGGGCTGTGCCTGCGCCCAAGTGGCGCAGGCCCGCGTCGCACGACGGCCCAATCCGGCGGCCGCGAGTATGGGGCAACAAGGTGCATGACGCAATGCAGCAACCACCTGGATCGAGTCCCGGCAGAGAGCCGGCGGTATCCCGCGGAGGGGCAGTCACGGCGGGTCGGCGCCGCGGCGCTGATGCGCTTCGGTCGCTGCCTCGATGGGCTGCAGTGCAGGTGCCGCTGCGCGCGGCATTGCCGATCCGCCGTCGTGCCGGCGACGCGGTAGCCGCGGCAAGCGGCGGTTCGCTCGGCTGGCCAGGCGTGATTTGCGTTCGCACTGACTATATGATGACGTTCGCGAAAAGTAGCGGAGCGAAGGGATGTCCGTAAGATCCACGATCACATCGCTGTTCGAAGACGTCGCACGCGAACAAGGCCGCAGGCTGTCGCCGTTGTCCGATGATCTGAAGCTGCTGCAGTCGGGCCTCGACTCGCTGAGTTTCGCGCTCATCGTTGCACGTCTGGAGGATTCGCTCGGATTCGACCCGTTCGATTCCGCCGAGGCCGTGACATTTCCCGTCACATTCGGCGATTTCATAAGGCTGTACGAAAGTCATCCCCGCTAGTGCCATGTGGCTCTGGGGGTCAATGACGGCAGCCGGGACGCTGCCTTCCGCTACTCTCCAGGGCGTCGATACCGTCATCAGACTGGCCGATCTCGCAAGCCAATCCATCTTCGCCGCGCGGCTCGAGCAGTTACGCGGGCGCTGCGTCGTGCTTGCGCCGTCCGACCAGCTGACCGCGGCGCTGGCCCTGATCGAACTCGACGGCGTTGCCCGGCGCGTGGTGCTGTGTCCGCCGGGGTTGCCGGACGAACATCTTGTGCTGGTGGCCAAGGAGGCCAATGCCGACGCATGCGTCGCCGATTCCGCCGTGCCGGACATGAGCCGGCTCGGCGTCGAATCGATCGGCCTGCCCGAGCCGCGCGTGCTGGCAGGCGACGTCGATCGACGCTGTTCACACGCGAGCGAATGGATTCTTCTGACTTCCGGGACCACGGGTGCACCGAAACTCGTCCTGCACAGCCTCGCCAGCCTGACCAGCGCGTTTGCGCGGCAGCCACGGTCAAGCGAAACGACGGTATGGAGCACGTTCTATGACATCCGGCGCTACGGTGGCCTGCAGGTCTTGCTGCGCGCCCTGCATGCCGGCTCGATGGTGCTGTCGAGCGCGGACGAGCCAGTGCCCGATTTCCTCGCGCGCGCGGGTGCGGCCACGGTGACGCATATATCCGGCACGCCCTCGCATTGGCGCCGCGCGCTCATGAGCGGCGCAGCCGGCCGAATCGCGCCGCGCAATGTCCGCCTGTCCGGGGAAATAGCGGATCAGGCGATTCTCGACAGCCTGCGGGCCGCCTATCCGGGTGCGACGGTGGCGCATGCCTTCGCCTCCACCGAGGCCGGTGTGGCATTCGAGGTCGGCGACGGCGCCGCGGGCTTTCCGGCTGCGCTGATCGGCGCCCCGGGCGCAGTCGAACTCAAGATCGAAGAGGGGACGTTGCGGATTCGATCGGCCGGCAACGCCGTGCGCTACCTGGGCGATCCGGCGCCGCGGCTCAAGAGCGATGACGGCTTCGTCGATACCGGAGATCGGGTCGAGCAGCGCGACGGACGCTACTACTTCATGGGTCGCAGCGGCGGCGTGATCAACGTCGGAGGCCTCAAGGTGCATCCCGAAGAGGTGGAAGCGGTCATCAATTCCCATCCCTGGGTCCGCATGTCGCTCGTCAAGGCGCGTCGCAGCCCGATCACCGGCGCCGTGGTCACTGCCGAGGTGGTGCCGGCCGACGCCGTGGTGGGTCAGGCCGAGCGGCCGGCCAACGAGCAACTCACGCACGAGATCACGGAGCTCTGTCAGCGTGTTCTGGCAGCGCACAAGGTGCCGGCGATGATTCGAATCGTGCCGGCGCTGGCGATGTCCGCCGCCGGGAAATTGGTGCGCCCGAATGCATAATGTCATCGTCACCGGAGGCAGCCGCGGACTGGGGCTGGCAATGGCGTCGCAGCTCGCCGCCGGCGGCTATCGCGTCATCGCGGTGGCGCGCACCGAATCCGAAGAGCTGCGGGCGGCCATCGGCGAAGCGGCGGCCCGGAACCGCGGGGAGCTGCATTTTCGCGCGCTCGATCTGAGTGCTACCGCAACGATCGCGGGCTTCGTGCTCGCGCTGCGCAAGGAATTCGGGCACATCTTCGGGCTCATCAACAACGCCGGGCTCGGTACTTCGGGTGTGCTTGCGATCATGCGCGACGAGCAGATCGAGAAACTCGTGCGCCTGAACACGCTGGCGCCGATGATTCTGAGCAAGTACGTGCTGCGCTCGATGATGAGCCAACGCTCGGGCAGGATCGTCAACGTGGCATCGATCGTCGCCACGACCGGCTACAGCGGGCTGTCGGCGTACTCGGCCACCAAGGCCTCGCTGATCGGTTTCACGCGCTCGCTGGCGCGGGAAGTGGGGCAGCTCGGCATCACCGTGAACGCGATCGCCCCCGGCTTCGTCGATACGGAGATGACGCGCGAGCTGGGCGAGGGCCAGCGCGAGAAGATAATGCGGCGCAGCGCTCTGGGCCGCCTGGTGGACGCCGCCGACATCGCCGCCGCGGCCGACTTTCTGCTGAGCGACAAGGCGAGGAACGTCACGGGCATCACGCTGACGGTGGACGCCGGCAACACTGCCTAGCGCCGGCGGCGCTCACAGGCGTTGCGTTCCGGCCTGCAGACGCTGGTGCAGGGCAGTATCCAGCGGTACGTAGCCGTCGCGCCGGCGGTCGTCGAAATAGAGCTCATCCGCGATCCGGGCCGGATCATATCCCTGTCGCGCCAGGTCCTGCTTCTTGAGCTTGAAGGTGCCCGTGAGCTCGATCGCCGGGACGATTCGGACGAACAGCGGGCGCGCGTAATCGGGCAGGCGGCCCGACAGGTGCCGCCGAAGCTCAGCGAGGTCGAAGTCCGCACTCGGCACGAGAGCCACCATGCCGGCACGTCCCTCGGTGTTCGGCACGCTCACTCCGTACACGGCGGCATCCGCGACACCGCGACAGGCGGTGATGACGGCCGTGACTTCGGTGGTGGATACGTTCTCGCCCTTCCAGCGGTAGGTATCACCGACCCGGTCGACGAAGTAATAGAATCCCTGCGCGTCCTGACGCATCAGATCGCCGGTGCGATACCAGGCGTCGCCGGCCGCAAACACGTCGCGCAGCACCTTCTTCTCCGATGCCGCGGAATTCGCGTAGCCTTCGAAGCGGCCGCTGGGCCTGCCACTGGCGTTGGTTACCTCGCCGATGGCTTCACCGACCTCGTCCGGCCCGCAGCGTACACAATGGCCGGCCGGGTCGCGCACCGGCATGTCGGTGTCGGAATCGAACCTGACCAGCGCCACCGGCATGCGATGCGACAGGAACGGCGGGATGCGTCCGATGGCGCCCGGCCGGCCCTCGCAGTTGTAGAGCGAAAAGCTGCCCTCGGTGGCGGCGTAGTATTCGAGGATCCGTGGAATCCGAAAGCGGGTCCTGAATTCATCCCAGACATCGCCGCGCAAGCCGTTGCCGCAGCACATTCGCAAATCATGCCGGGTCTCGTCGGGATCGGGCGGACCGTTCACGAGATAGCGGCACAGCTCGCCGATGTATTGGAACAGCGTGCAGCGCTCTTCGACCAGATCCCGCCAGAACTCGCGCGCCGAGAACTTCTCGCGCAGTACCACCGCGCCGCCGCCGACCAGGGTGGCGCCGGTGGCGACTATGCCGCCGACGCTGTGATACAACGGCAGGCAGTCGTACATGCGATCGCTCGGCCGCGTATCCATCATGCCCGCGAACCAATGGCTCCATTGCATGATCCGGAAATGACTGACGTTGGCCGCCTTCGGCAGGCCGGTGGTGCCCGAGGTGTAGATGTACAGCGCCCGGTCCTCGAGCGAAGGGGCGCGGTATTCGGCCGCCGCCAGGGATTGAGCCGCAGCGCCGGACGCCTCCCGATCGATGCGCGGCCACTGCGCATCGCCGGGTCCGTGTGCCCAGTACTGCACGGTGGGCGCGATCTGCGCGCGCGCCGCGCGCAAGGCGCCGGCCAGCTGCCCGGCGACGATGACAAAACGAGGCGCGACGATATTGATCGAGTGTGCCAGCAGATCCCCGGTCAGATTGGTGTTCAGCAGCGAGACGATGCCGCCGATGCGGCTAAGGCCGAGCCAGATCGCCATGTAGTCGGGACAATTCGGCATCAGCAGGCACACGACGTCGCCGTGGCCCAGGCCCTGCGCCAAGGCCCAGCGCGCATAGCGATTCGACGACTCGGAGAGCGAACGGTAGCTCAAGCCGGCATCCCGGCCGACGAGCGCCGGGGCGTGATCGAACCGGTCGGCCAGAGCATCAACCAGCACCGGAAATGTCAGCAGACGATCGCGTTCGATTGGCGCGGTCAACTCGAGTGCGCGCAGCCAGGCCTTGAGAGGTGATCGCATGTTTTCGTCTTTGGGAACAGTCATAATGCCACGCTGGATCCTGGGCGAGGTTTGAATTTGACATGCCCGGCGACCGCGCGCATCCGAATCAGATCACAATGTGAGCCGATGCCATGAGAAACGAGACCATCGCCGTGCACGGCGGCTTCGATTCCGACCCGACCACCAAAGCGGTCGCGGTGCCGATCTATCAAACGGTCGCGTATTCGTTCGACAGCGCCGAGCACGGGGCGGCACTCTTCAACCTCGAGGTCGAGGGCTACCGGTACAGCCGGATCGCCAATCCGACCAATGCCGTCATCGAAAAGCGCGTCGCGGCGCTCGAAGGCGGCGTGGAGGCGCTGAGCGTGAGCTCCGGCCAGGCGGCGCTGTTCTATGCGGCGCTGGCAGTGACCGAGATGGGCCGCAACATCGTCTCCGTGCCGCAGCTCTACGGTACTACGCACACGCTGTTTGCCCATGTATTGCCGAAGCTCGGAGTGAAGGCGAAATTCGCCCAGTCCGATCAGCCGGCGGCGCTGGCGGAACTCATCGATCAGGATACGCGGGCGGTATTCTGTGAGACGGTCGGCAACCCGGCCGGCAATGTCTGTGACCTGCAGGCCATCGCCGAGGTGGCGCATCGGGCCGGCGTGCCGCTGATCGTCGACAACACCGTTCCCACGCCCATCCTGCTGCGTCCGATCGACTATGGCGCGGACATCGTACTGCACGCGCTGACGAAGTTTCTCGGCGGCCACGGCACCACGATGGGCGGTATCATCGTCGACAGCGGCAGGTTTCCCTGGACCGAGCATGCACAGCGATTTCCGATGCTCACGCAGCCCGATGAATCGTACCATGGGCTCGTTTACACGGAACATTATGGGCCGGCCGCCTACATCGGCCGCTGCCGCAGCGTCTTCCAACGCACCATGGGTGCGGTGCTGTCGCCACTCAGCGCCTTCCTGCTGCTGCAGGGCATTGAGACGGTGGCGCTGCGGATTGACCGGCACGTCGAGAATGCCCGGCGCGTGGCGGAATTCCTGCGCGACGACAGCCGGGTTCAATCGGTCAACTATGCGGGCTTTCCCGACAGCCCGTATTATCCGCTGGTGCAGAAGTACCTCGGCGGCCGGGCCTGCTCGCTGCTGACGTTTGCGATTCGCGGCGGTTACGACGCAGGCACTCGTTTCTACGATGCCCTGCGCCTGTTCAAGCGGTTGGTGAACCTGGGTGATGCGAAGTCCCTGGCCTGTCATCCGGCGTCCACCACACACCGGCAGATGTCGCCGGCGGAACAACGCCTGGCCGGGATCGGACCGGAGACGATTCGACTGAGCGTCGGCATCGAGCACATCGACGACATCATCGCCGATCTGGACCAGGCGCTCGACGCCGCGACCCGCAGTTGAGCGAGTAGCGCCCATGGAGAGCCGAGACGAATTGCCCGTACCGCCGCCGGCGCTGTTTCCGGCCCGGGAAATCCGACTGCGGCTGGATGATCTGCTGACACGCGAGCTCGCGGACATGAACGAGCGGGTCGCCCGCGGGCCCGTGATGCCGGACGCGGACATGAAGCTGTTTCGCGCGCGGCTGGCCGAATTCGATTTCGCCGCGCCGCGGCCCGTGGAGCCGCTGCTCGAATGGGCCATGGCGCAGCTCGAGCACGGCGTGGTGCACATGAACAACCCGCGCTACTTCGGTCTGTTCAATCCGGCGGCGAACTTTCCGTCCCAGTGCGCCGATCGCATCGCCGGCGCCTTCAACCCGCAACTCGCGAGCTCGGGATCCTCCCCGGTGCCGGTGGCGATCGAAGGCCACGTGATCCGCGCCATTGCCGTGCGCGCCGGCCTGCCGGCGGAGTCGAGCGGCCATTTCACCACCAACGGCTCGGAAGCCAACTACACCTCGCTGGTCTGCGCGTTGACCCGCCTGGAGCCCCGATTCGGCGAGCATGGCGTACGCGCATTCTCAGGTCCGGTCGCGATGTACACCTCAAGAGAGTGTCAACCCGCCTGGTTCAAGATCGTGCATCAGGCGGGCGTCGGGCGTGCCGCCCTGCGACTCATCGGCACCGACTCCAGAGGCCAGATGGACAGCCAGGCATTGGCCGAGGCCATCGCGCGCGATCAGGCGCAAGGCATCGTTCCGGTGCTGATCTCCGCGACGGCAGGCACCACGGGCGGCGGTATGGTAGACCCGCTGGCCGCATGCGCCTCGATCGCGCGCCGGCACGGCATCTGGTATCACGTCGATGCCGCCTGGGGCGGCGCGGCGTTGTGCTCGGATCGTTTGCGGCCGCTGCTGTCGGGCATCGAGCTCGCCGATTCGGTGACGATCGATGCACACAAGTGGTTCGCGACCACGATGGGCTGCGGGATGTTCATCACCCGGCAGCCGTCGGTGTTGAGCGAGGCATTTCGCGTCGCCGCCGATTTCATGCCGTCCAGCGCCTCCAATCTGGACCCGTACCTGACCAGCGTACAGTGGTCGCGCCGGTTCATGGGCCTGCGTCTGTTCCTGTCGCTGGCGGCCGCCGGATGGCAGGGCTATGGCGCGCACGTCGAGCGCGCGGTGGAGGTCATTGCGCGAATCAGGCAGCGGCTGTCGAAACACGGGTGGCTCACCATCAACGACTCGCAGCTCGCGGTGCTGTGCATGGTGCCGCCCGACGGATTTCCGCCGATTCGCGAGATCGTGCGTCAGGTGCTGGCCTCGGGGCGCGCCTGGGTGGCGGCGACCACTTTCGCCGGACGCGAGGTGCTGCGGATCTGCGCGACTCACGGCGAGACCACGCTCGCCGACATCGACGAGCTGGTGGCGGCGCTACAGGCTGCGCGTTGACTCGCTGACCTTCAGGATCAGCGTCTCGACCGAGGTAATGGAGAGGAAATTCTCCGGCGTGATCTCGGCCTGCGGTATCGCGATGTCGAATTCGACTTCGATGGCGAGCATGAGATTGACCATCTTGATGGAACTCATCCCGAGGTCGCTCAACCGGGCGTCGATCGGCAGCGGCCTGGACGCCGCGGGCTGGCCGAGTATCTGCCGAACCAGACCGATCAGACGCTCTCGCGATGTCGGTTCGGGGCTTCGAGCGTCACTTATATCGTTCATGGCGTCAGCTATCATACCTGCGAGCAATCAGCGGCGCTCGCGGCGCACCGGGCGCGCGGCACACCGGAATCGCAGCGGTGACCCGGCATGCTTGCCGTGATACCCGGCGGCAGGCTGACGGCCAGCGCGGCGCGGGTCGCATCAGGAATATGTCCATATTTTTTTAATGCTATACGAGGCGGGGTGCCAGCGCGGTGACGGGGCGCTCATTCCGTGCTGCAGCAATGATGCTCCAGGCCGCGAAATTCGCCGTGGATCGCGTTCGCAGCGGCCGCGAATGCAATCGGGCCGCGCGTCCCGGAGGCGCTACCACTGCTCGAGTCCGGAGATTGCGAGGTCGGTTGTGACATCGATCAAGACGTCCGCAAGGGATTTTGCATTATGGAGTCTCTTAGGGTATCTAATGTTCGAGCACTAAAGACTAAAGAAGGCAGGGTCACCCAGATGGAATCGCCATTGATGGTCGAGGCGCCCGCGGGCGCCGCTGGTATCGCAGCGGGCGACCTGAAAGCACGCGCGCAGGCGGTGGCGGCGATTGCCGCCAAGCACGCGTCGGCAGTCGACGGTGCGGCCCGATTTCCGGCGGAAGCCTTCGAATCGATCAAGGCTCAGCGCTTGCTCGGCGTCGCGGTGCCGAAGGCCCTGGGTGGCGAAGGTGCGAGCATCGCCGACGTCGCAGATGTCTGCTATCAGCTCGGTCAGGCCTGTGCCGCCACGGGCATGATCTACGCGATGCACCAGATCAAGGTCGGATGCATCATTCGACACATGAAGGGCAGCGCGGCGCTCGAACACATGATGCGCCGGCTGTGCGCCGAGCAACTGCTGCTGGCGTCATCCACCACCGAAGGCGGCGGCGGCGGCAACGTGCGCTCGAGCGAGGCACCGGTCGAGTATCACGATGGGCGCATCAGTCTGGAGCGCCGAGCCAGCGTGATCTCCTACGGCGCCTACGCGGACGGTATCGTGACCACGGCGCGCCGCGCCGCCGATGCCGCCCCATCCGACCAGGTACTGGTGGCGTTCCTCAAAGCCGACTATGAACTCACGCGGCTGCAGGGCTGGAACACGCTCGGCATGAGGGGTACCTGTAGCGACGGCTATACCCTCAAGGCAACCGGGACGGCCGATCAGATCGTTCCGGAGCCCTACGAGATCATCCATCCCCATACGATGGTGCCATTCGCGCACCTGTTGTGGGGCTCGGTGTGGACCGGCATCGCTGCGAGCGCCACCGCACGGGCACAGGCATTCATTCGCCAGGCCATGCGCCAGGGCAATGGGCAGTTGCCGCCCGGAGCGCCACAGTTCACCAAGGCGCTGACTTCATTGCGAACGCTGCGCGGCATGCTGGCAAACTCGCTGCGTACCTTCGAGCGCAGCATGGGAGATCCCAAGGCGCTGGCGTCGCTCGAGTTCCAGTCGATGATCACGATCACCAAGGTCGAGGCCTCGGAGCTGGCGACCTCGATCGTCCTGAGCGCCATGCGGGCATGCGGACTGTCGGGCTATCGCTGCGACAGCGAGTTCAGCGTCGAGCGCCACCTGCGCGACGTGCTGTCGTCGCCGATCATGATCAACAACGACCGGATACTTGCGAACCTGGCAACCCCCGCGCTGATGGCTCCGATCCCGGGCTCGATGCGCGATTGAGCGGCCACTCTCGCGTGATCGCCAGCGTTGCGTTGACGCTGCGCGTGGAGCGATCCGTTCGCCCAATCGCGCAATCGATGGAGAAGCAATAGCATGAGTCCCGCCGAGCCGCAGACCGCCTCTCAAGCGCCCGATCCGGTTGCGCACATCGGCGCCGCGATCTTCAGGCGCCTGGGAGTCGACGGGGTGTATGCCCGCACCGCGCTGTACGAGGACCTGGTCGAGCGGCTCGCGGCGTTCATCACGCGCCAGCGCGATCCACGCGCCGAGGTGCTGCGGTTTCCGCCCGTGATGAGCCGCCAGCAGCTCGAGAAGTCGGGCTATCTGAAGAGCTTTCCCAACCTGCTCGGCTGCGTCTGCGCGCTGCACGGCAGTGAAGCGGAGATTCGCGCCGCCGCGGATTCCCATGAGACCGGCGGCGACTGGACGAAGTCGCTCGCGGCGGCCGACCTGGTCCTCTCGCCGGCGGCCTGCTATCCGCTCTACCCGCTGGTCGCCAGCCGCGGCGGGCTGCCGCGTGGCGGTCTGCTGTTCGACGTATCGGCGGACTGTTTCCGGCGCGAGCCGTCGCAATCTTTGAATCGACTGCAGTCCTTCCGCATGCGCGAATACGTGCGCATCGGATCGCCGCAGGAGATCACCGAGTTCCGCGATCAGTGGATGGGGCGCGCCGAGCAGTTGGCGCAAATGCTGCAATTGCCGTGCACCATGGACGTGGCGAATGACCCGTTCTTTGGGCGCGTCGGCCAGGTCATGGCGGTCAGCCAGCGGCAGCAGTCGCTGAAGTTCGAATTACTGATTCCCTACTACCCGAACGCGGTGCCGACCGCCTGCATGAGCTTCAACTATCACCGCGAGCATTTCGGCACCGTCTGGGGCATCACCGACGCCGCTGGCGAAGCGGCCCATACCGGCTGCGTCGCCTTCGGCATGGATCGGCTGGCGGTGGCGCTGTTCTGCATCCACGGTGTCGATGTCTCGCGCTGGCCGGGTCCGGTGCGACAGGCCCTGGGATTCTGAACGAACGCCCTGCAGGGCAGCTGTATCTCTGCCCGCCGGGCGCAACCGCACACCCCATGCCACTCGATCCGTATCTGAAGCGGTTCCTGGACCGGCTGGCGGCCATGAATCCACCCAGCGCCCTGAGCCTCACGGTCAGCGAGCGCCGCCATGCCCTGCAGCATCTGCTGGGATTTTCGGGGCAGGCGGAGGCCGTCGGCGGTGTCGAGGACCGAAGCCTTCCGGGACCGAATGGGCTGATGCGTACACGCATCTACACCCCCGCCGATGCGCCATCGCCCGTCCTGGCGGCGCTCATTTATTTTCACGGCGGCGGCTTCGTGGCCGGCGGTCTCGATTCACATGATGCCATCTGCCGCGCGTTGACCAATGCAAGCGGCTGCCGGCTCATTGCGGTGGATTATCGGCTGGCACCGGAGCATCCGTTTCCGGCCGCCATCAGCGACGGCTACGCCGCGATCTGCTGGATTGCCGCCCACGCAGCGCAGCTCGGCATCGATCCGGATCGAATCGGACTGTGCGGGGACTCGGCCGGTGTGACGCTGGCGGCCGTCGTCTGCCAGCAGGCGGTGCAGCGGGGCGAGGTGCGCGTGGCGCTGCAGTTCCTGCTGTGTCCGATCATGGATTTCTGCGCCGAGACCGCATCGCGCCGCGCGTTCGCCGAAGGCTACCTGGTCGATAAGGCGACCCTGGAGCATGATCTCAAATACTATCTTGGGCCCGATGCGGATCCGGCCGACCCGCGCGTCTCGCCGCTGCGCGTGACGCAGGTGACGGGCCTGCCGCCCACCTGCCTGCATACCGCCGAGTATGACCCGTTGCGGGACGAGGGCGAGGCATACGCCGAACGCTTGCGGCTCGCCGGCGTACCGACGACCTACCGATGTCATTCCGGTATGATTCATCTGTTCTATGGCATGGGGGCGCTGATTCCATATGCGGCCACTGCCTATAGAGTCATCGGCACGGACATCCGCTCCATGCTCACGTGACTTCAGGCCGCGAAGGAGACCACTGATGCCCGATCGCCTCACAGTCGAGCAGCTGCTCAGGGAGCTGTATGCGGCACGCATCGACGGACCCCTCGACCGCCTGTGCGGCGTTTTCGCCACAGATGCGCATTTCAGGATCGCGGGCACCAGCGACGGCAAGCCGATCGCGATCGCCGCCCATGGCATCGGTGAGATCAGGCCCTGGCTCGCGATGATGGTGAAGACCTTCAAGCTAGCGAATCATCAGATCATTTCGATGATCATCGACGGCCCGAGGGCCGCGGTGCACTGGCGTGCCGATATTCTTTCCAGGATCACCGGCACCGTTGTGCCGACCCAACTCGTGGACCTGATCGAGGTGCGCGAGACGCGGATTGCCTCGTACATCGAGTTCTTCGTACCGGGTTGATCATGCCGCGCGCCGGTGGGCGCGCGGTCAGGGGCGCGATCGCCGCGCGCGACGGCGATATGTCAAATGATGCCAGCGGCGCCTCCAGCGAGTTGCGGTCGGCGTTGCCAGAGGTTCGGCAGCGGACCCGCGAAACTGCGACGCGCCGTGTACCGCCGCACAAGTGTTCGGCGTAGACTTCGGCCGGGCAGGAGGGTAGGACGCCCGACCGCAAGGTTGAGGCGTGCGGGGCGGCTTTGCAGGGTGTCTGGACTCAGCAGAAGCACATCAAAGAGTCATGAGCGCCGATCCACAGGCTGAACGCACCATCGCGCCAGGCGGCGGCGTGGAGCAGCCGCTGTACTTCACTTCCGGCGGCCATAAGCTCTTCGGTTGGCTGCACTGCAGCCCAGGCGAAGCCAGTTCCAGTGTCGGCCTCGTGATCTGCAAACCTTTCGGCTTCGAGTCGATGTCTTCCTACCTGACCGTGCGCGCCTTTGCAGAAGCGGCAGCCGGATTGGGCATACCGTCCCTGCGATTCGATTATCTCGGCACCGGCGACTCCGAAGACCTGGATCCGCGGGCCGATCAGATTGAGGCCTGGTCGGGCGACGTGGTGGCCGCCGTCAACGAATTGCGGCGCCGCACCGGCGTCAAGCGCGTATGCCTGCTTGGGATCAGGCTCGGGGCATTGCTCGCCACCCTTGCGGCCTCCCGATGCGAGGGTACCTGCGCGCTGATCGCGGTTGCGCCGGTCATCAGCGGGCGCCGCTATCTGCGCGAGCTGCGCACCTTTGACCTGGCGGCATCCGCGCCCGCGCATGACGGCAAGCCGGCGGAGGCCGATTCGTTCGAAGTGAGCGGATTTTTTCTGTCGGCCGCAACCGTCGCCGCGCTATCCAAGATCGATCTGATGACGCAGGGTGTACCGCCGGCGTCCGATCTGCTGGTGGTCGATCGCACCGATCTGCCGGCGGCTCGCGCCTGGTCGGACCAGGCCACCGGTGCCGGCATACGAACGCAGTATGTCGCCGTGCCAGGGTTCATCGAGATGGCAATGCGGGCGCCCAACCTGACCGTCATTCCGCAGGCGATGGTCGCCGCAGTTCGTGATTGGCTCGCGCAGCTGCAAGGCGTCGAATCGACGCGCGAGTCGGCCGGCAGCGCGCGGCACCCGGATAGCAACTCCGATCCGGCGTGCGAGGAACTGGTGCTGGATGGGGAGCCGGGGGCGGCGCCAAGCGAGCGGCCGGTATTCGTTGCGTCCGAGACGCTGCTATTCGCTATCGTCACGGCGCCGCGCAAGGGCGAGCCCCGGCGCCGGGGCGTGATACTCCTCAACTCCGGTGGCGACTATCACATCGGTCCGCGCCGCATGTACGTCTCTCTGGCGCGGCGCTGGGCGAGCCGCGGCTACGTCGTATTGCGGATGGACCTGCCGGGCCTCGGTGACAGTCCGACCCCCTCGGGGCGAGCCGGCAACGACATCTTTCCGCCCACGGCGGTCAGCGACATCCGGGCCGCGATCGAGTTTCTGCGCCGCCAGTACGGGGTGCGCGAGGTCACGGTCGGCGGTGTTTGCTCAGGCGCCTACCACTCGTTTCGCGCGGCAGTCGACGGCCTGCCGGTGAATCGCATCCTGATGGTGAATCCGCTGAATTTCTTCTCGGAGGACGGCACCGATCCCGCGGAAGTCCAGGCCTGGGAAATCGTTCACAAGCCGGCGGACTACCGCGCTCGGCTGCGCTCTGCCGACACCTGGCGTCGGGTATTGACCGGCAACGTCAATCTCTGGCGCGTGGCCAAGATATATCTCCACAGCCCGCTGATGACCTTGCGCATGACCATGCGCAACCTGGCGCGGCGGCTGCACATCCGCGTCAAGAACGATCTTGGCTGGGAACTCGAAAAGGTGAGGGCACGGGGGGTGCGGCTGGTATTCGTGTTCTCGCGCGACGACGCCGGCATCAAGCTGCTCAAGTCGCAGAGTGGGCTGTCGGACCGGCGACTCGACGAGCGCTATCGCATCCGTATCATCGACGGCGCCGACCACAATTTCACTCGCAGCAGTGCGCGCACGACTCTGGAGCAGATCCTGACCGAAGAGCTGCTTGCGCGTCACGCCTGGGGCGGCCCGAGCGCCGATCTGGCCCTGCAAGGCGGCGGCTAGGCGTCTTGTGGTCGCGTCGGTGCGCTCAGGCGCGCTGGCGGCGTTGCATCTGCTTGTCGGCGGCGATCGTCTGCAGCCAATGGCGATAGAACTGCACGGCTCCGGCGCGCCAGCCGGGGACGAGCTTCGCCGCGGCCGCCTCGAATGGAAATTCGCTCATGAGGGCTTCGCGCCGCTGGTCGCGTGCCTGCGCTTCGAACTGCGCCAGGCGCGCGGTGATGGCCGCATCGAAGTAGCCGTACGGCATGGTGGGGTAGGTGTCGCGCTCGCCGCGCAGGAAGCGCGCCACGTCGCGCTGATATTCCTTGAGCAGGCTGCGCTCGTCGTATTCCGGGTGCCCCTGCCAGAACAGGAACAGGCTTCCGAGCTGCTTGGCAAACAGATTGACGCCGGCCTGCTCGGAGACGGTCAGGATCTCGTAGCCGCAACTCTCCAGCGCAGCCGGCGCGACTTCGTTCCAACGCGAATGCGGCGCACTGGTCGGTGCCGCGAGGTCGCGCGTCAGCCGATGGGCGGTGTTGACCCGATGTTCGAACACACCGCAGCACTTTTGCGCCAGGGCCCGCCGCGGCACGCCGTCGAGGTGCAGCACTGCGGCGTGCGCCGCCAGGCAGGACCAGACGGCCGAGGCGACGTTCGCCTTCGACCACTCGATCAGTTCCACCAGGCTGTCCCAATAGGATTCCTGTCTGAGGTCTGGGCTGCGCGGTTCGGCACCGGTGACGATCAGTGCGTCCAGGCTGCCGTTCCAGAGCTGGCGCAATTCCCCATAGGAGCCGGAAATGCGCGCACGCGCGGCGTCGGCTCGCGGAATCTCCGGCAGCGAATAGAAGCGCAGGCGTACCGGCAGGGGTCCGGCCGCCGCCGCCAGCAGATTCGAGAACTGCCGTTCCGTGGCCTCGAGAGCCGAGTCCGGCATGTTGTTGACGAGCCCGATCTCGATGCAGGACGCGCTCGCAGGGTCGTCGGCGGAACCGCCTGCAGGTCCAGGGCGGCCGCCCCTGCCGGCACCGGCTGCGGGCCATCGGTTGTCGATCAATAAAGGCATGCAAACGTATCGGCGGTCCCGTCGGGCTCGGCTTCAATGCTAAGGGGGTTCATCGGCGCTGTCACGCCGGCGACCTTAAGTTCAATCGCCCAGCCAGCGAACGGCGCGCCCATCCAACCGCCGCGAGCCGCAGGCGCGCGCCGTGCATCGTGCGCCGTGCGCTAGAATCGCGCGCGCCGGTCACAACGACCCATCGACATGAGCACCGATACCGCGACGCCGATAATGCTGCCCAATCCTGCCCGCCATGCGCCGGCCCTGGCGCGGCTGTTCGGGCCGGAGGTCGCCGCCAGCGAGCTGCGCGGCGTCTGTGAGCCGCAGCTGCTGCTGCGTGAGGAGCTGCGGTGCGTGTCCAGGGCGCGGCTGCCGCGGCGGCAGGAATTTGCCGCCGGGCGGGTATGCGCGCGCCATGCCATGGCGCAACTCGGCATCATGGGCTACGCGCTGGGAATGGCGGCGGACCGTCAGCCCGAATGGCCACCCGGATTGGTCGGCAGCATCACCCACACGCAGGGCTATTGCGGCGCCGTGGTTGCCGAGCGGCGGCGCATGCGCAGCGTCGGATTGGATGCCGAGGTCGTTGCCGACGTTACTCCGAATCTGTGGCCGCGAATCTGCGCGCCGAGCGAGCGCGCATGGCTCGGCACGCTGCCGGCGGGCAGTGCGCAGCGCGCCGCGGCGCTGATATTCGCCGCCAAGGAAGCGTACTACAAGTGCCAGTTCCCGCTGACCGGCGAGGCGCTCGGGTTTCTCGACGTGACGGTCCGCTGCGATGACCTCGCGGCCGATCACGGGCAATTCTCGATGCTGCCGCAACGCGCGATCGAGCTGGACAGGCGTTACCCGCCGCCGAGCGGCCGTTTCCGCTTCCATGAGGGCTATGTCTGCGCCGGGGTGGCGGTGCGCGACGTCGGCCCGGATCAGTAAGCCTTGTCGTCGCCGAATACCTTGAGCACCGTCAACAGCAGGATCTTCACGTCCAGCATCGGCGACCAGTGACGAAGGTAGTCGAGGTCGTGCCGCACGCGCGCCTCCATCTCCTCGAGCTTGACGGTCTCGCCGCGGGCGCCGTTGATCTGCGCCAGCCCGGTGATGCCGGGTAGCACCTTGTGGCGGACCATGTAGCCCTTGATGAGCCTGCGGTACAGCTCGTTGTGCGCCACCGCATGCGGCCGCGGGCCGACCAGGCTCATGCGCCCCTGCAGCACGTTGATGAACTGCGGCAGTTCGTCGAGCGAATAGCGCCGCAGGAATCTGCCGATCGGCGTGATGCGCTCGTCGTCGCGCGAGGCCTGGCGCAGCTCGGCGCCATCCTCGGTGACGGTCATGGTGCGGAACTTGTAGACGATGATCTCATGACCGTCGAGGCCGTAACGGCGCTGCCGGAAGATCGCCGGGCCGGGCGAGGTCGCCTTCACCATGAGCGCGATCAACAGCAGCAGCGGCGACGCCACGACCAGGAAGCAAGCCGACATGAAGATATCGAACAGGCGCTTGGTCAGGCCGCGGTAGCCGTAGAAGGGCGTCTCGCACATCGCCACCACGGGGATACCGCTCAGCTCGCTCGAGCGCGCCTGAATCAGGTCGAACACGAAGATATCCGGCACGTAATAGATCGATGCGGTGGTATCGCGCAGGTCATCGAGCAGGTCGAGCACCCGCTTGAGATGCCGAATCGGCAGCGCGATGTAAATCACGTCGATGTTGTGCTGCTTGGCGAATGCACCCAGGTCGGACAGCTTGCCTACCAGGCGCGTGCCGTGCTCCATCTTGAGCCGATCGGCGCCGCGGTCGTCGAAGAAGCCCTGCACCTGCAGCCGCAGCGCGGGATCGCTCTCGAGCGTGCGGGCCAGCGCGAGGCTGGTGCGGTTATAGCCGGCGATGATCACCCGGCGGCTGCCGACCGCGCTCAGCACGACGCGCCGCATGACGAGGTGGATCAGCAGCGTGCTGGCGATCAGTGCCAGCGGCGTCGCCAGGGACCAGGTGATGATCGCCGGCGCCGGATACAGCGCCAGCGAGCCGGTACCGGAGCCGATGACGAGCAGCACCAGCAGCAGCATCAGCCACTGCAGGGCCGCGCCGCCGGCGGCCCGCGACGGCTGCCAATGCAACTGGGCGCCCAGGTCGCGGGGCGGGCGGATCAGCATCACGAACATCAAGGTGATTATGACGGCCAGGGTCGAGGCCGAATCCTGGAACGAGATGCGCCAGATGTGGGTGACGACATAGAGCGATGCGACCGCCACCAGCGCCGGGGCGATGGTTTGCAGCACTACCATGAGCGCGACCAGAAAGCTGCGCTTGATGAGCACGGGCGCGGTCATCGATCAGTCTTCCGCCGTCCGGGTATTGCCGGCGCACCGGCGCCGGCCGTTGTATAGAATCGAGTCACAAGTCCTGCAATCCACGCAGTTGAGGAAGGGTTCATGTCCAAGCCAGCCGAGTCCATGCCGCCGATGGCGGCCATCACCGTGCCATTGCTGGATCTGAAGCAACAATATCAGACGTTAGCCCATGAAATTATTCCAGTTCTGCAGAAGATTTGTGCGAGCCAGCAGTTTATTCTTGGCCAGTATGTGACGGATTTCGAAAAAGCGACGGCCGCCTACTGCCGCTGCGCCCACGCGGTCGGCGTGTCCTCCGGCACCGATGCCCTGCTGCTGGCGCTGATGGCTCTGGGAATTGGCGCCGGCGACGAGGTCATCACCTCACCTTACACCTTCTTCGCGACCGCCGGCGCGATCGCCCGGACCGGGGCGCGACCGCTGTTCTGCGACATCGAGCCCGCGGGCTTCAATATCGATCCGCAGGCGGTGAGCAGATTTCTGCAGCACGACTGCGAGCGCAGCCGCAGCGGGCTCATCAATCGCCGCACGGGCGGGCGGGTGCGCGCGCTGATGCCCGTGCATCTCTACGGCCAGTGCGCCGACATGACGGCGCTGCTGGCTCTGGCGCGTGAGTTCGGCCTCAAGCTCATCGAGGACGCCGCCCAGGCGATCGGCGCCGACGACGCCGAAGGCCGGCGTGCCGGCAGCATTGGGGACGTGGGCTGCCTGTCGTTCTTCCCGACCAAGAACCTCGGGGCCTTCGGGGACGCCGGCATGTGCACCGCACAGGACGGCGAGCTCGCCGAGCACATGCGCGTGCTGCGCGTGCACGGCTCGAAGCCGAAATACTACCATTCATTCATCGGCGGCAATTTCCGCCTGGACGAGCTGCAGGCGGCCGTGCTGGGAATCAAGCTGCCGTTGCTCGATGGCTGGACGGCGGCGCGGGCGCGCAATGCCGCCTACTACGCCGCCGCCTTCGAGCGTGCGGGTCTCACCGCCCGCGTCAAGCTGCCGAGCGCACTGAACGGGCAGCGGCACACCTGGAATCAATTCGTGGTCCGCGTCCCGCGCCGCGACGAGCTGCGCGCATTCCTCACGCAGCGCGGCATCGGCAGCGAGATCTACTATCCCGTGCCGCTGCATCTGCAGCGATGCTTCGACTATCTGGGGCATGCGAACGGAGATTTTCCACAGGCCGAGAAAGCGGCCGCTGAGGTCCTGGCGCTGCCGATCTTCCCCGAGCTGCGCGGCGAGCAGCTGCAGTCCGTGGTCGATCAGTTCGCTGCGTTCTACTCCTGAGGCCGCAGCGTCCGGCGGTGCTGGCGTCAGGAATAAACCGTTAGCAAGCAATATCTTACGTAGACAAGGATGATCCTGCCGCGCGGCCGGTAGCGGCGTCGGATGGCACCGCTACCGGCCCTTGAAGTCGTCCGGTACCAGCTGGTGCCGGCCCAGCAGCTTGTAGAAATCGGTGCGGTTGCGCTTGGCGAGCCGGGCCGCCTGGCTGACGTTGCCGCCGGTGATCTGCAGGATCTGCGACAGGTAGCTGCGCGTGAATTCATCGCGCGCCTCGTCGAAGGACGGCAGCTTGCCGTGCGCGCCGCCGAGGGACTGCTGCACCAGTTCGACCGGAATGATCGGGGTCTGCGACATGGCGACGTTCTGACGCACCACGTTCTGCAGCTGGCGCACGTTGCCAGGCCAGTCACTGGTCGCCAGCAGCTCCACCGCCTCCGGCGCGTAGATCTTGCGCGTGCCGCTGTCGCGGCTGATGAGGGCCAGAAAGTGCGCCACCAGCACCGGAATGTCCTCGCGGCGCCGATTCAACGGCGGCATGTCGATGTGCACCACGTTCAAGCGGTAATACAGGTCCTCGCGAAATTGTCCGCCGGCCATGAGCTGCTGCAGGTCGCTGTGGGTGGCGGAGATCACGCGCACGTTGGTCGGGATGGCCTCGGTGCTGCCGATCGGCCGGATCAGATTCTCCTGCAGCATGCGCAGCACCTTGACCTGCAGGCGCATCGGCATGTCGCCGATCTCATCGAGCAGCAGCGTGCCGCCCTCGGCGTTCTGGAACAGCCCGCGATGATCACCCGTGGCGCCGCTGAAGGCGCCCCGGGCGTGGCCGAACAGCTCGCTCTCGAGCATGTTCTCGGCCATGGCGCTGCAATTGATGGCGACGAACGGCCGGTTGCGGCGCGGGCTTGCCTTATGGATGGCGCGCGCCAGCAGCTCCTTGCCGGTGCCGCTCTCGCCGGTGATCAGCACGCGCGCATCGGTGCCGGCAACCATGTGGGCCTGCGCCAGCTTCTCCTCCATCAGCGGACTGCGGGTGATGAAATCGGCGCGCCAGTCCTGGTCGGTGTCGACGAAGCCGGATATCTTCAGCGCCTTCTGCACCTGATCGAGCAGCTCCTGCTTCTCGACCGGCTTGGTCAGGAAGCCAAACGCCCCCATCTGCGTGGCCTGTACCGCGTCGGGGATGGTGCCGTGCGCCGTGAGCATGATCAGTTTGAGGCCCGGCCAGCGACTCTGCAGCTCCTTGAGCAGGCCCATGCCGTCGAGCTGGTCCATGCGCAGATCGGAGATCACGAGATCCGGCCGGAAGCGCGTGGCGGCCGCGAGCGCCTGCACCCCGTTCTCCACCGCCTCGACCTCGTAGTTCTCCGCGCGCAGGCGGATGGTGAGCAGGCGCAGCAGCCCCGGATCGTCATCCACGACCAGGATCCGGGCCTTGCGTTTCATGGGTTGATTCACTGATGGGGTCCCTCGGCACGATGCTTTCGGTCGGTCAAATTGCGCTCGATGTCCGCGATGGCATTGAGCTTGGCCTGCGCCTCCTCGAGCTGCCTGCGCAGCTTGGCGTTCTCGTCCGATTCGGCCAGCAAGCGTCGCTGCATGGCCGCGATGCGCTCTCGATCGGTGCGCAGCGCGTCGTTCTGCAAGCGATCGTTGTCGGCCGCCAGACCGAGCTCGCGGTCGAGCTGCGCGAGCTGCACCAGCGTCACGGCGCGTTCAACCGGCACCAGGGTTTCCGGTTGCGCGGCCAGCTCGCGCAGCAGGGTCTGTGCGAGGGCAGGGTCGCGTCCGGGGTGCCCCGGCGTCGCCAGCAGCAGAGCATAGCGCAGTTGCGCTGCGCCTTGTGGCGAGCGTGTATAGGTCGCCCGAGCCGCGGCCAGGATCTCCGCCTGCTCGGCCGGAGGCGATTGAACCAGGCGCTGCATGCCCTGGAAAGTGCTGGCGAGCAGCAGCGCAGCGGTGGTGTCGCGATCCTCGGCGGCGTTTTCGCCGCGCTGCGCGGGCAGCGACGCATGGCGCCCGATGAGCGGGAACGCATCGCAACCGCACAGCATGAACGCCAGCACGAGGCAGCTGCTACGCCGCATCGGCCTGCTTCTTGGAGTCCGCCGGCGGCGCGACGCGCAGCGGCATACGGATGCGAAAATGTGCGCCCGGGAACTCGCCGTCGACGATCTCCACGGTGCCCTGGTGAACGTGGACGAATTCGTTCACGACCGACAGCCCGATCCCCGTGCCCTTGACGTGGCCGCCGGGGGCGCGGCCGGTATAGAAGGCTTCGAAGATGCGGGCCCGATCCTGGGCGGGAATCCCGGGTCCGGTATCGGCCATCTCGAGCACCAGCTCGTCACCGCGGGCGGCCGCACGCAGATAGATGATGCCGCCGCGCGGCGAGTATTTGATGGCGTTGGACAGCAGGTTCTCCAGTATCAGGCGAATCTTGCCGCGATCGGCGGCCAGTGTGACGTCGTCCACCAGCACGTCGAGCCGCACTCGCTGCGATACCAGCGTCAGCTGTTGGTTCTCGAGCACCTGCTTGACCACGGGCCGCAGGCGGAATTCGGAGATCTCCAGTCCGGTGCTGTTGCTCTGCCAGGCGCTGAAGCTCAATAGGTTCTCGATCAGGCGCTGCAGCTTGATGCCATTGTCGTGCAGAATCGCCGTCACTTCGCGCTGTCCCGAATCCAGCTGCCCGACGGCGCCGTCCATCAGCAGCTCGGTGCCCTCGCGGATGTTGGCCAGCGGCGTCTTGAGCTCGTGCGACATGTGGCGCAGGAATCGATTGCGCTCCTGCGCCAGCTCGAGCAGCCGATGGCGCAGCCATTCGAGCTGATGCCCGAGGCGCTCCAGGTCGACCGGCCCGGTGACGACGATATCGTGAGAGAAATTGCCGCGGCCGAGCTCGCCGATGGCGCGATCGATCTGCCGCAGCGGACGGCTCAGGCGCAGCGCGAACAGCAGCACCACGATCAGCACCAGCGGCAACAGCAGCGCCGACTCGAGAAACAGCTGCCGGCGGGCCTTGTCGATGTGAGTCTGCAGGGCGGCGACGTCGGCGTCGATCTGCCGGTTGTTGATCGCCGCCGCGCCGCTGGCGAGATCGCCCAGGCTCACGAACGACTGCGTCAGCTCGGCCGACTGGCCGGCGGGCGGATGCTCCCGCAGCACCAGCGCCCGGATCTGGTCCTGCACGTCGCTCAGGCGCTCGAGCTGCTCGCGCGCCGGCGGCGCGCGCAGCTCGCGGCGCAAAGCGGCGACGATGCCGCTCAGCCGCGCGTCATTTTCCCTGAAAGCCGCCAGGACCGGGGCGCCGCCCAGCACCTGATAGAGCCGCGCGGAACGCTCGAGGCTCGCAATCTGCGCGTACAGGTCCTGCGACAGGCGGGTGGTCTGCACGCTGTCGGCCACCAGTTGCTGGCTGGTAGCGGCCATGTGTCGCATCTGCACGGTCGCATTGAGAATCGCCAGCAGCAGCGGTCCGGCCAGGATGCCCAGACCCAGCAGCAGAAAGCCGTTCAGTGACTTGGGGAGCAACCAGCGCATCGAACCATTCTAAGCCACCGCGTCCGCGGCTGCTGCGCGGCAGGCCCCGGACCGTGATGCGAATCGAGCCTGCCGCGCGTCCTGTCGCATGGATCGTACATGCTCCGCCTACCACGGCGCGCGCAGCAATTGGCGCTCCCAGCGCAGCGAGCTGTCGACGATCAGGTCCAGATCGTCGAGCTTTGGCGACCAGCCGAGTTGTGCACGGATGCGGTCCGCGCGGGCGACCAGCGTCGGCGGATCGCCGTCGCGCCGCGGCTCTTCCTTGATCGTTAGCGCCTGGCCGGCGACGCGCCGCACGCTGTCGAGCACCTCGCGTACGCTGTGGCCGTGGCCGTAGCCGCAATTGCACACTGCCGATGGGCCGCCGCGGCGCAGATAGTCGAGCGCGTCCACGTGGGCGCGCGCCAGGTCCTCGACATGGATGTAGTCGCGCACCCCGGTACCGTCCGGCGTGTCGTAGTCGGTGCCATAGATCGACACGTGCGCGCGCCTGCCGACCACGGCTTCGCATGCCACCTTGATCAACAGCGTTGCCTGGCGCGTCGACTGGCCGATGCGGCCCTGCGGGTCGGACCCGGCAACATTGAAATAGCGCAGGCTCACGTAGCGCAGTTCGCTGGCGGCGGCCAGATCGCGCAGGATCCACTCGGACATCAATTTCGACGTGCCGTACGGATTGATGGGGCTGAGCGGCATGTCTTCGCTGGCGAAGCCGCCGGCCGGGATGCCGTACACTGCGGCAGTGGACGAGAACACCAGCTGCCGTACCTCCTGCTGCAGGCAGACCTGCAGCAGGTTGCGCGTCGTGCAGGTGTTGTTGCCGTAGTATTTGAGCGGCTCGCGCACGGATTCCGGGACCACCGTATGGGCGGCGAAGTGCATGACCGTGTCGACAGCGTGCTCGCGGACCAGGTGTTCGAGCAGCGCCCGGTCGCCGGCGTCGCCGACGATCAGCGGCGCATCGCGCACCGCCTGCCGAAAGCCGGTGGACAGATTGTCGAGCGCCACGACGCGCTCGCCGCGAGAGCGCAGCTGCAGCAGCACGTGGCTGCCGATATAGCCGGCACCGCCGGTGACCAGGATCGACCTTCGTGACACGGCGGCGGCACCTCTTATGCTAAATCGATGATTCATAAATGATAACTGCAATCGAAGTCGTCGTCTGCGCAGTCACCGGCGATGTGCACTGAGCCGCGTCACGACGGTGCACCGCCGCGGGGCAAGGGCGGGGCCGGCGCCGGGCAGGCCGCGCCGTTCGCGACGCTGACCCCGGACGCGGTGCTCGATGCCGCGGAGGCGCTCGGACTGGCGCCCGATGGGCGCCTGTTCGCGCTCAACAGCTACGAGAACCGGGTCTATCGGCTCGGGCGGGACGATGGCGAGCCGGTGGTGCTGAAGTTCTACCGCGCCGGGCGCTGGTCGGATGCGCAGATCCTCGAGGAACACGCGTTCGCCGCCGAGCTGGCGGCGCAGGAGATCCCGGTCGCGGCGCCACTCGTGATCGCCGGCTCGACGCTGCATCGGCATCACGAGTTCCGCCTGGCGGCATTCCCGCTCTGCGCCGGCACGGCTCCGGAGCTCGATCGGCCCGGAGCCCGGGAGCTGCTCGGCCGCACGATCGCGCGCATTCACGCGGTCGGGGCTCGGCGGGCGTTTGCCCATCGGCCGGCGCTCGACGGCGAGCAACTCGGGGGGCGCGCGCGCGCGCGCCTGCTGCGCTCGCCGCTGCTGCCCGAGCACATGCGTCAACGCTATGCCGAGACCAGCGCCGCGCTGGTGCGCGGGATCGCGGCCCTGTTTGCCGAGGCTGCGCCCTTGTCGATGATCCGGCTGCACGGCGACTGTCACCTCGGCAACATCCTGTGGCAGTCGCGCGGTCCGCTGATCGTCGATCTGGACGATTGCCTGACCGGACCGCGGATGCAGGACCTGTGGATGTTCCTGTCCGGTAATGCCGACGAGCAGCAGCGGCAGTGGATGCAGATCCTGGAAGGCTACGATCAGTTCGCCGCGCTCGACTTCCGCGAATGGCGGCTGCTCGAGGCGTTGCGCGCGGTACGCATGCTCAACCACGCCGCATGGGTGGCGGAGCGCTGGGCCGATCCGGCGTTTCCGCGTGCCTTTCCCTGGGCCGGCGAGGCGCGCTTCTGGGAAGGCTACGTGGGCGATCTCATGCAGCAATGCCAGGTACTGGAGGAGCCGCCGTCGCTGCTGCGAGCGCGCTGAGCCGCTTCCGGACCCCGCCCGGGACCTGTGATAATGTCGGCAGCGATGCAATGGACAGCGACGGGTAGGACGGGCGTGGCACGGGGTTCGAGTGCGGTGGCCGCCGTGGCGCTGATCGCCGCGCTTGCGGCCTGCGGCCGCTCGACCTCGCCGGATGCCGCGCACGCGGGCCAGGCGGCGGCTGCCGCGGCCAGGACCGCGCCCAGGTCGAGCGATAGCGTCGACCCCGATATGGTGTCGGCCGTCAGCCCCGGCGGTTCGACGACCCCGATCGGCATGAAATTCCGGCTCCAGGCCAGACCGGTGGTCGGCAGCCCGCTGCGCATCACGGTGGCGCTGATTCCGGCCACCAACGTCGAGATCACCCACATTCACGCCGAATTTCAGCCCAGCGAGGGCTTGCAACTTCAGTCTGGGCGCACGCTGGATATCAACGACCCGCGTTCCGGGGTCGCCTTCGAGCAGGAGGTGACCGTGCTGCCCCAGCAATCCGGCGTCCTGAGCCTCGGTGCCACGGTGGTCGTGGACCAGGACAGCGGCTCGATCGCGCGCACCTACACCATCCCGCTGATCGCCCGCGACGGCACCCCCTGAGGCGCACCGGCCCGCAGCCGGCGCCTCGCTTTGACAGAAATCGGTACTGCTTCACACGGGTCCGGGATGCTGCTTCGTATGATGCAGGCAGTCCTGCCGAATCATTACGTTATGTCGCACGAGCCGGTGGCAATCGAGGCCGTTCCGATCCTGCAGCCGCTGCCGTTGCCGCTGCGGCGGCAGTCACCGGCCATGCGGGAGCTGCATGCGCGCCTGCGCGAGCAGCTGGAGCAGTCGCGCCTCGGCAATGGCGGTGAGCTGGATCTGGCGCGGCTGCTGTCGCTGATCAGCGACCATTACCAGCAGATCGATGATGAGCGCCGCGGGATCGTGCGCTCGATGCAGCTCATCGCCGATGAGGCGCGCTCCTTCGGCGAGGGCCTCGCCGGCGCGGACACGGGGCACCTGCAGGCGATCCTCGACCACATCAAGGACGTGGTGATCTCGGTCACCGCCGATGGGGCCGTCAAGATCTTCAACCCGACGGGCGAGCGCGTGTTCGGCTATTCGCGCTCGGAAATCATGGGCCAGTCGATCACCCGCCTGCTGCCCGATCTGGCGGTACACGGCTCGATCGAGCAGGGTCTGCGCGCGCTCGCGTTCCGGGTCGAGGCCGACCGCGGCGACCTGCGGCCGCGCGAATGCGAGGCCCGGCACAAGGACGGACATTCCTTTTCGGCCGAGCTGATCGCCAGTCGCGTGCGCATCGAGCGTCGCGATGTCTACGTGATCTGTCTGCGCGACACCAGCGAGCGCATACGCGCCGAGCAGGCGTTGCGCGACAGCGAGGCGCGCTACCGTACCCTGGTCGAGAGCGCGCCGGAAATGATCGTGCTGCTCGACCGCGAATCCGGTCACTACGTCGACGCCAACGAAAACGCGCTGCGATTCTTCGGTGTTCGGCGCGAGCGGCTGCCCGAGCTCACGCCGGCGGATCTGTCCGCGCCGCTGCAGGCGCATGGCGAGCAGGCCTCGCAGCTGTTCGCCGGTCTGAGCGCGCGCGCCGCCGCGGGGCAGCCGCAGGAATTCGAGTGGCTGCACCGTGATGCCGCGGGCGAGCAGGTCGAGACCGAGGTGCGCCTGATGGTGCTGCCGGGGGCCAGTGGCCTGCTGCGCGCGAGCATCACCGACATCACCGCACGGCGGCGGGCCGAGAAGATCACGGCCGGCGAGCGCGATGTGTTCGAGCGCATCGCCGCCGACGCGGCCCTGCCGGCGGTGCTGGAATCGATCGTCGAACTGATCGAATCGATCAACGGCAGCTTCACCGCGGCGATCAGCCGCCTCGGGCCGGAAGGCCAGGGTTTCGTCGAAGTCGTCGGCAAACGCCTGCCGGCGCGCTGGCGTGCGGTCGAGGAGCGCATGCCGATCGATATCCGCAACGGCTCGAGCGCCGCCGCGGTCTATCTCGGCCGGCAGGTGCTGGCCGCGGATATCGAGCGCGATGCTTTCTGGCAGCGCCGACGCGAGCTGGCGCTGAGCGCCGGATTCAAGGCCGCCTGGGCGGTGCCGATCAAGGCCGCCAGCGGGCGCGTGCTCGGCGCGGTGACCGTCTATCGGCCGGCGATCGGCGCGCCGCAGCCACGCGACCTGGACCTCATGGTGCATGCCGCGCGGCTGACCGGAATCGCGATCGAACGTCGGCGCGCCGAGCAGGCGCTGCGGGCCAGCGAAGCCAAGTTTCGCCGGCTCTACGAGCGCGTGCTCGAGGGTGTCTATCAGTGCGCGCCGGACGGCCGCCTGCTGGAGGTGAATCCGGCGTTCGTCAAGATGCTCGGCTACGGCAGCGCCGAGGAGATCTACGCACTGCCCGGCATCGCGATGCTGTATCGCAATCCCGCCGAGCGCGCCGAGTTCGAGCGCGCTCTGGAATCGCAGGGGGAGATTCACAACGCCGAGTTCGTACTGCGCTGCCGCGACGGCTCGGAGGTCGTGGTGCTCGAGAGCGCCCGGGTGGTGCACGACGAGGAGCATCGCATCGTCGCCTACGAGGGCACGATGGCGAACATCAGCGCCCGCAAGCGCGCCGAACAGGCGATGTTCGCCGAGAAGGAGCGGGCACAGGTGACGCTGCAGTCGATCGGCGACGCCGTCATCACGACCGACCGCGATGGCCGCATCGACTACATGAATCCGGTGGCCGAGCAGCTGTGCGGCTGGGCCGGCCCGCAGGCCCGGGGCGAGAAGCTCGGCACGGTGCTGCGGCTGCTCGATGAAGTGAACCACCGCGAGCTGGAGAATCCGCTGGTGCGATGCCTGCGGGAGGGCCAGCTGGTGCATTTTGCCGAGCACAGCGTGCTGCAGAACCGCCTCGGGCAGGAAATCGAGATCGAGGACTCGGCGGCCCCGATCCGTGACCGCAGCGGCGAGATCGTCGGTGCGGTGGTGGTGTTCCGCGACGTGACCAAGGAGCGACGGCTCAAGCGCGCCTTGTCGTACCAGGCGAGCCACGATGCGCTCACCGGCCTGATCAATCGGCGCGAGTTCGACAATCGATTGGCCGACGCGCTCCAGGCGGCGAAGGACGGCAACGGCCCGCACGCGCTGCTGTACGTGGACCTGGACCAGTTCAAGGTCGTCAACGATACCTGCGGGCATTCCGCCGGCGACCGCCTGCTGCGCGACGTGACCGGACTGCTGCAGGCGCACGTTCGCAGCGCCGATACCATCGCGCGCCTGGGCGGCGATGAATTCGGCATCCTGGCGCGGCACTGCAGCGTCGAGCAGGCAGCGAAGATCGCCGACAACATCCGGCAGGCGATTCGCGATTATCGATTCGTCTGGGAACACAACGGCAGCAGCATCGGCGCGAGCATCGGCGTGGTGGAGATCACTCGCGATACCGACAGCGTCGCGAGCCTGCTCAGCGCCGCCGACATCGCCTGCTACGCCGCCAAGGACGCCGGGCGCAACCGCGTGCACCTGTACGACTCGAGCGAGGTTTCCGGCCGCCACCGGGAGATGTACTGGGTCGGCCGGGTCACGCGCGCGGTGGACGAGGAGCGGCTCGAGATCTACTACCAGCCGATCGTGCCGACCGGCTGCGATGCGCCGGCACTGCCGGCGTTCTACGAGCTGTTGGTGCGGCTGCGCGGCGACGATGGCGAACTGGTGATGCCGGCTGAGTTCATCCCCGCCGCCGAGCGTTACAACGTGGTCTCGCCGATCGATCGCTGGGTCGTGTGGCGCGCGGTCCAGGTGCTGCAGCGGCATGCCAGCGGCGCCGAGCCGCCCTTCCTGTTCGCGCTCAATCTCTCCGGGATGTCACTCAGCGACCGCAGCTTTCTCGACTACGTGCTGTCGCTGGTGGAGGATCCGCGCATCGCACGCGGCCTGTGCTTCGAGATCACCGAGACCGCGGTCATCACGAGCATGACGCAGGCGGTCAATTTCATGCAGGAACTGAAGAAGCGCGGCTGCCGCTTTGCCCTCGATGATTTCGGCAGCGGCCTGTCCTCGTTCCATTATCTGAAGAACCTGCCGGTCGATTTCCTCAAGATCGATGGTCAGTTCATCGGCAAGGTCACCAGCGACGCGGTCGATCGCAGCATGGTGGAGGCGATCAGCCAGGTGGGACGCGCGCTCGGAATCGCGACCATCGCCGAGAAGGTCGAGTCGGCCGCCGTATTCGGCGAGCTCAAGGGCCTGGGGGTGCAATTTGCGCAGGGTTATTTCATCGCCCAGCCGTGCCCGATCGATTCCCTGGTCGCGGAGAATCCGCCGCGCGCCGGCGGCGTGGCCGCGGCCTAGCCGTGCCGGCGCCCACGGCCGGCCGCGGTGCCGCATTAGAATGGCGCGGCAGTTCGGAAGGAGCCTTGGCATGCCGATTTCGGGCGACATCTACCGACGCATAGGCCGCGCCGCCGCGGGCGCGGTGTCCGTGGTGGCCGTCGGCGACGGCCGGAGCGAGGCCGTCATGGCACTCACCGTGTCCTCGTTTGTGACGCTGTCATTCGATCCGCCGCTGGTGATGTTTGCGATTCAGCACGCGGCCGACAGCTTTGCGTCGATGGTCGAGAGCAAGGCTTTCGGCGTGAGCCTGCTGCGCGCCGAGCAGACGGGCATCGCGCAGCGATTTGCCTGCAAGGGGCGCGACAAGACCGCCAATGCAGTATTCGATTGGGGAGAGCGCCTGGGCGTGCCATTGATACCCGAGGCTCTTGCCCAGATCGAGTGCCTGACGAATCAGATCTTCATGAGCGGCGATCATGCGATCGTGGTCGGGCTGGTGGAAGGCGCCAGGACCCGCGACGGGCAGCCGCTGCTCTACTACGCCCGGCAGTACGGCTCGTTCAGTGCCATCGGACGCGCATAGCCGGCGCCAGGATCTCCCGGCCTGACAGCGCGGCGCGGACTTCAGGCGCTGCCGGGGACACGCGCCGGCAATCCGAGCTTCGGGAAGGACGTATCGATGGAGCACACGATCGTCCGCCCCGGCGTTGCGGGGCTGGTGTCGATCTATAATGGCCGAACCGACCGTCTGCCGGGAAACTCGCCTGTAAATGACTCAGTTCGACTGCCGCGTCAGCGTCGCCCCGATGATGGACTGGACCGATCGGCACTGCCGCTTCTTCCTGCGCGGCTTCTCGCCGGCCGTGCGTCTGTACACGGAAATGATCACCGCAGCCGCCGTCGTCCACGGCGATCAGGAGCGGCTGCTGCGCTTCTCGCCCGAGGAGCGCCCGCTGGCGCTGCAGCTCGGTGGCAGCGATCCGGCATTGCTGGCGGCGGCGGCGGCCGCCGGTGAGGGCGCCGGCTACGACGAGATCAATCTCAACTGCGGCTGCCCGAGCGATCGGGTGCACGCCGGGGCCTTCGGTGCGTGCCTGATGCAGCAGCCTGCGCAGGTCGCCGCCTGCGTCGCAGCCATGCTCGGCGCGGTGAGGATTCCGGTGAGCGTGAAGATGCGCGTCGGGGTGGTGGGCGGAGCCGGCGCTCGCGCGCAGGTGGGGCACTATGACGAGCAGGACTACGAGCGGCTGCGGCATTTTACCGCAACCGTGTCCGAGGCCGGCTGCACGTGCTTCATCGTGCACGCCCGCAAGGCCGTGCTCGGCGGACTGTCGCCGCGCGAGAACCGCGAGGTTCCGCCGCTGCGCTTCGACGTGGTGCAACGGCTCAAGGGCGAGTTCCCGCAGCTGTCGATCGGCGTCAACGGCGGCCTGCGCACCGTGGCTCAATGTCGCGACGCCTTGCGCTGGTCGGACGGCGTGATGCTCGGGCGCGAGGCCTATCATCGGCCCATGGTGCTCGCGCAGCTTCACCAGGAAGTATTCGACGACGGCTGGTGCTGCCCTCCGGCAGGCGCGCAGCTCGAGCGCATGGCCGCGTATGCCGAGCGCGAAGTGGCGGCCGGCGAGCGCCTGGGGGCGATTACGCGCCATATGCTGGGTCTGTACGCCGGACAGCCGGGCGCGCGCCGCTACCGGCGCTGGCTCTCGCAGGGCCAGAGCGAGGCGCCGCCGGCGGCGCTCGCGGGGGGCGAGGCTGCTCGGCTGCTGCGTGACGCGGCCGCGCTGTGCGCGGCCTAGCGGCACGCGCGGCGGGCCGACGAGCCCTCATAGCCGTTCCGCGACGCTCGCGTATAATCTTCCGCAGCGCCGACTTAATGGGCTTTCCGCCAATGCTTCACAGCTCCTTCAAGTAACATCCGGAAAGCATGGGCAAAGACATCGAGCTTGCGATCCTGTTCGCGGACGTGGTCGGATCGACCCGCCTGTTCGAGGTGATGGGGGATCTGCGCGCCCGCGACATGGTAGCCACCTGCCTGGAGGTGATGCGTGAAGCCACCGAACGGCACAACGGCACCGTGATCAAGACCATCGGCGACGAGGTCATGTCGACCTTTCCGACCGCGGACGATGCGCTCAACGCCGCCGGCCAGATGCAGAAGCAGATCGCCGCCCACACGGAGTTGCGGGTGGAAGGCCAGCCGGTGGCGATCCGGATCGGATGCCACTTCGGCCCGGTGGTGCTCGAGGCCCGCGATGTGTTCGGCGCCAGCGTCCACACCGCCAACCGCATGACCAGCCAGGCCAAGGCGGGCCAGATCATCACCACTGCGGCGACGGTCGAAAGACTCTCGCCCGAGTGGCGCGCATCGGTGCGGCAGATCGACGTCGCGACGATCCGCGGCCAGGGCGGCGAGGTGGCGCTCTACGAGGTGCTGTGGCAGACCGAGGACGTCACCAGCATGCTGCCGGCGATCGCCCTGACCGGGCGCGACAATCGCAGGCCGCAGCGGCTGCGTCTGTCGGTGCAGGACCGCGAGGTGATCCTCGATGAGTCGCGCCCGCACGTCGCGATCGGACGGGCCGACGACAACGATATCGTGATCCGCGGCAACCTGATCTCGCGCCTGCACGCGCGCATCGAATTCAGCCGCAATCGCTTCACGCTGACGGATCAGAGCACCAACGGTACCTTCGTGCAGATCAGCGGCGAGGAGGAAGCGTTCGTGCGGCGCGACAGCATGCCGATCAAGGGCGAAGGCCTGATCGGGCTGGGCCGCATTCCCGATCAGGACTCACCGCTGACGATTCACTTCGTCTGCGAGGATTGCTGAGCACGGGGGGCGCAGCAGCACGGCTGCGCCGGTGTACCAGCGCCGATTCTGCTCAGTGAGCGGGCGCTGCGGCCAGCCGCCGCGAGAGCTCATCGACCTGCGCCAGCATTGCGCCCGGCAAGCGCGCGCCGAATTGCTGCAGATAGGCGCGCAGGTCCTCGGCCTCCTTGCGCCAGGGGCCCACGGGCACGGCGGTCAGCTCGGCGAGCGCTTCGGCACTGACGTCGAGGCCGCTGGTATTGAGATCCCCCGGGTGCGGCATGTGGCCGATCGGGGCGTCGATGGCGCCGACACGGCCGCTGCAGCGATCGAGGATCCAGGCAAGCACGCGCAGATTTTCGCCGAAGCCCGGCCAGAGGAACTTGCCGCCGGCGCTCTGGCGGAACCAATTGACATGGAATACGCGCGGCGGGTGCTTGAGCCTGGCTCCGACCCTGAGCCAGTGCGCCCAGTAATCGCCATAGTTGTACCCGGCGAAGGGTTTCATCGCCATCGGATCCCGGCGCACGACGCCGACCTGGCCGGCGGCGGCGGCCGTGGTTTCGGAGGCGACCGAGGCGCCGACCAGAACGCCGTGCTGCCAATTGCGGGCTTCGTAGACCAGCGGCGCGAGCTCGCGCCGGCGGCCGCCGAAGATCAGCGCCGAGACCGGCACGCCGCGCGGATCATCCGCGGCGCGGGCGAAGGCCGGATTTCGCGCCGCACTGACCGTGAAGCGCGAATTCGGATGCGCGGCCGGGCCATTGCCGGCATCGAACGGGCGCCCGCGCCAGTCGATCGCCGGCTCGCCCTCACCGCGGCCCTCCCACCAGGGCTCATTGTCGGCCGTCAAGCCGACGTTGGTGAAAATGGTATCCCGGCGGATGGTCTGGTCCGCATTGCGGTTGGTCCTGGCGTTGGTTCCCGGCACGACGCCGAAATACCCGCACTCCGGGTTGATCGCCCACAGGCGGCCATCGGCGCCCGGTTGCAGCCAGGCGATATCATCGCCGACCGTGAACACCTTCCAGCCCGGCAGCGAGTCGGGCGGGATCAGCATCGCGAGGTTGGTCTTGCCGCAGGCGGACGGGAATGCCGCGGCCACGTAATGCGTCTCGCCGCGGGGGTTCTGCAGGCCGACGATCAGCATGTGCTCGGCCAGCCAGCCCTCGTCGCGCGCCTGCCAGCTCGCGATGCGCAGCGCGTGGCATTTCTTGCCCAGCAGCGCATTGCCGCCGTAGCCCGAGCCGATGCTCTGGATCGAGAGCTCCTCGGGAAAATGCATGATGAAGCGGCGCGCGGGATCCAGATCGCCGACCGAGTGCAGGCCGCGCACGAACGTGCCTTCCATCGCGATGCGCTCGAGCGCGGCGCGCCCCATGCGCGTCATGATGGCCATGTTGAGCACCACATAGGCGCTGTCGGTGATCTCGACGCCGCAGCGCGCGTAGCGCGAATCGAGCGGCCCCATGCAGTACGGCACGACATAGAGTGTCCGGCCCGTCATGCCGCCGCGGAACAACGCGCTCATCCTGGCCCTGGCCTCGAGCGGATCCATCCAGTTGTTGTTCGGGCCGGCATCCTCCTTCGACTGCGTGCAGACATAGGTCAGATGCTCGACGCGGGCGACATCGGTCGGATCGGAGCGATACAGGTAGCAACCCGGGAAGGTCTTTTGATTGAGCTCGCGCAGCTCGCCTTTGGCGAGCAACTCGTCCCGCAGGCGCTGGAATTCGCCCGGCGAGCCGTCGCACCAGTGGACTTTGTCCGGCTGTGTCAGTTCCCGCACGCCGGCGACCCACTCCGCGACGCTTTTTGAGATTTCGGACAAGGATGCGAGAGTGTGGGGAGCGGTCGCCATGACGTATCCTCGAGTCAAAGCGGAGTAGCAGCATGCAATTATACCGGCCGGTCCGGATGACGCGGGAATTTCCCGGTCGCCGTGCGCCCAGTGCGCCGTAACATGCCGGACTTCGAGGCGATCATGGGCGCCGACGGCCCGCTCGAACGCGCTCTGCAGGGCTTCAAGCCACGTCCTGCACAGCAGCAGATGGCGGCGCGCATCGACGCCGCGCTGCGCGCGCGCGACACGCTGCTGGTGGAGGCGGGTACCGGTACCGGCAAGACCTTCGCGTATCTGGTCCCCGCGCTCCTATCGGGCCTGCGAGTGCTGATATCGACCGGTACGCGTACGCTGCAGGACCAGCTCTTCCATCGGGACCTGCCGCTGCTGGCCGGTGCCCTGGGGCGCCCGGCGCGCGTCGCACTGCTCAAGGGACGGTCGAATTACCTGTGCCTGGCGCGGCTGGCGGAATTCGCACGGCAGCAACCGTTGCTGTCCGCGCCGGCCGGGCCGATGCTGCAGCGTGTGCTCGAATGGTCGCAGGCGACCCGGAGCGGCGATCTGGCAGAGCTGCCGCAGTTCGCCGATGCCCACCCGCTGCGACCGCACATCAGCTCCACGCGGGAGAACTGTACCGGTCCACGGTGCGCTGATTTCGCACGTTGCCATGTGTTCGAGGCGCGCCGCGCCGCGCAGGAAGCCGACATCGTGGTCGTCAATCATCACCTGCTGCTGGCGGACCTGGCGCTCAAGGAGGACGGATTCGGCGACCTGTTGCCGAGCGTGGATGCGGTGATCCTGGATGAGGCGCACCAGCTGCCGGACCTGGCGAGCGAATTCTTCGGCGTCAGCTGCAGCAGCCGCCAGATCGAATTGCTGATTGCGGACATGAAGCAGCGGCTGCGGGCGGCGGGCGTGCCGGCGCGCGAGTCGGCCGCAGTCGGCGCAGATCTGGAACACGCACTCGCCGCGGCGCAGGCGAGCGCGGGCGGCGGCGAGCGGCAGCGCGGCTGGCAGGAGCTGGGCCCCGATGCGCACGAGGCCTTTGCAGCGCTGCAGCGCTGCCTCGAGAGCGCCCCCGGCGTGCTCGAGCCGATGGCCTCGGATCCTGAGCTGCAGCTGTGCGCGGCGCGCGCCCGCGCACTGGCGGCGGCGCTCGGGCAGATCATCGATGCCGGCCCGGGCGGCGATCCGGCGGCCGTGGCGCTCGCCGGCGCACGCACGCTGTCCACCGGTGCGCGCGGCTTTGCGCTGCGCCTGCTGCCCTACGAGATCGCGAGCCGCTTTCACGCACTGCAGACTCGCTCGCGCAGCGCCTGGATCTTCACCTCCGCGACCCTGGCCGTGCGCGAGGATTTCAGCCATTTCGCGGGCCGCCTCGGGCTTGCCGATGCCGCCACGCTGCGCCTGGACAGCCCGTTCGATTATGCCCGGCAGGCGCTGCTGTATCTGCCGCGCGCCCTACCCGAGCCCTCGGACCCGGCCTATGTCGAGGCGGTGGTCGACACCGCCAGGCCGTTGCTCGAGAGCGCCCGCGGCGGTGCGTTCGTGCTGTTCACCAGCCACCGCGCGCTGCGCCAGGCCGCCGAGCGGCTCGCGCCGCAGCTGCCGGCCGGACTGACGCTGCTGGTGCAGGGCACGGCGCCGCGCGAGCAGCTGCTGCGACGCTTTCGCAGCAGCGGTCATGCGGTGCTGCTCGGCACGGCGAGTTTCTGGGAGGGCGTCGATGTGCAGGGTGCGGCCCTGCGCCTGGTGATCATCGACAGACTACCGTTCGCCTCGCCGGAGGATCCGGTGGTGCGTGCGCGCATCGAGCACCTGAGGGCGCAAGGGGGCAATCCATTCAAGGATTATCAGCTGCCCGAGGCGGTGCTGGCGCTCAAGCAAGGCGTCGGTCGGCTCATCCGCAGCGAGCAGGACCAGGGCGTGGTGGTGATCTGCGATCCGCGGCTGAGCGATCGAGCCTATGGGCGGGTGTTCCGCGCCAGCCTGCCGCCGATGGCGGTCACGCGGGTGCCGGAGGTGGCGCAGCAGCGGTTGCGCGACATCGGGCTCGACACCCTGGACGGCGCCGTGCTGGCGGCCGCGCCGTCGTGAGGCTGCTGGCCCTGGATACCGCCACGGAGCTCTGTTCCGCGGCCCTGTGGCTCGATGGGCAGGTCAGTGTACGTGAGGCACAGCGCGCGCGCGGCTCGGGCGAGCTGATCCTGCCGATGATCCAGCAGCTATTATCGCAGGCTGGTCTGGATCTGCAGCAGCTCGATGTGATCGCCTTTGGGCGCGGCCCGGGCGCCTTCACCGGCGTGCGCCTGGCCGCCAGCATCGCCCAGGGCCTGGCGTTCGCGCTTGCGCTGCCGGTCATCCCGGTGTCCGATCTGCGCGCCGTAGCGGCGCAGGCGGTGGGGCGGGCCGGTGCGGGCGGGCGGGCGCTGGTCTGCCAGGATGCGCGCATGGGGGAGGTCTACTGGGGCTGTTTCGAGCAGCGGCAGGGTAACGACGCGGACGCGGTGGGGGTGGAGGCGGTCGCCGCTCCCGAGCGCGTCGCCCTGCCGGCCGGCTGGGCCGGCGGGGCGGTGTGCGGGGCTGGGTCGGGCTTCGGCGCCTATCCGGCATTGCTCGAGCGGCTTGGCGGGCAGCTCTCGCCGGTGTTCGCGCAGCTGCAGCCCCGGGCCCGCGAGATCGCGCTGCTCGCGGCCCAGGACGGCCTGCGCTGCGCGGTGGCGCCGGAGGAGGCACAGCCGGTCTATCTGCGCGATGACGTCGCCGTGCCGCCGGCGCAGGGGCCAGCGCTCGAGTCACGAAGCTGACAGAATTGCGCTGTGCGTCATATGAATGCAACAAATGCCCCCTAAGGTGCGCGCGCAGGATTGCAACAATATGACTTCAAAGCAGATTTTAATCGTCGAGGATGAGCGGCCGATCCGAGAGATGATCGCCTTCGGGCTCAAGCGCGCAGGTTTCGATGTGCGCGAGGCGGAAGACTGCCAGGCGGCGCGCGCGGCTCTGGCCGACCGGCGCCCGGATCTGGTGCTGATCGACTGGATGTTGCCCGACAACAGCGGCCTGGAGCTCACGCGCGCGCTCAAGCGCGAGCGCGAGACCCGCGATCTGCCGGTGATCATGCTGACGGCGCGCGCCGAGGAGGCCGACAAGGTCGCAGGCCTCGAGGGCGGGGCGGACGACTACATGACCAAGCCGTTCTCGCCGCGCGAGCTGATCGCGCGCGTGAATGCGGTGCTACGCCGCAGCGGCGCGCAGGACGAGACGGAGACCGTCCGGGTCCATGAGCTGACGCTCGACCGTGCCGGCCATCGCGTCATGGCCGGTGAGCGTACGGTGACGCTCGGGCCGACCGAATACCGCCTGCTGGAGTTCTTCATGACCCATCCGGAGCGCGTGTACAGCCGGGAGCAACTGCTCGACCGCGTCTGGGGCGGCAACGTCTACGTCGAGGAGCGCACGATCGACGTGCACATCCGGCGCCTGCGCAAGGCGCTCGAGGAATTCGGCTACGACCGGCTGGTGCAGACCGTGCGCGGCGCTGGCTATCGCTTCTCGGCCCGGCCCGAGACCTGAGGGCGACGCGGATGCGGTGCGCGGCGCGCAGCGGCGCATGAATTCCCCGGGCTGGCTGCAGCTGCTGGTGCGATGGTCGCTGGCGCTGGCGTTGGGCTTGGTGGTCGGTCTGATGATCGGCGCCCCCGCGGCCGGCCTGGCCGTGGTGCTGGCATACGGCCTGGCGATGCAGCTGCTGAACCTGGTGCGGCTGCTGCGCTGGCTGCAGGCGGATCAGATCGAGCTGGCACCCGATCTGGCCGGCCCATGGGGCGTGCTGGTGGCGATGATCGTGCGCTTGTACCGGCGCAAGCAATTCCACAAGCAGCGCCTGCTGCGGCTGCTGCGCGAGCTGCGGCGCTCGACCGCCGCCATGCCCGACGGCGTGGTGGTGCTCAATCCGCAGGCCGAGATCCTGTGGTTCAATCGCACGGCCGCGCGCCTGCTCGGCTTTCGTGGCAAGGGCGACGTCGGGCTGCGCATCGAGAATCTGGTGCGACAGCCGGAATTCGTGCGCTACGTGCGCGGCGGGGAGTATGCGATGCCGGTGATCGTGCGCTCGGCGATGAGCGGCGAACAGCACCTGTCGCTGCAGATCGTGCCGTACGGGGCCGGCCAGCTGCTGGTCCTGGTGCGCGACGTGACGCGCGAGGCGCGGCTCGAGGCCATGCGCAAGGATTTCGTCGCCAATGCTTCGCACGAGCTGCGTTCGCCGCTGACGGTGATCTCCGGTTATCTCGAGACCATCTCCCAGGACCCGGACATCGATCCGGCGCTGATGGCCCCGCTGCAGGAAATGCGACGCCAGTCGCAGCGCATGACCGGCATCGTGCAGGATCTGCTCGAGCTGTCGCGGCTGGAATCCTCCGACGGCGATGCCCCGATGCAGCCGATCGACGTCGCGGCGCTGATGGCGCAGCTGCGCCAGGACCTGCTGGCGCGCCGCCAGCACCCGGCGCGGGTCCAGGTCGCGGCCGACTCCGGCGCGCTGCTGCTGGGCGAGGAGCTGCAGATCCACTCCGCGTTCGCCAACCTGGTGGACAATGCAGCCAAGTACTCGCCGCCCGATGGCGCAGTGCAGATGCGCTGGTGGACGGACGAGGAGGGCGGGCATTTCTCGGTCACCGATAGCGGTATCGGCATCGCTCCGGAACACATACCGCGGCTCACCGAGCGCTTCTACCGCGTCGATGCGGGCCGCAGCCGCGCCACCGGGGGCTCCGGACTGGGGCTGGCGATCGTCAAGCACGTCCTGCAGCGGCATGGCGGACAGCTCTCGATCGAGAGCGAGGAGTCTCGCGGCAGCCGATTTACCTGCCACTTCCCGGCCGAGCGGCTGCGCAAGACGGCCTGAACGCCCGCCTGTACGGCCGGCGCCCGAGCGGGAACCAAAGCGGCAAGAAAATGTCGAAGCTGCGATAGGCATCGCAGCGCGGGGAACGCCGATTGCGCTATATTTCGCTTGCAGCGCGCAGGCTTGCGCCGTCACCACGAGATGCCGAGACCGCCCATGGAAGCCGCTGATCTCACCCACCATACCTCGAAGCGCTATAACGAGGACCTCGAAAGGGTGCGCAGCAAGGTGCTCGCGATGGGCGGTTTCGTGGAGGACCAGCTATCGCGCAGCCTGACGGCGTTGGTCGAATGCGACAGCTCGCTGGGCCGGGCGGTCGCCATGGACGATCACAAGGTCAATGGCATGGAGGTCTCGATCGACGAGGAGTGCAGCCGCATCCTCGCGATGCGCGCCCCGGCCGCCGGCGATCTGCGCATGATCGTCGCGACCATCAAGACCATCACCGACCTCGAGCGCATCGGGGATGAATGCGAGAAGATCGGCCTCATCGCCGCGCGTCTGGCGAGCGTCGAGCGGCCGGAGGACCGCTATCGCGAGGTGCGCCATCTCGGCCGTTCGGTGCAGGTTCTGGTGCATGACACACTCGATGCATTCGCGCGGCTGGATGCGGACGCGGCGCTTCGAACCTGCCGCCAGGACCGGGTCATTGACGAGGAGTACGAGGCCATCCAGCGCCAATGCATCACGTTCATGATGGAGGATCCGCGCACCATC
>DAHUYP010000030.1 GCA_027315105.1 Gammaproteobacteria bacterium
GCCGCGCCGGGGCCCAGGGCACGGCAGCCTCCAGCGGCATCGCGGCCCAGAGCGCGAGCGCCACGGCGCCGGGTCGCGGCCGCGGCGGCGGCGTTTCACTGACCGTCTGAGGCCTGCGGGACGCGGCGCATCCACGCCCCGGAACAGCGCGGCCGGCCGGGGCGGCTCAATCGTCCATCAGGAAGCTGCGCAGCTGTTCGCTGCGGCTCGGGTGGCGCAGTTTGCGCAGCGCCTTGGCCTCGATCTGGCGGATGCGCTCGCGCGTGACGTCGAACTGCTTGCCGACTTCCTCGAGCGTATGGTCGGTATTCATGTCGATGCCGAAGCGCATGCGCAGGACCTTGGCCTCGCGCGGCGTGAGTTGCGCCAGCACCGAGTGCGTAGTCTCCCGCAGCGATTCCATGGTCGCCTGGTCGATCGGCGAGGCCACCGACTGGTCCTCGATGAAATCGCCCAGATGCGAATCCTCATCGTCGCCGATCGGCGTCTCCATCGAGATCGGCTCCTTGGCGATCTTGAGCACCTTGCGTACCTTGTCTTCCGGCATTTCCATGCGGACGGCGAGCTCCTCCGGCGTCGGCTCGCGACCCATCTCCTGCAGCATCTGCCGCGAGATGCGGTTCAGCTTGTTGATGGTTTCGATCATGTGCACCGGAATGCGGATGGTGCGCGCCTGGTCGGCGATCGAGCGCGTGATGGCCTGGCGTATCCACCAGGTGGCATAGGTCGAGAACTTGTAGCCGCGGCGATATTCGAACTTGTCGACCGCCTTCATCAGGCCGATATTGCCTTCCTGGATCAGATCGAGGAACTGCAGGCCGCGGTTGGTGTACTTCTTCGCGATCGAGATCACCAGGCGCAGATTGGCTTCCACCATCTCCTTCTTGGCACGCCGCGCCTTGGCCTCGCCGATCGAGACCTCGCGGTTGATCTCCTTGATGTCGTTGACCGACAGGTGATGGCGCTGTTCGAGATCCGTCAGTTTCCTCTGCCGGCGCTCGATCTCGTCCTTGAGCCGTGCCAGCGGCGCGGAATACTTCTTGCCCGCCTTCACGTGCCTGGAGAGCCAGCGCGCGCTGGTTTCGTTCTTCGGGAAGGTGGCGATGAAATCCTTGCGCGGCATGCCGGAATCGCGCACCGCGATGATCATGATCTCCCGCTCGATCTGCCGCAGCTCATTGACGTGCGCGCGCAGCTGGTCGGTCAGCGCGTCAAACATGCGCGGCGAGAGCTTGAGCTCCATGAACTCGGACGCCAGCTTCCTGCGCAGCTTCTGCGTCTTGGAATCATCGGCGCCATGCTTGCCGATCGCGGTCACCGACTGCAGGTGCAGCTTCTGGATCGAGCCCATGCGGCGCGCCACCTCCTCCGGATCCGGGCCGGTGTCGATCGCCTCCTCTTCGCCTTCGTCGCCTTCCTCGGCGTCCTCTGCCTTGTCCTCGGCGTCGGTCTCGAGCTCGATCTTGGTCGGGTTCTGCGGCTGCGCGATGACGTCGGGGGCATTGGGGTCGATGAAGCCCACGACCAGATCGATCAGGCGCGCTTGACCGGCCCTGACCAGATCAAAGGTCCTGAGCAGGTGCTCGTGCGTGGCCGGATATTTGGCGAGCGCGGTGCGCACCGCGTCCAAGCCTTCTTCGATGCGCTTGGCGATGCGGATCTCGCCTTCGCGGGTCAGCAGCTCCACCGTGCCCATTTCGCGCATGTACATGCGGACCGGATCGGTCGTACGGCCGAGCTCGGCATCGAGCGCCGCCAGTGCGGCGGCCGCCTCCTCGATCGCCTCGTCGTCGGCGGGGGAACTGGGCTCGCTCGCCAGCAGCGACTCGGTATCCGGTGCCTTTTCGTACACCGGAATACCCATGTCATTGATCGTATTGACGATGCCTTCGATCTGCTCCGGGTCGACGATCTCCGCCGGCAGATGATCGTTGACCTGGGCGTAGGTGAGGTAGCCCTGTTCCTTGCCGCGCGCGATCAGCAGCTTGAGCTGGGACTGGCGATCCTCCGGCAGCCCGTTGCCGCGGCGCGATTCCGCGCCGGCCGCAGGGTGAGATAGCGCCCCATGGCCGGCCGCCTTGTGCGACGCAGCGATCTCCTTCGCCGTCGCGGCGCCCGACTTCAGCGCGGCGGCGCCCTTTCTGTGCGGCTCGGCCGCTTTCACTGCCGCCGGGGCGGCCCGGCGGGCTGTCGCGCCGGCAGCCTTGCGCGGGGCTGCCGCGCTGGCGGCCCGAGCGGCGGGCTTGCGGACGGGAGCGGCGGTCTTGGGCTGCGGCTTGCGTGTCATGGCGTCTTCTGGCGGATTCGCGGTCTTGAGTTTGACGGCAAAACCGCCCGTCCCGTCGCGTGGCAACGAAAGGCGAGGATCGGGCGGCAGATCATGGGAAATTCGTCAATTGTACCTAAAATTGCTGCGCAGCTACCAGTTTTCAAGGGCGAATTTCACTGCAGGATTGGCTCATAAATTGCTTGGCAGTCCTCGCCGCCCGGCTCACTCGCGTCATAACGGCCCGCTCGGCGCAGACTTGAACGTGCGCCGGTCGCGGCATGCAAGGACTGCGCCGCGCATGCACCGGCGGCGCTCATGCGCCCCCGACCCTGCTTTGGCCTCGGGTGAGGGCCTGAAGTTCCGCCTTCTCGGCCTCATCGAGCGCCTGCGTGGCCGCCTTCTCGATCAGGCTCTGCAGCCGACGCTGGCGCAGCTCCTGATCGAGCAGGCGGGTGACTGCGCTGAGCAGCTCGCGCCCCGCGGCCGCGCCATCCGGCACCAGGGGCGCTTCGGCTGCGAGCTCGCACAGCCGCCGGTATTCGTGCCGTTCGCGCCATCGCTCCAGCGTCTGCGCCATCGTTGCCACAGGGCTGGCACGCTGCTGCTCGAGCAATTCGCGCAATACCGCGACTCCCGGCAGCTCGAGCCGCGCCAGCTCGAGCCGCAGGGTCTCCTCCACCGCGGCCGCAGCCGCCGGGAAGTGCAGCAGCAGGCCGATCGCCTGGGTGATCAGGCTGCCGCGGCCCACGCGCCGGCGCGCAGCAGCCACGCCGGCGCGCTCGGCGGCGCGCGGCGCGTGCACCGGCGCTGCGGCAGCCGGCATTTCGGGCGTTGCGATCCACTGCTGCAGGCGCTCGGCCGACTGGCCGACGGCCGCGGCGACGCGCTCGAGCAGCAGCTCCCGATATACGCCGGGCGCGATCTTCTCCAGCAGCGGTCTGGCCAGGGCCACGAAACGCGCCTTGCCATCGGCATGGCTGACGTCGGCTTGCTCGCTCAATTGCGCCACCAGGTACTCGGACAGAGGCTGCGCCGTGTCGAGCCGCGCCTCGAAGCGCTCGCCGCCTTCACGGCCGACCAGCGAATCGGGATCCTCGTGCTCCGGCAGGAACAGGAATCGGACCTCGCGTCCTTCGCGCGCCTCCGGCAACACCTGCTGCAGCGCCCGCCAGGCGGCGGCGCGCCCGGCGCGGTCGCCGTCGAAGCAGAAGATGATCTCGCTCACCAGGCGGAAGGCGCGCCGCAGGTGCTCCGGCGTGGTCGCGGTGCCGAGCGTCGCCACGGCATAGGTCAGCCCGGCCTGGTGCAGGCGCACCGCATCCATGTAGCCCTCGACCACGAGCAGTCGCTGCAAGCTGCGCCGGGCCAGGCGCGTCTCGTACAGCCCGTACAGCTCCTTGCCCTTGTGAAACAGCACGGTCTCGGGGGAATTGAGATATTTGGGATCACCGCTGCCGAGAACCCGGCCGCCGAACGCGATCACTCGGCCGCGCGTATCGCGGATCGGAAACATGAGCCGATCGCGAAAGCGATCGTAATAGCCGTCGCTGCTGCCCTCCCGCTCGATGATCAGGCCGCAGTCGCGCAGCGCGCGCGACGATTGCACGCCGCCGCCGAAGCGGCGCAGCACCTCGTTCCAGCTGTCGGCCGCGTAGCCGATGCGAAAGCGGTCGATGGTTTCAGGCGTCAGGCCGCGCTGCGCGGCATAGGCGGCCGCACGGGCGCTCTGTGCCAGGTTGGCATGGTAGAAATCGGCGACGTTCGCCAGCAGCTCGTACAGTGGCGCGGTCTCATCGGCGGCGCCGGCACTGCCGGTCCCTGCGGCCATCCCGCCTTCGTGCGGCACGCTCAGGCCGAGGCGCGTGGCGAGGTCCTCGACCGCCTCCGGGAACGGCAAGCGGTCGTATGCCATCAGAAAGCCGAGCGCGGTGCCGTGCGCACCGCAGCCGAAGCAATGATAGAACTGCTTGTCGGGGCTGACCCAGAACGACGGCGTCTTCTCGTCGTGGAACGGGCAGCAGGCCTTGTATTCGCGGCCGGCCTTCTTCAACGCGACGCGGCTGCCGATGATCTCCACGATGTCGGCGCGGGCAATGAGCTCGTCGATGAAGTGTTGCGGAATCCTGCCGGCCATGTTGGCCGCAAGTCTAGGGCAACTCTAGCTGAGGCGGGCCTTGATGCGCGCGCCGACCAGGCTCATGTCGGCTCGACCCTGTGCGCGGCTCTTGATGACGCCCATCACCTTGCCCAGGTCCTTGACCGAGGCGGCACCGGTCTGCGCGATCGCCTCGCGGATGAGCGCGTCGAGCTCGGTCTCACTGAGCGGCGCCGGCAGATAGGCGGTCACGAGCTCGAGCTCGGCGCTCTCCTTCGCGACCAGGTCCGCGCGTCCGCCGGCTTCGAACTGCGTGATCGACTCGCGCCGCTGCCTGGCCATCTTTTCGAGCACGGCGATCACCTGGGCGTCGTCGAGCGCGATGCGCTCGTCCACTTCGCGTTGCTTGACCGCAGCCAGGATCAGGCGGATGGTGGCCAGACGATCCTTGGCGCCGGATCGCATGGCGGCTTTCATGTCCTCCTGAATGCGTTCCTTCAGGCCCATCGGCTACGCTTCAGCGTCGATAAGTCGGCATAATGACGCCGGGACGCATCGTCGCGGCCGCCACCCGATCAACGTGCCGGGCGCGCGAAGTCACGGGACACGCGCTTCATGTGCCGCTTGACGGCGGCCGCCTTCTTGCGTTTCCGTTCCTGGGTCGGCTTTTCATAGAATTCGCGCCGGCGCAGCTCGGCGAGGACGCCCGCTTTTTCACAGGCCCGTTTGAAACGCCGCAGAGCGGCGTCGAAATATTCGTTCTCGCGTACACGAACACTCGGCATCGAAATCCCAACCTCTTGATTACACGAAACTTTTGGTTCCCGGCCGTCGAGGCAGGGGCCGGGATTCTAATGAGACTCACGCCAAAAGGCAAAATGCAGGTCCGCGGTGCGCGTGCTCGCCGTTGAGACCTCCTGCGACGAGAGCGCCGTCGCGGTGCTCGATGCCGAGCGCGGACTGCTCGCGCACGAGCTGTGGAGCCAGATCGATCTGCACCGCGCATTCGGCGGCGTGGTTCCGGAGCTCGCCTCGCGCGACCACCTGCGGCGCCTGCTGCCGCTGGTCCGCGCCGCGCTCGCCGCGGCGCACACCGACGCGGCCGCGCTCGACGGCGTGGCCTATACCGCCGGCCCGGGCCTGGTGGGCGCGCTGTTGACCGGCGCCGCGCTGGCGCGGGCGCTGAGCTTCGGCTGGAAGCTTCCGGCGATCGCCGTGCATCATCTCGAGGGCCATCTGCTGGCGCCGATGCTCGAGTCGCCGGCGCCGCCGCTGCCCCACGTGGCGCTGCTGGTCTCCGGCGGCCACACGATGCTGATCGAAGTGTGCGCCATCGGCGATTACCGGTTGCTGGGACAGACCCGCGACGACGCCGCCGGCGAGGCCTTCGACAAGACCGCGAAGCTGCTGGGGTTGCCGTACCCTGGCGGACCGCAGCTGGCGCAGCTGGCGGCATCCGGCCGCCCGGGGACATTCTCGTTTCCGCGGCCGATGCTCGACCGGCCGGGCCTGGAATTCAGCTTCTCGGGACTGAAGACCGCGGTGATGCTGGCGGTGCGCGCGGCGCCACTGTCCGAGCAGCTGCGCGCCGACGTCGCCCATGCCGTGCAGGATGCCATCGTCGCCACACTGTGCGCCAAGGCATTGCGGGCGCTCGAAGTCACCGGCCACCGTTCGCTGGTGGTGGCCGGGGGCGTGGGCGCCAATCGCGAGCTGCGAGCCCGGCTGTCGCGCGAGGCCGCGGCGCGCGGCGTGCGCGTGTACTACCCGCGGCTGGAATTCTGTACCGACAACGCCGCCATGATCGCGCTCGCGGGGCTGTACCGGTTGCGTGCCGGGGAGCGCAGCGACGGCATGATCGACGTTCGCGCCCGCTGGCCGCTGTCGGAGCTGCGGCCGCCGGGCGCACCGGCAACTACTCCGGTACCGGGCTAGCCGCTAGACTCGCGGCATGAGCGAGCACGAGCACGAGGATCGCATATTCCTGCGCGGCCTGACGACCGAATGCATCATCGGCTTCATCGACTGGGAGCGGCGCACCCCGCAGACCGTGGTGATCGATCTGGAGCTGCCGTGCGATTGCGAGCGCGCGGCGCGGCGCGACGAGGTCGGCGACACCGTCGACTACAAGAGCATCGCCAAGCGCGTATTGGCCTTCGTCGGGGAATCGCAGTTCGAGCTGGTCGAGACACTGGCGCATCGCCTGGCGTTGATGCTGCTGGCGGAGTTTCCGCTCGGCTGGGTGCGCGTCAGGCTCAACAAGCCCGGGGCAATCCGCCACTCGAGCGACGTCGGCGTCGCCATCGAGCGCCGGCGCGCCCAGCCGGCCGCGGCGAGCGCAGCCGCGGCTTCGGCGCCCGCCGTGGCCGGCCGATGACCCAGGTGTTCGTCGCCATCGGCAGCAATGTCGATCCCGCGACCCGCATGGTGCAGGCGGCGCGGCAGATCAAGCGCCGATATGCCGGCGCGCGCTTTTCCCGCTGCTATCGCAATCCGGCGTTCGGATTCGAGGGCGCTGATTTCCTCAATGCGGTGGCCGGTTTCGACAGCACGCTGTCGATCGCCGATCTGCTGCGCTCACTGCGCGAGATCGAAACCCAGTGCGGCCGGGGCCCGGCGGATGCGAAATGGGGACCGCGTTCGATGGACCTGGACCTGCTGTTGTACGGCGACGTGGTGGGCGTCGGGCCCGGCTATGCGCTGCCGCGGCGCGATCTGCTGCAGCGCGTGTACATGCTCGGCCCGCTCGCCGAGCTGGCGCCCGACTGGCCATATCCGCCCTCGGGACCCCCGGTCCGAACGCTGTGGGAGGCACTGTCCAAATCGGCCCACGTGCTGCTGCCGCTCGACCTCGACCTGAATGCGGCCTGAGGGCGCGGCCGCCCGGCGCCTACCAGCCGATGCTGCGGCCGCCGTCCACGGCCAGCACCTGGCCGGTGACGAACGGGGCGTCGCCGGCGAAGAACAGCACTGCGCGCGCGATGTCCTCGGGCGAGCCGCGGCGCTGCAGGGCGGTGGCGCCGATGATCCTGCGCTTGCGTTCCTCGCTCATGCCCTGCTCCGGCCAGAGCACCGCTCCGGGGGCGATGGCATTCACGCGCACGGCCGGCGCCAGCTCGCGCGCCAGCGAGCGCGTCAACATGATCAGGCCGGCCTTGGCGACGCAGTAGACCGCATGATCCCGCAGCGGCCGCAGCCCGTGGATGTCGACGATGTTCAGCACCGCGCCCTGGCTGCGCCGCAGCTCAGGCGCGGCGGCCTGCGCCAGGAACAGCGGCGCGCGCAGATTGCTGCCCAGCAGGTCGTCCCACTGCTGCACCGTGATACTGCCCAGCGGCGTCGGATAGAAGCTCGAGGCGTTGTTGACCAGCAGGTGCAGCGCGCCGAAGCGTTCGCAGGTCTGGGTGACGAGGTCCGGCAGCGCGGCGCAATCGAGCAGATCGGAGCAGACGACCGCGGTGGAGCCGGGCCGCGTGCGCTCGAGCTCGGCCGCCAGGGCCTGCGCCGCGCTCAGCGAGCGGTGGCAGTGGATGGTCACGTTGGCGCCGGCGCCGTGCAGCGCGCGGACGATGGCCGAGCCGACGCGCCGCGCGGCGCCGGTCACCAGCGCCGTCTGTCCTGCCAGGGGCGTGCGATCCGCGCCCGGCGCCGTATCATGACCCGCGAGTCTCTCTGCCATGCGCGCCGCCTATGACGTCACGTGATGCAGTCTCAATTCTGCCGGTTCTGCAGCCCGATGAGGAGCGCCACAGCGCCGCGGTGCTGCAATTGGTACGCGAGGCGATCGCGCAGCGCGGCGGCTGGCTGGCCTTCGACGACTATCTGCGCATCGTGCTGTATGCGCCGGGACTGGGCTATTACAGCGCCGGGAGCGTGAAGATCGGCGGTGCGGGGGATTTCGTGACCGCGCCGGAGCTGTCCGGCCTGTTCGGGCGCTGCGTGGCGCGGCAGTGTGCCCAGGTGCTGCTGCTCAGCGGTGGCGACGTGCTGGAGCTCGGCGCCGGCACCGGCGCGCTGGCGGCGAGCGTGCTGCCGGCGCTGCAGGAGCTGGCGGCGTTGCCGCAGCATTACTACATCCTCGAAGTCAGCGCCGACCTGCGCGCGCGAGCGCAGCAGCGCCTGGGCGGCCTGCCGGCGGCGCTGCGGGAGCGGGTGCGCTGGCTCGACACGATGCCCGCGGCGCCGATCGCCGGCGTAGTCCTGGCGAACGAAGTCGCCGACGCGCTGCCGTTCAAGCGCTTCGCGGTCGAAGACGGCGCGGTGCTGGAGTGCGGCGTCGGGCTGTCGGCGGCGGGGCGGCTGATCGAGGCCGACCGGCCGGCGGGTGCCGAGCTGCGCGCGCAGGTGCTGCGCATCGCCGTCTCGGTGGCGCCGCCTGCCGGCGAGCAAGGGGAGGCGGCGGCGCCGATGGTCGCGGGCGAACAGGCCGCGAAGATCTGCTGGCCGGAGGGCCTGCGATCCGAGCTGTGCCCGATGCTCGAGCCCTGGATCGCAGCCATCGGCGCCGCGCTCGAGCGCGGCGCCGTCATCATCGTGGACTACGGGCTCTCGCGCCGCGAGTACTATCACCCACAGCGCTCCGGCGGCACGCTGCGCTGCCATTTCCGGCATCGCGCGCACGCCGATGCATTGCTGTATCCCGGGCTGCAGGACATCACGGCCTGGGTCGATTTCACGCGCGTGGCGGAGGCGGCGGACGCAGCGCAGCTGGAGGTGGCCGGCTATTGCACCCAGGCCGCGTTCCTGCTGGCCAACGACATCGAAGCCGACCTCGCCGCGGCCGGCGGCGCGCTCGAGCGCGCACGCCTGGCCTCGCAGGCCCGGCAGCTGCTGCTGCCCGGGGAAATGGGCGAGAATTTCAAGGTCATGACGCTCACGCGCGGACTCGAGGTGGCGCTGCGCGCCGGCGCCATCCAGGACCTGCGGCGCCTACTCTGAGCGCTGCAGGCCCTGCAGACGCTGCAGCCGTGCCGCGCGCAGGGCGGCGGCGATCGCCGGGCCCGCGAGCCGCGACAGCTGCGCGGGCGGCAACGTGACCGCAGCGGCCGCCGCGAAGGCACGGCGCAGCGATTCCGAGGCCGCGGCCGTGACTGCGGGGCGCGACTGCGCGGCGAGCAGCAGCAGGGTAAGACGCTCGGGCCGTCGAAACGCATCGGCGAGCTCGAACAGTTCGAGCTGCGCGGCGGCGTCGGATGCGGCCATGCCCAGCAGCCGCGGCAGCAGGCGCGCGCACAGCAACGCCAGTTCGCGATATTCGCTGGGCGCCTTCAGGCGCTGGCACAACGCCGTGACGGCATCGGGCGCCAGCGCCGCCACCAGTGCTGCGAAACGGACCACCGGGTCGGTGCTGACCTGCGCCGCGCGCTGCAGATCCCGGCGCTCCGCGTCGCCCCAGCCGAGCTCGGGCAGCAGCACCGGCAGCGCACCGCAGGCCTGCAGGGTGTCGAAGAACGCTTCGGGCGCGGGCTCGCCCAACGCGCGCTGCAGCTCGCGCCACAGCCGCTCGGGTACCAGGGCGTTGATCTCGCCGTTGTCGACCATGCGGCGCATCAGCTCGAGCGTGTCGGCGGCGACCGTGAAGCCGAGCGCGGCGAAGCGCGCGGCAAAGCGCGCGACACGCACCACCCGCACCGGATCCTCGGCGAATGCCGCCGAGACATGGCGCAACAGCCGCCGCTCGATGTCCCGCCGGCCGCCGTAGGGGTCCACCAACGTGCCATCGGCGCCGCGTGCCATGGCGTTGATCGTCAGGTCCCGGCGCTGCAGGTCCTGCTCGAGCGTCACCTGCGGCGAGAACTGCGTCTCGAAGCCGCGATAGCCCGGCCCGGTCTTGCGCTCGAGGCGCGCGAGCGCGTATTCCTCCTGGTTGACCGGGTGCAGGAACACGGGGAACTCGCGCCCGACGGCACGATAGCCGAGACGTTCCATCTCCTGCGGGGTCGAGCCGACCACGACCCAATCGCGCTCGCTCACCGCACGGCCGAGCAGCTCATCCCGGACCGCGCCGCCGACGAGATAGACTTGCATGGATGCGCATGTTAACCGACAGTCGCGGCCGCCCCGCAGTCGCGCTGCGATGGCTGGCGCTGCTGCTGATGTGCGGCGTGCTGCCGGGCTGCACGATCGGGTACCTGGCGCAGGCGGCGCAGGGACAGTGGCGGCTGATGCAGGCGCGCCGGCCGATCGAGCGCGTGATCGCCGATCCTGGCGCGACCGGGCCGCTTGTCGCCCGTCTCCGGCTGGTCGAGGACGCCCGCAGCTTCGCGGTCAGCGATCTGGCGCTGCCGGACAACAGCAGCTACCGCAGCTACGCCGATCTGCAGCGGCCGTATGCGGTGTGGAACGTGGTGGCGGCGCCCGAGTTCTCGGTCGAGCCGCTGCGCTGGTGCTTCCCGTTCACCGGCTGCATCAGTTACCGCGGCTATTTTCGCGAGCGCGCCGCGCGCTCGTTTGCCGCCGGACTCGCCGCGCGCGGCGATGACGTGCTGGTGGCCGGGGTCACGGCCTACTCGACGCTGGGACATTTCTCCGACCCGGTGCTCAACACCATGATGCGATATGGCGACCTGGACCTGGTCGCAACCATCTTTCATGAGCTGGCGCATCAGCTCGTCTACGTGCGCGGCGACAGCGAGTTCGATGAATCGTTCGCGATGACGGTGGAAGAGGAGGGCCTGCGGCGCTGGCTGGCGGCGCGCGGGCGCGGCGGCGAGCTGCAGGGCTATCTGCAGCGGCGCCGCGCCGAACAGGCGATCGTCGCCGAGTTCGCCGATGCACGCCGGCAGCTCGCGCTGCTGTATGCAGGGCCGCTGCCGACCGGCGCCCGGCGTGAGCGCAAGCAGCAGATCCTGCTGCAGGCAGGCGAGCAGGTGCGCGCCCTCGAGCGGCAATATCAGGTGAGCACCGGCTACGACGCGTGGATCGCCGAGGGCCTCAACAATGCCCACCTGGCGTCGATCGCCACTTATTTCGAATGCGTGCCGGGGTTTCGGCGCCTGTTGCAGGCGAACGATGGCCGGCTGCCGGCGTTCTACGCCGCGGTCAGGCAGCTGAGCCGCGACGCCGCGGCGCGGCGCGCGCTCTGCAGCGCGGCCGGCCCGCAGCTCGCCGCTAGCGGGTGACGGCCGGCAGCGGCGCGGCAGCCTCGGCCCGCGGCCGCGCCGCTGGAGCCAGCCACAGCGGCGCCAGTGCACTGCAGCTGGCGGCGCGAATGCCGAGCCGATCGCAGTCATTGCCGCGGCACACGGCGTCGGTCAGCAGCGAGCGGAAATTGTCGGTGGAAAAGGGCTTGCCGGGCAGGAAGTCCATGAGCGCCGCCTGCACCTGCGCCAGTGCATCCGGCAGCGGCCAGATATGGCAGGGCAGCCGTGCGCTGCGGGCCGTGAGGCGCACGATCTGCTCGAGCGTCAGGAGCTCGGGCCCGCACAGCTCGTAGGTCTGGCGGCTGCTGCTGCCGCCGTGCAGTGCGCGCACGAATGCCTCGGCGACGTCACCGACATAGATCGGGCAGAAGCGCGCGCGCGCGCGCGCCAGGGGCAGGAAGCCTGCGCCGGCGCGCAACAGCCGGGCGAATCGGTTGGTCAGCGCGTCCCCGGGGCCGAAGATCAGCGACGGCCGGAAGATCGTCCAGTCCAGCCACGGCGCTCCGCGGACCAGGCGCTCGGCCGCGCCCTTGGTGCGCAGATAATGGCTGCGGCCGCGCTCGGCATCGGCGTTGAGCGCGCTCATGTGCAGCAGCCGCGACACGCCCGCTTCATCCATGGCGCGCAGCAGCGCGGCAGTGAATTCGACGTGCGCGCGCCGAAAGCCGGCGCCGCCGCGACCGCGCTCGTTGAGAATGCCCACCAGGTTGATCACCGCGTCGCAGCCTTCGATCAGGCGGCGCAGGAAGTCGGTGTCGTGGACGTCGCCGACCGCGACTTCGACGCTGGGCATCGGCCGCAGCTCGTCGGCATGGCCGAGGCTGCGGCTCGGCACGCGCAGCTCGTGGCCGGCGCGCGCCAGGCGGACGATGAGCTCGCGCCCCACGAAGCCGGTGCCCCCTGCGATGCAGATGGTAAGGGGCCGCTCGATGGTCGGAACAGCAGTGCTCATGTGTCTCCAGTCGAGCCGGCGCCGCGCCGCAGCGCATGCGGTGCGCCACGGCGCGGCGCCGGACCATCAAGCCATCGTCGTCCGCTGCCGTCGATCAGTGGGTCTCGATGCTGACGCGCCTCGGCTCCGGCGCCGGAACCTTCGGAATCGTCACCTCGAGCACGCCATTGAGATGGCGGGCACGGATGTTGTCCGTCTGCACGTTGTCGGGCAGCGTGAAGCGCCGCAGGAAGCGGCCCGCCACACGCTCCAGGCGCGAAAAACCCTTCTGGTCGGCGCGCCGTTCGAGGCGCCGATCGCCGCTGAGGGTCAACACGCCGTTTTCGGCCGTGATCTGGATATCCTTCGGCTCCAGACCCGGCAGATCCGCGCGTACCACGAACCGATCGGACTCCTCGTGCACATCCACCGGCGGGATCCACTGCACGGTGCCCTCGCCGCTGGCCGCCGGGGCGCCGAAGGCGTCGCCGAAGACCTGATCGATCTGGCGATGGATCCGATCCATCACATTCCAGGGCTCATATCGCATGAGTACCATAGCTCGTCCTCCGCATTGTCGAATGTTTGTCGGGACCGTCACCCGGCCCGACTCGATGGCCATGAATCTGTGGCTGCGGGCGGAGGATTCAAGGCCTCGCGCGCACGATCGAGCCGTCGCGGCGCCGTCGAGCGCCGGGGGCCGCTGTGCATTTCGTGTGGACGAGCTGTGCATGAGCGGTGCACACAACATCTTGGGGTGCACTGCAGCGGACCGCAGCACCTGGCGGCGTGAGTTTTCTGCGCGCGTTGGCGCGGGCGGAGTTCGCGCATGTTATTGAATAATAAATGCTTTATCGTGACGACGCGGGCATTGCATAATCTTGACGATGGCCGGTGGGCTTGATTAACCTCAGCGCCTCACACAACAAGATCTTGTAGAAGTCCGTGGTCTGCCTGTGTGGCCGAGTCTGGGGACAAGGGAGCCGCCACCATCATGAATTCAGTCGTGAAACTCGTAGCCAACGACATCAATTCCATCCCGTTCCAGGAAGCATCCCTGGACATCTGGGATAAGAAGTATCGGCTCGCCTCGAAGGATGGAGAGCCGATCGACGGCAGCATGGATGACACCTATAAACGCGTCGCCCAGGCGGTGGCCGACGTGGAGCGCGCGGACGCGCGCGAGCACTGGTGCGAGCGCTTCCTCTGGGCGTTGCGGCACGGGGCGATCCCGGCCGGGCGCGTGACCTCGAACGCCGGCGCCTGGGAGCACAAGCCGGCCACGTCGACCATCAACTGCACGGTGTCGGGCACGATCCACGATTCGATGGACGACATCCTCGGCAAGGTGCACGAGGCCGGCCTGACGCTGAAGGCGGGCTGCGGCATCGGCTATGAATTCTCGACCCTGCGCCCGCGCGGTGCCTACGTTTCGGGCGCCGGCGCCCATACCTCCGGTCCGCTGTCGTTCATGGATATCTACGACAAGATGTGCTTCACCGTGTCCTCGGCCGGCGGCCGCCGCGGCGCGCAGATGGGCACCTTCGATGTCGGACATCCGGATGCCATGGATTTCATCCGCGCCAAGCGCGAAAACGGCCGGCTGCGGCAGTTCAACCTGTCGCTGCTGGTCACGGACGAGTTCATGCAGGCCGTGCGCGAGGATCGCGAATGGAAGCTCGCCTTCCCGATCGGCCGCCGCGAGTGCGAAGCCGAGCGCGCCGACCTGGACGATGCCCAGCGGTTCGTCTGGCGCGAATGGCCCTGGCACGACGGCTATGTCGTCAACGATGAAGGCCTGGTGGCCTGCCGCATCTACAAGACCATGCCGGCGCGCCGCATGTGGGACGTCATCATGTCCTCGACCTACGATTTCGCCGAGCCGGGCTTCATCCTGATCGACCGCGTCAACGAGATGAACAACAACTGGTGGTGCGAGAACATTCGCGCCACTAATCCGTGCGGCGAGCAACCGTTGCCGCCGTACGGCTCCTGCCTGCTCGGCTCGGTGAACCTGACGCGCTTCGTGCGCGAACCGTTCACGCCGCAGGCGCGTTTCGACTGGGATGAGTATCGCGAGGTGGTGCGCGTATTCACGCGCATGCTCGACGACGTGGTCGAGATCAACGGCCTGCCGCTGGCGCCGCAGCGCGAGGAAATCCAGCGCAAGCGCCGCCACGGCATGGGCTTTCTCGGCCTGGGCTCGGCCATGACGCTGCTCGGGATGAAGTACGGCAGCATCGAATCGGTGCAGTTCACCGAAGACGTGTCGCGCGAGATGGCGCTCGCGGGCTGGGAGGCCGCGCTCGATCTGGCGCGTGAGAAGGGTCCGGCGCCGATCATGAACGAGGAGTTCACGGTCTCCAAGGAGATGCTGCGCAAGCGTCCGGAGATGGTGCGCGACGGCTGGAAGCCGGGCGCCAGGATTCCGGGACGGCTGCTGCATGCGCGTTACAGCCGTTACATGCAGCGCATCGCCGAGGTGGCGCCGCAGCTGGTCGAACAGCTGGCGCAGATCGGTGCCCGCTTCACGCATCACAGCTCGATCGCGCCGACCGGCACCATCTCGCTGTCGCTCGCGAACAATGCCAGCAACGGCATCGAGCCGTCGTTCGCGCACCATTATTTCCGCAACGTGATCCGTCCCGGCCGCAAGACCAAGGAGAAGGTCGACGTGTTCTCCTTCGAGCTGCTGGCGTACCGCGAGCTGGTCAACGCGCGCGCGATGCCGGGGTCGAGCAATGAGGCCGAGGCGCTGCCGCACTATTTCACCGCAGCGGACGAGGTCAAGCCGCGCCAGCACGTCGATATCCAGGCCGCGGCGCAGCGCTGGGTCGACTCATCGATCTCCAAGACCGCGAACGTGCCGACCAATTTCCCCTACGAGGAATTCAAGGGGATCTATCGCTACGCCCACGAGCAGGGCCTGAAGGGCTGCACGACCTTCCGGTTCAATCCGGAGGCCTTCCAGGGCGTGCTGGTCAAGGAGGAGGATCTCAAGAACACCACCTACGTGTTCACGCTCGAGGACGGGAGCGAGATCAAGGCGCGCGGGGACGAGGAGATCGAGTACGACGGCGAGACGCACAGCGCCGCCAATCTGTTCGATGCCTTGAAAGAAGGCTATTACGGGAAGTTCTGAACATGAGCAGCACACGCATCGACAAGCGGATCGTCAAGTACCGGGTCCACAAGCCCGAGGAGTCCCACGGCGGCAAGAGCGCCGCGCCGGCGGAGGAGCTCGCGCACGGCCGCGATGGCCGTACCGCCAAGGTCATCCGCATGCATGAGGAGATCCAGCGCCCGGAGATGCTGATCGGCTCCACCTACAAGATCAAGACGCCGGTCTCCGATCACGCGATGTACGTCACGATCAACGACATCGTGCTCAACGAGGGGACCGAATACGAGCAGCGGCGGCCGTTCGAGATCTTCATCAATTCCAAGAACCTGGACCACTTCCAGTGGATCGTTGCGCTGACGCGCATCATCTCGGCGGTGTTCCGCAAGGGCGGCGACGTGGCGTTCCTGGTCGATGAGCTCAAGGCGGTGTTCGATCCGCGCGGCGGCTACTGGCAGCCGGGCGGCAAATTCATGCCTTCGATCATCGCCGAGCTCGGCCACGTGATCGAGAAGCACCTGCAGAGCATCGGCTTGATGCGCAAGCCGGAGCTCGATCCGCATCAGAAGAAGCTGGTGGAAGAGAAGCGCGCCGAATTCGAGGCGCGCGCCCGGCAGCACGACGCGTTCGCGAAATCCCATTTTCCCGAAGGCGCGCAGCTGTGCAACAAGTGCAGCACCGCCGCGGTGGTGATGATGGACGGCTGCATGACCTGCCTGAATTGCGGCGAATCGAAGTGCGGCTGATACCGCACCTTGCCGGCGGCATGCACCTGTAAGGCGGCCTGGCCTGCGGCGCGGCCGCGTGGCTCCGGGCCGGCGCCGAGGCGTCGCCGGCACCTGCGGCTCAGGCGCTGTCGCGCAGTCTGTGAAGCCGCGCATTTCCCGGCCGCGGCTTGTGACATAGTATCGGGCGGTCCGAAGCGCCGCCTGCTCCGCTCACCGGCTGTTGCGCCATGAAACGTTGGTTGCTGTGCTGTATCGCCGTCTGCCTGTCGGGCTGGGCCGCTGCCGGTGAGCTCCTGCTGCCCCGTCCGGCCGAGCTCGCGCCGGATGTCCAGTTCTGGATCCGCGTCTACAGCGAGATCTCGACCAACGAGGGCTTCATTCACGACCAGCACAGGCTGTCGGTGGTGTACGAGACGCTGCATTTCGCGGCCGATATGCCGCCGCGTGAGCGCTCGCACCAGGTGGACGCCGAGCGGCAGCGCTTCGCGGGCATCCTGACCCGGCTGGCACACGGCGCCGCACCGGCCGATGACGAGGAACGACGCGTGCGCGCGCTCTGGGGCGATGAGGGCACGCCGATCCGGCTCGAGCAGGCAGCGCAGGATGTGCGCTTCCAGCTCGGACAATCGGACCGCTTCCGCGCCGGCCTGGAGCGGTCCGGAGCGTGGGAGACCCATATTGCCGAGGTGTTCGCCAATCTCGGGCTGCCGGCCGAGATCGCGGCCCTGCCGCACGTGGAATCGTCGTTCGATCCGTCTGCCCATTCGAAGGTCGGTGCCGCCGGCCTGTGGCAGTTCATGCGCACCACCGGCCGCCGGTTCCTGCGCATCGACGCCGCGGTGGACGAGCGGCTGGATCCGTTTCGCGAGACCGAGGCCGCCGCCCAGCTGCTGTCCTACAACTACCGCCTGCTCGGCAGCTGGCCGCTTGCGATCACGGCCTATAACCATGGCGCCGACGGTGTGCGCCGCGCGCGCGAGCAGCTGGGCACCGACGACATCGTGCGCATCGTGCGCGACTACCGCAGCCCGAGCTTCGGTTTTGCCTCGCGCAATTTCTACGTCTCGTTCCTGGCCGCGCTGACGATCGCGCAGAATCCGGACACCTATTTCAGCGGCCTCGAACGGGCCGCCGAGACCGAGTTTCGCGAGCTCAAGATGCCCTGTGCCGCCAATGCGGCGGTGCTGGCGCGGACCCTCGGCATCGATCGGGATGCGCTGCGCAATCTCAATCCGGCGCTGCGTCCGGCGGTGTGGAAAGGACAGCGCACGGTGCCGGCCGGCTACGTGCTGCGGGTGCCGGCGAACGCCTCGAACTGGAGCACCGATCTGTTGGCGCAGCGCCTGGGCGCGGCGCGGGCGGTGCGGGCCGCCAGCCTGCCGCCCGCGAGCGCGCCGCCGCCCGCGTCCAGGGCGACGCCGGCGGTTGCCGCGGCGCGCAGCGCCGCGTTCGCGTCGTCGATGTCAACGGGGATCGTCCCGTTCGGTGCGCCCGATGAGCCTCAGTATTACGTGGTGGGGCGCGACGACACCATCCCGGCCATCGTGGCCAGCACCGGCCTGTCGCTCAGGCAGCTCATGACGCTGAATTCGCTGCGCGATCAGGGTGAACTCTATGAAGGCCAGCGCCTGAGGCTCGCGGAGGCGGTGCCGGAGCCGGAGACCGTGACCACGGCGGCCACGATCGACGCCGCCAAGGCGGCCGTGCAGGAGAGCCGGGAGGAGCAGCTGGCGGAGGCGGCGGCGAAGAAGACCGAGGCCGGGACCGAGCCGGTGTCGAAGGCGCAGGCCCAGGCGGAGGGTCCACAGCTGGTGCCCGGCGCCACCGGTCCGGAATCGGCCGATCCGGTCGATTATTCGGTCGCCGCCGACGGCACCATCGAAGTGGTGGCGGCCGAAACGCTGGGTCACTACGCCGACTGGCTCGGCAGCTCCTCGATGCGGTTGCGGGCCCTGAATCACCTGCGTGCGCGCACCCCGGTGGTCCTCGGCCGCCGGATCAGGCTCGAATTCACCGCGGTGGCACCGGCGCAGTTCGAGCAGCGGCGGCGCGACTACCACCGGCGCCTGCAGGCCGCCTACTTCGCCTCGCACCGCATCGCCGGCAGCCAGGTCTACATCGTGCGCCGCGGCGATTCGCTCTGGAGCATCACCGAGCGCCACGCCGACGTGCCGCTCTGGCTGCTGGAGCAATACAACCCCGACCTGGACTTCGCCAACCTGCGGCCGGGCACCCAGATATCGCTGCCGCAGGTCGAGGATGTCTCCGGGCTGTGATCCCTGCACGCTCGCGGCGGCCATGAGGCGTGTCTATAATTTGACCCGATGCGAGCGATTGCACCGCTGACGGTCCCGTTGTTGCTGGCTGCTGCCGGGGCGGCCTGGTGCGATATCGTCTCGAACAGCGCCTCGGACGGGCAGGTGAGCGCGGCCACGCCGGCCTCGGGCCAGGCGAGCGGCAGCGCCACCGGGTTGGCTGCAGCGCCGGACCTGTCCCCGTACCTGCCGCAGGCCGACGAAGTCATCGTTCGAAAATCCGAGCGCCGGCTCTATCTGATGCGCGGCGGCCAGGTGCTGCGCAGCTACCGCGTCGCGCTCGGGCTCATACCGGCGGGCGCCAAGGAGCGCGCCGGCGACTTTCGTACGCCCGAGGGCCGCTATCTGCTGACCCGGCGCAATGCCCGCAGCGACTATTTCATGTCGATCCAGGTGTCCTACCCGAATGATCAGGACCTGCGCCGCGCCCGGCATCAGCATGTGGATCCCGGCGGGGCGATCATGATCCACGGTCTTCCCAACAGCCTGTGGCACCCGCCCGACTACTATGCGACCGCGGATTGGACCGATGGCTGCATCGCCATGTCGGATTCCGATATGGTGGAGGTGTGGCTGTTGACGCGAGACAACATCCCGATCGAAATCCGGCCTTGAACGCGGCCACACGGAATCCTCCGCCAGGCCGGTAGCGTGCTCGTTCCGGGCTTGCGCCCGATCCCGCACCCGACTCCCGGCACCCGAGCCGAATACATGGAAACCAGCGTTGTCAGCACGGACTTGGTCGATGCGCGCGTCGGGCCGCTCGGCAGCCTCGAGAATCTCTCGCAGGGCGAGATCGACAAGCTGCTCGACACCAGCCAGACAGGCCTCTACGCCCTGTTCCGCAACTGTGCGCTCGCGGTGCTCAACGCCGGCAGCGACAACGACAACGCCAAGGAGATCTTCGAGCGCTACCGCGACTTCGACGTCCAGATCGTGCGCCACGCCTGGGGCATCAAGCTCGAGATCACCAATGCGCCGGCCGTGGCATTCGTGGACGGGCAGATGATCCGCGGCATCAAGGAGCACCTGTTCGCGGTATTGCGCGACATCATCTACACGGCGAACGAGATCATCGGTGCCGGGCGCCTCGACAGCCGGGATCCGGCGTCGATCACCAACGCGGTGTTCCACATCGTGCGCAATGCGCACGTGCTGGACAACAAATCGCGGCCCAATCTGGCGGTGTGCTGGGGCGGCCACTCGATCGCCGACGCCGAGTACCAATATGCCAAGCGCGTCGGCTACGAGCTCGGCCTGCGCGCGGCCGACATCTGTACGGGCTGCGGCCCCGGCGCGATGAAGGCGCCGATGAAGGGCGCCGGCGTCGGCCACGCCAAGCAGCGGATCACGAATGGCCGCTTCATCGGCGTCACCGAGCCCGGCATCATCGCCGCCGAGCCGCCGAATGCCATCGTCAACCAGCTGCTGATCATGCCGGACATCGAGAAGCGGCTCGAGGCGTTCCTGCGCCTGGCGCACGGCGTGATCGTGTTTCCCGGCGGGGTCGGGACCGCCGAGGAGATTCTGTACCTGCTCGGCGTGCTGCTCGAGCCGGCCAACGCCGAGCAGCCGCTGCCGGTGGTGCTGACCGGGCCGGCCACCAGCGCCGCTTACTTCGACCAGATCTCGCGCTTCATCCAGGGCACGCTCGGTACGGCGGCGCTGTCGCGCCTCAAGGTGATCATCGACGATCCGGCGGAGGTTGCACGCCACATGGTCGGTTCGTTCGAGCAGGTACGGGCGTACCGGCGCGAGCACAGCGATTCGTATAATTTCAACTGGCTGCTGCGCGTTCCGTATGAGCTGCAGCAGCCGTTCGCGGTCACGCACGAATCGATGCGCTCGCTGGAGCTGCACCGGGCGCAGCCGGTGCACCGGCTGGCGGCCAACCTGCGCCGCGCGTTCTCGGGAATCGTGACCGGCAACGTGAAGGAGAACGGTGTCGCGGCGATCGAGCGGCAAGGACCGTACGAACTGGTGGGCGACGCGGACGTGATGCGGCTGCTCGACGAGCTGCTGACCGCATTCGTCGCGCCGCGGCGCATGACGCGTCCCGGCAGCGCCTATCGCCCGTGCTATCGGCTGGTCGCCTAGCCCCGCATAAGGCGGTGTTACATATGCGCAGCGCAGCGCTGCGCACGGCGCCGGGCGGCGCTGCGATTTAACCGTTGCGTGAGGATGCGCTGCGCGGCCGCGGGACTGCGATGCGCCACGCGGGCGTCGCCGACCCGGTGTGATCCAGTTCCTGTCGAGGCAGTTGGCTGCCGCCTAGGCTTGTCGCAAGGAGCGCACACCATGAGCAAAGGCGAACTGCCGAAGAACGATACCGCGGACGAAGCGCTGGCGCAAAAGCTGGTCGCGCAGAGCGGTGCGGAAGCGTACGCGCGGTGGCTCGAGCACATGCAGCGCACGCGCACGCGCCACGCCGCCATTACCCGCAACCTCTACACCTGGTCGAATTACAAGACCTGGGCCGACAAGGTGCGCCACGACTGGCTGGCGGAGGACGCCAAGGACTGACATTCGATCCGGCTCGGCTCGGCTTGCCGCGCGCCGCGGGGCCGGATGCGCCGCCGGCCGGATCGGCCGCCTTCAGGCCGAGCGCACCGTGGAGACGGCCGCGCCCGCGCCCGCGGCGGCGCTGCGGCGGCTCGGCAGCTCGAGCCACTCGAGCAGCGGTTGCCACTGCGCAATGTCCTCGCTGACCTGGTACGGCTTCATCTCCGCAAGTCCCAATCCGAGCTCTGCGCCGCGGACGTAATTCTGCGAGTCACGCAGCGTGGCGACGATCGGAATGCCGAGCGTCCCCAGAAAGCGCGTCAGCGACTGATAGATCAGCGTATTGCGGCGCACGCGGTTGGCGATGATGCCGAGACGATCGTCTTCGCGGCGCACCTTCGCCACCAGCAGCAGGTTCTGGACGCAACGCGAACAGGCATGGATGTCGATGTCCGAAGGCAGCACCGGCACCAGGATCTTGTCGGCACTGCGCGTCAACTCAGGCATGTCGTGCGCATCGATGGCCGCAGGAGTGTCGACGACCACGCGGCCGGCGGTGTCGGGGATGCGCAGCTGGAAGGAGCGCGTGGTGCGGGCGTCGCGTTCGAAGGCCGAGATCAGGTGAATCGGCGGCTGCGATTGCTGCCGCTTCTTGACCCAGTGTGCGGCCGAGCCCTGCGGGTCGTAATCCATCAGCGTCGGGCGCTCGCCGCGCATCGCGAAATGGCTCGCGAGGTTGATCGCTATTGTCGTCTTGCCGGAACCACCCTTCGGGTTCAGCACGACAATGCGCTGCATAGCATTCCTTGGATCTGCCGTGGGGATTATGTCCGTCACGCAGCCTACGCATCGGCAGCCCGCGCCGCAAGCCTCCACTTCGCACTCCAGGCTGTGAGGCACGGCACGGCGCTTCGGTGCGCGCGCCCTCTAGCATCTTCGCATCCTCAACTGCGTGCGATCACCGTGGAAGTATTCCTGCTGTTCTGGGACGAGGTGGACGACTGGCTGGGCGCCTGCCGCCATCTGCTGCGCCGCGGATTGACTTGAAACCGCAGCGTCGAGGCCCTATACCGTCGCCTTCGCTCCCGAAGGAGACGGTGAAGAACCATGTCGACGGCGCCCGAGACGCTCGGCTTCCAGGCCGAAGTACGCGAACTGCTGAATCTGATGATCCACTCCCTGTACAGCCACAGGGAGATCTTTTTGCGCGAGCTGATTTCGAACGCCTCGGATGCGAACGACAAGCTGCGCTTTCTGGCGCTCTCCGACCCGGCGTTGCTCGGTCAAGACCCCGAGCTCGCGATCTGGATCGAGAACGACCCGAAGGCCGGAACGCTGACGATCCGCGACAACGGCATCGGCATGAGTCGCGAGGAGGCGATCTCGCACCTGGGCACGATCGCCAAGTCCGGAACCGCCGAATTCTTCAAGCGCCTCACGGGCGACCAGCAGAAGGATGCGCAGCTCATCGGTCAGTTCGGCGTCGGGTTCTATTCCTCGTTCATCGTCGCGGACCGGGTGGAAGTGCTCACGCGCCGGGCCGATGCGCCGCCCGCGGCCGCGGTGCGCTGGCAATCGACCGCCGACGGGCAGTTCACGGTCGAGACCATCGAGCGCGCCGAGCGCGGCACGAGCGTGGTGCTGCATCTGAAGGAGGATGCGAAGGAATTCGCCGATCCGTTCCGCCTGCGTGCCCTGGTGCGCCGCTATTCCGACCATATCGCCTTTGCGGTGCGGATGCGCAAGGAGGGCGCCGCCACGCTGGATCATGAGGTCGTGAACCAGGCGCAGGCGCTGTGGACGCGGCCGCGTGCCGAAATCAGCGACGAGGAATACCGCGATCTCTACCGCCACATCGCTCACGACGGCGCCGACCCGCTGGCCTGGAGCCACAACCGGGTCGAGGGCAAGCGGGAGTACACCAGCCTGCTCTACCTGCCGTCGCGTGCGCCATTCGACCTGTGGCAGCGCGAGGCTGCCCACGGGCTCAAGCTGTACGTGCGGCGCGTGTTCATCATGGACAACGCCGAGCAATTCCTGCCGTTGTACCTGCGATTCATCAAGGGCATCGTCGATTCGAGCGACCTGCCGCTGAACGTCTCGCGCGAGCTGCTGCAGCAGGATCGGGAGGTCGAGGCCATGCGCAGCGCCCTCACGCGCCGCGCACTCGAGCTGCTGGCGCGCCTGGCCGGCGAGGAGCCGGAGAAGTACCAGCAGTTCTGGCGCGAATTCGCGCGCGTGCTCAAGGAGGGCCTGAGCGAGGACCCGGGCAACCGGGAACGGCTGCTGCCGCTGATGCGCTACGCCAGCACGGCCAATACCGGCAATGAGGAGAGCGTGAGCCTGGCGGACTACGTCGGGCGCATGCGCCCGGAGCAGGGCCGCATCTACTACGTGGTCGCCGAGAATCTGGAGGCGGCCCGTGAGAGCCCGCACCTGGAGCTGCTGCGCCAGAAGGGCGTGGAAGTGCTGCTCATGGGCGATCGCGTGGACGAATGGGTCATGGGCCACGTCACCGAGTTCGAGGGCAAGCGTTTCAAGGACGTCAGCCGCGGCGAGCTCGAGCTCGGGGGTCTTGCCGACCAGGCCGAGCGCGCGAGGATCGACGAAGAACGCAAGGAAAACAAAGCGCTGCTCAAGCGCTTCAAGGATGCCCTCGGCGAGCGGGTGCTCGAGGTGCGGGTCAGCGAGCGCCTGCGCGACTCCCCGGCCTGCCTGGTACGCGGCGAGGGGGAGCTGTCGGCGTCGCTGCGGCGGGCGCTGTCGGCCGCCGGCCAGAGCCTGCCCGCCGACAAACCGGTGCTCGAGCTCAATGTCACGCATCCGCTGGTCAGGCACATGGATGCGCTGCAGGACGCGGAGGCATTCGGCGAACTCGCGCTGCTGCTCTACGATCAGGCCACTCTGACGGAGGAAGGCCAGGTCGCCAATCCGGCCGATTTCGGCCGGCGGCTCAACAAGCTGCTGGTACGGCTGGTGGGACAAGCATCCGCCGTTTGAGCTAATCTCTTCTGCCGGCACCGGCGGCTTCCGGCGCCGAGGAGAAGCGGCGATGAGCACCGATGCGCCCGACGACCTGGAGCTGCGCTCGCGACTGACGCCCCTGCAGTACGAGGTGACGCAGAACAAGGACACCGAGCCGCCTTTCACCGGCCGCTACGCCTACCACAAGGGCAGGGGCGTCTATCGCTGCGTCTGCTGCGGTGCCGAGCTGTTCAGCTCCGATACGAAATACGATTCCGGTTCCGGGTGGCCCAGTTTCTGGCTGCCGCTGGCCGCGGAGCGCGTGCGCACGCACACCGATGATTCGCATGGCATGGCGCGCACCGAGGTGACCTGTGCGCGGTGCGGCGCGCATCTCGGGCACGTGTTCGAGGACGGTCCGCAACCGACGGGGCTGCGCTTCTGCATCAATTCGGCGGCCCTGGATTTCACCGCTGCCGAGAAATCCTGAGCGCAGGCCCGAGCGCCGCCCGGGGCCGTCCGCAGACGAAGAAGCCCGGTAAAGCCAGAGCCTTACCGGGCTTCCTTAAAGCAACTCGCCTGGTCCCGGCGCGGTCCGAACGATGCCGGGAACCGTGCAGGCATCCGCCCCAGGGACCGATTCGACTCAGTTCACGAACGACTTCAGGTTCTTCAGCGGCAGTGCGCGCACCTTCTTGCTGGCCGGCTTTGCCTTGAAGGTCATCTTCTCGCCGGTGAAGGGGTTGATGCCTTCACGCGCCTTGCTCGCCGGACGCTTTACCACCTTGAGCTTGAGCAGCCCGGGAAGCGTGAACAAGCCGTTGCCGCGCAGGCTCTTCTTGATGATGCCGTTGAGCGACTCGAACACCTCACTGACCTGCTTGCGGGACAGCTCCGTGTCCTTGGAAACCTGGGCCAGAATCTCCGACTTCGTCGGTGCCCCACCTTTTTTTGCCATTGCCGAATCTCCTGGAGTGTATGCTGACGCCTGTCTCGATCGACGCGTTAGAGACCAAAAGCTTCACGAAACGGCGCGCAACATAACACACCGCTGCGCCAAGGAAAATCTATTTTCGGCCGCACGCGCTGCGCAAATGCCTTTTTTTATAGGCTCTCGCGCATGGCGCACGCGCGTCCCGCGAAAACCGGCGCGGATCCGGGCAGGGCGCCGGTCCGCTGCAGTGTTCACTGTGCACTGCAAGGACACGTCTCAACGCAAGAGAATCAGAAGCATTTGGATCACGATGCCGGCCCAAAGCGGCGACCAATCCATCCCGCCGAGCGGCGGGATGATGCGCCGGATCGGCCGCAGGACCGGCTCGCACAGCGCGACGAGCAAGCCCTGTGCCGGTGAGTAGGTGCCGGGTGCGATCAGCGACAGCATCGCGTACAGCACGATGGCGAAAAAGTACGTCCACAGCGTCGTGCGCAGGATCTCGACGGCGGCGAAGCGCAGCCAGAGCAGCGCCGGCAGCGGTCCCGCGCCGCTGAGCAGCGGCGCCACGGCGACCTGCAGCAGCGCGAACACCACGACCGCGACGCAGGAGGCCGTGTCGAGCCGCCCGATCGCCGGCAGCAGGCGGCGCAGCGGCACGATGATGGGATTGGTCAGATGCACGATCGAGCGCGCCAGCGGGTTGCGAAAGTCCGCGCGTGACCATTGCAGCAGCAGCCGCAACAGCACGGCGAGCAGGCACAGCGACAGCAGGGTCTCGAACAGGTAGATCAGTGCGGCCATGAGCTGACTCTCTATCGCGCTCTCATTGGCGCCGGGCTTGCAGCGCGGCGCCCAGCATATCGGCAAGTTCGACGCTGCGGGCGGCCGCGGCCTGCATGGCCCGCGCGACCAGGGTCTCGAACCCGCCCTCGCGCAGCACCTGCAGCGCCGCTTCCGTGGTCCCGCCCCTGGAGGTGACCGCCGCGCGCTGTGCGGCCAGATCCGGGGCTTCGTTGGCGAGCAGCCCGGCGCCGTGCAGCGTGCCGGCCGCCAGCAGCGCGGCGGTGTCCGGGGCGAGCCCGAGCGCTTCGGCGGCCCGCGCCATATGCTCGGCGAGCAGGAAGAAATAGGCCGGGCCGCTGCCCGACAGCGCGGTGACCACGTCGATCTCGGCCTCGGCGCGCAGCCAGACCGCGCGGCCGGCGGCAGCGCCGACCAGCTCGGCGAGCCCGCGTTGTCCCGCGGCCACGTCCGGCGGCGCGTACAGGCCGGTCACGCCGGCGCCGAGCAGCGCCGGGCGATTGGGCATCGCGCGCACGACGGCCATGCCAGGCGGGCAGACGCGCCGCAGGTCCGCGATCCGCAGACCGGCGGCGATCGAGAGCAACACCGGACCGCGCTCGTGCAGCGCGGCGTACGAAGCACGCAGTGCCTCTTCGGCCTGCTGCGGCTTGACCGCCAGTACCACCAGATAGGCGCCGCGGATCGCCTCGCCGTTGTCGGGGCCGGCTTGCACCCGTAGCTCGCGCTCGAGTGTCTCGCGGGCCGCGGACTCGGGCTCTCCGACGCTGATCCGGTGCGCCGGCACGGCGTTGCGCAGCAGGCCTGCGATCAGGGCGCGAGCCATGTTGCCGCCGCCGAGGAAAGCGATCTTGACCGAGTCCGGACTCTGCATCGGCGGCATTCTACTCAAGAAACAAGGCCTTCGGGCCGCGGCGGGGGCGGCTGCGTGCGCCGGCGTCGGGCGCCGCCGGGCCGATCAGCCGGCCTGCGCGCCCCGGGCCGGTTGCCGCGGCCCGAAGATCGCGGTCCCGACCCGTACCAGCGTGGCGCCTTCCAGAATGGCCGCGCGGAAATCCGCGCTCATGCCCATGGACAGCGTATCGAGGGTGCCGCCGCGGGCATTGATCTGCAGCAGCAGCAGCCGCAGGGCGCAGAACGCGCGGCGGTTGTCCTGCTCGCTCTGGCCAGCAGGCAGGATGCACATGAGTCCGCGCAGCTGCAGCCGCGGCAGGGCGCGCACGGCCGCTGCCAGCTCCGCGGCGAGCGCCGGCTCCACACCGGCCTTGCCGCTCTCGGCGCCGATGTTGACCTGCAGGCAGACCTGGAGCGGCGCTGCGTAGTGCGGCCGCTGGGCCGAGAGCCGTTCGGCGGTCCTGAGCCGATCGACGCCGTGCACCCAGTCGAACTGCTCTGCGATCGGACGCGTCTTGTTGGCCTGGATACGGCCGATGAAGTGCCACGTGAGCGCAAGGTCGCGCAGCGCCTGGATCTTGGGCAGCGCCTCCTGCAGATAGCTCTCGCCGAAGTCGCTGACTCCGCAGGCGGCGGCGGCGCGTACCATCTCGGCGCCGTGACCCTTGCTGACCGCCACGAGCGTGACCGAAACCGCAGAACTGTGCGCCGCAGCGGCCGCGGCCGCGATCTGCGCGCGCACCGCCTGCAGATTGGCTGCCAGGGCTCGCTCGACTGGCGAATTTTGCGGACCGATTAACATATTGGTGGTCGATACCCTCCGCTATACTGCGCCGGCTGGCCGCTGACACCAGCGGGAAGAGCGAGGACCCGGATGGCTGTCGACATCGCGCAACTGCTGGCGTTTGCAGTCAAGAATAACGCTTCCGATCTGCATCTGTCGGCAGGCGTGCCGCCGATGATCCGGGTCGACGGCGATATCAAGCGCATCAACATGCCCGCACTCACCCACAAGGAAGTGCACGGCATGGTGTATGACATCATGAACGACAAGCAACGCAAGGCCTACGAAGAGTTCTTCGAGACCGACTTTTCGTTCGAGATCCCGAAGCTGGCGCGCTTCCGCGTCAACGCCTTCAACCAGAATCGCGGCGCCGGCGCCGTGTTCCGCAACATTCCGTCCAACATCCTGAGCCTGGACGACCTGGCGGCGCCGAAGATCTTCCGCGACCTGTGCATGCTGCCGCGCGGCCTGGTGCTGGTCACCGGCCCGACCGGTTCCGGCAAATCGACCACGCTCGCCGGCATGATCGACTACTGCAACGACAATCGCCCCGACCACATCATCACGATCGAGGACCCGATCGAATTCGTGCACGAGTCGAAGCGCTGCCTGATCAACCAGCGCGAGGTCAAGCGCGATACGCTCGGCTTCAGCGAAGCGCTGCGTTCGGCGCTGCGCGAAGACCCGGATCTGGTGCTGGTCGGGGAAATGCGCGACCTGGAGACCATCCGCCTGGCGCTGACGGCAGCCGAGACCGGGCATCTCGTATTCGGCACGCTGCATACCAGCTCGGCCGCCAAGACCATCGACCGCGTGGTCGACGTCTTTCCGGGCGAGGAGAAGGAGATGGTGCGCTCGATGCTGTCGGAGTCGCTGCGGGCGGTGATCTCGCAGACGCTGCTCAAGCGCATCGGCGGCGGCCGCGTGGCCGCACATGAAATCATGATCGGCACCCCCGCGATCCGCAACCTGATCCGCGAGGGCAAGATAGCGCAGATGTATTCGTCGATTCAGACCGGCCAGTCGGCGGGCATGCAGACGCTGGATCAGTGCCTCACCGAACTGGTATCGAAGGGCGCTGTCAGCAAGGAAGAGGCGCGCTACAAGGCGCAGAACAAGGACGCGCTGTAGCGGCGCGGGGCCCGGAGTCCCGCAACATGCAAGGTGAGGCTGTCATGGATCGAGACCAGGCCATCAAACTGATGCAGGAACTGCTCAAGCGCGTGGTCGAGCGCGCGGCGTCGGACCTGTTCATCACGGCGGGGTTTCCGCCGGCGATCAAGATCGATGGTGAGATTCGGCCGCAGATGGAGCGCGCCCTGACCCCCGAGCAGTCGGCGATGCTGGTGCGCGCCATCATGAACGACCGGCAAACCAAGGATTTCGATGCCACCAAGGAATGCAATTTTGCGATTGCACCGCCCGGCATCGGACGCTTCCGCGTCAGCGCATTCGTGCAGCAGAGCCATATCGGATGCGTCATCCGGCTCATCAATGCCAAGATCCCCTCGTTCGAGGAACTGGACCTGCCGCCGATCCTCAAGGAGGTCGTGCTGACCAAGCGCGGCCTGGTGATCGTCGTCGGCGGCACCGGCTCGGGCAAGTCGACCACGCTCGCCTCCATGGTGGGCTACCGCAACGACAAGACGCGCGGGCACATCGTCACGATCGAGGATCCGGTCGAATACGTGCACCAGCACAAGGGCTGCGTGATCACGCATCGCGAGGTCGGGGTGGACACCGAGTCCTGGCACGCGGCGCTCAAGAACACGCTGCGCCAGGCGCCCGACGTGATATTGATCGGCGAGATCCGCGACCGCGAAACCATGGAATACGGCATCCAGTTCGCCGAGACCGGCCACCTGGTGCTCGCGACGCTGCACGCCAACAGCTCCAACCAGGCGCTCGACCGCATCATCAATTTCTTTCCGGAAGAGCGGCGCGAACAGTTGCTGATGGACCTGTCGCTCAATATCCGTGGGCTGATATCGCAGCGCCTGATCCCGCGCGAAGCCGGCAGCGGCCGCATCGCCGCGATGGAGATCATGCTCAACTCGCCGCTCATCCAGGACCTCATCTTCCGCGGCGAGGTTGCCAAGATCAAGGAGGTCATGGCGCGCTCGACCCGCATCGGCATGAAGACCTTCGACCAGTCGCTGTTCGAATTGTACGAGCAGGGCTACATCTCGTACGAGGACGCGCTGCGCAACTCGGATTCGAAGAACGAGCTGCGCTTGCGCGTGAAGCTCGAGAGCAAGCGCGAGAACAAGCCGGTGGAATCCGACGGTGATCTGACCATCGTCGAAGAAGTCCAGGGCAAGAATTTCTAGGTTTCGCCATGGCCTCAGATCCGCTGGACGTCACCGGTACCGAAGCGCAGCCGTCGGTCAACACCAAGCCGCTGTTCAAGTTGATGGTCGAGCGCAAGGCCTCGGACCTGTTCTTCACCTCGAATGCCCCGATCAAGATCAAGATCGAGGGCCAGATCTACCCGATCAACAAGCAGGTGCTGCCGCCGGCGGCGGTACGCTCGGTCTGCTTCGGCCTGATGTCGCCGCAGCAGATCGAGACCTTCCAGCGCGAGCTGGAGATCGATTTTGCGATATCCGAGCCCGGCCTGGGCCGCTTTCGCGTCAACATCTTCCATCAGCGCGGCTATCCGGCGATGGTGCTGCGCTACATCACGGCCGACATGCCGCGCCTGGACGCGCTGGGCCTGCCCGAGGTGCTGGCCGAGCTGTCGATGCTCAAGCGCGGCCTGCTGCTGCTGGTCGGCTCGACCGGCTCGGGCAAGTCGACCACGCTGGCGGCGATGATCAACAACCGCAACGAGACCGCCTCCGACCACATCGTCACGATCGAGGATCCGATCGAGTTCCTGCACACCAACAAGCGCTCGATCATCAACCAGCGTGAGGTCGGTCTCGACACCAAGAGCTACGAGCGCGCCTTGCGCGGCGTCATGCGTGCCGCGCCCGACGTGATCCTGATCGGCGAGATACGCGATCGCGAAAGCATGCAGGCGGCGATCAACCTCGCCGGCACCGGCCACCTGGTGCTGGCCACGCTGCATGCGAACAACTGTGCCGAGACCATCGATCGCATCATCAACATGTTCCCGCTCGACCAGCACAAGCAGGTGACCCTCGATCTGTCGCAGTATCTGCGGGCGATCCTGGCGCAGCGGCTGGTCATGGGAAACGACAACAAGCGCGTCGCGGCGGTGGAGGTCATGCTGAACACGCCGCACATCTCCGAACTGGTCAAGCGCGGCGACGTCACCGGCATCAAGGAATCCATCGTCCAGAGCGGCGACAAGGACCTGTGCAGCTTCGATACCGCCCTGCATCGCCTCTACAAGGAGGGCCGGATCACGCTCGAGGAGGCGCTGGCGCATGCGGATTCACGCACCAATCTGGAGGCGAAGATCAACTTCGGCTGACGCGCGCGCAGCCGCGCGCGTGCGCGCCCGGGCCGGCACGCCCGCCGGCGGCTAGGGCGCGCCGGCAGGCTCCGCCGGCGCCGGGAATACCGCGCTGGTGTCGAACACCGGCCCGTCGACGCAGACGCGCTTCATCGCGATGCCGCTCCCGGTCTGCACCGCGACCGCGCAGCCGGCGCAGCCGCCGACCGCGCAGGCCATGAATTCCTCGAGCGCGACCTGGCAGGGCAGGCCAAATTCGCGCGCCAGGCGCGCCGTGGCGGCCAGCATCGGCGTCGGCCCGCAGGCGAAGATCTCGATCTCGGCGCGCTGCTGCGGCGCCAGGCCGGTCAGCCAGACGCGCGCCAGGTCGGTCACGTAGCCGTCGTGGCAGCCGGCAAAGCCCGAGCGCGAGGCCAGTCGCGACGGCACACCCCATTCGTCCAGCAGCGGCATGCAGCCGATCGCCTCGTCCGGCATCGCCGGTACCAGGATGGTCGATGGCCGCGGCCGAAACGGAAATGCAATCTCCGAGCCCATCAGCACCAGCGGCTTCCAGGCCGCGTCGGTGCGCGCACACAGCCGTTCGGCGAGGAAGATCATCGGCGGAATGCCGACTCCGCCGCCGATCGCCAGCACGCGCGCGCGTTCGGGATGCACCTCGAAGCCGCGGCCGATGGGCCCGAGCACGCTCAACAGCTGCCGTGGCCGCGCGCGCGACAGCGCGTGCGAACCGGTGCCGACCACCTTGTAGAGGACCTCGATCCAGCCGGCCGCGGCGTCGGCGCGCATGATCGACAGCGGCCGGCGCATCGGCAGCTCATCGGCGCAGCGCAGGTGCACGAAGCTGCCCGGCACGGCGCGCGCCGCGCAGCGCGGCGCCTGCAGTCGCAGCAGGTGCTGGCCGGCCTCGAGGTGCTCGTGCGAGAGGACCGGCGCATCCTCCAGCGCGATGGTCGCGCGATGCGGCCGGACGGCGGCGGCCTCGAGCGCGGCGGGGATGCTCATGCCGGGCGCCGTGCCGATGCCGGCCTCACGCCTTGCCTCTGCCGTGCGCCAGGCCGGCCGCGACCGTCTCGAGCACCGCCATGCGGACCGCAACGCCGTTGCTGACCTGGGAGCGGATCACCGATTGCGGGCCATCGGCGACCTCGGACGCGATTTCGACGCCGCGATTCATCGGTTGCGGGTGCATCACGATCGCATCCGGGCGTGCGCGCGCCAGCCGCCGCGCAGTCAGGCCGAAGCGCGCGAAGTATTCGTCGCCGTCCGGGACGTCGGTTCGCGCCAGGCGTTCCTTCTGGACCCGCAGCATCATCACCACGTCGACGCCTTCGAGACCCTCTTCGAGCGTCTCGAAGCGCGGGCAGCCGGCGAATTCCAGCGGCTCGGGCATCAGTGCCGGCGGCGCGACGATGCGCACCTCGCGCGCCTCCAGCAGCCGGAAGATCTGATAGGCCGACCGGGCGACGCGCGAATGGCGGATATCGCCGACGATCGCAATGCGCAGTGCACCGATGTCGCCCTTGTACTGGCGGACCGTCAGCGCATCGAGCAGCCCCTGCGTCGGGTGGGACAGGTGGGCTTCGCCGGCCGAGAGTACGCTGACCCCGGGGGCCACTTCCGTGGCCACCAGCGACAGCACGCCCGGCTCCGCATCGCGAATGACGAATACGTCGAAGTGCAGGGCCTGCAGCGTGAAGATGGTATCGAGCATGCTCTCGCCCTTGACGCGCGAGGACAGCTGGACCTCGAGATTGACCACCTCGGCGCCGAGCCTGCGCCCCGCGAGCTCGAACGACACGCGGGTGCGGGTGGACGGCTCGGTGAACAGATTCGCGATGGTCACGCCGGCCAGTGTGCGGGTGGCCGGCGGGCGCTCGCCGAGGCGGCGGGCGTAGCCGCGCGAGCGATCCAGCAGCGCCTCGACCTCGGCGCGCTGCAGGCCCTCCAGCGTCACCAGATGGCGCAATGACCCGTCGGCGCGCCTTTGCTCAATCATCGATGCGACCTTCACCCCTCAGCCAGCGTTCGAGAATGATAGCGGCTGCGGCGCTGTCGATGTCGGCGTGTTGCACCCGCCGGCGCCGCTGGCCGCGCTCGCGCTGCCGCTTGAGGGCCGCGGCGGCGTCGATCGACGAGGCGTATTCGTCGGTACGCTCCACCGGCCGCCGCGCGCGCTCGGCCAGCGCGGCGGCGAAGCCGTCGGCGGCCGCGCCCAGCCGGGCGGGCGAGCCGTCGGCATGGCGCGGACAGCCGACCACCAGCAGATCCGGCTCGAACTGGTCCAGCAGCCGCTCGATGGCAGGCCAATCGACGCCGCGCTCGGTGACGTGCACGGTGGTGCACGGTGCGGCGCTGCCGCTGACCGTGTCACCCGAGGCGACGCCGATGCGACGCAGACCGAAATCGAAGGCGAGGACGACCCGGGCTCGCGCCTCAGGCATGGCCGGCGATGAAACTGACGCGAGAGCTATCGACGCCGAGCACTTGCCACGCCGCCTGCCAGCGGTCCTCGAACGGCAGCTCGAACACCAGGCGATCATCGAGCGGCAGGCTCAGCCAGGCATTGTCGAGTATTTCGCGCTCCAGTTGGCCGGCTTCCCAGCCGGCGTAGCCCAGCGCAACGAAGGCGTCCTGCGGTCCTTCGCCGCGGGCGATGGCCGCCAGCACGTCGCGCGAGGTCGTGACCTGCACGTTGTCCGAGATGCGGTGCGTGGAATCCCAGGTGCCGCCCGGCCGGTGCAGCACGAAGCCGCGGTCGGTATGCACCGGGCCGCCGCGCAACACGGGTTGGTCGCTGATGCGTATGTCCCGGAGTTCGAGCTTCATCTGCGCCATGACGTCGCCGAGCTTCATGCCCAGGGGCTTGTTCAGGACGATGCCAAGGGCGCCGCGGTCGCTGTGCTCGCACACCAGTGCGACCGTCTGGACGAAGTTACCGTCGGTCAGCGAGGGCATGGCGATCAGGAGCTGATTGGCCAAGGTGTCAGTGGAGCCCATGCCGCGAGTATGGGGGCACATCCGCGTGCCCTCAAGGTCCGGTTGCGGCATCTGACGATGCAGTCACAGCGCCCGATTGCAGGGAGCCGGCGACGAAATCCCACTGATAAGCGAAGCGCAGGCGCGCGTACTCGGCGGCCAGGTCGGCCGGGAACGGGTCGAAGGGGCTGGCGAGCCGCAGGATCGTGAGCGCAGCCTCATCGAGCGTGCCATAACCGCTGCTGCGCCGCACACGCGCCTGTCGCATGCGGCCATCCGCCGCGATCTCCACTTCCACCACCGGGCTGCCGGACAGACCGGCGCTGCGGGCGGCGGAAGGAAAATTCAACGTACCGACGCGCTCCACCTTGCGCTTCCAGGCGGCCAGGTACGGCGCGAGCTTCGAGGCGCGCGTGTCGGGCGTGACCCAATGATCCGCATTCGCATGACCCTTGAGCAGCAGCTCGAGGCCGTCGCCGCGGCCGCTGCGGGGCTGGCCGTCGGTCTCGCCGATGAACTGCGGCAGCGAGGCGTCGGCGGCCGGCGCCGGCGCCTGGTCGAAGTAGCGGATGTCGGGGCTGGCCGCCGTGCTCGTGAGTACGCGCTGATCGTGCTCGTCGCTGCCGCGGCTGCGGCCGGCCTCGCGGCTGACGTCGCCCGGGGGCACGGCGACACCGCGGCTGGCCGGGCTGGTCGGCGGCAGCGACGCGTCGCTGTTGCCGCTGCCGAGCTGGGTGCGTTGCGCCAGATAGGCTGCGTGCTCGTTGGCCGCGGCCTCGGGCACCTGGTTGGTGACCAGCAGCACGTCGAGCTGCGGGCTGTCGTCGCCGCCGCCGCGCGCACCGCCGGTGAAGGACAGCCCGAGGATCACCACGGCATGCAGCAGCGCGGTCAGCAGCAGCATTGCCGTGAGCCGCTCGCGCACCGGGGCGCGGCCCTCTCGCAGCATCGCAGCCGCACCGCCTGCCTTGAGCTGAAGCTGCGCCGTCACCCGGAAAGTATAACCGCCGAGGCCCGGCGCGGCCGCACCCTAGCGCTCACGCGCGCCAAGCCGGCGCTCGATCGCGCTCATGAGCAGGCCGCCGATGTCGAGGCCGAATTGCCGATCGAGCTCGCGCACGCCCGTGGGGCTGGTGACGTTGATTTCGGTGACGTAGCCGCCGATCACGTCCAGGCCGACGAACAGCATGCCCGCCTCGCGCAGCGCCGGGCCGATCTGGCCACAGAGCCAGCGGTCGCGCTCGTTGATGGGCCGGCCGACGCCGGTGGCGCCGGCGGCGAGGTTGCCGCGGTTGTCGTCCGCGCTCGGGATGCGCGCTAGCGCGAAGGGCACCGGCTCGCCGTCCACCAGCAGCACCCGCGAGTCGCCGCCGCCGACGATGTCGGGCAGATACTTCTGCACGATCGCGAAGCGGCTGCCGTCCTCGGACAGGGTCTCGTACACGACGCGCGCATTCTTGTCCCCCGGTTCGAGCACGAAAATCGAGTGCCCGCCCATGCCGTACAGCGGCTTGCAGACGATCTTGCCGTGCGCGCGGGCGAAGGCCGCCATCTCGGCCATGTCGCGCGTCACCAATGTCGGGGCGCAGCATTGCGGAAACCACGCGGTGTAGACCTTCTCGTTCATGTCGCGCAGGCCGCGCGGACGGTTCACGACCAGCGCCCCGGCGGCTTCGGCCCGCTCGAGGATGTAGGTGGTATAGATGTACTCGGTGTCGAACGGCGGGTCCTTGCGCATCAGAATGACGTCGAAGGCCCCCAGCGGCCCGGTCTGCGGCGGCCCCAGCGTGCACCAGTCGGCCGGATCGGCCCGCACCGCCAGCGGCCGCGCCCTGCCTTCCGCGACGCCGTCGCGCAGCCCCAGATCGGACTGCTCGAGGTAGTGCAGCGACCAGCCGCGCAGCTGCGCCGCCAGCAGCATCGCCAGGGTGGTGTCCTTGGCGTATTTGATTCGTTCGATCGGGTCCATCACCACCGCCAAGCGAACATTGGTGCCCATCATGACTCCTTCGAAACCGATAACCGGCCTTGCGGCCCCGCGCGGGCCGCCGGATGCAGATTATGTTCCGCGGCGCGCGCTCGAGCTCTCAAAAACGTGACGGAGGTGGCGTAGCCGGGGGGTGGCCGATATGTTAAAACGCGACGTGAATTCATGGCGCGTCGAAGTGGCGCCTGCACGGGTTTCGCACCCTCGAGCGTCTGGTTGCCCCGGAGGTATTGAGAGCATGGAATCGACGGCGGAGGAGCGCGGCGGGCCGGCCGCGCAGGGCGGCGGTTCCCAGCTCAAGGGACTGAAGGTCTTGGTCATCGACGACAGCAAGACCATCCGGCGCACGGCCGAGACCCTGCTGGCCAAGGAGGGCTGCGAGGTGTTCACGGCGGTGGACGGCTTCGACGCGCTGGCCAAGATCGCCGATCATCAGCCCGACATCGTGTTCGTCGATATCATGATGCCGCGGCTCGACGGCTATCAGACCTGCGCGTTGATCAAGCATAACAAGGTGTTTCGCTCGATTCCCGTGATCATGCTGTCGTCCAAGGACGGCCTGTTCGATCGCGCCCGCGGGCGCATCGTCGGTTCGGAGCATTATCTGACCAAGCCCTTCACCAAGGACGAGTTGCTCGGCGCGATTGAGTCGCACATCGGGAGATGACGCGATGGCATTGATCCTTATCGTGGATGATTCGCCGACCGAAGTGCACGTCATGCAGAAGGCGCTCGAGCGCCACGGCTATCGAACCGCGGTCGCGGCCAACGGCGCGGAGGGGATTCGCCTGGCGCGCCAGATGCACCCGGATCTGATCTTCATGGATATCGTGATGCCGGGCATCAACGGCTACCAGGCGACCCGCACGCTGGTCAACGACCCGGATACGCGCGCGATCCCGATCGTGATGGTGACTTCCAAGGGACAGGAGGCCGATCGAGTCTGGGGATTGCGGCAGGGCGCGGTCGACTATTTGATCAAGCCCGTGTCGCCCGACCAACTGGTCGAGAAGGCACAGGCGACGCTTGCCGCCTGACATGCAGGAAGGAGTAGCGCTCAAGAGCCTGCGCGATCGGCCGTTCGAACTGCTTGCCGAGCTCGAACGCCGGGGTCGCGCCGTGACCGCGAGTTCCGCTACGGATGTCGCACAGGCAGGCGAGTGGGTGGGAGTGGCGCTGCGAATGGCCGGTGAGCTGTATCTGGTGGCGCGCGAGGAAGCGCGCGAAGTGCTGGGTCTGCCCGCACCGCTGACGCGCGTACCGGGAGCCAGGGGCTGGATCATGGGTCTTGCCAACGTGCGGGGTCAGTTGCTGCCGATCATCGACCTGCGGGCCTACCTGGGCAGCGGTGCGACCCCGACGTCGCGCAACTCGCGCGTCATCGTGGTGAATCATCGCGATATACCGGCCGGTCTGCTGGTCGACGAGGTGCTGGGTTTCCGGCGCTTCGCGGACGCCGAGTTCACCGCCGACGTGCCGCCGACGATCGTGCACTGCGAGCGCTACGTTGCCGGCTCGTTTCGGCGCGGCAACGAGCAGTGGCCGGTGCTCGGATTGCGCACCCTGGTGGAAGACCCGGCATTTACCGAGGCAAGCGCATGAGCGATCGGGGCCCGCCAGGCGGTACCGGGCGGCCGCAGGTGCTGGCGCTCGCGGCGGCGTCGCTGATCGTGCTGGCGGCGATCGGCTGCCTGGTGCTGCCCTGGCTGGGGCTGCCGGCGGCCTTCGCCTCGGCGGCCGCGCTGCTGTCGCTGCTGCCGATCGCGATGCTGTTCTCCTACCTGCGCCGGGCCGCCCAGCTGGCCGCGCAGGCGCAGCGCGTGGCCGAGGCGCAGCGGCTCGAGACCGATCGCAACCAGCAGGCGATCATGCGTCTGCTCGACGAGATGTCCAGCCTGGCGGAGGGAGACTTGACGGTGCAGGCGACGGTGACCGAAGACATCACCGGCGCGATCGCCGATTCGGTCAATTACGCGGTCGAGGCGCTGCGCAAGCTGGTGACCACGATCAGCCAGTCGGCCATCCAGCTCGACGGCGCGGCGCGCCAGACCCAGGCGCTGGCCTCGCACCTCACGCGCGCCAGCAGCGCGCAGTCCAAGCAGATCGGCTCGGCGACCGAGTCGATCGCGGCCATGGCGGCCTCGACCGAGGAGGTATCGGGCAACGCGGAGCGCGCCGCCGACGTGGCACGGCATTCCGTGGACGTCGCTCACAAGGGCGGGGATGCCGTGCGGCGCACCATCGACGGCATGAACACGATTCGAGAGACGATCCAGGAGACCAGCAAGCGCATCAAGCGGCTGGGCGAGAGTTCGCAGGAGATCGGCAATATCGTGGAACTCATCAGCGATATCGCGGAACAGACCAATATTCTGGCGCTCAATGCCTCGATCCAGGCCTCGATGGCCGGTGAAGCCGGCCGCGGCTTTGCGGTCGTGGCCGACGAAGTGCAGCGCCTGGCCGAGCGCGCGGCCAATGCCACCAAGCAGATCGAGGTCCTGGTGCGCACGATCCAGACCGATACCAACGAGGCCGTGGTGTCGATGGAGCGCAGCACCACCGATGTCGTCGGCGGGGCGCTGCTGGCGGAAAATGCCGGCGCCGCGCTGCAGGAGATCGAGCAGGTGTCGAATCAGATCGCAAGCCTGGTGCAGAACATCTCGGCCAGCGCGCGCAGCCAGTCGGCCGCGGCGCAGAACATCGCGCGCAACATGCAGGTGCTGCGCGAGATCAGTGCGCAGTCGGCCGATTCCACCAGCGCCACGTCGCAGGCCATCGTCAAACTCGCCGACCTGTCGGCGGCGCTGCGCAAGTCGGCAGCGGGATTCCGCCTGCCCGGCGGCACCGACACCACGGGCATGCATCGCAGTCTGACCAATACGACCGCCACTGCGGCCGTGAGTGCCGCCGCGGCGGCGGCCGGGACGGCCCCCGCGGCCTCCGGCTCGTTCTCAAACCCGAAGGTCAAGGTGCTCGGCGGCGGGTGACTTGCGGCGCCGCGAGCCAATGAAAATTCAGCATGACTGAGCTGGCCACGCAAACATTGCATTCGGTCGCGCGCGAGATCAGCGCCTCGCTGGCCGAGGGACGCGTCGCCCTCGAGGCGCACGTCGAGCAGGCCGACAACATGGCGCTGCTGGAGCGTTGCCGGCACGAGCTGCACCAGGTCCAGGGTGTGCTGCGCGTGCTCGAGATCTATGGCGCGGCGCTGCTGGCCGAGGAGATGGAGCAGGTCGCGCGCTACCTGATCAACCTCGGCACCGAGCGCAAGAATCAGGCCGAGGCGCTCGATGCGCTCATGCGGGCGATGGTGCAGCTGCCCGGCTACCTGGAGCGCGTGCTCGCCGGCGGCCGCGATCTGGCATTGGTGCTGTTGCCGCTGCTGAACGACCTGCGTGCCGTGCGCGGCAGCGCGCTGCTGTCGGAAGGCACGTTGCTGCTGCTGAACCTCAAGTCCGACCGCCAGGCGCAGCCGGCGGCGCCGGCACCCGGGGAGGCGCCCCTGACGGTCGCGCAGTGGGCGCGGCGCCTGCGCTCGCGGTTCCAGACCGGCCTGGTCGGCTGGATTCGCGGCGAGCGCGCCGAACAGAACCTGGAGATTCTGGCCGCGGTAGCCACGCGGATCGAGCAGGTCGCCACGACGCAGTCGGTGTTCCAGCTCTGGTGGGTGGTCGGCGCGCTGATCGAGGCGCTGCGCGAGAATGGCGTCGAGGGCAGCATCTCGGTCAAGCGCCTGCTGGGCCTGGCCGACCGGGAACTGAAGCGGCTCTATGAGCAGGGCGAGGCCCGCTACGCGCAGCACCCGGCCGTCGAGCTGCTCAATAACCTGTTGTTCTACATAGCGCGCGCCACCAGCGCCGGCCCCAGGGTGGCAGCGGTGCGGGCCTCGTTCCGCCTCAGTGAGCTGCTGCCGGTGGACGAGTCGGTCGAGCAGGAGCGGGACAATCTGTCCGCACCGTCGATCAAGCTCATGCACACCGTGGCCGCGGCGATCCGCGAAGATCTATCGAAGGTCAAGGATGTGCTGGACATCTACGTCCGGCGCGGCGGCGGGCCGGGCGAGGAGCTCGCGCCGCAGGTCGGGCTGCTCAAGAAGATCGGCGATACCCTCGGCGTGCTCGGACTGGGCGAACTGCGCGCCCGCGTCCAGGAAGCGACCGCCCGGCTCGAAGCCATCGTCGCCGGTACCGGGCCCGGAGGCGAGCCGGCGCTGGTGCAGGTGGCGGCGGGACTGATCAACGTCGAGGATCGTCTCGACGACGAGCTGGTCGGCCTGATCGTGCCGCGCACCCGGATCGCGGAAGGGGAACCGGGCGCGGTGGATCAGGATTTCCAGCAGGTCCAGAGCGCGGTGCTGCGCGAGTGCGTGGTGAATCTTGCGCGCATCAAGGAGTACGTGGCACAGAACGTGAGCGGCACGCTGGATGCCGCCGGCTTCGACAATTGGCCGGAGCTGATGCGCGGCATCAAGGCCGGGCTGCTGATGCTCGGCAAATCGCGCGCGGTCGAGGTCATCGAGGACATCACGCTGTACCTCAAGCGCGTGATGCAGCCCGGCGGCACCAGTCTGGCGCCCGAGCCGCTCGACCGGCTGGCCGACGCGATCGTGAGCCTGGAGTATTACATCGAGACGCTGCAGGCCGGGCGCAGCGATCCCTGGTACATGCTCGACAATGCGCGCGCCTGCCTGGATTCCCTGGCGCGCGCGCCCGAGCGCGTGCTGCCCACGGTGCCGCCCGTCAGCGCCGGCGCCTTTGCCAGAACCCTGCGGATCGAGCCGCTGCCGCCGACGGACGAGACCACCGCCATCCGGCGCCACGAACATGCGCTGGCGGCGCCTCCGGTTCTGACCGCGGCCGCGACCGCCGCCGCGCGCGGCGAGGACGCGCCCGATCCGGAACTGATCCGCCTGTTCGTCGAAGAAGCCAGAGAGGAAGTCGCCAAGATCCAGCAACAGCTGCCGATCTGGGATCTCAATCCGCTCGAAGGCGAGGCGCTGCTGATCGTGCGCCGCTCGTTCCACACGCTCAAGGGCAGCGGCCGCATGGTCAACGCCCGCCACATCAGCGAGTTCGCGTGGGCGGTCGAGAATCTGCTCAACCGCCTGCTCGACGGCACCCTGCAACGCTCGCCGGCGGTGCTGGAGACGCTGCGCGCGGCGGCGACGGTACTGCCGTCGCTGGTATCCGAGCTCGAGTCCGGCGGTGCGGGCCGCACCGATGTCGCGCCGCTGGTCGCACGGGCGCATGCGCTGGCCAGTGGTCGCGAGAGCGCCGTCGCCGAGGCGACGGCCGTATCCGCTGCTGCGCTCACCGGCGCGCACCCGGCCGGATCGGACGGCGAAGCCGAAACGATGCGCGCCCCGGCGCTCGCGGCCGGGGGTGCACCGCCGGCGGCCGTGACCGAGCCGCCCCGGCGCGAGCAGCGGGCGGCAATGCCCGGCGGGCAGACGGCCGCGGCGGCTGCACCGCCAGCCCCGCCCGATGCGAGCGCGCACCGCGCCCGGGCGCTCCAGGAGGCATCGGAGACCGACCCCGCGCTGCGCGAGATCTATGCCCGCGAGACCGCGAGCCACGTGGCCAGCGTGCGCTCCTGGGTGGCGCGCGAGCAGGCCGCGGGCGCGCCGCACGTGCTGCCGGAAGAGATCTATCGTGCCTGCCACACTCTGGTGGGCAGTTCGACCATGGCCGAGGCGCGCCATGGCATCCGGCTCGCCGAGCCGATGAATCATTGGCTGCGCAAGTCCTTCGATAGCGGCATCGGACTGGACGACTCGGACCTGGCGCTGCTCGGCGACTGCATGACCGCCATGGAAACCGTCGCCGGTCACCTCGACGAAGGCACCGGTTTCTTCGTTCTGCACGACACCCTGCGGGGCCGCATCGCGCGCGCCGAACTCGATCTGGACCGCCGGATCGCCGAGGCCAGCGAGGTGGTCGCACGCAGCAGCATCAGCCTGTCGGTACCGCCGTCGCTGCAGCCGCCGCCAGCGCGGCCGCCGTCCGACTCGGGCGCAACGCCCGACGACAGCGGCGAGGAGGCGCCGGCCGACTTCGATCCCGAGATCGCGGCGATCTTCAGTGAGGAAGCGGTGGAGCTGATCGAAGCCGCGGAGTCGGCGCTTGGCGCCTGGAACGCGGCGCCGCACGACGGGGCGCAGGTGGCGGCCTTGCGGCGGCCGTTGCACACCCTCAAGGGCGGTGCCCGCATGGCGGGCATGACGGCCATGGGCGAGCTTGCGCATGAACTCGAGAGCCTGGTCACGCGTATCGAGAACGGCGTGACCAGCGCCGACAGCCGTGCCCGCGCCGTGGCGCAGGAGGCCCTGGATGAGCTGGCGCGCATGCGCGAGGCCATCGCGTCGGGACGAACGGCGCGCGGCGCGCCGGTGCTGATCGCGCGCATTCACTCGATTGCCAGCGGTATCGATCCTGGGGCCGCGACCCTCGCCCCGCCGGCGGGCGCGCCGCCCGCACCGATCCCGAGCGCGCCCCGCAGCCCGGCCATCGCCGCGGTGCCCGCGCCGCCGGCGGTGCGATTGCCG
>DAHUYP010000033.1 GCA_027315105.1 Gammaproteobacteria bacterium
AGCGGGGGCCGCGAGCGGCAGCGCGGCCGCCGCTGCGCCGCCGGCAGCCGCGAGCGCCGCCGCGAAATCGATGTCGCGGGCCTTGTAGTTGGGCGTATCGGCATTGGCGAGATTCGCCGCCAGCACCTGCGTGCGCTGGGCTTCGAGCGTCAGCGCCTGCGCGTGCACGCCAAGATAGCTGTCCAGGTTCAATGCCATGTTGCCCTCGTGGGTTGATCCACTCGGGCTGGCAGGAGCAAGGCGCGTGCCACGCGCCGGAAGCGGGATCCGGCGCACGCAAATGTGTGATGAAATTCCGTTCGCCGCGGCGGACGCGCCGTTCGCGCCCGCGATCGACGGCTGACGACGGCCGCCGAGCGGCAAGAGTTTGCCGTCGCGCGCGCGGCGCTGCGCCTGCAGCCGTTAACGGCAGCGGCCGCCGCCGCTTGAGCGTCGGAAATCCGTCACCGGCCCGTGGCACGGCGATTGCTCGCTACCTGGCTCTACTGGTCGTACGCGCAATCGATACTATGAATGCAATACACACTCGCGTTGCTGGCGCCATGGCGCTGGGCTTCGCCACGGCGGCGCTCGCCGCCGCCGGCCCGACAGTCGACGTTTCTTCTATACAGAGTACGGCCGAGCGCGCCGTGCGGCACGAGATCGGACATACCGATGCGTCGCTGATGGTGCGCGCGCAGCCGCTCGATCCGCGCTTGCGCCTGGCCCAGTGCGACAAGCCGCTGAGCGCGGCCATCGCCGGTGACGGGCAGCCGCGCGCGCGCACCACCGTCGCCGTGCACTGCGACGGCGCGACGCACTGGACCGTCTACGTGACCGTCACGATCGACTCGGAATTCACGGTGCTGGTGGCAAAACGCGCCCTGTCGCGCGATGCCGAGCTCGGCGCCGCCGACTTCGAGCTGGCGCGGCGGCAGTTGCCCGGATTGACCACGGATTATGTGACCGACCCGGCGACGCTGGCCGGCCAGCGGTTGCAGCGGCCGGTTGCCAGCGGCGAAGCCCTGACCCTCGGAGCCCTCACGCCGGCCAACGTCATTCACCGCGGCCAGCAGGTCACGCTGATCGCCGCGTCCGGTGGCTTCGAGGTCCGCATGAGCGCGGTGGCGCTGTCCGACGGTCGGCTCGCCGACCGGATCCGGGTGCAGAACCTGAGCTCGCAGCGGGTCGTGGAGGGCATCGTGCGCTCCAACAGCGTCGTCGAAGTGCCATTATGACAGCCTGCGAGCGTCTAAAGTTTGACGGCCGCCGGCCGATAGCTGCCATGAGGAGTGCAAGGAGACCCTAGTGGCAAGCAGTATCAAGGGACTGGACGGCGGATCCATCGGGGCCAGCGGCAGCGGCAGCCCGATCGAGCAGGTGCGTCCCGGCACCGCCGCCGGTACCTCCACCGCTGCGCCGCGCTCCAATGCCGACGACGTGCAGATCACGGACTCCGCCCGCCGGCTGGCCTCGTTGGCGCAGGCGGTACGGGACACGCCCGAGGTCGATTCGCAACGCGTGCAGTCGCTGCAGCAGGCGGTCGAAAGCGGCCACTACGCCATCAACCCGGAGCGCATTGCCGACGGACTGCTGCGGTTCGAGCGGCTGCTCGGCAGCGGCAAGTGACGCGCCGACATGAGTCTGCAGCGCGCCGACGTCCATCAGGCCCTGAGCCGCATTCTCGACGAGGAATCGCGGCTGCTCAACGAGCTCGAAGCGCTGCTCAGAGAGGAGACGGCGATCCTGCAGCGCGACGACGCCGTTGAGATCACCGGCATCGGCTCCAGGCGCCAGGGCTGCGTCGACGCCCTGACCCGGCTGGACAACGAACGCACGGATACCTGCCGCATGCTGTCCTTCGGCCAGGGAGGCGGCGCGGTCGCGAGGCTGCATGCATGGAGCGATCCGAGCGGCAAACTCGACTCGCTGTGGCTCGCGAATCTGGAGATCGCCCGGCGCTGCAAGAAGATCAATGATGCGAACGGCGCCATCGTCGGCGCCAAGCTCGGTCGCGTGCAGAAACTGCTCATGGTTCTGCGCGGCACCGCGCCGCTGCCCGTCTACGGCGCGCGTGCGTCCCGCTACGGATCGCTCGGCTCGCGCGATCTCGGCCGCGCCTGATCGCCGGCGCTCACGGCGACCAGTACACCGTCACCGGCACGTTCTGCTGCAGCAGCAGCCCGCGCACCGGCATATCGACCACCGGCCCGCGCGCCCGGGCGCGCTCATCGGTCGCCAATTTTTGGCCGCCGACGATCAGCACCGCGATGGCGCGTGCGTCGGTCAGCGCGCGCAGGTTCAGGCTCAAGCGCGCGTGCGGGGCTGCCGGCGCCGTCATCGCGATGCAAGCGGGCGGACCCGACAGATCGAGCCCGGCGCCGAGCCCGGGTGAATCCGGAAACAGCGACGCGATATGGCCGTCGTCGCCCATGCCGAGCAGCACGAAATCGAACGGCCGCGGCAGCTCGGCGACCGCGGACCAGCCCGCAGCGGCGCCGCTGCGCGGATCGGCAGCGGCGTTCTTGAGTCCGACGAAATTGCACCTCGCCGCCGCATTGCGCAGCAGGTGCTCGCGCACCAGCCGTTCGTTGCTGCCACCGCTGGCGGGGTCGACCCAACGCTCATCGGTCAGCGTCACCCAGACGCTCTGCCAATCGAGTTCGACGCTCGAGAGTCGATCGAACAGCGCGATCGGCGTGCGCCCTCCGGGGACCACGAGGCTCGCGCCGCGTCCGGCGCTCAGGCCGGTCTCCAGCGCCGATGCAATGTCCGCCGCCAGCGCCTCGGTCAGTGCCGAGGCGTCCGCAAAGCGGCGCTCGCGCGCCTCAAAGCTCGCCATGCCAGGCATATCCATCCCGACCGATCAGCGAGCTGGCGGCCGCGGGACCCCAGCTGCCGGCGGTGTAGGCCTTCGGCCGCTCATCCGACTGCAGCCAGGCGTCGCGGATCGGGTCGATCCAGCGCCAGGCCACATCGAGCTCGTCGCGGCGCATGAACAGCGTCAGATTGCCCTTGATCACGTCCGTCAGCAACCTCTCATAAGCATCGAGCTGCGGCGTCCTGACGGTATCTGCCATGTCGAGCCGCAAGTCAACCGGACGCAGCCGCATCGTCTCGCCGGGGTTCTTGGCCAGGATCGTCAGCGTGATCGAGTCGCGCGGCTGCAGCGAAATCACCAGGCGGTTGGCCGTGACGGTGTCCGAGCTCTCGAAGATCGAATGCGGCACGTCCTGGAAATGGATCACGATGTCGGCGCTCTGCTCGGCCAGGCGCTTGCCGGTCCGCAGGTAGAACGGCACGCCGGCCCAGCGCCAGCTATCGATCTGGGCCTTGAGCGCTACGAACGTCTCCGTGGCGCTGTCGGCCGGAATGCCCTCCTCTTCCAGGTACCCGACCACCGGCAGACCATTGACGGCGCCCGCCTTGTACTGCCCGCGCACCACGTTGCTGGCGACATCACGGGCCACCAGCGGGCGCAGCGCACGCAGCACCTTGAGTTTCTCGTCACGCACCGCATCGGGATGATTCGACACCGGCGGCTCCATCGCCATGATGCACAGCAGCTGCAGCAGATGATTCTGCACCATGTCGCGCAGCGCGCCGGTGTGGTCGTAGAACGCGCCGCGGGACTCGACCCCGATCTGCTCGCCGACCGTGATCTGCACGTGGCTGATCAGGCCGCGGCGCCAGAGCGGTTCGAACAGCGCGTTGCCGAAGCGTAACGCCAGCAGGTTCTGCACCGCCTCCTTGCCGAGATAGTGATCGATGCGATAGATCTGGCGCTCCGGAAAGATGGCGCCGACATTCTGGTTGATGTGCTCGGCCGAGACCCGGTCCTGGCCCAGCGGCTTCTCGAGCACGACGCGCGCGCCGGGCGTCACCAGGTCCGCGGCCGCCAGGTTGCGGCATATGGTCTCGAACAGCGCCGGCGCGGTGGAGAGGAAGAACACGCGCACCTGCGCCGGCCGGTCGGCGAGCTTGGCCGCGAGCTTCGCGTAGTCCGCCGGGTGCGTCGCGTCCAATCCGACGTAGTCCAGCGTGCGGCTGAACGCCCGCCAGCGCGTCGCATCCAGGCCCTGCGGCAGGAAATTCCTGCTGCTGTGCTCGACCTGCGTCAGATAGTCATCGCGCTGGATGCTGCTGCGCGCGACACTGATGATACGCGCATGAGTCGGAAACAGACCCGCCACGTAGCGGCGATACAGCGCCGGCAGCAGCTTGCGCAGCGCCAGGTCGCCGGTGCCGCCGAACAACACCAGGTCGAAGTCGGGCAGCTGCGTCGGAGTCTTCGAACGGTCTCTGGAAGCCAATCCGTAGGTTCCTTTTCAGATGAGCGGAGCGCGGCCATTGTACGATGCCGCCCCGGCAGGTCGTCGCCGACCGCAGCGCGCAAACCAGTCACGTCGCCAGCCGACTGTTATATATTCGCGCCACATCCTATGCGCCTACCCCGCTCGTGAGCAACGCAACGATACCCAATCCGCCGCTGCATGCCAGCGTCGCGGACGTCACGGCCCGCATCCGTGCGCGCAGTCGCCACAGCCGCCATGACTACCTGCAGCGCATGCATTCGGCCCGCAGCGCCGGCGCGGCGCGCGGCCGCCTCGGCTGCACCAACTTCGCCCACGGTTTTGCGGCCGCCGGCGCCGGCGACAAGGAGGCGCTGCGTTCGCTGGCGTGGCCCAACATCGCGATCGTCTCGGCCTACAACGACATGCTGTCGGCGCATCAGCCGCTGGAGCGTTTCCCGGCGCTGATCCAGCTGGCGGCGCGCGAAGCCGGCGCAGTGGCACAGTTCGCCGGCGGCGTGCCGGCGATGTGCGACGGCATCACGCAGGGCATGCCGGGCATGGAGCTGTCGCTGTTCAGCCGCGATGTGATCGCGATGGCCACGGCCGTGGCCCTGGCACACGACATGTTCGACGCCGCGCTGTGCCTCGGGGTGTGCGACAAGATCGTGCCGGGCCTGCTGATCGGCGCGCTCTCGTTCGGCTATCTGCCGGTCATCTTCGTTCCGGGCGGACCGATGCCGTCCGGCATCGCCAATCAGGACAAGGCGCGCGTGCGCCAGCTCTATGCCCAGGGCAAGGCGGATCGACAGGCGCTGCTCGAGTCGGAGGCCGGCAGTTATCACGCGCCGGGCACCTGCACGTTCTACGGCACCGCCAACAGCAACCAGATGCTGATGGAGGTCATGGGCCTGCACCTGCCGGGCTCGGCGTTCGTGCATCCCAACACGCCGCTGCGCGACGCGTTGACGCGCGCCGCGGCCAAGCGTGCGGCCGCGATCACGGCGCTCGGAGCGCACCATCTGCCGCTGTGCGACACCGTCGATGAGCGCACGATCGTCAATGCGATCGTGGGGCTGCTCGCGACCGGCGGGTCCACCAACCACACCATCCACCTGGTCGCGATGGCGCGCGCCGCCGGCCTGGTCATCAATTGGGACGACTTCAGCGATCTGTCGCGCGTGGTGCCGCTGCTGGCGCGCATCTACCCGAACGGCAGCGCCGACGTGAACCAGTTTCATGCCGCCGGCGGCATGGGCTTCCTGATCCGCGAGCTGCTCGGCGCCGGTCTCCTGCATGCCGATACCCGCACCGTCATGGGCGGCGGTCTGGCCGCCTACGCGCAGCAGCCCGTCCTGGTCGACGGCGAACTGCGCTGGTGCGCACCGCCCGCGCACAGCGCCGACCCGGGTGTGCTGCGGCCCGTGTCCGAGCCGTTCAGCGCCGACGGCGGTCTGAAGCTGCTGTGCGGCAATCTCGGGCGCGCCATCGTCAAGACCTCGGCCGTGGCCGCCGAGCATCGCATCATCGAAGCCCCGGCGCTGGTGTTCGACCATCAGGAGGCGGTCGCGGCCGCCTTCGCCGACGGCCGGCTCGATCGCGACGTCGTCGTGGTGGTGCGATTTCAGGGACCGCGCGCCAATGGCATGCCGGAGCTGCATGCCCTCACCCCGCCGCTGACAGTGGTGCAGAAGCGCGGCCATCGCGTCGCGCTGGTCACCGACGGCCGCATGTCGGGCGCGTCCGGCAGCGTACCGGCGGCGATTCACGTCACGCCCGAATGCCTGAACGGCGGCCCGCTCGGGCGCGTGCGCGACGGCGACATCATCCGGCTCGACAGCCTCGCCGGGCTGCTCGAGGCGCGGGTGCCGCAGGCCGAGTGGCAGCGCCGCGAGCCGGCGCGCGCGCAGCTGTCGGCCAACGAGCACGGCCTGGGCCGGGAGCTGTTCGGCACCTTCCGCGCGGCCGCCGGCGACGCGGAGTCCGGCGCCCTGTCCTGCCACGCATGAATCCCACCGCGCTCCCCCGAGCATGCAATCCGAGTCGAACGTGACCACATCCATGCGCGACATCATGGCGCTGGCACCGGTCATCCCGGTGCTCACGATACAGCGTCTCGAGCAGGCCGTGCCGCTGGCCCAGGCGCTGGTGCGCGGCGGCCTGCGGGTGCTCGAGGTCACCCTGCGCACGCCCTGTGCGCTCGAGGCGATCGGCGCCATGCGCTCGGCGGTCGGCGCAGCGATCGTCGGCGCAGGGACGTTGACGCGCGGCAGCGATTTTCGCGACTGCGAGGCCGCGGGCGCCCAGTTTGGCGTCACACCGGGACTGACCGGCGAATTGATCGCGGCCGCCAGGCGGGCCGGCTTTCCATTGCTGCCCGGGATCATGACGCCGACCGAGTTGATCGCCGCGCGGGCGGCCGGCTTCGACGCCTGCAAGCTGTTTCCGGCGCAGCAGGCCGGGGGCATCGCCATGCTCAAGGCACTGGGCGGACCGTTCCCCGATCACGCGTTCTGCCCCACGGGCGGGGTCACGCGCGCCAATGCGCAGGAATATCTCGCGCTGGCGAACGTCCTGTGCGTCGGCGGTTCCTGGGTGGCACCCGCTGCGGCGCTCGAAGTCGGGGATTGGGCAGCAGTCGAGTCGTTGGCGCGCGACGCGGCGAGCCTGCGCCGCGTCGCACTATAGCTCTCCGGGCGCGCAGCCACGCGCGATATCCGGTAGATTTGGCTCCACCATGACATCTGGGCCGCTCAACAGTCTGCGACGCCGGCCGCTGCGACGCTCGGTCGCGCTGCTCGCGGCGGTCGCGCTGCTGTTGGCCGGGTTCGCCCAGGCGGCGCACTATCACAAGGACCAGCCAGCGCGCGGCGTGCAGACCCACCTGCAGTGCCTGCTGTGCCTGCATGCCGATCGCTGGGCAGGCCCGCCGGTGCCGGCGCTGGCGCGCACACCGGGTCTCGCCGCCAGCACCCTGGTCGCGCCGCTGTCGACGGCGCATCCGGATCGAACCCACGTCGTTCTCTACGACGCTCGCGGCCCGCCGCGAATCTGACTCCTGATCGCCCGGCCCTGAGCGGCGGGCGCAAGCGCTTCCATGCCGCACGGGCCCCGCCCGCTCGCGCACCATTGGTTGATCCAGGAACAGATGCATGCCCCATTCGATCGCTCGCTTCCGGCTGGTCGGGGCCGTGATCTCGATATTGCTCGCCCAGGTGGCGCCGGCCGCGGACGGCGCCTCCGGCAAGTCGGCCGCCGGCACGGCAGCGGACACGGCCGCGGCAACGGACACGACCGCCGATGCCGGCGCCACCGCGGCGCCGGCCGGAACGCTCGAGCAGATCGTGGTCACGGCCGAAATGCTGAACGAGAAGCGCGCCGGCATCGAGACGCAGACCGGTGCCTCGACCTACACCATCGACGAGGCCGCGATCGCCGCCACTCCCGGCGCCGACAACACGCTGTTGAATCAGGTCGTGCTGCAGGCCCCGGGCGTGGTGCAGGACTCCTTCGGCCAATTCCACGTGCGCGGGGATCACAACGATATTCAGTACCGCTTGAACGGCATCATCCTGCCGGAGGGCATCAGCGTCTTCGGCCAGTCGCTGAGCCCGCGGCTGATCTCCTCGATGCAGCTCATCACCGGTGCCCTGCCGGCCGAGTACGGCCTGCTCACCGTCGGAATCATCGACCTGACGACCAAGAGCGGGGTGCTCGATCCGGGCGGTTCGGTTTCCGTCTATGGCGGCAGCCACGGTACCTTCGAGCCGAGCTTCGAGTACGGCGGCAACTCCGGCAATCTCAACTACTTCGTCTCCGGTGACATGCTGCGCAACGATCTGGGCATCGAATCACCCGACGGCAGCTCCAATCCGATCCACGATCATTCGGCGCAGTACCACGGCTTCGGCTACTTCGAGGACATCCTCGACTCCAACAATCGTCTGGCATTGATCCTCGGTACCTCGAACGACTCGTTCCAGATCCCCAACCAGAGCGGCCTCGAGCCGGCCCTGGGGCTGTCGGTCGGCGGCCAGAGCACCTTCCCGAGCGCCCTGCTGAATGAGAACCAGCACGAGCTGACCAACTACGCCGTGCTGAGCTGGCAGCACACGCAGGAAAGACTCGATTGGCAGAGCTCGCTGACGGCACGCTATTCGAGCCTGAACTACCTGCCCGATCCGCTCGGCGATCTGCTCTACCAGGGCATGGCTCAGTCGGCCTTCAAGAGCGACGTCGCATTCGGCTGGCAGACCGACGGCTCCTATCAGCTCAACGACGCCCACACGCTGCGCTTCGGCTCCTATCTACAGCACGACAATTCCGTCAGCGATACCAACGCTCAGGTCCTGCCGACCAACGGCGCCGGCGCCCAGACCAGCCAGACGCCGATCGCGATCGCCGACTACGGCACGCAGACGCAATGGATCGAGAGCCTCTACCTGCAGGACGAGTGGAAGATCGCCGCGCCGCTGACGCTCAATTACGGGCTGCGCTTCGATCACTACGCTGCGTTTTCCAGCGGCAGCCAGCTCAGCCCGCGCATCAACGCCGTCTGGGTGCCGGTCGACGGAACCACGCTGCACGCGGGCTATTCGCGCTACTTCACCCCACCGCCGTTCGAGCTGGTCAGCAGCGAGACCATCTCCAGGTTCGTCAATACCTCCGCGCTGGCCCCGGGCGCCATCACGACCGATACCCCGCCGATGGCGGAGCGTGCCAGCTACTTCGATGTCGGCGCGCAGCAGAAGCTGCTGGACTCGCTCACCGTCGGCGTCGACGGCTATTATCAGCGCGCGCAGAACCTGATCGACGAAGGGCAGTTCGGCTCGCCGATCATTCTGACGCCCTTCAACTATCTGAAGGGCAAGATCGAGGGCATCGAATTCACCGGCAACTACGTCAGTGGGGCATTCTCGGCCTACGGCAATCTCGCCTTCCAGAGCGACCTCGGACGCGGCATCGAGTCCGCGCAGTTCAACTTCACGGCGCCGGAACTGGCGTACATCGCCGACAACTACATCCACCTCGACCACGAGCAGCGTGCCACCGCCTCCGCGGGCGCCTCCTACCTGTGGCATCGCACGCGCCTGAGCGCCGACATGCTCTTTGGCACCGGACTGCGCGCGAATGCGCCCCAGCCCAACGGCACCGACATCCCCAACGGCATTCACCTGCCGACCTACACACAGGTCAATCTCGGTGTGAGCCACGACTTCGAATTCGCCGGCAGCAAGCCGCTGTCGGTGCGCTTCGACGTCATCAATCTGTTCGACAAGATCTACGAGATCCGCAATGGCACCGGCGTCGGTGTCGGCGCACCGCAATTCGGCGCGCGGCGCGGCCTGTTCGCCGGCGTGTCGAAGGCGTTCTAGGCAATCCCCGGTCGCGCCGGCGGCCGCTCGCGAGCGTGGTCACGCGCCATGTCTGCGGCCGGCCACCGCCCACATGGTGCGTTGGATTTGACAGATTGATTTCATTAATATGGCGCGCTTCATGCCGGTTCCACCAGGCCGCGATGTACACGACCGACGCCGCGATCGTCGCATTGGATCTGATCATGAAACGCATGCCGCTGCGCACAGCGTGTGGCTGCCGGTTCATGGCAGCCTCGGGCCGAATCGACCGGAGTTGTCTTGGGCGCGATACACTTCTCGCTGGATCCTAGGCTGATCCAATCGCTGCGGACTGCGCTGCCGCTGCAGATATTCCTCGAGAGCGGCACCTTCCGCGGCGACACGGCCTCGATAGCGGCGTCGCTGTTCGAGAAGGTCTACACGATCGAGCTCTCGAGCGAGCTGTTCGCGCAAGCCGATGCCCGGCTCGCCCCGCTGGCGAACGTGACCCGGCGGCTGGGGAGCTCGCCGCAGGTGATGCGGGAGCTGTTGCCGCAGTTCGCCGGCCAGAGCGTGCTGTATTGGCTCGATGCCCACTGGTGCGGGGCCGCGACCGGCGGCAAGGAAGAAGAGTGCCCGCTGATCCCGGAGCTGCGGGCGATCGGAACGCTCAACGACGAGTCGGTCGTGCTGATCGATGATGCGCGGCTGTTTCTCGCGCCCCCTCCCCAGCCTCACGACAGCGACCACTGGCCGTTGCTGGACCAGGTCGTCGAAGAACTGCGTGCGCTGAATCGGCGCCACAGGCTATGGGTGATCAACGACGTGATCGTGTTTGCGCCGCCGCAGCTGCGCTCCGCGATGGTGGAATACAGCCGCACCAACGGTGCCGATCTGCAACAGCTCGCTCAGGCGGCCAATGCGCCGCGCGTGAGTCCGACACCGGCGCCGGCCGCTCCGGCCGTCGGCCCCGCGGCCGTGCGCGGCTTCAACGCCGAGTTCCTCGGCGCCGATCGGTCGGAGCGTATCTTCGCCCATCATCTGCAGCGACTCGGCATCACCCGGGTGCTCGACATCGGCAGCAACTCGGGCCAGTTTGCCGCCAAGCTGCGCCGCTACGGATTCACCGGGGTCATCTACTCCGTCGAGCCCCAGGCGTCCGCCTACGCCCGGTTGCTCGCGAATTCGCGCAGCGACCCGCGCTGGTTGCCGCTGGCGCGGCAGGGGGCGGGAGCAGCGCCGCATTTCGTCGACCTGAACCTGTCCGAGAACGGATGGAGCTCCTCACTCCGGGAGGTTCATCCCAATCACGTGCGCGCGGAGGCCACGACCCGCATCGTCGGCACGGAGCGCGTGTTCGTCAATGCGTCCGGCAGTCTCTTGCGCCCGCAGACCATGGCGGAAATCGAGGCACTGAAGATCGATGTACAGGGCTACGAAGACGAGGTGATCGAAGGGTATCTGCCGTTCATTGCCAACGTGCGTCTGTTGCTGCTGGAGTTGTCGATCGTCGAGTGCTACCAGGGCGCGCCGGATCTGTTCAAACTCGACCACCGGCTCGTAGAGCAGCTCGGGTTCTCCCGGGTCTCCCTCGAACCGTCGTACTACGACGATGGCTTGGGCGTGGTACAGCAATATGACGGCATCTACTTCCGGCCGGATCGGTCGAGCCGGGCCAGCCTGCGCGCCGACGGCGTGGAGGTCGCCGGCGTGATCACCTCGATTGGCGGCACGCTGGAGCGGCGGCTGCCGGACGGCACCGACCTCGGCTCGTCGTGGTTCCGGATGTGCGCGGAAAGCTGGCAGCGGTCCGGCAGTCCGGTGGTATCGGTGTCGGAGCGCCCTCCTCCGGCCGGAATCCACTGGGTCAGGACGGACTCGAGGCCGAGCCTGCTGGCGATGCTCACGGCAACCACGCCGGGTCCCGCGCAGCATCTGCTGTTGACCAATGCGGATATCGTGTTCGTTCCGGCATTCTTCGAGCTTCTCGAGCAGCTCGATCCCGAGGGCGTCTACTATGGAAACCGGCTCGATGTCGAACGCGATGCCGGCGCTCAGGGCGGGCTCAATACCAAGGGCATCTACGCCCTCGGATTCGATTACTTTCTGCTGCCGGCGGCCTTCCTGAAGCTGATCGTCGATCAGCGCCTGATGCCGCAGGAACTCTGCATTGGTGAGCCCTGGTGGGATTATGCATTGCCGTTGCTGGCGATCGCTTGCGGATTTGCGCTCAAGCGACTGCCGTGGGACAAGCCGCTCGCCATGCACTACGTTCACCCAGCCCGCTTTTCCCAGGAACTGTGGCTTCGGAACGGACAGATCTTCATTCAGCTTACCGAGGCGTTGCTGCGCCATCCGGAATGCCGCGCCCAGGGACTGCTCACCGAGATGCTCGCCGACTCGGGCGAGCTGGATTCGAGACTGCGGCGGATCGCGGCCATCATCTGCCAGTCCCTGCCGTAGCGGCCCGTTGCAGCCCCGCGTGGGCGGCCCGGCCATCCCGCATGCCCCGCGCGGCGAATTCCCAGCAGCGCGCGGCGTGTCCGCGCTACCATTCGCGCCGATACCACGACCACTGAGACCCTCCAATGGCCGACCTCTGGCAAACCGTCGCCCTCGGGATCATCGAGGGCATCACCGAATTCCTGCCGATTTCCAGCACCGGTCACCTGCTGATCGCCGAGCATTGGCTCGGCGAGCGCACCGAGCTGTTCAATGTCGCGATCCAGGCCGGCGCCATCCTGGCGGTGGCGCTCATCTACTGGCAACGGTTGCTGACGCTGGTCACCCGCCTGGACGAGCACGCCAACCGCGACTACCTGGCCAAGCTGGTGGTGGCCTTTCTGATCACCGCCATCGGCGGCTTCATCGCCACCCGGCACGGTTTCAAGCTGTCCGAGACGGTGGTCCCGATCGCGTTCGCGCTGATCATCGGCGGCGTGGTCATCCTCGCCGTCGAACGCCTGGTCGCCGGGCGAGCACCGGTCACCAGCGTGACCTGGAATGTCGCCTTCTGGGTCGGTGCCTGCCAGATTCTCGCCGCCATCTTTCCGGGCACCTCGCGCTCGGCGGCGACGATCTTTGCGGCCATGCTCGCCGGGCTGACCGCCAGGCCGGCCGCGACCGAGTTCGCGTTCCTGGTCGGTATTCCGACCATGTTCGCCGCCACCGGCTATGAACTCATGAAGACGCGTGGCGAGGCGGGCACCGAGGACTGGACCGCATTGACCATCGGCTTCGTCATCTCCGGCGTGGTCGCCTTCATCGCCGTCAAATGGCTGCTGCGCTACATCCAGACGCATCGCTTCACGGTGTTCGCCTGGTATCGCATCCTGTTCGGCGGCGCGCTGCTGCTGGCGTTCTGGCGCTGAGCGGCGCGGCGCTCGCCGCCGCCCGGCGAGCCGGCCCGCGCCACGCCGGGTCGTTGCTTCCTTGACCGCGATCCTGTCAGCGTATTCGCGACTGTGACGTTGATAGCGCCATGGGCTCGGGAAGTGGGCTTCAATACGCCCCGGCCCGCAACCGCCAGCGCAACGAGGAGTCGTTATGTCCAACCCGATCCACAAGATGCTCAGCGCCGCCGTCGTCATGGTATCGCTCGCCAGTCTGAGCGGCGCGGCACTGGCCGACGACACGGCATGGCAGAAGAGCCATCCGCGCCGCGAGCAGGTCAATAACCGCCTGGCCAACCAGAACCGGCGCATTCATCAGCAGGTCAAGCAGGGCGACCTGACGCACGCTCAGGCGGCCCAGCTGCACCAGAGCGACCATCAGATCAGGCAGGAAGAGCGCGCCATGGCCAGCCAGAACGGCGGTCACATCAGCAAGCCGGAACAGAAGGTCCTCAATCAGCAGGAAAACGCGGTCAGCCAGCAGATCGGCCACTGAGCGGGCGCCGCCGCAGGATGCGGCGCACCAGCCGGTTCACGCCGCTCGAGGCGTTGCGGCGGCGGCAGCGCCGCGCGGCTCACCCAGCCGCATCGACGAGCGCATCGAGGTGGGCCGTCTCGTTGATGCGCAGCACCTGCAGGTGTACGCCGTCGAGCAGCGCCTCGCTGATGGCACAGGGCTGCTGCTGCAGTGACCAGTAGGCCGACAGCGGCTGATTCAACAGCTGCAGCAGCAGCGCTCGAATGGCGCTGTCGTGGCTGACGAGGGCCACCGTCGCATCGGCATGCCGCTCGAGCAGCTCGCGCAGCGCATCGGCGACCCGCCCGACCAGATCCTGCAACGATTCCCCGCCCGGGAAGCGCATCAGCTGCGGCGTGGACTTCCAGCGCTCGAACAGCGCCGGCGCGGCGTCGCGCATCTCGGCATGGGTCTTCCATTGCCAGTCGCCGTAGTCGAGGTCGATCAGGCTCGCCAGCGTCGAGCTGGACACGCCGCAGGCCGCGGCGATCGGCGCTGCGGTCTCGACGCAGCGCTGCAGCGGGCTGGTCTGGAGCGCGTCGATGCGCCAGTGGCCAGCGAGGCGCCGTGCGGTGGCCTCTGCCTGGCGCCGGCCCAGCGCCGTCAGCGGCACATCCTCGCGGCCGCGAAAGCGCGGCACGTCGATACCCTCGACGTGGCCATGGCGTATCAACAGCAGGCGCGTCATCGCACCGGCCCGCCAGCGCACCGGTCGGACAGCCTCCGGCCGGCCTCTAAATCATTGAATCTGGAGCGCCCGATGCCCTTGCTGCGCCCGGCCGCCGCCAGCGACGGCGCGCCGGGAGTGCGGCTGGGCTGGCGAGCCGGTACCTCGCTGGATCGCATGTCCCTACCATACCACTCGGCGGCCGCAATCCGGCTGCGCCCGCTCGCCTGCTGGCGCACGCGCACTTCGCGGTATAGTCTGCCCTGCTGCTGTTCGCACAGAGGTCTCACATGACGGCGACAGTACTGCGGCTCTACGTGCACGAGAGCCGGCGCTTCCACGGCATGCTGCTCTACGAATGGTTGCTCGAGCAGGCCCGGCGGCTCGGCATACACGGTGGCTCGGCGTTTCGCGCGGTCGCCGGCTATGGCCGTCACGGCATCCTGCACGAGCAGCATTTCTTCGAGCTGGCCGGCGAGCTGCCGATCGTCGCCGAGTTCATCGTCGGCGACGCTCAAGCCGAGCAGATCCTCGCGCTGCTGCAGCGGGAGCGCATCGACCTGGTGTACGCGCGCTGGCCGGCAGAATTCTCCTCGACCGCCGGTCCGGCCCCGACTGCCATTGCCGCCTCGAGTCCGGCCGCCGGCGGCACTCCCTAGCCGAGTGCAGCTCCGGGGCCCGCTGCTGCCGGACTGCGCCGGCGTCAGTGCGACGAACGCGCGCTGATTATGCCGGAGAAGAATTGGTAGATGCCCGCGTCACCCATGCGCCGGGCGTCCGCCAGCTCGCCGGCCCGGGTGGAGTAGATCACCTGATCGGCCGGCGTGACCACCACGGCCGCGGGAATCCCGCGGCGGATCGGATTGCCGTACCGATTGGCAAGATCCAGGTTCCGGTCGAAATTGCCGACGTTTATCTTTACCACCACGAATCGCGACTCGATCAGGGGGGCGCTCGAACCGTGCATGGACTTGTCGAGCTCGCGGCAATCGGCACACCAGTTGGCGCCGAATATGATCAGGACATATTTGCTCCGGCTCTGGGCGTCGCTCAGTGCGCGCTGCAGCGCGGCGCGCGGGTCGGCAGAATCGTCATAGGGCAGCGCGGCTGCCGCCGCAGCGACCGAAGCCGCTGCGATCGAGAATGCAATGCCCAGCAGCATGCGCGCGGCGCGTCTCGGATGCTCTGGTTGCTGCGCTCCTTGCGCATCACGTTGCGTGCTCACCAGTGGTAGCTCACATTGAATTTGGCCAGCATCGGCGCGACCAGCTGGCCTTGGGTCCCCTCCGTCGCCACCGACGCGGCTGCATTGGCGTAATGGTATAGAGGAAACTCGAGATCACCGTACGCTTTCCATCGGCCTGCGCTGACTTCAGCGCCCGGCGACAGCAGCAGCTGGCGATAGCCGCTGTTGGCCGGGTCCGCGTTCGCGCCGCTGTCGCGCAGCCGATCGGAGCCGATCAACTGCAGCAGCGTGGCGAGCGCGCCGGTTCGTCCGAGCCGAAAGCCGCTGTACGACACCCCGGCGGCGACGTCCAATTCGTTGCCCGGCCGGTAGCCGCCGCGCGCATTGAACGCGCGATCGAGCAGGCCCTCGGCGAACCATTGCAGCTGATGCTCTGTGCTCAGGGTTCCGAGGTGATAGGCGCCGAGCAGCAGATCGGTGGTTCCGGTACCAATCGCCGTATCGCGGTCGAAATTCGGGTAGGTCCAGTCGCCCGTGGGCAGCTTCAGGCCGAGCAGGAGCCCGGTGGACAGGTCGGACGATAACCCCGTGTAGCGGCCCAGGAGGCGAACGTCGCCCAGCGCGCTGTGGCGAAAACTCGCCACCTCGGGCGCCGCTGGGGTCCCGGCGTCGGTGCGATACAGCCGGTCCCAGACCGGAATCTGCAGCGCCGAGCCCCAGTCGCCGTTGAATTGGTAGTCGATCCCGGCACTGCCGAAGTTGGTCTGGATCTGCTTGTCGGTATTGGCCGCCGCCGGCGCGGCATGTGCTCCGACCCAGTTCCGGTCCTGATCCATGTAGTCATCCTCGAAGTACGCCATGCCGCCGGGGCGCGACGGCAGCATGCTGACGGTGCCGACGTCGAACACGCCGCAGCCGCACGCGCACGCCAGGCCCGCCGCGGGCACGAGTCCGAGCAGCAGGGTCAGCGCCCACGCGGCACGACGGCGGCCCGCCGGCACGTGTGGTTGCGGCCCGATCCGAGCCCGCGGCCGATCGCCGGCCACCACGGCCGGACCGGCCCTCAGCCGTGCGAGCACTCGCGCTGCGGGCGCTTCAATGCGCCATGCCGGGCATCGACGGCATCGCGGCGCCGGCATCGGGCTTGCGCAGCGCGAACTGCACGGTCAATGGCGGGCCGTCGCTGAATCGCAGCGTGATCGCCGCGCGATCCCCGGGTCCGAGCGCACGCTTGGGCTGCTCGAGCATCAGATGGTAGCCCTCGGTCGCGAATGCGACGCTCGAATGCGCCGGGATGACGATCTTGTCCACCGCCAGCATCTCGCTCATGCCGGCGTGCGAGCGCGTCCGATGAAGCGACACGGCGCCATAGTCGGCGCTCGATGCCCCGACCAGGCTCACGGGCCGATCACCCGAGTTGACGAGTGTGACGTAGCCGCCGGCCGGCGCGCTGCCGGGCAGCCAGCGGATCCAGGCGTCCTTGGCGCTGAGCGCCGCGCCGGACTCGGCCGCGAGGCCGGCCATCCCGATACCCGCGCTGCCGAGCGCGCCGAGCAAGAACATCAATTTCCTGAGCTGCATGACTCGATCCCTCCGACGTTGGTGCACGATGCGCCGCGCGCATGGGCGGCGGCGGGCGGCAGCGTAAGCGTGCTGCCGCCGGAACTGGCACGACTTCAGGAGAGGGACGGAGGCGCGCGCGAGAGCTGGCTGCGCCGCGGCCCGGATCGAGCCGTGCGCTGCGCCTGCGAGCCGCGGGACGGTGCATCGGATGCGGCGATCCGCGGTGCCGGCGGCGAGGGCGCCGAGGGCGGCGCCAGGGCCGCGGCGGCCGCAAATGGGCAGAGTGAGTCGGCGTGCGAGCCGCCCGGACGCGGCTGGCGCTGCTCGCGGTCCGACACGGCGGCCGGTTGCGGCAAGCCCTCGCTGCACAGCGCCAGCGAGGCGTGCCCGGCCGCGTCGGCCGGCATCACGCCGGTCGGCAGCAGCAGCCGCAACAGCAGCAGCGGCAGCAGCCACAACATCCAGATTTCCGCGCGACGACGCTTCATGCCGCGGCTATCTTAGTGAATTCTCCGCTCGGCCGCAGCGCCGCGTGTCCGGGACCGCGCAACCGACCGGTGTCACGCGACCACGTGCAGCCCGCGCGATCCAGGACGCCAGACCAGGGTTTCGCCCGGCTGCAGCGCATGGAAATCGGCGACCGTGAGCCCGTGCGTCCGGCGCGCGCGCTCCAGCTCGATCAGTGGCTCATCGATGCCCTCGTCGGTGAGCTGGAAGCAGCCGAAATGGACCCCGAGACTGGTCCGCGCGCCGAGGTCCAGGTGTGCCCTGACCGCATCGTCCGGATTCATGTGCTGCTCGCGCATGAACCAGCGCGGCTCGTAGCCGCCGATCGGCAGCAGGGCCAGATCGGGACGCCCGCAGCGGCGGCGCAGCTCGGCGAACAGCGCGCCATAGCCGGAATCGCCGGCGAAGTAGACGCTGCGCTGCGCGCCGCTGAGCCACAGTCCGCCCCACAGCGTGCGGTTGCGGTCCCGCCAGCCGCGCGACGACCAGTGCTGGGCCGGCGTGAACGTCATCCGCGTCCCGCGCAGCGTCGTCTGCGCCCACCAGTCCAGTTCGACCACCCTTGCCAGCCCGTGACCGCGCAGGAAAGCGCCGTTGCCGAGGCCGGTCACGAACAGCGGTGCATGTGCGCGCTGCAACCGCCTGAGCGTCGGCAGATCCATGTGGTCGTAATGGCTGTGGCTGACGAACACCAGATCGATCGATGGCAGCTGCTCGAACGGAATGCCCGGTGCGTGTACGCGCCGCGGTCCCGCCCACTGCACCGGGCTGGCGCGCAGCGAGTACATCGGATCGGTCAGTGCATTGAGACCCTCGAGCTGGATCAGACACGTCATGTGATTGATGAACGTGACCGCAGCCTCGCCGGCCGCCGGCACCGCCGGCACCGCCGGCAGCTGCGGCGCTATCCCGTGATCGCGCCACGGCGGCCACGGGCGCGGCACGCGCGTGCGCCGCCAGCGCCAGAAATCCGCCATCGACTTGCCGGCGCCGGTGCCCGGGTTGAAGAAACGCTCGCCATCGAAGTGATCGCTGCGTGGGCCGCGATATCCCGCCCCCCCGCGCAGCGAGCGGCGCAGGCTGTTCAGCTGTGACCATAGCTCACGGTAACGCTGCAGCGCGGACGTCATGTGGAGCGCGGCTCATGCCGGGCAGGTCGGCCCACGGCAGCAATTATACGCACGGCCCGCGCCGGCACGACGCTCGATGCGATCGGCCGTGCCGCGGCAATGCACGCTCCGGCGTGGCAGGATGAGCACCGATGACGGCGCGCCGCAGGCGTGCCGGCGGCGCGATCCGTCGAGCCATTCGGAGGCTGCATGCGCATCGATCTTCTGTCCGTGGTCGCGCTGCTGGCGGCGGGCATCGCGGCGAACGCCGGGACCGACGGGGCCATGATGCAGGCCGCGGTGGTGGTTCGCGCGCGCATCCGCATCCAGGAAGTCCCGCGGCCGGCCCCGGCGCCCGGCCAGGTACTGGTCCGGCTGCGCTGCGCCGGCGTGAACCCGGCGGACTGGAAACTCGCCATGGGCAGGCCGGACGCGCCGCCGGGCAGCCCCGGCGACGCGGCCATGCCCGCGGCGTCCTCGATCCCCGGCTTCGACGGCTCCGGCGTCATCGCGGCTCTGGGAGCCGGCGTCACGGGCCATCGGGTCGGCGATGCAGTGATCGTCTGGTCGGCCGATCGCGGCACCTATGCACAGTACGTCGCCGTGTCCGCGAGCACGATTGCGCCCAAGCCGAAGCGTCTGTCGTTCGCCGAGGCCGCCGGCCTGGCCCACGCGGGCCTCGCGGCCTGGAACATGCTGATCGACGTTGCCGGACTGCAGGCAGGCCAGACGGTGCTGGTGCTGGGCGGCGCCGGCGGCGTCGGCTCCGCCGCCGTGCAGATCGCCAGGCTCCAGGGCGCGCACGTCATCGCCACGGCTTCGGCCCGCAACGTCGCGTACCTGAAGTCGCTGGGCGCCGATCGGGTCATCGACTACACCGCGCAGCATTTCGAGGATCAGCTGCGCGGCGTGGATGTGGCCGTCGACACGGTCGACCTGGACAATGCCGAGCGCGCGCTGGCGGTCGTGAAGCGCGGCGGCTTCCTGGTATCGGTGGGGACGCTGCCGGCAGCGGCGCAATGCGCCGCCCACGGCGTCACCTGCTCGAACCGCACCTGGAGCGGCACGCCGCTCGCCAACGTACTGCAGCGGCTGTCGGCCTGGGCCGATCAGGGTCGATTCAAGGTCAACGTCGATCGCACCTTTGCGTTGGCTGACGTCATGGGCGCCTGGCAATACAGCCAGGCCGGCCACACGCGCGGCAAAGCCGTCATCGACATAAGCCCGTGACCGGCCGGTGGCCGGCTGTCGCGATTTGGCGTCAGCGCGCGCGCCAGGCGCGCGTGCAAGCGTCGCACAGTGAGCCGGATAGCAGGATAAATTCGGGCGAATCTGGCAAGCTTGCGGACCACGAGGACTGGAGAGCGGTGGACCGGACGTGAAACTTCGCAACCTGCGCGCGGCGCTCGGACTGTCGGCCCTCGGCTGCCTCACGGCGTCGCTGCTGCCGGCGCCGGCCCTGGCGTACCTGGGCGGCGACGAGAGCTCGATCGCCGCCGACCGCGATGCCTTCAAGGGGCAGCTGCGCAGCACGCCGATGCAGCAATATTCGCGGCATGAGATCACGCTGGGGGCGAGCACCATGGTGCAGGAATACACGACGCCGAGCGGCAAGGTGTTTGCCGTGACCTGGCAGGGCCCGTTCCCGCCGGACCTGCGGCAACTGTTCGGCAGTTATTTCACGCAATACCAGAGCGCCCTCGCCGCGCAGCCGCGGCCCGGCATGCATCGCCAGGTGCGCGTCGCGCAGGGCGATCTGGTGGTGGAGTCGGCCGGCCATCTGCGCTCCTTCTACGGCCGGGCCTATGTCCCGAGCCTGGTACCCGCCGGCGTGAACCTCGCCGATCTGCACTAGCCGGGATGCATCGCATGGCGTGCACTCATCGTTGGATCGCGCTGCTGGTGCTGGCGGCGCTCGCGGGCTGCGGCGGCGGCGGCGGCGGCGGATCGCTCGCTCGGGCTCCCACCACCAACTGGAACTTTTCGGGCGGCGGGCCGAACGTGGTCGCGCTCACAGTGGATTCCGGTCCCGCGGCCGCGAACGGCGGCACCTTCAACATTCCGTATACCAGCATCACGCTGTGCGTTCCGGGGCCCCAGCCCCAGAAATGCGCCACCATCGACCACGTGCTGGTGGACACCGGCTCCTCGGGCCTGCGCATGATGGGCGCCGCGCTCGCCAACGCCGGCCTGACGCTGCCCCTGACGGCCGATCCGATCAACAACGGCAACACCCTCGCCGAGTGCACGCCGTTCGCCGACGGCTACACCTGGGGGCCGCTCGCAACCGTCGACCTGCAGGTCGGCGGCGAATCAGCCAACGGCATCACGATCAACATCATCGACGACAGCGCCGCGGACGGGGGTACACCGTATGTAACGGTGCCTCCCTCCTGCACCGGCAGCGGCAGCCTCACGTCGCTCAACTCGATCGTCGCCTTCGCCGCCAACGGCGTGCTCGGCGTCGGGCTGTTCGCGCAGGACTGCGGCCCGGCCTGCGCCAACTGCGGCACTGCCAGCGGGTGCGCGGCGATCAACGATCTCTACTACAGCTGCAACGCGAACTCCAACCCCTGCCCCAACGCGCCGGTCCAGCTGACCGCGCAGCTGCAGAATCCGGTATCGCTGTTCGCCACCGACAACAACGGCGTGATCCTGCAGCTGCAATCGATCCCTGCAAGCGGCGCCGCGACGGCGAGCGGTTACCTCGTGTTCGGCATCGGCACGCAGTCCAATAACCCACTGGGCACCGCCAGCGTCCTGACGGTGGACAGCTTCGGCGACATCACCACCGTGTTCAACGGCCAGACGCTCACCGGCAGCTTCATCGACTCCGGCTCCAACGGCTATTTCTTCCCCGACAGCTCGCTTACGACCTGCTCGAACGGGCCGCAGTTCTACTGCCCGCCCTCGACGCAGAGCCTGACGGCGACCAATCAGGGCCAGAACGGCAATTCCAGCAGCGTGAACTTCCAGATCGCAAACCTGCAAAACTTCAGCAGCAGCATCTACGCCATCGACGATGCCGGCGGCGTCGCCACCGCCATTCCGAACCAGCCGGCCTACTTCGACTGGGGGCTGCCGTTCTTCTACGGCCGCACCGTGTTCACGGCCATCGAGAACACGGCCGTCGGCAGCGTTCAGGGCCCGTTCTACGCCTATTGACGCGCAGGCACGGTGACCTGGATCTCGGACCCCCTCGCATGACTCTGGCAACCTGCGGGCCCTCGACAGGCGGGGTTCGCGAGCCAGACAGGGAGCGTCGTCGTTCGGCATGAGGCTACGGTATTTCCTTTGCGCATCGCTCGCCGCGCTCATTCTCGCCGGCTGCGGCGGCGGCAGCAGCCCGGCCCCCGGCGGCAGCTCGAGCGGCGCCGGCGTCGGCAGCAGCTCCGGTAGCGGCGCTACGGGCGGCATTGGCAGCAGCTCCTCGAGCGGCTCGAACGCCGTCGCCGTCATGGTGTATGCCGGTCCGCCAGCCGCCCATGGCGGCACCTTCAATATCCCCTATACCAGCGTCACCCTCTGCAGTCCGCCGGGCAGCCCGAACTGCAAGCTCATCACCGACGTGGTCGTGGATACCGGCTCCTCGGGCCTGCGCATCATGGCGTCCGCCCTGGCCGCCGTCGGCCTGACGCCCACCGCACTGGCCGATCCGGGCAACGCCGCCAACACCATCGCCGAGTGCATGCCGTTCGCCGACGGCTATACCTGGGGACCCGTGGCCGCGGCCGACATCAGGATCGGCGGTGAGCTGGCCAGCAGCGCCGCCATCAACATCGTCGATGACGATGCGTCCTATCCCGTGAGCGCGCCCGGCAGCTGCACCGGCCTTGGCAAATCGCTCAACTCGGTCACCGCCTTCGATGCCAACGGCGTACTCGGCGTCGGCGTCTTCGCCCAGGATTGCGGCGCCGCCTGCGCCAACTGCGCCGGCATCTGCTCGAGCAGGAACGACATCTACTACAGCTGCAGCGCGAGCTCCAACACCTGTGCGTTCACGCCCATGGCGCTGGGCGCCCAGGTCGCCAATCCGGTCGCGCTGTTCGCGACCGACAACGACGGGGTGATCCTGACGCTGCCGCCGCTGACATCCGGCACCGCACCCACGGCGAGCGGCTCACTGATCTTCGGCATCGCTACGCGCAGCAATAATCAGCTCGCCGGCGCCACCATCGTGACGGCCGACTACGCCAGCGGCGATTTCATCACCATTTTCAACGGCCAGTCGTCCACCAGCTTCTTCGACTCGGGCTCCAATGCGCTGTTCTTCTCGGACAGCTCGATCACGATCTGCCGCACTGCCACCGCGTTCTATTGCCCATACTCGACGCTCACGCTGTCGGCGACCATTCAGGGCCAGAACGGCAACGCCGTCAGCGTGCCGTTTCAGATCGCGAACATCCTGAACATCAACCACATGTACCCGAACGACTACGCGATCGATGAGGTCGGCGGTACCAGCGCCACGATCGCCGGACTCGGATCGGGCTACTTCGACTGGGGTCTGCCGTTCTTCTACGGGCGCAGCGTGTACGCCGCCATCGAAGGCAGGACCGCCGGCGGTACGCCCGGACCCTACTACGCCTATTATTAGCGCGGCTTGGCCCGGCAGCGCCGGCCGCGTTGCGCCGCGGCCCGCCGGCCCGATGGCGTTCGACCCGGCAGCGCACTAGGATGAAACCATTTCGTCCAGCGGGATTCATCGTACGGGTGCATGCGTGAGCGTATTTTCCAGCATGCTGCTGGCGGTGCTGTGGCTGGCGTGGGCAGTCTATTGGCACATCTCGGGCAGGAACGTCAAAGCCGTGCGGCGCCGCGAGCCGCTGTGGTCGCGCGCGGCGCACATCGTGCCGCTGGTGGTCGCCAACCTGCTGCTGTTCGGCAGCATCATTCCCGACGAGAGCGCGCTGTCGGCGCGCTTCGTGCCGCTCACGGCCGCTACAGTCGGGATCGGCGCCTCGCTGGCGGGCCTGGGGCTCGCCTTCAGCATCTGGGCGCGTACGCACATCGGGCGCAACTGGAGCGGCACGGTCACGGTCAAGCACGATCATGAGCTGATCGTCACCGGGCCCTACGCGCGCGTGCGCCACCCGATCTACAGCGGACTGCTGCTCGCGTTGCTCGGATCGGCGATCGCGCGCGGTCAATGGCAGGGCCTGCTGGGCGTGCTGATCGCATTCGCGGCCCTGTGGCGCAAACTGCGGCTCGAGGAGCGCTGGATGATGGAAACCTTCGGCGATGCCTACGAGCGCTATCGGGCACGGACGTCGGCGCTGATTCCGCGTCTGCTGTGAGCCGCCGTGGCGCGGCAATCGGCTGCGCCGGCCGGCCGGGTGCCCGATGGTCTCACAGCAATGCCTTGCCGATGATCCACGCGTGCAGCCGCAGCACGGTCAGCAGGTAGAGGGTCAGGCCCGCGAACACCGCGACCAGGTCATTGAAGCGCGACGGCGGGGCCCGGCGCCTGGCCGGGGCCGCGCGCGACTTGAGCGAGATCCGGTCGATGACGGCCCAGAGCAGGAAACTGCCGAACAGCAGCACGTCGGGGAGCGTGCCGTTGGAGAGCAGATGCGCGCTCGCCCAGAACTTCACCGCGGCCAGCACCGGGTGCTTGGCGGCGCTCTGGATGCGTCCCGGCAGGTACGCGGCCAGCAGCAGCGGAAACACCGGCAGCATCAGCGCAAAGGTCAGGTAATGCAGCCATGCGGGGGAAACGTACAGCACCGCCGGTGCACGGCGCGCGTGCGCGAAGCCGATGAGCATGAGTGCGAACCCGCCGGCACTGATGAGCGAATAGGCCGTTTTCCAGGCGGGTTGACCCAGATGCAGCACCATCCGATCGCGCCACATGGGCGCGACGACGCCCAGCGAATGCGCCGCGAAGAACACCAGCAGCCCCGCCGTCAGCAGCAGCATCGAGCCGCCCTCGTTCGCGCGTTCGCCGCGCCGTGCTGCAAGCGGGCGCCACCGATGCGCCCGCTGCCGGCGGCGGCACAGGCCGCCCAACGCCCGCCGGTGATCTCGCCCCGCATGCGAAGTGGTAGCATTTGGCACACGCCGCGCGCAGCGCGCGCATATACGGGGTGGAGAGGCTTCATGACAGGTTCAAGTCCGGTCCGGGTGGCGCTCAGTCTAGCCGTTCTCGCGGGTCTCACGCTGCTCGTCGCGCCGTGGCTCGGCGCACCGGCCACCGCCGCGGACGGTGCGTTCAGGCTCCGCAGTCCGGCGATAGCGCCCAACGGCTCGCTCGCGATCGAGCAGGTTTACAACGGCTTCGGCTGCAGTGGCAAGAACATTTCGCCGGCCCTCAAGTGGGGCGGTGCGCCCGGCGCCACCAGGAGCTTCGCCTTGACGGTCTACGATCCGGATGCGCCGACCGGCTCGGGCTGGTGGCATTGGCTGGTCTACAACATTCCGGCCACGGTCACCGAGCTGGCGCCGGGCGCCGGCAGCGCCGGCGGAACATTGCCGGCCGGCGCGGTGCAGGGTCGCACGGATTTCGGCGCTCCCGGCTATGGCGGCCCGTGCCCGCCCGCCGGCGACAAGCCGCATCGCTACGTCTTCACGATCTACGCGCTCAAGACCGACAGGATCGACGTCCCCGCGGACGGCAGCGCGGCCATGGTCGGCTTCATGATCCGCGCCAACCAGCTGGCGTCGGCCAGCTTCACCGCCCTCTACGGGCGATGATCCCGGCCGCGTCCCGTATGTCGAGCACGCCGGTCGAGATTCGCCAGCTCCAGGTCCACGCCGACGGCCGCGGTGCCGTGTTCGAGCCGCTCGAGCCCGCGCTGTTGGCCGGCTGGCGCAACGTTCATACGGTGGTCACGCAGCCGGGCGCCGTGCGCGGCAACCATCGCCACGTACGCGGCACCGAAGTCACCGCGGTATTCGGTCCGGCATTGGTGCGTTATCGCACCGGCGCGCGCATCGAGGAGCGGCAGGTGCCCGCGGGCCAGGCCTGGCGCTTCGTGTTTCCGCCCGGGACCGCACACGCGTTCAAGAACACGGGCACGACACCGGTCGTGATGGTGAGCTTCAATACCGAAGAGCACGATCCCGCCCGGCCGGATGCCGAGCGCGAAGAACTGATCGCGCCCTGAGCGGATTCGCGCATGCGCGTGACGGCCACTCGAGCCGGTTGGAGCTCGGCGCGGCGCTCAGGCAGCCCGCCGGGCCGGCGGCTGGCCGCCGCGCTGATGTGCTGCGCGGCGTTGTCGGTAATCGATTTCCCCGGCGTCATGGCCGCGCCATGGTCGCCCGCGGCCGCGCCGCTGGAGCTGGCGCGCGGCGTGCGCAGCCGCGGCTGCGGCGCACATGACGGCATACGTGCGCCGCTGCGCGACAACACGGCGCTGGACGCCGCCGCCGGCCGCTGGTCGAGCGGGACGAGTCTGAAGTCGGCGATCCAGCGTTCGGGCTACCGCGACGAGCAATCCGCCGCGCTGCACGTGGACGGCGATGCTGCAGCGGTGCGACAGGCATTGGCGCTGAGGCTGTGCGTGGCGCTGACCGACGCCAGCTTCGTCGATCTCGGCAGCGCACAGCGCGGCCACGATAGCTGGATCATCGTTGCGGCGCCGTTCGCGCCGCCGCCGGCCGCCGATGCAGCCCGCGTCGGCACGGAGCTGCTGCAGCGAATCAACGCCGCCCGTGCCCAGGGCGCACGCTGCGGGCGCACCGTGTTCGCGCCGGCGCCGCCGCTGCGACCCAATGCGCTGCTGAGCCGTGCCGCCCTGGCCCACGCACGGGACATGCTCGACCACGATCACTTCGCGCACGCGGGCCATGACGGCAGCACGCCGGCGGCACGGGTCGGCGCCACCGGCTATCGCTACCGCATCGTCGGCGAGAACATTGCGTCCGGGCCCGAGACCGCGGCCGAGGCGGTCCGGGGCTGGCTCGCGAGCCCGGCTCATTGCCAGAACATCATGGACCCGCGTTTCCACGACAGCGGCATCGCCTATGCCGCCAACGACCGCGGCGCACCGCGCATCTACTGGGTGCAGGACTTCGCCGCGCCGCGTTGAGCGGCACGCTCGCGGCCGCTTGCGACCCGTACGGCAGGCACCGCGCCGCGGGAAGATCAGTCCGGCTGCGCGAGCGTGATCAGTTGCGCGATCAGGCGCTGCGTGGCGGCCGCGCCGAGACGCGCGCTCAGCAGGCGCTCGTGTTCCTCGTGCACCCTGAGCGCACGTGTCAGCAGTCGCTTGCCGGCCACCGTCACTTGCAGTATCTGGGCGCGCCGATCGCGCGTCGAGCTGCGGCGCCGGACCAGGCCGCGTCGCGCAAGGCCGCGCACCAGCGGCGCGAAATTGGCCTTCTGGAATCCCAGCGCCTGGCAGACGTCGATGGCCCGCAGGCCCGGGTTCTGGTCGATGACGATCAGTACCCCGAGCTCCCCGGGCTTCAGATCGAACTGCGACAGCAGCGCGGTGAAGCTCGTGAACACCGCCAGCTGGGCACGCCTGAGCGCGTGCCCCACGTGATGCGCCAGCGGTCCGAGGCGCACGCCGCCGGCGGCCGGCGCGGGCATCGCGCTCCTGGCATCCGCCGCGCCATGCCCCCGGGCGCCGTGCTCGGTGGCCCGCCTACTGCTGTCCCCCATGCTCGCGCTCGTCTTCCGCCCATGACGTGAGCGTGTGCGGCAATGATCGACACGAACGCAGCCGGGCGCAAGAGCGAGGCGGCTGCGATATGCTACGGGTTAGTCCTACAGTGACGGCAGCCGGGATGCAGATGGCGGAATATTCAGCCGAAATCATCTGGGAACGCGGTGCTGCGGCCTTCACCGACAACCGCTACAGCCGCCGGCATCGCCTGCGCTTCGACGGCGGACTCGAGGTGCCCGGCTCGTCCTCGCCCCACTCGGTACCGGTGCCGCTGTCGGATCCCGGCGCCATGGATCCCGAAGAGGCCTTCGTCGCGGCGCTGTCGAGCTGCCACATGCTCTGGTTCCTGTCGATCGCCGCCAGGCAGGGATATCGGATCGATCGGTATCGCGACCAGGCCAGCGGCCTGATGACCCAGGATGCCGCCGGCAGGTGGTGCATCGGTGTCGTCACGCTGCGGCCCGAAGCGCAGTTCTCCGGCGAGCGGCTGCCGAGCGCGCAGCAGATCGACGCGCTGCACCGCGAGGCGCACGCAGAATGCTACATCGCCCATTCGGTGACGGCGCAGGTGCGTTGCGAGCCGGTCCCGGCACGGCATGACGGCGACGGCGGTGCCCGCGCCTAGAACAGCGGCAACGCGGCCGGTTCCGCGGCAGCGGCGTCGCGCGTCAATGAATCGATGCGCACCAGGCCGGCGACTTTCACCCCCAGCAGACGCAGCCGGCGATCGAGCGGTGCGCGCTTCAGACACAGTCCGGCCGTGCGGCGGATGACGGCGGCGTCATTCGTGTACCGGTCGATGGTCTGATCGCGCGTCGCACGCTGGAAATTGTCATAGCGCAGCTTCACGCCGATGGTCTTGCCGGCATAGCCGTGATGCTGCAGATCGTCGGCCAGGCGCTGGCACAGCGCGCTGAACAGATCGCGCAATTGCGCCCGATCACGCACCGCGTGCAGATCGCGCTCGAACGTGGTCTCCCGGCTCATCGATACCGGCTCGCTCTCGGTCACCACCGGCCGGTCATCCCGGCCCCAGGCGGCATCGAACATCCAGCCGCCATGCTTGGGACCGAAATGCCGCATCAGCCAGCCGCGCTCGCAGCGCGCCAGCGCACCGATGGTCCGTACGCCGAGCTGCTCGAGTCGGGCATTGGCCTTCGGTCCGATGCCATGGATCTTCCGGCACGGCAGCGGCCAGATCCTCGACGCCAGTTCCGACTCGTAGACGATCGACACGCCGTTCGGCTTGTCGAACTCGCTGGCCATCTTGGCGATCAGCTTGTTCGGCGCCACGCCGAGCGAGCAGGTGAGCCCGGTATGCTCGAAGATGGCACGCTGGATGGTCAGCGCGAGCGCACGGCCGCCTTGCGCCTGCCCGCCTTCGGCCGCGCTGAAGTCGATGTACACCTCGTCCACGCCGCGGTCCTCGATGACCGGCGCATGGCGCGCGATCACGGCCTTGAACAGCCGCGAATAGCGGCGGTACTCATCGAAATCCACCGGCAGCAGGATGGCCTGCGGGCACAGCTGCGCCGCCTTCATGAGCCCCATCGCCGAATGCACGCCGAAGGCGCGCGCAGCGTAGGTAGCCGTGGTGACGACCCCGCGGCCGGCGTAGTCGCGCAACCGCGTCAATTCGCCGGGCCTGGAATCGGCCTGCCCGAGCTGTCGACTGCTGCCGCCGATCACGACCGGCGCGCCGCGCAGCTGCGGGTAACGCAGCAACTCGACCGAAGCATAGAACGCATCCATGTCCAGATGCGCGATGCGTCGGATCGGCGCTGCCGGTTCGATCTGCGCCATACGTGCCCGTCATGATAGACGCCGGAGAGCCGGGCGCCAAAGGCAAGCCGCGGCGGGCGCCGCTAGCGCTGGCTGCCGGAGCCGACCGGCCGCGCCACACCCGAGCGCACCAGGTCCGATTCCCAGCGCCGGGACACATGGCGCTGCACCGCCGCCTCGATCACCGCGCTCGGGATCTCGCCATCCGCGTCCACGCCCACGCCGCGCGGCAAGGCCGTCGCCGGCATGCATGGCAGTTGTTCCAGGGCTGCCCGCGTCGGGTTGCCCGGCTTGTCCCGTTCGGCGTCGTAGTCGCCGATCGAGTAGACCCCCTGCGGGTGCCGGTATAAGTTCGGCAGGAACGACAGATAAGGTGAATCCGACAGAAACGCCGCCAGGGTGCTGAAGGAAGACACCGAGCACACCAGCAAATCGGCGTTCGCCAGCGCCAGCACATCCGAGCAATCGCCGGCCGGCAGATCGGCGGTGGTGATGCAGCGCCATTGGCGGGTAAGCGGCTCGAGCTGCTGCTCGGTGCCGTCGCTGAGCAGCAGCAGCTGCCAGGTGTCGCCGAGCGCGCGATCGAGCGAGCGCGCCAGCGCGCACAGCCACTCGATCGGCAGCGAGATGCTGGCGGCGCGCTGGTAAGCGCGCGGGTCCCCCGGCGGCGCGAAGTCCCCCAGGCGCATATGCATGCCCACGAGCACCTTGTGCGGATCGATGCGCTCGCGCAGCCGCAGCAGGTTACGGGCGGCATAGCGGCTCTGGTAGAGCGTGGAGCGGATGAACTCGCGCGCTGCCTGGACGTGGTAGAAGCCGCCCCACAGCCCTTCGGTCACCAGCACGAAGGCGCGCCGCCGGTGCAGCCCGCGTACCGCGGCGAAGCGCTCGAGCGCGCCGACCGCATCGCCGCCGCCGTGTTCCAGATAATCCGACTCCGTGAACTCGACCACGGGCAACAGATGCTCGAGCGCGCGGTTGTAGATCCAGTCATCCGGCGCGGTGCGAAAATGCCACCAATAGGCGCGCCGGTTCATGCCGAACGCAGGCGGCAGCAGTCTGGCATTCAGGACCTGCGAAGCGAGGAACGCTCGCGCCCACGGCACGAACTCGTTGCCGAGGCCATAGCCCCGCCGCTTTACCCGCGGCAGGCAAAATCGCAGCGGCGCTCGCTCCCAGGCACTCCTCATGCGCAAGCCACGGGGTCCTCGCGCCCTTGGGCAGCGCCCGGTGGGAAAGGCCGGCGCCGATGGCAGCCACCGCGCCCGCTGACTGGCGCGCCCGGTCGTGTACGGACAAGCGTGATCATGTTTCGGAAATCATAGCCAAATGTCCGCCGATGCGCTGGACTGGCTGCGTGCAGCTCGGCCCTGCGCCGCAGGCGGCGTCCCGAGCGTCAGAGGCTATACTGCCGGTGCGAAGCGGACCGATGCGGCGCAGTTGCGCGCGGCCGCGGCGCATCCGTACCGCGCGGGGCGTTGCGTCGCGCGCGGCCAGGGGGCACGAGGGCAAAGCGTTGACGGCTGCCGGAGGAATTCAAGCGGTGGATATTGCCCCATGGATGATTCGCAATGTACCGACCCGCCCGTTGAAGCGGCTGATCTGGAGCCTGGTGCGCCGCCGGGAATTCGACTTCGACACCACGACGTTCCGGGGATGGTCGTTGAAGGGCAACACGACCGACTGGATCCAGCGCAGCCTGTATTACTTCGGGCTTTGGGAGCCGAATCTGTCCGCGTGGATCGAGCGCCGGCTGTCCGCCGGCGATGTCTTCGTCGACGTCGGTGCAAATGTCGGCTACTTCACGTTGCTGGCCTCGGCACGCGTCGGCGCGAGCGGCAAAGTCGTTGCGATCGAGCCGATGCCGGAGATCTTCCGTCATCTCTCCGAGCACGTGGCCGGCAATTCCCTGCAGAACGTGCGGCTCATCAACGAAGCCGCCGTCGGTCCCGGCGAGGAGGGCGAGGTGCGGCTGTACTGGGGCGGCGATGCCAATACCGGCTCCACCGGCATGTTGCCGCGCGATCAGCCCGCACGCAGTGCGGCCGTGACCGCCCGCACACTCGCTTCGATGCTTACCGACGAAGAATGCCGCAGGACCAGGCTGATCAAGATCGACGTCGAGGGCGTGGAGGCCGCCGTGGTGCGCGGACTGGCCGCGCAGTGCGGCAGATTTCGCGACGATCTCGAACTGGTGGTGGAGGTCGTGCACGACCCGAACGACGGCGCTGCCGGGACCGGCCTCCTGCGGTACATGGAAGGACTCGGATTCCACGCCTACGTCATTCGGGACGACCATCATTTCAACGAGTACGCCGTCAGGAATACGAGGCGCCTGGTGCCGGTCAGGCTGACGCACGCGCTGTCGCAGTCGCATAACATCATCTTCTCGCGCATGGACAGCGAGACGCTGTAGCGACGGCAGACGATCCGGGCGGCAACCCGGGGTGGGCGGCCGGCCGACGCCGACCTGCAGCGGCGGCGGCGGCGGCGGCGGACCGCGGGACGGTATACTGCCGTAGCGAAGCGACAACCGGGTAGCATTCAGTCCGGCGCTGCCGAGCAGTCGCGGTTTGGCCGCCCGGACGCGTCAGGGAGATTCCGACAGATGGCGAGTTCGAGTTCGATTCGGTCGCGGCTGCGCCAGATGGACCGTTATCTGCGAGCCAAGCGGGAGGACCTGCTGGCCTCGATTCTCCGCCTGACCCGGCCGTGGAATATATCGATCGTGCGCAAGGCCCGATTCAAGGCCAGCATGGGCGAGCAGGATTTCCTGCTCGCCTATCGGCATGGCGAATATTTTCTCGTCTTCACGCACGACCGGGTCATCAGCAAGGGCGTGTACGCCTCTTCGAGGGGCGGCTTCGACTTCCAGAAATTCGAGCGCGCGCTCAAATTGCTCGGACCCGGCTTCCGCCTGGACGTGCTGGTCGATGTCGGCGCCAACATCGGCACCATCTGCATCCCGGCCGTCAGGAGGGGCCTCGCCCGACAGGCGGTCGCCATCGAGCCCGAGCCGCGAAACTATCGGTTGCTGGTCGCCAATATTCTGCTGAACGACCTCGGGGCGGTCATAAGGACCCATCAGACGGCGCTCGGCGGCCCGAACGTCGCATCGCTGAAACTCGGACTCTCCGCCGGCAGCAGCGGCAACCATCAGATATCGGTTGCCTCGGCGCTCGGCCCGGCGGCCGCGCCGAATGAAAACGAGATCGTGGTGCCGTCGACGACCCTGGACGACATCGTGCCGTCGCTGAGTCCGGAACACTCGCTGATCTGGATCGATACCGAAGGCTACGAGGGCATCATCCTGTCCGGCGCGGCGGCGGCGGTGGCCCGCCGCGTGCCGCTGGTCATCGAATTCACGCCGCAATTCATGCGCACGCTGAACTCGTACCCCGCGCTCAAGCAGGCGTTGCTCAATTATTCCCTCTACTACGATCTGGCCGACGCCGCCCCGCAGGGTGTCCCGATCTCCGAGGCCTCGCTCGACGCGCTCTGGCAGCGGCTGAGCGGCCCGCAATTCCAGACCGATCTGCTGGTGACGTAGACCGACGAGGCCGGCGGCCGCCGCGGCGCGCCGCGCGCGCATGCACGGCTCAGCCGCTCCTGAGGGCCAGGGGCGCGACCACGCCGCGCATCCCCGAAGCGCCGCCATCGGCGGCCGCGCGGCGCGACGCCGCGGCATTGAAATCGCGCATGAATGGCTCGATCTCGGCGGCCGGCCGCGGCCGGCTGCAGTAATAGCCCTGGTATTCACCGCAGCCGAGGCGGCGCAGCAGGTCGAGCTGATCGGCGCTCTCGACTCCCTCCGCCGTGACGGCCAGCCGCAGAGTGCGCGCCAGCGACACGATCGCCTGCACGATCGCCTCATCGTCGGCGTCGTAGCCCAGGTCGCAGATGAAACTGCGGTCGATCTTGAGCTTGCGGATCGGCAGACGCTTGAGCTGACTCAGGCAGGAATAGCCGGTGCCGAAGTCATCGATCGCGATGCCGACCCCCATGCGCTGCAACGCCGTGAGAACATGCGCGGATCGCTGTGGATGGCTCATGACGGCGCTCTCGGTCAGCTCGAGCTCCAGGCAGCCCGGCGGCACACCGTACTGCTCGAGTACCGAGCCGACGGCGGCAACGAGATCTTCCTGGCGGAACTGCGTCGCCGACAGGTTCACGGCCACACGCAGGGCGCCGAAGCCGCGAGCATGCCATTGATGCAGCTGCCGCACGGCCTCGCGCAGCACCCATTCGCCGAGCGGCACAATGAGCCCGGTCTCCTCGGCCAGCGGAATGAACGCGTCCGGCGGGATCAGGCCGTTGACCGGATGCGCCCAGCGGACCAGGGCTTCGAGTCCCACGATCCGCTCCGAGCCGAGGCTGACCAGAGGTTGGTAGTGCAACTGGAACTGGCCGGCCGGCAGCGCGCGCCGCAGATCGTTCTCGAACTGCAGCCGCTCCGGCGTGAACACCGGCGTCCCGGAGGTGAAGAAGCGAAACGTATTGCGTCCGTCCTGCTTGGCGCCGTACATGGCCTCGTCGGCGTGCGAGATCAGCGCCGCCGCCGCCGTCGCATCGTCGGGATAGAGGCTTATGCCGATGCTGGGCGTGGCGTGCAGCTCCACGCCATGCACCAGATAGGGCCGGTCGAGCAGCTCGATCAGTGCGGCCGCGCGTTGCACCGCCACCTCGCGCTTCGAGAGCCGGCGGACGATGAGCAGGAATTCATCGCCGCCGATGCGGGCCGCCACGTCGTCGGGGCCGAGTGCATGCTCTATGCGCCCGGCCACCTGCAGCAGCAGCTCGTCGCCGGCGCCGTGACCAAGCGAGTCGTTGATGAGCTTGAATCGATCCAGATCGACCACCATGACGGCGAAGCTCTCCAGCCGCTGCCTGGCTTGATCGATCGCCGCATGCAGGCGCTCCATGAACAGCAGGCGGTTGGGCAGCCCGGTCAGCGAATCATGCATCGCCCGGTGATGCAGGTCGGCGTTGATCTGCTCGAGCCGCTGCGCGTGCTGCCGGCTCCGGGATTCGAGGTGGGCGTCGAACACGGCTGTCACGAGCGTCAGTACCAGCAGCCCCAGGGCGATCAGTCCGATCGTGATGGCGAGCCAGCCGTTGTTCAGTGTCATGCCGCCGAGGCACACCGCCCCGCGCGCGAAGCGCGCGGCCGCCATGCCGGTGTAGTGCATGCCGGCGATTGCCAGGCCCATCACCAGCGATGCAGCCAGGCGGGCCAGCGCCAGGCGCCGGGAGGCGCCGCCGCGCAGATGAAACGCCAGCCACAGCGCGACGCACGAGGCGCTCACGGCGATCACGATCGAGGCGGCGACCAGCGGCGGGTCGTAACGGATTGCGGGCGTGATGTCGATGGCCGCCATGCCGGCGTAATGCATCGCGGTGACGCCCATGCCCATGACGACGCCGCTGACCGCGAAGCGCGGCAGCGTTATGGCCGGTCGCCCGACGAACGAGATTGCGAACCCGGAAGTGAGGATCGCGATCAGCAGCGAGCCGATCGTGATCGGGATGTTGTAGCTCAGCGGTATCGGCAGCGTCATGGCCAGCACGCCGATGAAGTGCATCGACCAGATGCCGATACCCATCGCGGCGGCGCCGCCGGCGAGCCAGGTGCGGCCGAGCGAGCCCTGCGCACGGGCCACGCGCGCGGCGAGCTTGAGAGCCGTATAGGACGCGATGATCGCGACGATGACCGACAGGGCCACCAATGCCGGGTTATAGAGGGGCTGCATGGGCCGCGGTGACTTCCGTCTGAACGACCCGAGGTTTAACGGCCGCTTGCTGCATACACTAAGCGCGGCTCCGGTCGGATGCACGGTTCTGAACCGACGCTGTGAACGGCGTCACGGCCGAGGAGCGACAAAATACCCGCTGCCGCCGCCTCGGCCCTGCTGCCGCTACTCGGCCGCCGCCGTGCCGGGGAGCGGGCGGGTGCCCGCGGCTTACGGCCCGATCGGCCGACTGCCGCGCGGCGCCCAGTCGCTCACGGCCTCATGTATCCAGGCCAGGGCGAACATCAGCGGCAGGAGCAGCGCCAGCACCGGCAGCAGCAGCAGTTGTATCGCGATGCGCGTCGTCATAGTGGGACCTCGTGCAGTCGAAGTCTGGTCCCACGCCCCTGAACGCAAGCTGAAGTCGGCCAGCCCCTGGCAGCGGCAGCAGCGCCGTGAGGCACGGGCCGCCGTTGGCGCGAGCGGCGGCCTCGACCTGCAGCTCGGCGGCGCGGGGGCACCGCGCGCGCATGCGTCCCGTCAGCCGCTCTGCGCCAGCCGCGCGGCCGGCAGTACGCGCAACAGCGCCTGGCGCGCCTGCCATTGCTGGTGCGGCGGCAGTTCCTGGTGGAACCGGACGTCGCCCTCGGCGTAGCTTGCCAACGGCACGCCGTCGCGCAGCAGCAGGCGGTTGCCCGCGAGCGCTGCCAATCGCGGTCCGGGCGTGATGATCCCGGCCAGATTCAGCGGGTCCGCGGCGCTCAAGGCGATCAACGCGCCGTCGGGGGCTCGTTTGCGGATCGCGCGCAGCAGGCCGAGCGCATCGCTGAGCGCGTACTGCTCGCCGCTGACGCCCGCCACGAAGCGCCCGCCGCGGATGTGGCCCTGGGCCTCGAGGCGGCGCAACGCGCGCAGCAGCAGGTGCCAGGGCGGCAGCCACTCGGCTTCGCGCGTCAGCAGTCCCCGGAACAGGACCCCGTAGCGCCGCAGCAGCAGCCACGCGAGCTGCTCGATGACCGCGGCCGGTTCGAGTAACGCCGGCGGCCCGCTCTGGCCGGACGCCGCCCCGGGGCTCGATGCCGCCGGATCGGCCCGGCGCACCAGGCTCCAACGGCCGGCGTCGCACAGGCCGAACAGCGCTGCGCGCCGGCCCCGCGCGGCCAGTTTGCGTTTGCGCTGCAGGGGCAGCAGCAGTGCGCGCAGGCCGCCGAAGCTGTCCGCGCTCACCAGTCCCGCGGCCACCAGTTCCGCCAGCGCGCTCTCCGCCTGTGCCTGCAGCAGGCCCGCGCCCTGCATGATCTCGTCGAAGAAGGAGGCGCCGTGTCGCTGCAGATGATCGGTCATGGCGCTCGCGCTGGCCGACAGCTGCGGTGTCGGGCGCGACGCATCCGACAGCTGCTGCCACAGCGCCCGATTCGGCCGCGTCAGCAGCGCAATCGGCGTCGCGCGCACCGGTCCTGCGGTGCAAGCGGCGCACCGCCCCAGCCGCGCCCAGAACGCGCGCCCCGACAGGCACAGGCCATCGAGCCAGGCGGCGTCGTAGTCCTGCAGGCGCGCCGGCAGCACGTCGCTTTCCCAGGCCACCGCCGCGATCTCGAAACCCTCCAGCTGCTCGATGACTCGCGCCAGGCTCGCCGCGCCCTGCGGCCGCGGCCGCGCCGTCACGCCTTGCCAGTCGAGCAGGAAGCGCATGAAGTCGGCGCTCGCGACCGGCTCGATCTCGGCGCGCAGCGCTTGGATGGTACGACGGTGGATGCGCGCCAGCAGGCGCCGTTCGCACCATTCGAGCTCCGCCTCGCCGGGGCTGAAGCGCCCGCGCAGCACGAAGCCCTCGCTCTCCAGCGCCGCGAGCGCCGTGTCGACCGCGGTGCGCCGCTGCTCCAGCGCCGCGGCGAGCGCGCTCGCGCTCACCGGTCCGGTTGCCTGCAGCTGTCCGCGCAGCAGTTCGCGCAGCCCCTGCGGCGCATCCCATTCGCGTCCGAGGAATTCCGGCGGCACTTCCAGTTCGGGTGCCGGCACGCCCTGCGCATAGATTGCCCGCACCATCGGCAGCTGCTCGGCGGCGACCCAGAAGCTCCGAGGTCCCACACGCAGCTCGGTCGCACGGCGTTGTCGCGCCAGGCTGTCGAACGCCCAGGTGAGCCGCGCCGCCGGAGCGGCCGCGGCGTCGATCACGCCGAGGAGCATCAGCGCATCGTGCAGCTCGTCGGCGCTTTCGGGCATAGGCCAGGCCTCCGCTCGCACCGCCTCGATCGCGGCGCGCGAGAGCTGGCCGAACTCGGCCGCCGTCTCCGGATCGATCCAGCGGCGCGCGGCCACCGCGCGGGTGCGCCGCTCCTCCAGCGGCGCGTCATCGAGAAACGCGTACGGCCTTGCGCTCAGGATCTCCTGCGCCAGCAGCGAAGGCTGCGGCAGATCGCGCGCCAGCATCTGCACCTCGCCGCTCTCCAGGGCCGCGAGCAACTGCAGCAGGCCGTCGACGTCCATGGCTTCGTGCAGACAGTCGTACAGCGTCTGGCCCACCAGCGGATGATCCGGTACCGCGCGCTCGCCGCTCAGGTTCTCGGCGCAGGCGAGCTGATCCGGGAACACCACCGCGATCAGGTCCTCCGCCGCCATGCGCTGCAGCGGGGCGGGCGTCTTCCTGCCGGCGCGCGAACGCTTGATCGCCAGCGCGATGGTCGCGTTCCAGCGCCAGCGCGTGGCGAACAGCGGCGCGTCGAGCAGGGCCTGCACCAGCAGCGGCTCGGCGCTGCGGTGGTTGAGGAATCGGGACAGATCCTCGAGCGCAAAGCTGTGGCTCTCGCCGAGCGACAGCACGATCGTGTCCTCCGTGGCCGCGGCCTGCAGCTCGAAATTGAAGGTGCGGCAGAAGCGCTTGCGCAGCACCAGGCCGAAGGCGCGGTTGACCCGGGCGCCGAACGGCGCGTGGATCACCAGGTGCATGTCGCCGGCCTCGTCGAAGAAGCGCTCGACCACCAGCCGCCGCTGGGTCGGCAAATGACCCAGCACCGCCTTGGCCGCCGCCAGGTATTCCACCAGCTGCCGCGCCGCCGGCTCGGTCAGGCGATGTTCCCGCATCATCAGGTCGATGCAGCGCGCGATCGTGGCGGCGTCGATTGCAGGCAGTGCCGCATCGATTTGCGCGCGCAGCGCACTCACCGCCGCCGACAGCTCGTCACTGCGGGCCGGCGCCTCGCCGATCCAGAACGGCAGCGTCGGCGGCTGGCCCTTGGCGTCCTCGACGCGTACCCGTCCCGCCTCGACGCGCAGGATGCGGTAGCTGCAGTTGCCGAGCTGAAACACGTCGCCGGCCAGGCTCTCGATCGCGAAGTCCTCGTTCAGGGTGCCGATGAAGGTGCCGGCCGGCTCGAGCACCACCTGGTAATCCGCGCTGTCGGGAATGGCGCCGCCGCAGGTGATGGCGGTCAGCCGCGCGCCGCGACGCGCACGCAGCCGATGATTGACGGCGTCGCGATGCAGGTACGCGCTCTGCCGGCCGCGGCGGGTGCTGAAACCCTCGGCCAGCATCTGCAGCAGCGCATCGAACTGCGCACGTGCGAGTGCGCGATAGGGCCAGGCGCAGCGCACCAGCGCGTAGAGCTCATCCTCGCCGTACTCGCGCGCGCTGAGCTCCGCGACCAGTTGTTGCGCGAGCACGTCGAGCGGCTGCGGCGGCATGCGCACGGCGTCCAGCTCCCCGCCGCGCACCGCCGCCAGCAGTGCGGTGCATTCGACCAGATCGTCGCGGCTGAGCGCGAACAGGCGTCCCTTGGGCACTCCGCACACGGCGTGGTTGGCGCGGCCGACACGCTGCAGGAAGGTCGATATCGAGCGCGGCGTGCCGAGCTGGCACACCAGGTCCACGTCGCCGATATCGATGCCGAGCTCGAGCGACGCCGTGGCCACGAGCGCGCGCAGGCCGCCGCGCTTGAGCCGCTGCTCCGCGTCCAGCCGTTGCTCCTTCGCCAGGCTGCCGTGGTGCGCGGCCACGTACTGCTCGCCGAGCCGCTCGCTCAGATGGCGCGTCACGCGCTCCACCATGCGGCGCGTGTTGGCGAAGATCAGCGTCGTGCGGTGCTCGCGGATGAGCTGCGCGAGCCGGTCATAGACGTTCTGCCACACCTCGTTCGACATCACCGCCTCGAGCGGTGAATCCGGCAGCACCAGCGCCAGGTCGCGCGCGCGAAGGTGCCCGCTGTCGACGATCACGCAATCAGGCACGCCGGCCGCGACGCCGGCCGCGGCGCCGGCAGCCCGATCGTCCACCCCCATGCGGCTGCCGACCAGGAAGCGCGCCACGGCTTCGATCGGCTTCTGCGTCGCGGACAGGCCGATGCGCTGCACCGGCCGGCCGCAGAGCGCACCGAGTCGCTCGAGCGAGAGCGCCAGGTGCGCGCCGCGCTTGCTCGCGGCCACGGCGTGGATCTCATCCACGATCACGGTACGGGTGCTCGCGAGCATGCGGCGTCCCGACTCGCTGGTCAGCAGCAGGTAGAGCGACTCAGGCGTGGTGACGAGAATATGCGGCGGCGCGCGGCGCATGGCGGCGCGCTCGGGCTGCGGCGTATCGCCGCTGCGCACCTGGGCGCGGATCTGAGGCGCCGGCAGCCCCATGGCCGCCAGCTGCGCCGCGATGCCGGCCAGCGGCTGCTCGAGGTTGCGCTGCACGTCGTTCGACAGCGCCTTGAGCGGCGACACGTACACCACCTGCGTGGCCTCATCGAGCGCACCGGCGACGGCTTGGCGCACCAGCGCATCGATCGCAGCCAGAAAGGCGGCCAGCGTCTTGCCCGAGCCCGTGGGCGCTGCGATCAGCGTGTGACGTCCGCTCGCAATCGCCGGCCAGGCGGCCAGTTGCGCCGCGGTCGGTGCCGGGAACTGCGCCTCGAACCAACGGGCGAGCGCCGGATGGAAGCTCTCGAGAGGCATGTGCATCAGTCTACCTCTCGCCCCCTGGCGCGGCACCCGGTTTCGCCGCGCAGTGCCGCGGCCTCGGCGGCCGCGGCACCGTCACGCCGGAAATGCTGGCACGCCGCCCGAGGCAATGTAATCATGCAATCCATATCGGATTTTCGACATGCAAGGCACGGCCTACACATTGTTCCAGACCGCGCTGGGTACCTGCGGCATCGCCTGGGGCGACGACGGCATCGTGGCGCTGCAACTGCCCGAGGAAACGGCCGGCGCCACGGCGGCGCGCCTGCTGCGCGGCGAGCGCGCGGCCCGTGCGCAATTGCCCGCACCGTCGATTCAACGCACCATCGACGACATCACGGCGCTGCTGACCGGCGAGCCGCGCGACCTGCAGCACGCAACACTGGCCATGACACGGCTGCCGGCCTTCCACCAGCGGGTCTACGCCATCGTGCGCCAGATCCCGCCGGGCCACACCCGATCGTACGGCGAGGTCGCCGCGCTCTGCGGCCGGCGCCACGCCGCCCGCGCGGTCGGGCAGGCGATGGCGCGCAATCCGTTCCCGATCATCGTACCCTGTCACCGCGTGCTGGCCGCGCACGGCAGGAGCGGCGGCTTCTCGGCCCACGGCGGCGTGACGACCAAGTTGCGGCTGCTGGCGATCGAGCGCGCCGCGCTCGGTGGCAAGGTGCCCGCGGCGGCCGGTCTTCGTCCGCCGTTCTGATCGCCACGGCGGCCGATCATTGCGTGACGTTCTCAAGAACACCGGCCGCGCACTGCTGTCCGTGCAACGCTGGAAGGCACGCGTGGTGCTGTGGCTCGCCGGAGCCTCGGTCGGCGTGGCGGCAGTGCTGTTCGCGCGCCTGGCCGACGTCGCGCAGGCGGCGCTGCGCCGCCTGCTGCTGCACTCCGCGCTCTGGCCGCTGCTGCTCGCGCCGCTGGGCTTCTTCCTCATCGCCTGGATCACACGGCGCTATTTCCGCGGCGCCGAAGGCAGCGGCATTCCGCAGACCATCTACGCCCTGCAGGCGGAGGGCGAGGAGGCCGTGCCGATGGTCATGCGGGCGCGCATCGTGCTGGCGCGCATGGTGCTCGCGGGGGCCGGCCTGTTCTGCGGCGGCTCGATCGGGCGCGAGGGCCCCACCGTGCACGTCGGCGCGGCCATCGCCTACGCCCTGGGTCGCTGGCTGCCGCACCGGGAGCTCGCGTCCCAGCGCCGTCTGCTGATCCTTGCCGGCGGCGCCGCCGGCGTCGCCGCAGCCTTCAATACGCCGCTGGCAGGGGTGATGTTCGGCATCGAGGAGCTGTCGCGCTCGTTCGAGGAACGCGCCAGCGGCGTGACGCTGACCACGGTGGTGCTGGCCGGCATCGTCGCGATCGCGCTGGCCGGCGACTACACCTACTTCGGCCAGCCCATCCTGTCGGCGGACGCAGGCCGGCTGACGCTCGGCACCTTCGCGGTGGCGATTGCCAGCGGCCTGGGCGGCGGTCTGTTCTGCCGGCTGTTGCTGGTCAGCGTACGCGGCCTGCCGAGCTTCATCGGCCATCTGCAGCGCGAGCACCGCGCGAGCTTTGCGCTCGCCTGCGGCGTGCTGGTGGCGTTGATCGGTCTGCTCTCGGGCGGGCTCACCTATGGCAGCGGTTACGTCGAGGCAAAGTCGATCTTCGAGTCCAACGCGCACCTGCCGTGGACCTACGCGCCGGCACGCGCGCTCGCGACCCTGCTGTCGTACCTGAGCGGCGTACCGTGCGGCCTGTTCGCGCCTTCCCTGTCCACGGGCGCCGGCCTGGGCGAACTGGTAGCGCGGCTGATAGGGGTGGCGAACGGCGTGCCGTTCGCGATTCTCGGCATGTGCGGCTTTCTGGCCGCCGTGACGCAAGCGCCATTGACCTCGCTGGTCATCGTCATGGAGATGACGTCGCAGCACCGGATGGTGTTTCCGCTCGCGCTCACCGTGATCATCGCCACCGCGCTGTCGAAGCTGCTGTCCCCACCGCTGTATCGCACGCTCGCGCAGCGCTACGCCTAGAACGAGGGCTGCGACCGTGGCTGCCTGCCGGCGAGGTGCGATCGGGCAAGCTGCTCGCGTATAGTTGCGGCATGAGCAACGGCCAGATCAGCGCTGCGACTGCGCTGCCGATCGGAACCATGAAGTCGCGCCTCGAGCACCGCTGCAATCGCCTGCTGCCGGCATCGGTCGTAATCCTCTGGCTCGCCGGGATTGCCGGCAGCGGGTTCGCCTGGTGCCAGCCGCCCGCGCCGGCCGCGGCACCGCTGCGGCTCGACACGCTCGAGGTCTCCCCGGACCTGGCGCGGGAGCTGGCGAAGTTTCGCCGTGTGCCGATGCCGTTCGACAGCGCCTCGCTGAGCGCGCGCGAGCGGGCGATGGTCGGCAAGTTGATCGAGGCATGCCGCTACCTCGACCGGCTGTACTGGCAGCAGAGCGATCCCGCAGGCTTCGAACTGTATGCGAGGCTGCGCGGCCAGCCGGACCTCGAAGCACGCCAGCTGCGCCGCTTCCTGCGCATCAACGGCAGCCGCTACGATCTGATTCGCGACAATGCGCCGTTCGTCGGCACGACTCCCATGCCGCCCGGTCACGATCTGTTCCCGGCCGACCTGACACGGCAGGAGTTCGAGCGCTATGTGGCCGCGCATCCGCAGCAGAAGGCCGCGCTGTACGATCCGTTCACGATCGTGCGTCGCCAGGGCGCGGCGCTCGCAGCCATTCCCTATCACGTCGCCTTCCGCCGCTGGCTGGTGCCGATGGCCCGGCTGCTGCGCGAGGCGGCGTCGCTGTCGGATGATCCGGCGTTTGCAAGATATCTGCGGCTGCGTGCCGACGCCCTGCTCGGCGACGACTACTTCCAGAGCGATCTGGCGTGGCTCGATCTGGAAAATCCGAAGATCGACCTGATCTTCGCGCCCTACGAGACCTATCTGGACGGCCTGCTGGGCGTGAAGACCTCCTACGGCGCCTCCATACTGATACGCAACGACGCCGAGAGCCGCAAGCTCGACATGTATCAGCAGTTCGTGCCGCAGATCCAGGCGGCGCTGCCGCTCGCGGCCGAGGATCTGCCGTCCAAGCAGGGGCTGCGCTCGCCGATGGAGGTGATGGATGCGCCGTTTCGCGCCGGCGACCTGCGCCACGGCTATCAGGCGGTCGCCGACAACCTGCCGAACGATCCGCGTGTGCATGAGCAGCGCGGGTCGAAGAAGATCTTCTTCAAGAACTACATGGACGCGCGCGTCAACTACGTGATCCTGCCGATCGCGCAGCGGCTGCTGCGTGCGGATCAGGCCTCCCAGGCCTCGGCCGAGGGCTATCTGGCGACCACCATCATGCACGAGATCTCGCACGGCTTGGGCCCGGCATTCGCGCGCGTCGGCGGCGAGAAGCGGGACATTCGGGCAGTGATTGGGCCGGCGTATTCAGGCCTGGAGGAGGCCAAGGCGGATATCGTCGGCCTGTTCGCGTTGCATTGGCTGGTCGATCATGGCGCCATCGCGCGCGCGAAGCTCGACGGCTATTACATCTCCTACGTGGCCGGCATCCTGCGCACGGTGCGCTTCGGGGTCGGGGAGGCGCATGGCCGCGCCGAGATGATGGAGTTCAACTATCTGGCCGAGCGCGGCGTGATCGGCCGCGACGGCAATTCGGGCCGCTACGGCATCGATCTGGCGGCCATGCCCGGCGCCATCGGCGACCTGAGCCGCGAGCTGCTCACGCAGGAAGCGAGCGGCGATCGCGCCCGCACCGAGGCCTGGTTCGCCAGGTACGGCGCCATGCCGTCCGGGCTGGCCCAGGCGCTCGAAGCGGCCGACGACGTGCCGGTCGATATCGACCCGGAATCGCCATTGCGCGAGGACTGAGTCCGGAGCCCTCGGCGTCGAGGCGCAATCTCATCGTGGCCTTCGAGGCTCGGCCGTGGCGGGTCGCGGGCGCGCGCCTTGCGCGGCGCCAAATTGTGCTGCCGCCTCCGGCACCCTAAGATGCGCATCCCCGACAACCAGGAGAACCCCCGATGAAGTCGCTGAAAATGGCAGCCGCCGGCTCGATCCTTTCGCTCGCCCTGGCGAGCTGGGCGTTCGCTGCACCGACCGTCTTTACCCCCGATCCGAATCACACCTTCGTGCGTTTTTCGTACAAGCACCTGGGATTCTCGACGCAGGAATCGCGCTTCGACAAGGTCACCGGCACGGTGACTTTCGATCCAGTGGCCAAGACCGGCGCAGTGGACATCCTCATCGACACCAAGTCCGTGGATACCGGTTCGCAGCTGTTCAACGAGCACATTCAGGGGCCCGATTACCTCGATACGGCCAAGTATCCGACCGCCACCTTCAAGTCCACGGCGGTGAAATTCAAGGGCGACAAGCCGGTGAGCATCCAGGGCAACCTGACCCTCAAGGGCGTCACCAGGCCGGTGACGCTGACCGTGACCTCCTTCATGCACGGACCGAACATGATGAAGAAGGATGCGATCGGCGCCGACGCGAGCACGCAGATCAAGCGCACCGAGTTCAACATGGGCAAGTACGCGCCCATGGTGAGCGATGACGTGACGATCTCGATCGCGATCGAAGCCGCCGCGCCCTGATGCCCTGAAGGCCGTGCGCACGGCGCGAAGCGGCCGCTTCGCGCCGTGCCTTGATGCACGCGGCGGGACCGCGGCCTGCGGGGACGGATTGCATCGACCGCGAGCCGCCTCAGCCCAACGCGGCCTCCGCGCCCGAGGTCACGCGCGGCTCGGTGGGCCGCCTGATCTCCACGCGCACCTCGCCGCAACTGCCGACCGGCCCGCCGTTCGGCGAGCCCGCCGCGGCCGCCGATCGCAGCCGCACCTGCCGCGCCCAGACCACCGCATAGTCGTCGAAGCGCTTGTCACCCGACGACTCGACGATATCGGCGCTGATGATGCTGCGGTCCGCGGCTATGCAGACCCTGACGATGCTCACCTCGCCCGGCGTGAATCGCGGTCCGGCGACGACGAACGATACCGGCGCCTGGTCGAATAGCGCCAGCGGCGCGGGCGGCGCGGGCGGCGGACGCGGCGGCTGCAGCGGCGCACAGCCCGCCGAGCCGAGGCCGTACGCGGCGAGCACCGAGGCGATGACCGGAGAGCTCCGCATGAGTCCCCTTGCGCTGCGCCAACCATGGCGGCGCGACCGGCAGTGCAATTATACCTGCATCGGTCGGCGGCGATGGCGGCGCGCCGATCGTTCGAGGCTACGATCTTCACGCACCGCGGTATAGACTGCATACGGGCCGCGTGGCGGCCGCATACCGGCCCGGCGGCACCCTGTCATGAAGACGCTGCTCCTGATCCGCCACGCGAAATCCAGCCGGGATGAGCGCGCGCTGCCGGATGCCGAGCGCCCATTGACCGAGCGCGGCCGCCGCGACGCCGCCGAGCTGGCAAAGCGACTGGCGAAGCGCGCGCTCAAGGCCGACCTGATCCTGTCGAGTCCGGCGCGGCGCGCCGTCGCGACCGCGAGGATCGTCGCCAGCGGGCTCGCCTACCGGCGCCGTGACATCGCGCTCGACGAACGGCTCTATGCCTGCGATGCCGGCGAGCTGCTGCGGATCATTCGCCAGCTCGACGATCGGTGCCAGCAGGTCGCGCTCTTCGGCCACAATCCGCAGCTCACGGCGCTGGCGCATCGTTTGGCGCCGTCGATCATCCACATGAGCACCTGCGCCCTCGCCACGTTCGAGTTCGCCGCCAAATCCTGGTCGCGGGTGGGCCGCGCCACGCTGGCCAGCGCGGTGCTGGACTCCCGCAAGAAGACCTGAGAACGTCGCGCCGGCGCAATGGCGCCTGCTGCATCGAGCTGCGTCTGTACCAGCCGGGGTGAAGCCGCGGGGCGCGCGCGCGTCAGCGCTCCTTGGAAGACCGGGTTCTGGAATGCGCGAACCCGGGGCCGGGCTCCTCGAGTTCGGCCGGCAGCGCTGTCTGCAGGATCGCGAGCGCCGTCGCCGGATCATCGGCGTGCTGGAACAGCCCCAGGTCCGCCGGATCGATCATGCCGTGGCGCACCAGGGCATCGAAGTTGATGACCTCGTTCCAATAGCTCGTGCCGTACAGGATCACCGGAATCGCACGCTCGAACTTGCGGGTCTGCGCCAGCGTCAGGATTTCCGTGAGCTCGTCCAGCGTGCCGAAGCCGCCGGGAAATACCACCAGCGCGCGCGCCAGATGCGCGAACCAGAGTTTGCGCATGAAGAAATAGTGAAACTCGAGCGACAGCTCGCGAGTCACGTAGGCATTGGGCCACTGTTCATGCGGCAGGCTGATATTCAGGCCGATCGTTCGGCCGCCGGCATCGCCGGCGCCGCGGTTGGCCGCCTCCATGATGCCGCCGCCGCCGCCGGTGCAGACCACGTAGCGATGGGCACGCGATGGCAGGCTCTTGGACCATGCGGTGAGCAGCCGCGCGAGTTCGCGCGCCTCATGGTAATAGCGCCCCATCGGGCCATCGCTCGACAGCCGTGCCGAGCCGAAGAAGACGATGGTGTCGTGAATGTTGGCGCGACGGAAGCGGTGCAGGGGTCCCAGGTATTCCGCCAGGATGCGCACCGGCCGGCCGTCGTCGCTGTCGAGGAAGGTATCGTCCTCGTAGGCGAGCTCAGGGATCTTTGGTGTGCCGTTGGATTCCATGTTGCTCGAGCCGTGGATGCTGCGCGCGGGAAATGCCAGGCTCGATGATACGCAGAATTGCCGCGGGAATGCGCAGGCGCATCGCCGCCCGGTGGCTCAGGCGTCGAACGATGGCGGCGCACGTCGCGGGCGGCGCCAGCGCCTGCGCCGCAGGTCGGACAGGATCTCCCGCGCGGCATTGTGCCCCGGCAGGCCGGTCACACCGCCTCCGGGGTGGGCCCCGGAGCCGCACATGTACAGGCCCGGCAGCGGTCCCCGGTAATTGCCGTAGCCGAGCATCGGTCGGGCGCTGAACAGCTGATCGAGGCTCAGCGCACCGTGGAAGATGTCGCCATCCACCAGTCCGAAGGTGCGCTCGAGATCGAGCGGGCTCAGCACCTGGCGCCCCAGCACCGCGGCCTTGAAGTTCGGCGCGTATCCCGTCACCGTATCGATCATCAGGTCGGCCACCGTATCGCGGTGATCGTCCCACGACTGCCCGGCGGGCAGTCGTGGTGCCACGTGCTGGCAGAACAGGCTCGCGACATGCCGTCCCGCCGGCGCCAGCGTGTCGTCCAGCGTGGAGGGGATCAGCATCTCGATGATCGGCTGCTTCGACCAGCCGCCCATCCGGGCGTCGAAATAGGCCTGCTCCATATAGGCCAGGGACGGGGCCATGATGATGCCCGCCGCATGGTGCGGCGCTGCCTGCCTGCCCGGCAGACAGCGGAAGTCGGGCAGCTCGGCGAGCGCCACGTTCATCCGAAAGCTGCCCGAGCCGCAACGCCAACGCGCAATCCGTTCACGGAACGCGGCCGGCAGGTACGCGCCGTCCAGCAGCCGCAGATACAGCAGTTTGGGATTCACGTTCGATACCACGGTCGTCGCGCGCAGCGTCTCGCCGGACTCGGTGATCACGCCTGCGGCGCGGCCGCGCTCGACGATGATTTCGCGTACACCGGCATTGACGCGAATGCGGGCGCCGCGGGCGGCGGCGCACCTGGCCATGGCCTGCGTGATGGCGCCCATGCCGCCGATCGCATGTCCCCATGCGCCCTGCTTGCCGTTGACTTCGCCGAAGACGTGATGCAACAGCACGTAGGCGGAGCCGGCGGAATACGGACTCGCATAATGGCCGACGACGCCGTCGAAGCCGTACACCGCCTTGATGGGATCGCTCTCGAACCAGCCGTCGAGATAATCGCCGGCCGAGCTGCCGATGAGGCTCAGCAGATCCTGCCGCGCCACCATGCTGAGCTTGCCGAGTCGGCCGCCGAGCGCCGCGCCGCGCAGCAGCTCGGGCAGCGCTGCGCGCCAGCCGTCGGCCGTGACGTTCGGCGGCGTTTGCAGCACGATCTCGCGCAGCAGGGCGGCGATCACCTCGAGGCGCGCGCCATAGGCTTCGAGGCGCTCTGCGTCGCGGCGCGAGAATTTGGCGATTTCCGCCTGCGTGCGGCCGGCGCCGACGGCGAGGTAGCGTCCGTCGGCCGTCGGCAGGAAATTGGCCAGCGGACGTTCGACGATGCGTAGCCCATGCCCGGTGAGGTCCAGATCGCCGATCACCTTCGGATGCAGCAACGACACCGTGTACGAGGCGACCGAATTGCGGAAGCCGGGGTGGAACTCTTCGGTCACCGCAGCCCCGCCGACGACGTGGCGGCGCTCCAGCACCGTCACCTCGAGTCCGGCAGCGGCCAGATACGCCGCGCAGACCAGGCCGTTATGGCCGCCGCCGACGATCAGGACGTCAGTCGCGCTGCGCACTAGCGCACTTCCGAATGAGGCTGCGCCTGCGCCGCGCAGCGTTGCGCGCACTGCTGGATCCATTCCCTCGCCGCGATCCCATGGTATTGCTCGAACTGCCGGCTCAACGCCGGTCGGGAGATATCGAACTGCAGAGCGTCCGAACGGCCATCGAGGCGGCAGCGTAACACGGCCTCGCGGTGTGCGAGCAGCGCACTGGGCCGGCGGCGGGACGGTGGCGGCTGCTGTAGAATCCTGCCTGTCGCCCGCTATTGCGATCGCCTATGCCGTCATTCGATGCCGTTTCCAAGGTTGACGTCCATGAGCTCGCCAATGCGTTGGATCAGGCCAGGCGCGAGCTGGAGAAGCGCTACGATCTGCGCGGCACCAATGCCCGCTTCGAGCTGCAGGACTTCGTGATCACGCAGTTCGCGCCGAGCGAATATCAACTCGGGCAGTTGCTCGACATCCTGCGGCTGCGCTTGTCGGCGCGCGGCATCGACCCGCGCAGCATCGAGCTCGGCGCCGTCGAGGTCAACCTGGCCGAGGCCCGCCGCAAGATCACCATCAAGCAGGGCATCGAGCAGGCGGTCGCCAAGAAGCTCATTGCCAGGATCCGGGAGGCCAAGCTCAAGGTCGAAGCGCAGATCAACGGCGACAAGCTGCGCGTGACGGGCAAGAAGCGCGACGATCTGCAGTCGGCCATGGCGCTGCTGCGCAAGAGCGACGTGGAAGTGCCGCTGCAGTTCGAGAACTTTCGCGACTAGCAACGTAGCGCGCCGGCCCCGCAGGCCGCCGCCGGCAGCGACATGGCCAGCGGCCACGCCCGACATCCGGATTCGGCGCCATCCGACGCTCAGTGCTGAAAGCGGCCGATCACTTCGCCCTTGGCCAGGACATGTCCCTGCATGGCCTGCAGCAGCTGCTTTTCGCTGGCGCCGCCCGGCAGATCGAGCTGCGAGTCGAGCGCATACAGCACGAAGGCGTAGCGATGCGGCGAGTGTCCGGGTGGACAGGGACCGCCATAGCCGACGCTGTCGAAGTCGGACGTGCCCTGACGCGAGCCGTCGGCCAGCTGCTTCTGCTTCGCCACGCCCGCGGGCAGCTCGCGCTGCTGCGCGGGAATGTCGTACACCAGCCAGTGCACGAAATAGCCGAACACCGAGCCGAGGCCCCAGAACGAATCCTTGTCCGTGGCGATCAATGCGTAGCTTCGAGTGCCTGCCGGCGGCGACTCCCAGGACAATTCAGGCGAAGCCTCCCGACCATCACAGCTGTACTCCTTGGGGATGATCCCGCCCGGGAAACTCGAGCTGGTCACTTCCAGCGTGGCTGGCCCGTTGGGTCCCACGTCAGGGCGGCCGCACGCGGCCAGCAGCAGGCTTGCCAGAGCGGCAATCTCGATCAGAACGGGCCGCACATGGCGCGGTGCCGGGATCCGTGCACGGCCGACCAGCGCTGGTTGCCATGTCGTATTCATTAATCCCATGCTCGGAATAGACCCATTGTGAAGTCCCAGGACCAAGGTGACATTCTGGCTCCCTTCCTAACCGGAGAGAGCACCATGACGAAGAATGAACAAAATCGGGTGGTTGTCTGGCGTTTGAAGCTCCTACGGCAAGCCAACGACCTCCCCAGAGGCGTAGCTCAGACCTGCCGGCATTTCGGCCTTTCTCGCAAAACCTTCTACAAATGGCGAGCCAGGTACAAAAGTCACGGTGAGGCGGGCTTGTGCGATCGGCCCCGAGCACCTCTTCACTCTCCGCGGACAACCGACCGTACGGTTATTTCCAAGATTCTTTACTTACGAGAGCGGTACCGCTTCGGGCCGTCTCGGATTGCCAGCTATCTGCATCGCTTCCACAACATTGACGTGGCACAGTCTACCGTGCACCGCATACTGATCCGCTATGGAATGAACCGGTTACCGGCCAATCAGAAGCGCCAATCGACAGGTCGTCCCTGGCACCGATACGAGAAGGCGCAGCCAGGCCACCGCCTGCAGATCGATGTGAAATTCCTGGAGCGAATCGCGGGCTCCAGGAAACGCCTATATCAGTTTACGGCCATCGATGACTGCACGCGCATCCGTGTGCTCAAGATCTACGACGTCTGCAACCAAAAGTCGGCCATAAGCTTCGTCGACGAGGTCATCCGACGGCTTCCCTTCAGAGTGCTGGTTATCCAGACGGATAATGGCGCCGAGTTCCAGTCCAACTTCCACTGGCACCTGGAGGGACAGGACATCCGCCATGTCTACATCCGACCGAAAACACCGCGTCTGAACGGCAAGGTCGAACGTTCTCACCGCGTCGACGAGCAGGAGTTTTACCAGCTCCTCGACAAGGATGGCATCGGCGACGATGTCCATCTGTTCAACGACAAGCTGCGCGAATGGGAGGACTACTACAATTACCACAGGCCCCATGGAGCCCTCGATGGGCAGACCCCCTACGAGCGGCTCTTGGCAAGGAAAACCTCGGTCAGCGTGTTACCGAAGTCCTGAGACCTTACACGGTATAAACATGATCGAACTATTGGGCCTGCTTGGATTCGAACCAAGGACCAAGGGATTATGAGGCAAAGACCGGGGTAATTAATCCCTGACAATCAATCACTTGCAGCGCTTGCCAGCCCTCTTCCAGTCTCAGTCAGGCACAATCTGGGCACAGCCAGTCTTGCACAGGGCGCGGACCGGTCCGCGCTTGGATACAATTCGCATGGGAGAGCTTGGGATAGGGTAATTTAAAATGAAATACCCCTTCCTCCCTTCCTCGCGCCAGTAGAGTTTGCGGGTCGGTGCCCGTGATGGCGGCTGGGCCGTCACCGGCGATCTGAGCGACTATGGCCAGATGACGGTGAGGGTGGACTTGCTGGAGCGGCATTCTGGCTCAGTATGACCATGGTTTCCATGATCATCCGTACCCAAACTGATTCGACCGTTCCAGAAGGCGACGTCGCAAGACGATTGCGGGCATAGCCGGGCGGTACCGCCAAAGAGTGCAGATGCAGCGGATCACAAAGCCTGAACGCGAACGGCGCATCTTCGAAGATTTGGCGCCGCTCATCGGGTGGCGCGTGGCGCCGGATTCTCTGGCACAGCCAGACCCGCCGGATATTGAGTGTGAAATCGAGCGCTACGGGCGTGTCGGCATTGAGCTCGTCGCACTGGATGCTGATAAAACTCGAACTAGGCTCGACAACATGATGCTGACCGAGGTGACTTGGGGCCGTGCGCTCCAGACGTGGTCTCCCGAGGAGCAAGCCAGTTGCGCGAAGACACGAAGGATGTGTATTTCACGATCATCTTCGATGAACTGGCAGGGCTGCGCGACCGAACTTATGTTCAGAAGATATTGCAGAGATTTCTGCTCGAACATCCCGGGTTTGACGGCCCGTTAGCGGCCGAAACTTTAGGCTCACCGCCCAAGCTCGACGCGGTGATCGTAAGGCGCGGTATCCTCAGGCGCACCATCGGGCCGAAGTTCTCGCAGTTTTCGACTGGAAGTTGGCAGCCACTGCAGATCGGAAAGCTGGAAGAGAAGCTCCGGCCGGGCCGGTACCCGTCGAGCATTCCATTGGAGTTGTTCGCCTACGCCGTTCATGATGAGCCGGACGCTGCTCTGGGCTCGCTCGAAACGCTGCAGGAGGCGGCCATACGGTTACTGCCACGGTCTAGTTTCAGGCGAGTGCATATCTTCGATTTTGGCCTGCGGCGGCATCTGTGGAGTTATCCGGGCTGAGATCCTGGCCGCCAGGATGGCGTCGAGCCATCCTTAACATAACCCACTTATGCCGTAATACTTTGATTAAGCCGAATATTGCTATTTCGATGTGTCGGGTTTTTGCGTACTATTGAGTGTCGGGTTTTTGCACGAGAGGAACATGCGCAATCAGACCACACTGCGGGACAAGATCGAGACGCGGATCGCGCGAAAGCGCGATGCCGCGTTCCTGACGCGCGAATTCCGCGACCTGGGCGGCGAGGATCAGGTGCTGCGCGCCCTGCGCGAGCTGGTGCGCGAGAAGCGGCTGGTGCGGCTTGGTTACGGGGTCTATGGCCGGGCCTTCGTTTCCAGCCTGTCGGGAGCGCCCGTTCTCGACAGCCCGAACGGCTTTGCCGGCGCCGCCCGCCAGGCTCTCACGAAGCTCGGCGTGAAATGGGAGCCGACGGCGGCCGAGCGAGCCTACAACGAAGGCCGCTCGACCCAAGTGCCGGTCAATCCCGTCGTGCGCGTGAAGGGACGGTTTTCGCGGCAGCTCCGTTACGGAAACACGGAGCTGGTTCTTGAGCGCTGAGATCACGCTTCGCGAACTGCTCGAAGTCCAAGCGCATTTCGGGCTGCCAAGCCCCGCGCTGGTCGAAAAGGATTTCTACGTCGTCAAAGCGCTTGCCGCGATCGCCGCCATCACCATGGCGCCGCTCGGAGTTGCTTTCGGCGGCGGTACGGCGCTCGGCCGCGCGCACCGGCTGATCCGCAGAATGTCCGAGGATATCGACCTCAAGGTCACAGGCGAGAAGGAACCGACGCGCGGCGAGCTGCGCCGGCTCCGCGAAGCGATGACGGACGCGCTCCTACGCGCCGGATTTCAGTTTGACCCCGCCAATCCCGAACATCGCCAGGCCGGCAACCAAAACCGCTATACGGTTTACCGGCTGCCCTACGAGCCGCTGGCTCGCGGGCAGGGGGCGCTGCGCCCCGAAATCAAGATAGAAGTCGCCGCCTGGCCGCTGTGGCGGCCGGCGCTTCCATTGCCCGTAGCATCTTTCTTTTCCGAGGCTCGCCGGCAGCCGGCGGAGATCATGAGCATCAACTGCGTGTCGATCACGCAGACCGCCGCGGAGAAATTCGTAGCCCTGACGCGCAAAACGGCGGCCGAGCTAGCCGAGGCCGCCGGCCCGCGCGACCCGACGCTCGCGCGTCATATCTACGACCTGCACATCATCCGGGATCGCTTTGACGTTGCCGAGGTCGCATCCCTCGCGCGCGACATCGTGAAACAAGACGCCGAGGTATTCGGAAACCAGTTTCCCGCCTATCGGGAAAACCCGGCGGCCGAAACCCGGTGTGCCGTCGACGTCCTCGCCGGCGACCCCAGATACGAGCAACGCTATGCCGAGTTTCTGCGTGATATGGTCTATGGCGAGCGGCCGGCCTACGGGGACGCGATGCAAACAACTTTGGCCATTGCGAAGGGACTTGAGGCCGAGACAGCCGCGGCCGGCTCCGATGACAGGATGAAGTAAAACCATGTTCATCGAACGAAAGATAAATTCATCGACAGATACGGTCGAGTTGTGGGCCTGCGAATGGGAGAACAGCGTCGGAGGGGCCGCAAAGAAGGTTTACCTCAACAAGATCGGCGACGAGCAACCCCTGAACTCTGAAGCCGTCGCCTCGCTGACCGAAGCACCGGCGATATGCTGGTCGTATGGGCGCACTCTCGGGAATATCGCTGTCTATTCTCAGTCCCTCGTCGGGCGGTTTCCCGACAATTCCGGCAGCGATGCCGAATTGCCATGCGACTTTGTGAACGCTGGCAAGTTCCGGCATGGAGCCGACCGCTGGTGGTGCCGCACGCATCAGACTCATTGGGGGACGAAGGCGGACCAAGAGGCTTTTGTCCGCTTCGGTGTTATGCGGTGCGCAAATCACGAACAGCGCATGCACTACGTGGTTCAACCCAAAACGATCAACCTGGCGGAATACGCCGAGGTTGGCGTGTGGTGTTCCATGCCCGCGGCGCTCTCCACCGTGGAAATCAAGCCGCGCGCGCCAAAGATTCACGTCCATGTCCGCCCGGATGCGGGCGGCAAGAAGATCATTGACCGCGACTATCCGGCAATCTCGCTGCTCTATAGCAATGATTCCGACCTATTCGGAGCGGATGAGATCACGCGCGTCAATATAACGCCGCCTTCCGCTTTTGAATTCGTTTGCGCGCTCGAAAGCAACCGCGAAATGGGATGCATCAACTGCTCACATTGCGGCTACCCGCATCTCGATCTTGGCGACTTCGCCCGCACGCCGCACCGCAAGCACTTCTGCGGCAACTGCGGACGCGACAGCACTTGGAGTTCCGGTCCGATCGTATCAACGCCGCTGATGCCGCTGCATGACCGCTACGCGAAGACGCTCAAGTACCAGACGCCGGACCGTCAATTGAATCTCGACGAATACAAGGATTGCTCGTACACCGTATGGGCATCGACGCCGGCGATGATCTGGACGGCCTCCCGTCCGCAGGAGATCGGTATCCACGTTCATGTCCACGCCGGAACCGAGCGCGTCGTCGATGAGACCTTCGGAGAGGTCATACTGAACGGCGCGCCTCTCGACCGCGGATCGCTCATTCAGAAGATGATCGAGAGATCCATTACATAGCGACAATCGATCAGGGCGGCTGGTATCCGGCCGACGTGCTACCAACAATCAACCTCTAACGAAACGAACATCGCGAGCGGGTCTCGCACTTCCATGAACCAGCAAGCGCTTTCATCGTTCATCTGGTCCGTCGCCGACCTGCTGCGCGGCGACTATAAGCAATCCGACTACGGCAAGGTCATCCTGCCCTTCACGGTCCTGCGTCGCCTCGACTGCGTGCTGGAGCCTACAAAGTCGGCCGTGCTCGCCGAGCACGCGGCGCGCAAGAAGGAAAAGCTGAACGCCGAACCCTTCCTGCTACGCAAGGCCAAACAGAGCTTCTACAACACCTCGTCTATGAACATGAAGAAGCTCATGGGAGACCAGGACCATATCCGGCAGAACCTCCTTGCCTATATCGAGGCGTTCTCGGCCAATGTCCGCGACATCTTCGAGCATTTCGAGTTCCAAACACAGATCGACCGCCTGGCGAAGGCCGACCTGCTCTATCTCGTGACCGAACGCTTCTCGCAGATCGACCTGCATCCAAGCGAGGTCACGAATAGCCAGATGGGCCTCGTGTTCGAGGAGCTGATACGCAAATTCGCCGAACTGTCGAACGAGACGGCCGGCGAGCACTTCACGCCGCGTGAAGTGATACGCCTGATGGTCAACCTGCTGTTCATCGAAGATGACGACGTTCTCGCCAAGCCGGGCGTCGTGCGCACGATTTATGACCCGACGGCGGGAACCGGCGGGATGCTTTCTGTCGCCGGCGAGTATCTCGCGGAGCACAACCCAAAGGCGCGCCTGACGATGTTCGGCCAGGAGCTGAACCCCGAATCCTACGCGATCTGCAAGGCAGATATGCTCATCAAGGGACAGGATGTAGGCAATATCGTGTTGGGCAATACCTTCTCCGACGACGGTCATCCGCGCAAGAACTTCGACTACATGCTGTCGAACCCTCCATTCGGCGTCGAATGGAAGAAGGTCGAAAAGGAGGTCCGCCGCGAGCATGAAACCCAGGGTTTCAATGGACGCTTCGGTCCCGGCCTGCCCCGCGTATCGGACGGCTCGCTGCTGTTCCTCTTGCATCTCATCAGCAAAATGCAGCCGGCCAAGGACGGCGGCAGCCGCCTCGGCATCGTGCTCAACGGCTCGCCGCTGTTCACCGGCGGCGCGGGCTCCGGCGAAAGCGAAATACGCCGCTATGTGCTGGAGAACGACCTGCTCGAAGCCATCATCGGGCTGCCGACCGATATGTTCTACAACACCGGCATCTCGACCTACATCTGGATATTGAGCAACCACAAGCCGCCGTCTCGCAAGGGCAAGGTCCAGCTCATCGACGCGAGCGGCCTCTGGCAGAAGATGCGCAAGAGCCTCGGCAGCAAGCGCAAGGAGCTGTCCGACGATCACATCGCCGAAATCACGAAACTGTTCGGAACGTTCATCGAGGCGAAGGACGGGGAAAAGCCGATCTCACGGATATTCAAGAATGAGGAATTCGGCTACCGCACCATCACCGTTGAACGACCCCTGCGGGACAAAGACGGCAAGATCGTCTTGGGCGAGAAAGGCAAGCTGAAAGGCAAACCGCAGCCGGACGCCGAATTGCGCGATACTGAAAACGTCCCGTTGCAGGAGGACGTTCATGCTTACTTCAAGCGGGAAGTCCTGCCGCATGCGCCGGACGCATGGATTGACGACGAGAAAACCAAGGTTGGCTATGAAATTCCGTTCAACCGGCATTTCTACGTTTTCGAGCCGCCCCGGGACCTCGAAGCTATCGACGCGGACTTAAGAGCCTGTACCGAGCGGATTAAAGCAATGATCGAGGGGCTGGCAGCATGAGCTGCCCGCCCTACAAGACCTATGTGGATTCTGGCCTAGCATGGCTCGGAGAGGTCCCCAGTCATTGGAAGGTCGCGCCCGTAAAGACCGTCTCGTCGTGCAATGATGATGTGCTCGACGAAGGGACCTCGTCCGACTTCGAGATAGAATACGTAGAGATTTCGGACGTCGACTCAACGCAGGGAATTCTTAGAACAACCACACTTACATTTGACGCAGCGCCGTCCCGTGCACGAAGGCGCGTCAGAGCCGGCGATGTCTTGGTTTCAACTGTGAGGACGTATCTTCGTGCGGTAACGACAGTCCCTCATCCGTCCAAAAATCTAATTGTATCCACCGGATTCGCGGTAATCCGACCTCGTTCCATCAATTCGCAGTTTCTTGGCTACTTGTTTCATGCTGAATTCTTAGTTGCACAGATTATCGCGAGTTCGACCGGGATCAGTTACCCCGCCATTAATGCCAGCGAGTTGACGCGTTTTAGGATTCCGGTGCCGCCGTTGGCCGAACAGGATGAAATTGTTGCTTTTCTTGATCTCGAAGTTGTAAAGATCGATGGATTAGTGACGGAGCAGACGCGCCTCATCGAGTTGTTGAAGGAAAAGCGCCAAGCCGTCATTTCACGTGCTGTGACAAAGGGACTGAATCTTGGCGTGCCAACAAAAGATTCTGGGGTCGAATGGCTCGGTCGCGTGCCGAAGCATTGGCGCGTCGCACGCCTGAAGCACATCACGCCCCAGGTTACCGTCGGCATTGTGGTGGAACCCTCCAAGTACTATGTCGATCAAGGCATTCCCGCGCTGCGCTCGCTGAACATCAGACCTGGTGCGGTTACGCTGGAGAACGTCGTATTCATTTCCGCGGATGCAAACGACCTCCACACCAAATCAAAGCTGCGATCGGGTGACCTTGTGGCGGTCCGTTCCGGCGACCCAGGAACAACCGCGATCGTTCCGCCGGAGTTGGACGGATGCAACTGCATAGACTTGATCATCATTCGAAAGCCGGCCGCAACCACTGAGGAATTTCTGTGCTGGTATCTTTCTTCGGATGTTGCCCTGAGGCAGTTCTCGGAGGGTTCGGGCGGAGCCCTGCAGCGGCATTTCAATGTTGAAACCGCGAAGAATCTGATTGTTCCGGCGCCTCCACCAGAAGAACAACGGCGAATAGTCGCGTTTATCATTGCTCAGGTCGGGAAACTCGACGAGCTTAAGGTCGAAGCCGAGCGAGCCGTGGCTCTGCTTCTGGAACGCCGCACAGCACTTATATCTGCTGCCGTCACGGGCAAGATCGACGTCCGCGGAATCGAGGGCGCGAAAGGGATGCCTAAACGGATAGCCGCCGCATGAGCGACCTTCACCGTGAAATCAAGCTGGAGACCGAAATCTGCGACCACCTGGCCGCGCACGGATGGCTGTACGCTGCCGGCGACACGGCCAACTATGACCGGGCGCGCGCCCTTTTCCCCGCCGATTTGATCGCGTGGCTGCAAGCCACGCAGCCGAAGGCTTGGGAAAGCCTCGTCAAGAACCACGGTGCGCAGGCCGCCGACGAAGTGCTTCGGCGGCTGCGGGATGCCATCAATCAGCATGGCACGCTCCATGTCATCCGCCACGGTATCGAGCTTCTGGGCCTCCGGGAGCCGCTGGCGTTGGCGCAGTTCCGTCCCGCCCTAGCGATGAACCCCGACACCCTCACCAAGTATGCCGCCAATCGGCTGCGCGTGGTCCGTCAGGTTCGTTATTCCTTGCACAACGAGAACGCGATCGACCTCGTCCTGTTCCTGAACGGTATTCCGGTAGCCACCTGCGAACTCAAGAGCGACTTCACCCAGTCGGTCGATGACGCGGTCGATCAGTACCGCTTCGACCGCGAGCCTCGGCCAAAGGGGCAAAATGCCGCCGAGCCTCTGTTGAGCTTTCCGAACGGCGCCCTGGTGCATTTTGCGGTCAGCAATTCCGCCGTGATAAT
>DAHUYP010000062.1 GCA_027315105.1 Gammaproteobacteria bacterium
GCCGACGCCGTCGGCCGGCCTCGCCGGCAGCGGCGCCGCCGCGCCGGTGCCGGCAGCGGCGCGGCGCTCGGCAGGCGCATCGGTGCCGGCGGCGGGCGGCGCCGGCAGCGGCCGCTGCAGCAGCTGGGGGTGGATGAAGACGATGACGAAGGCCAGTGCCAGGCCGCCGACGATGCTGCCGGCGATGAAGGCGGCCGCGCGTCCCAAGCGTTGCAGATCCATGGACTCCCGTAGGGTTATGGCCGACAGGCGGGCCCGACTGGTTGTGTATAATGCGACACTTCCTGGCGTTTACGTAGCATTCCAAGCGCGGCGGCCGAGACTTACTGCGCGCGGCGCATCTTTAAGAGTGAGCGACACATGAGTGAAGTCGGTGGCCTCGTGGACAAGTTGTCGGGTGAGCCGGAAATCGATCCGGGCCGCAGAAAGTTCCTGACGGCCGCCACCAGCGTCACGGCAGCGGTCGGTGCCGTGCTGGCGGCGGTACCGTTCGCGGAGTCCTGGATGCCCTCGGAGCGCGCCCGGGCACTCGGCGCGCCGGTCGAGGTCGATCTGGCCAAGCTGCAGGTCGGGCAGATGATCACGCCGACCTGGCGCCTGCAGCCGATCTACATCGTGCGCCGGGACCCGGCGATGGTCGATGCGCTGCCCAAGCACGACGGCGAGCTCAAGGATCCGAAGTCGGAGGACTCGATCCAGCCTCCCTATGCGCGCAACGAGATGCGCTCGCGGCGCAGCGACCTGCTGGTGATGATCGGTATCTGCACGCACCTCGGGTGCCTGCCGAAGCTGTTCGCCGACGTCGGCGACCCGACGCTCGGCGCCGACTGGCCGGGCGGCTTTCGTTGCCCCTGCCACGGCTCGCGCTTCGACCTCGCCGGGCGCGTCTTCAAGGGCTCGCCGGCGTCGACCAACCTGGTCGTGCCCCCGTATAGTTTTCGTGGCGAGAACACGCTCATCATTGGCGTGGACAACGGCTCGACAAAAGGAGCAGCCTGATGGCGCATGATGCGATGGCCAAGGCGGCCAACGGAGCCGCCGGCAAAGCCGGCCTGTGGGCCTGGATCAACCAGCGCCTGCCGGTCGAACTCTTCTGGCGCAGCCAGCTGACCGAGTACTACGCGCCGAAGAACTTCAACTTCTGGTATTTCTTCGGCTCGCTCGCGCTGCTGGTGCTGGTCATGCAGCTGTTCAGCGGCATCTTCCTGGCCATGTTCTACAAGGTCGGCGCCGACACTTCGTTCGATTCGGTCGAGTTCATCATGCGCGAGGTGAGCTTCGGCTGGCTGATCCTCTACATGCAATCGGTCGGCGCCTCGGCATTCTTCCTCGTCGTGTACCTGCACATGTACCGGGCGCTGCTGTACGGCTCCTACAAGTCCCCGCGCGAGCTGCTGTGGCTGTTCGGCATGATCATCTACCTGGCGCTGATGGCCGAGGCCTTCATGGGCTACGTGCTGCCGTGGGGCAACATGTCGTTCTGGGCCGCCACCGTCATCATCAACCTGTTCGGCACCATTCCCGGCATCGGCCCCGGCCTGGTGGAGTGGATTCGCGGCGACTACGGCATCGCCGATTCGACGCTGAACCGCTTCTTCTCGCTGCACGTGGTGGCGCTGCCGCTGGTGCTGCTGCTGCTCGTGGCGCTGCACCTGGTGGCGCTGCACGAGGTCGGCTCCAACAATCCCGACGGCGTGGAGATCAAGAACAAGAAGGACGCCCGCGGCATTCCGCTGGACGGCATCCCGTTCCACCCGTATTACACGGTCAAGGACATCGTCGGGGTGTGCGTGTTCCTGACGCTGATGGGACTGGTGGTGTTCTTCGACCCGACCTTCGGCAACCTGTTCCTCGAGAAGGCCAACTTCGAGCCGGCCAATCCGCTGTCGACACCGGCTGAGATCTCGCCGTCGTGGTATTTCACGCCGTATTACGCGATCCTGCGCGCGGTGCCGAACAAGGGCATGGGCGCCCTGCTGATGCTGATCGCGGTCACCTCGTTCTTCTTCCTGCCGTGGCTCGATCGCTCGCCGGTGAAGTCGATCCGCTACCGTGGCTGGATCTTCAAGAGCTTCCTCGGCCTGTTCACGATCTCGTTCCTGGCGTTGATGTACCTCGGCATGCAGCCCGCGCAGGGGATCTATATCACGCTGTCGCGCCTGTTCGCGGTGCCCTATTTCGCCTTCTTCGGGTTGATGCCGTTCTATTCGCGCCTCGATCCCGTCAAGCCCGTGCCTGAGAGAGTCACGTTCCATGGTTAAATACGCGAGTCTCGTCCTGGCCCTGTTCGCCGCGCCGCTCGCGCTCGCGGCCGAGGAGGGCGCGAATGCAGCCGCCGCCGGCGCCGAGAAGAGCGCCCCGGTCGATTGGGAAAGCTGGCACGCCGGCAATGACGTCACCGACATCGCCTCGCTGCAGCGCGGTGCGCGCAACTTCATGAACTACTGCGTCGGCTGCCACTCGCTGAAGTACGTGCGCTACCAGCGCGTGGCGGACGACCTGAAGATCCCCGCGAGCGTGCTCAGCGCCGAGCTAGTGGCGCCCGGCAGCAATGCGCTCGACTACATCACCACCGCCATGCCGGCGCACGATGCCGAGAACTGGTTCGGCACGGTGCCGCCTGACCTGTCGCTGATCGCACGCTCCAGGGGCGTGAACTACATCTATCGCTACCTGAAGACCTTCTATACCGACACCAGCCGCCCCACGCTCAGCAACAACCTGGCGTTCCCGACCACCGCGATGCCGGCGGTGGTGTCCGACCTCGAGGGGGTCAAGCAGGCGGTGTTCCGCGACGTCAAGAGCGGCTCGGGCGCCGACGCCACGACCGAGCAGGTGTTCGATCACTTCGAGACCACGGTGCCGGGCAACATGAGCGCCGAGCAGTTCGACGGCTTCGTGCGCGATACCGTGAATTTCCTCGACTATGCCGGCGAGCCGGTGCAGGTCGAGCGGCGCTCGTACGGCCTCTGGGTGGTACTGTACCTGCTGATGCTGACGGCCTTCGCGTGGCTGCTCAAGAAAGAGTACTGGAAAGAGGTGCATTGAGCGCGGATCGTCAAGCGCTGGACATGCGCCGGTGATGAGGCGAGGAGCACCAGGGTGGCTCCTGGTGAGGAGCTGATTCGTGTCCAGCCGCCGCTCGATCATGACGTTGTTCTCCGCGCCGGATGAGCCGCCGAGTCATCGCACGCGCATCGTGCTGGCCGAAAAGGGCGTCGAGATCGACATCATCAACGTCGTGCCGGGGCGCTATCCGGAAGACCTGCTGGACCTCAACCCGTACCACAGCCTGCCGACGCTGGTGGATCGGGACCTGGTGCTGTACGACTCGCGCGTCATCATCGAGTATCTCGACGAGCGTTTCCCGCATCCGCCGCTGATGCCGGTCGATCCGATCCTGCGCGCGCAGTTCCGCCTGGCGCTGTACCGGATCGAGCGCGATTGGTACGGGCTGGCGCAGCAGATCGACGAGGACCACGACAAGAAGCACGTGGCCAGGAACCGCAAGATCCTGCGTGATGCGATCCTGCAGAGCGCGGACGTGTTCAAGGTCAAGCCGTTCTTCCTGAGCGACGAATTCTCGCTGGTGGACGCCAGCATCGCGCCGATACTCTGGCGGCTGCGCCACTACGAGATCGAGATACCGCCGCAGGCCCAGGCACTCACGCGCTACGCCGGCATGCTGTTCGCGCGGCCGTCGTTTCGCGCCAGCCTGTCCGACGTCGAGCTGCAGATGAGGCCCGCGCAATGACGTCGAAGGACACCGGCGGCGGCGTGTCGCGGCGGCCCTACCTGCTGCGCGCCATGCATGAGTGGATCACCGACAGCGGCCACACGCCGCACGTGATCGTCGATGCGCTGCGGCCCGGGGTCGAGGTGCCGGCCGCCTACGTCAAGGACGGCAAGATCGTGCTGAATCTGTCGATGACCGCGACGCAACGGCTGCAGCTTAAGAACGACGGCATCGACTTCGATGCGCGCTTCGCGGGCGTGGTGCATCACGTGCGGGTGCCGATGCAGGCGGTGCTCGGCGTGTACGCGCGCGAGACCGGCGAAGGCATGATCTTCTCCGAAACCGAGAACGAGCCGACGCCGCCCGAGTCGCCGGCACCGCCGGACAAGCCGCCGGCCGCGTCGGGCGAGCAGCGCCGCGCCAGGCTCACGGTCGTCAAGTAGCCCGCGGCGCCTGGCCGCGCCGTGGGGCGGCGCACGGGCGCCGGGTTGCGGGCGCTACGGGAAGGCGCCCTCGATCCATTCGATCGAGCCATCGGTTGCGGCCATCAGGATCGCATCGAAGCGCACCGGCAGATGCCTCAGTCCCGGCCGCCTGGCGAGCAGATGGCGCGTCGCGCGCACGATGCGCTCGCGCTTGGCCGCGGTGATGCTGGCCGCGGCGCCGCCAAACCGCAGGCTCGAGCGCAGCCGCACCTCGACGATGATCAGCAGCCGTCCGCGCCGCGCGACGAGGTCGAGTTCGCCCATGCGACAGCGATAATTGCGCGCCAGGATCTCGCAGCCTGCCTGCCGCAGCAGCACGGCGGCCCGCTCCTCGGCGGCCCCGCCGAGGCGGCGCCGGTCGCCACGGAAGCGCGCATGCAATGGCGTTGCCACCGCGGCAGTCTTCGGCGCGCGGCGGCCGCGGCGCAAGCGGCCAAATCCGCTGCATTGCCGCAGTATTGGCGCCGCGCGGTCCCGCGGGCCGGCTTCAGGGGGACGCCGCCGCCGCCGGCGGCGCGTCGTCGGCGAGGCGCTTGGGCTCGCCATCGCGCATCTGCACCCAGATCAGCGAGCGCTGCACGCGGCCGGTGGCGTCGACGCGCAGCAGGCCCGTGAGACCGGCGACCTGCACGTCGGCCGGATGGCCGTGCGCGCCCGACAGCGCCAGCATCAGCTGGCAGGCGTCATAGCCGAACGCGAACAGCCGGCTGCGCCACGCGACGCGATTGCCCCAGGCCTGCTCGATGCTGCTGCGGATCGCATCGATGCTGCTGTCGCCGCCGACCATCCAGGGCATCTCGGGATAGCGCAGGCCGTCGATGTCGCGATTGGCGTCGGTGGAGTCGCTGTCGTAGGCGTTGGAGAGCGAGTAGCTCGCAATGTCGCCGGCGTAGTAGTAGCGCAGCTGCGGCGCCAGCAGGCGGGCATTGGTGGCGTTCTCCGGCACGATGAACACGAATTCGATGTCGGCTCGGTGCCGCGGCTCGAAATTGAGCTTCGTTCCCAGCACGGTCTGCAGGCGCTGGCGGCGCGCCTGGCTGTCGCTGGTGCGCAGCACGCTCTCGAGCTCGACGCCGTAGTCGTGGCCGGTACTGTCGTAGCTGGTCTGGGCGATCAGGCTGCCGCCGCCGGCCGTCAGCTCGCGCGTGAAGGCCTCGATCACGCGATTACCCCAGTCCCCGCGCGGCACCAGCGCGATGCCGCGGCGGTGTCCGTCCGCGAGTATGCGGCGCGCCACGAGCTGCGCTTCCTCCTCCGGCGAGAGGGCGAATTGGTACAGGCCGCTGGGCGCCGGCCGGCCGGCAGGAAATTCAGCGCCAGTACCGGCACCGGCTGGCTGCCCAGCTCCGCCACCGCGGCCACGTCCTCGCGTGTCAGCGGCCCGACGACGAAGCTGCTACCGGCGGCGCGCGCCTCCGCGAGCGCCTCGGCCGGTGTGATCGCCCCGGTGTCGTACAGCCGCAGCTCGGGCCGACCGGCCAGGGGCAGCTGATAATAGGCACTCAGGAAACCATCGCGCACGGTGGCGGCCTGCCCGGCGGCCGCGCCGGTCAACGGCAGCAGCAGCGCGATGCGCCCGCCCGCTGCCGGCGTGACCAGCGGCGGCGGAAACGCCTGCGGCAGCAGCTCGAGCGCCGGGTGGTTGGGGTACTTGCTGCGCCAGCGCGCCAGCTCGGCGGTGCCGGCCAGCGAGGCGCCGCGCGTCTCCGGGGCGATCGCGCCCAGTTCGAGCCAGCCGCGCACGGTCGGATCCGTGCTGGCCTGCAGATCCAGCTTGAGTCCGCGCTCACGTGCCGCGCGCAAGGCCGCCAACAGCTCGGATCGCAGCTGTGTGCGCCCGGCGGGGCCGGTCGCGAAGCGCTCGGCGGCCATCTCGGCGCGTATCGCATCGACCGGCCGCGCGCTGGCCATCGCGATGCGCATCTTGAGTGACTCGTAGCGCTCGGCGCCGGCGGCGGCGCTCGGTTCGGGGATGGCGTTGATCTTCTGCCAGGCCTCCTGAGCGTGGTTGGCCGCCAGTGCGGTCTCGGCGTCGAGCAGTGCGCGCTCGAGACCCTGGGCCGGGCTCAGCGGCGCTCGGATGGCGCCGAGCGCGCGCTCGGCGTCGGCGGCGCGGCCGGCGGCGAGCCACTCGCGGGCGGCCGCGAGCTGCAGGTCAACCTGCTCGGTGCCCGCGCGGGTGGCGGC
>DAHUYP010000044.1 GCA_027315105.1 Gammaproteobacteria bacterium
GCTGCGGGCGCTGCGGGCGGCGGAAACTCGACTCGAACCGACAACCCGCCGATCGATGCCTCGGCGAGCGCCACGCGCAGGCCGTGCCGATCAGCGATCGCCTTGACGATCGCGAGTCCCAGGCCGGTACCGCCCTCGAGCATGCCCTCGCGGCGGTAGAAGCGATCGAATACGCGTTGCCGATCCTGTGGCGGGATGCCGGGCCCCGAGTCCTCGATGAGCACCTGCAGCGAGCCGGGCGTGCGCTGCACGGCAACGTTCACCGTCCCCCCCGGCGGCGTGTAGCGCACGGCGTTGTCGAGCAGATTCGCAAACAGCGTGCGCAGTGACGCCTCATCGCCCGTCACCAGCGGCTCGGATACGCTGCTCGAGAGCTGCAGCCGGATGTTCCTGACGGCCGACACCGCTCGATACTCCCCGACCACCGATTCGATGAGACTGTCGAGCCCCACCGGCTGTACCGGCGCTGGCATCGCCCCGGGCTCCTCGCGCGCGAGCGTGAGCAATTGCTGCACCACGCGCGTCGTACGATCCAGGCCCAGCTTGAGCTCGGCGAGTGCCGCGGTGCGCCGCGTCTCATCCGGGGCGCGCTCCACCAGCTGCACCTGCAGCTGCAGCGCCGCCAGCGGCGTGCGCAACTCGTGCGCGGCATCGGCCACGAACTGGCGCTGCGTCTGCAGCGCCGACTTCAGCCGTGCCAGCAGTGCGTTCAGGGCATGCACCAGCGGCTGCACTTCCGCTGGCACCTGTTCGGAGACCGGCTCCATGGCCGTTGGAGTGCGCGCCGCGATCGCGCGCGCCAGACGGGCGATCGGCGCGAGCCCCTTGCCGACCAGCACCCACACCGACAGCCCCATCGCCGGAAAGAGCAGCAGAAACGCCCGCAGGCTCTGCCATGCCGCGTGCGCCGCCAGTTGCTCGCGGCGGCTCATCGGCTGCGCGACCTGGATCACCTCGCCGCCGCTCTGCATGGCGAACACGCGCCACGGACCCTCGCTGGTCTGCACCGTCGTATAGCCAAGCTGTGCGCGGTTCGGAAACACGTGCGGCGGATAGGAGTAGTAGAGCGTCACCCCGTCCCGGTTCCACACCTGGATCGAGTAATCGAACTCGCTGTCGTGCGGCTGCAGCGCCGGCGGCATGGCGCTGTCGTAGGTCCGATCGCGCAGTGCCAGCGCCAGCTGCCGCAGGTGATAGTCGAGCAGCACGCCGGCCTGCTGGACTTCGGCGCGGTAGGTCGCCCAGGCACCGAGCAGCAGCACGATCAACATCGCGCCGAGCAATGCCAGCAGCAGGTCGCGCCGGATCGATCTCACGGCTGCTTGCGGATCCGGTAGCCGACACCGCGCACGTTCTCGATCCAATCCGGGCCGAGCTTGCGGCGCAGCGAATGGATGTGCACTTCGACGGCGTTGCTCCCGACCTCGTCGTCCCAGCCATAGACCGACTGCTCGAGCTGCGCGCGCGACAGCGGCATGCCCGGTCGGCGCAGCAGTGCTTCGAGCAGCGCATACTCGCGGCCGGACAGGTGCACGGGCTTGCCGTGCAGCAGCACCTCGTGCGTCGCCGGCTGCACCGCCAGCGCACCGTGTCCGATGATCGGCTCGGCGGCACCGCCGGGGCGCCGCAACAGCGCTCGAATGCGCGCCGCCAGCTCCTCGAAGCTGAATGGCTTGACCAGATAGTCGTCGGCGCCGGCGTCGAGGCCCTCGACCCGATCGGTGACCGAATCGCGCGCCGTGATGATCAGTACCGGGATCGGATTCTTCTGCCGGCGCAGCTCCGCCAGCAGCTCCCGGCCCGACACGCGCGGCAGGCCCAGATCGAGCAGCATCAGGGCGTACTCGGCGTCCTGCAGCGCCAGCTTCGCGGCTTGACCATCGCGCACCCAGTCCACCGCATAGCCGTCCTGCTTGAGCCCCTGTTGCAGGCTCTTGCCGATCATGGAGTCGTCTTCAACCAGCAGCAAACGCATAGTCCACTCTACCCCGTACTTGTACACCAGGCATCGCCTGCACGACAATGTCGCCTGCACGACGACGCAGGGCATCTTGCGATGCCGTCATCGAGGAGTAGGCCGCGATGTCCAAGCTCAAAGGCGCCAAAGAGCGGCGACAGGCCGCGCTGCGCACGACCAGCGCGTTCAGCGCCCAGGCCGTACGCGACCTGACCGCCGAGCTCAATGCGCTGCTGGCGGACATGTTCGCGCTGTATCTGAAGACCAAGAATTTTCACTGGCACATGTCGGGGCCGTCGTTCCGCGACTACCACTTGCTGCTCGACGAGCAGGCCGATCAGATCCTGGCGAGCACCGACCCGATCGCCGAGCGCGTGCGCAAGATCGGCGGCACGACCTTGCGCTCCATCGGCCACATCGGCCGCCTGCAAAGCCTGGCCGACAACGACGCCGAATTCGTCAGCCCTTCCACGATGCTGGCGGAGCTGCGCGAGGACAACCTGCGCCTGGCCGGGCGCATGCGCGAGACGCACGTGCTGTGCGACGACGCCGGCGACGTCGCCACGGCCAGCCTGCTCGAGGTGTGGATCGACGAGGCCGAGCGCCGCGTCTGGTTCCTGTTCGAGGCGGGGCGCAAGAACTGACCTCGCACCGCTAGCCCGGCGGCAGATCGAACACCAGCACCTCGGCCTCGCGGCCCTGCCTCAACGCCAGAGTCGCACCGTCGGTGAGCTTCAGCGCATCGCCGCCATCGAGCGCCGTGCCGTTGGCCTCGATCGCTCCGCGCGCGACGTGCAGGTAGATGCGCCGCCCGCTCGCGACCTCGAGCTTGGCGGTCTCGGCGCCGTCGAACAGCCCCGCATAGACGCGCGCATCCTGGTGGATCAGGACCGAGCCGTCGGCCCGGTCACCGGCGGCGATCAGCTGCAGGCGCCCGCGCTTCTGCGCCGCGCTGAAGTGCTTTTCCTCGTAGCTCGGCTCGATACCGTGCACGTTGGGCTGGATCCATACCTGCAGAAAGTGCACCGGCTCGCTGCCGGAGGCATTGAACTCGCTGTGGCGCACGCCGCGACCGGCGCTCATGCGCTGCACGTCGCCGGGCCGAATGGTCGAGCCGTTGCCGATCGAGTCCTGGTGCGCCAGCGCACCCGAAAGCACGTAGCTGATGATCTCCATGTCGCGATGCCCGTGGGTGCCGAAGCCCTGCCCAGGCTGGACGCGATCCTCGTTGATCACGCGCAGCGGACCGAACTCCACGTGCTGCGGATCGAAATAATCGGCAAATGAGAAGCTGTGATACGACCTGAGCCAGCCGTGGTCGGCATAGCCGCGGTCGTGGCCACGTCTGATGTCTTGCATACGTCCTCCTCGTTGACGCACCCTCGTTGACGCAACATAGGGTCGAAAGAAGCAATAAAAAAGCGCAAAATTCGGCTCCAATCGATCCGATAATCGGAAAGGTCCATGGCGCTGCCCAGAACGACGCTGGAACAATGGGCGGTGCTCGCGGCCGTGGTGGATCAGGGCGGCTACGCCCAGGCCGCGCAGCGCCTGCACCGTAGTCAGACCGCGGTCAGTTACTCGATCGCCCGCCTGCAGGAGTCCCTGGAGGTGCCGCTGCTGGCCATCGAGGGCCGCAAGGCGGTTCTCACTCCGCATGGCCGGACGCTGCTGCGGCGCGCACGCTCTTTGCTGCGCGACATCGACACGCTGGAGCGGCTGGCCGGCAGCCTCAAGCAGGGCTGGGAGCCGCAGCTCGGATTGGTGGTCGATGCGGCATTCCCGCGCTCGCGCTTGCTGCGGATCATGGCGGAGCTGCAGCAGCTGTGCCCCGACACCGAGCTGCAGTTGTCCGACGCCGTCCTGTCCGGCGCCGAGGAGGCGATCACCGACACACGCGCCGACGTGGTCGTGACCTCGCGCGTGCCGAGCGGCTTCCTCGGCGAGTTTCTGGCCGAAATAGAATTCGTCGCCGTGGCGCGCCCGGATCATGCGCTGTTCGGCCTCGAGCACGCGCTCACCGCCGATGACGTGCAGCGTCACGTGCAGGTCGTGGTGCGCGACTCGGGCACCCGGCAGCCGCGCGACGACGGCTGGCTGGCATCGGATCGGCGCTGCACGGTCGGCAGCCTGGAAGCCGCGCTCGCCACGGTGGCCGCCGGTCTCGGCTTTGCCTGGCTACCGCAACATCTGATTGCCGACGCGCTGCAGCAGGGATCGCTGCGATCGCTGCCGCTGGCGATCGGCGCGACACGCACGGTGCCGCTGCATCTGGTACTGGTGCGTCCCGAGCTCGCGGGTCCGGCCGCGCGGGCCGCGATCGAATGCTTCCAGCGGCATGTGCCCGCCGGTGCCATGTCCGCCGGCGCCGTGTCCGCCGGCGCCGTGTCAGGACCCGCCTCTTCCTGAGCCGACGCACGGCGCCGCCGGCAATGTCGCGCCGCTGGCAACGCCGCGATGCTCGCCCAGAGCTGCTCATCGATGAGCGCATCGCATGGCTGACGACCGGGGTGGCGGTTCAGGATTCGTCGGTAAATAGATAGTGGACTATCTAAAATCGGCCGCCGCTGGGCCGCGGACCCTGGAACACCGCCCGGGCGGCCCTACGGCGTGGACATGCGTGTTGACGGTACATGGTTCGCATGCCCGCCGGCGCCGCCGCTACGCAAATGGACGCATTCATTGCGTGCGCCTGATGCGCTCCAGCGCCGCCAGTGCGCGCTCGCGCGCCTGTCGGTGATCGACGATCGGCGCCGGATAGTTGCGCCCCAGTTCAACTCCTGCCCGGCGCAGCACCTCGCG
>DAHUYP010000060.1 GCA_027315105.1 Gammaproteobacteria bacterium
CGCGAGCTGCTCGACAACGTGCAGTACGCCCCGACGCGCAGCCGCTACAAGATCTATCTGATCGATGAAGTCCACATGCTGTCGGCCCATTCTTTCAATGCGCTGCTCAAGACGCTGGAGGAGCCGCCGCCGCACGTGAAGTTCCTGCTCGCAACCACGGACCCCCAGAAGCTGCCGGTCACGGTGCTGTCGCGCTGTCTGCAGTTCAATCTCAAGCGCCTGTCGGTGGCGCTGATCAGCGCGCGTCTGACGCAGATCCTGGAGGCCGAGCGGCTTGCCTACCAGGCCGCGGCCGTGCAGTTGCTGGCGCAGGCCGGTGACGGCAGCTTGCGCGACGCGCTGTCGCTGCTCGATCAGCTGCTGGCCTACGGCAACGGCCAGGCACTGGAAGCCGACGCGCGCGCGATGCTCGGTACCGTCGAGCGCGAGCACATCGTGCGCGTGGCGGAACTGCTCGCCGGCGCGGATGCGACGGCACTGCTCGACTACGCACGCGAGCTCGATGAGCGCTCGCCGGACTACGCGCAGCTGCTCGATCAGCTGGCCGCGCTGCTGGAGCGTGTCGCGCTCAAGCAGCTCGTGAGCGGCTTCGAGGGCGATGAGCTGCATTCGCCCGAGCTGCTGGCGCGGCTGGCGGCCCGGATCGGCGCCGAGGACCTGCAGCTCTACTATCAGACCGCCATTCTCGGGCGGCGCGATCTGGGTCTGGCGCCGGACGCCAGGACGGGTTTTCGGATGACCTTGATCCGCATGCTGGCGTTTCGGCCCGGCGATGCGCCGGCCGCCGCCGGCGCTGCCGGAGGCTCGGCGCCGGAGCGGCGGCGGGCGCCCGAGCCGCCGCCCGCAGCGACTGCCACCCGGGCCGTGAGCCCGGCTGCGCCAGGGTCGATCGCGGAGGCGAGCCCCGGATCGCCGCCAGCGGCCGATCCCGGGCCGGCCGACTGGCCGGCGATCGTGGCCGGCCTCGAGTTGCAAGGTCTGGCGCGGCAGTTGGCGGCCAACTGCGTGCTGCTGGGGCGCGAAGGGGCGACGCTGCGCCTGGCGCTCGACCCGCGCAGTGCCGCGCTGCGCACGCGGGCGCTCGAGGATAAGCTGGCGCAGGCGCTGTCACGCCACTTTGGCGGCACGGTACGGCTCGACATCGATATGCGCGACAACTTGCCCGAGACCCCTGCGCGCGCCGCCGAGCGAGCCGAGGCGCAGCGTCTGGCCCTCGCGCGCAGCGCATTCGAGACCGATCCGACGGTCGGGGTATTCAAGGAGCGTTTCGGCGCCAGCGTGCTGCCGGACTCGGTGCGCCCGGCGAAGTCGAATGAATGAGGTGATCCATGGCTAATATGAACCAGTTCGTCAAGCAGGCGCAGGCGCTGCAGGCGAACATGCAGAAGGCGCAGGCCGAGATCGCGACGCTCGAGGTCACGGGCGAGGCCGGCGGCGGCATGGTCAAGGTCGTCATGACCGGGCGCCACGAGGTCAAGCGAGTGCAGATCGAACCGGCGATCGTCGGTGAAGATCGTGACATGCTCGAAGACCTGATCGCTGCCGCGATCAACGATGCGGTGCATCGGGTCGAGAGCGCGTCGCAAGCCAAGATGGCGTCGGTGATGGGCGGCCTGTCGTTGCCGCCGGGCGTCAAGCTGCCGTTCTGAAGTCGGTGCGGCAGTCGAGCGCATTGCGACCATGAAACACTCGCCCGCCCTGGCAGCCCTGATCGACGCCTTGCGCACGCTGCCGGGTGTCGGGCCCAAGAGCGCGCAGCGCATGGCGTTTCATCTGCTGCAAAACGGGCGCCCGACGGCGCGCCTGCTCGCGAATGCACTCAACCTGGCGCTCGACAAAGTCGGCCGCTGCAGCCGTTGCCGCATGCTCACCGAAGGCGAGCTGTGTGCGATCTGCGCCAATCCGCAGCGCGACCCGTCGCTGCTGTGCGAGGTCGAATCGCCGGCCGATGTGGTGGCAATCGAGCAGTCGGGCGGATTCCGCGGCCATTATTTCGTGCTCATGGGCCATCTGTCGCCGCTCGACGGGGTCGGGCCCGCCGATCTGGGGGTGCGCGAGTTCGAGGCACTGCTCGATGGCGGCGCCGTCACCGAAGTCATTCTCGCCACCAACCCCACGGTCGAGGGGGAGGCCACGGCGCACTTCCTCTCGGAACTGGTGCAGGCGCGTGGCGTTGCGGCCAGCCGCATCGCGCACGGCGTGCCCGTCGGCGGCGAGCTCGAATATGTCGATGGCGGCACGCTTGCGCATGCCATGGCGGGGCGCCACTCGCTCTCCTGAGGGGCCCGCCCGTCGAACTCGCCGTGGCGCCCGCCGTTCGCGGCACTCAGCGGCGGCGAGTACGGTCGCCGCGGTCCTGGCGCTCGCCGCGCAATCGGTCATAGAGCCGGCGCAGTCGACGGTAACTCTCGTAGCGGCGCGCGCTCAAGGTTGCGCCGAGCGCCGCGCGTACGGCGCACCCGGGTTCGCGCAGATGGCGGCAATCGGCGAAGCGGCACTGCGACGCCAGCGACTCGACGTCGACGAAGCCCAGCGCCCGCGGTTCGAGCCGGTCGATCGCCGGCGCAAAATCGCGCACGCCGGGCGCATCGATGATCTCGCCGCCGCCCGGCAGGCGGTACAGCCGCGTCGTGCTCGTGGTATGGCGGCCCTCATCGTCGCGAATCAAGTCGCCGACCGCGGCGTCGCTGTGCGGCACCAGCGGCTGCAGCAGCGAGGACTTGCCGACCCCGGACTGGCCCACCAGCATGGCGGTCTGCCCGTGCAGCAGTGTGCGCAGCTCATCCAGCCCCGCGCCCTCGTGCGCCGAGACGCGCAGGCAGCGATATCCGGCCGCGATCAGCGCCGCAAGCTCGCGCTCGATGTCGTCGTCGGCCGGCAGCTCCGACTTGTTCAGCACGATCGCCGAGGTGATGCCGCCGCAGCGCGCAGCGGCCAGATAGCGGTCGACGACAAAGAAATCCGGCCGCGGCAGCGGCGCGATCACGACCAGCAACAGCGACAGATTGGCCGCGAGCAGCTCGCTGCCGCCGCGCGCATTGGTGCGGTAAAGGGCGCTCGAACGGGGCTCGTGAGCGACGACGCGCAGCTCGCCATGGCGCTGGTCGAATTCGCACTGCACGAAATCGCCGCACACCGGAGCCAGTTCGCGGCGCGATGGGCGCGCCAGGACCTCGCGCCCATCCTCGGTGCGCACGCGCAGCAGGCGGCGATGGGTGGCAATGACTCGGGCGGCCGACATTCCTTGCTATGATGCCCTAACTGTCGCGGGAACGAGGCCCCATGGGGAATCAAGAGTATCTGATCTGGATCGACCTGGAGATGACCGGGCTGATGCCCGACACCGATCAGATCATCGAAATCGCCACGGTCGTCACCGACAAGGACCTGAACATCGTCGCCGAAGGGCCGGAGCTGGCGATTCATCAGCCCGAGGAAGTGCTGGCCCGAATGGATGCGTGGAATCAGCGCCAGCACGGCGGTTCGGGGCTGCTGTCGCGCGTGCGCATGAGCCGCATGACGTTGGCCGAAGCCGAACGCCAGACGCTGCTGTTTCTGAGCACGCACGTGCCGCCGGGCGCGTCGCCGATGTGCGGCAACAGCATCTGCCAGGACCGGCGCTTCCTGGCCCGTCTGATGCCCGAGCTCGAACGCTTCTTCCACTATCGCAATCTGGATGTCAGTACGCTCAAGGAGCTCGCGCATCGCTGGATGCCGCAGCTGATGTCGGGTTTCGCCAAGCAATCGGCACATCTCGCGCGCGCCGACATACACGAATCGATCAAGGAGCTGCGCTACTACCGCGAACACATGCTGGTGAGGCCGTGAAATCGCTGTCGCTGCCGGCCGCGGCGATGGCAGTGAGAACTGCGGCACCAAATCAGGCTGCGGCGGCGGCCTCGGCCAATCGGCGCATGCTATAGTCCAAGCATGCTCTGTGAAGCGGATATCAAGGTATCCTGGCGCGCGCGCCCGCGTGGTTTCGTCGCGCTCATGAGTCTGTACGAGAGCAATTACCTGCGCTTCGTGCACTTGGCCGGCGATCCGGCGCGTCTGGCCGGTACGCTGGTGTCGCGTGTGCAGGGCGACTGCGAATTGCGGCTCGCGGTGCTCGAGCATATGCCCTACACCAGCATGCTGGCCTTGACCTACGTACTGCCGGCGAACGGTCGCAGCGGCTTCGACTCGCTGCCCGACCTGAGGCTGCGCGCCTATCACGATGCGCGCCTGCTCGAGGCCGAGGCATTGAATCCGCCGGCCGACCGGCAGCGCGAGCTGCGCGTGCGGGCCGCACGGCCGGGGGAACGTGAACTGCATCAGCGCTGGATGCGCAACATGATGCTAAATAAGTGGCTGGAATACTGCGCGGAACGGGGTCACCGGTTCACCTTCTAGCCGTTGCTCGAACACGAAGCTCGCGGTCGGTGGCCATTGCGCATCATGGCGCCATTCATGGAATTGATCAGACAACTCGGCTTCCTGCGTCTCGGCGGGGACGCGGCCAAGCGCGAGGTCGACGACGACCGTGTGCTGCATCTGTTTCGCAACCGCGCCGAGCTCAAGAAGGCGCACAGCGCGCTGCAGGACGAAGTGCAGCGTCTGAAGGATCGCGTCAAGCAGCAGGAAGGCGCGACCGCGCGCGTGCAGGAGATGCTGCAGGGCCTGGAAGCGCGGCTCGGCCAGACCGAGACCGCCTACCCGGCGCTGGTCTTCTATCAGCTGCGCGAGCTTTGGAGCCTCGGCCGCAGCCTGCTGACGCAGTTCGTGGCCGAGCTCGCCGCGCAGCAGGAGGAGCGCGAGCGCCGCGCTTTCCTGGCCGATCACAATCGACAGCTGTTCGCGCGCCGGCAGGCCATCGAGACCAATCTGCACGCAGCCGAGAACAGCGCCGCGGCGGCGCGCGCTGCGGTGGCGCAGCTCGAGCAGGAATTGAGGCAGCTGCAGGCCTTCTGGCACTACTTCAGGCGCCGCGCGCTGCGGCATCGGCTGCAGGCGGCCAACCTGCAGTCGCTGCTGTGCGTGCAGGACCTGGAGACGGCGCGCGGCGCACGTGACCAGCTGGAGGGCGAACCGCCGCCGGAGTTCGGCGGCCTGTCGATCGACGCACGCCGCGCGATCAACATGGCGGCGATCGCATATGCGCAGGTGCTCAGCGACCGCTTGTCGCGCACCCGGCTCATGGACCTGGCGCGCGAGGCCGCGGGGCGGCGCGAGCCGCCGCGTGATGAATACGGCGATCGCGCGCGCTGCGAGGCGACCATGGTGGAGCTCGTACGCGCGCGCACGCTGCTGCAGCAGCGCAGCGCGCTGTCGCAGGAGATCAAGCAGCGCGCCGAGCGATTGCGGGAGCTGGCCAAGTACCGCAGCGCCGCCGAGACCGCGCCCACGGCCGAGAGCCTCGCGGCCGCCGACGGCTCGAAGGTGCTGATCGACGATCTGTGGGAGATCTATCGCGTGTTGCTGCGCTAGGCCCGGGGGCGGGCCGCCGCTAGCGGCCGCCGGTCGAGGCGGTAGTGGGTTGCTGCGCCACCGCCGGCGCATTGCGCAACGCCTGGGCCGCGACGTCGTCGATCATGATGTCGGTCGACTGCGCCATGATCACGTCCGGTTCCCCGCCGGCGGGGATGTCCTCGATCGACTTCACGGGCGGCAGCCCGTCGGCGCTGCGGCGCGCATTCTCCTGCGCGAGGCGCGCCTGATCCTGGGCCGCGCGCTCCTGCTGGCGCTTCTTCAGATTCAGCGACAGCGTCTTCACCTTGCGTGCCGTGTCGAGATTCGCAAGGCTCGCCAGCAGCCACTGGTAGTCGGCATTGTGCATGGCGCGGTCGCTCTGCTCGGTGGCGAGCGTCTGCACCAGCGCCGGTTCGGGAGCCAATGCCCGGAACGGCACGGGCGCGATGCGGTCCCAGGGCAGGGCGTGCTCGAGCACGCTCTCACCGACGTCCTCGGCGCTGATCGGGGAGGGCAGCGCGATATCGGGCGTGACGCCGCGCAGCTGCGTGCTCTCGCCGGTCACGCGGTAGAACTTGCCTATGGTCACCGTCACCTGCCCTTCGGTCGGGCGCGAGGACCAGCGATCGAGCGGGATCACGCTCTGCACCGTGCCCTTGCCGAAAGTCGTCTGGCCGATGATCAGGCCGCGATGATAGTCCTGGATGGCGGCGGCGAAGATCTCGGAGGCCGAGGCGCTGGTGCGATCCACCAGTACCGCCAGCGGGCCTGCATAGGCCTGTCCGGGATCAGGATCGGCAAGCACGTCGGTCTGGCCGGTCGTGTCCTTGAGCTGCACCACCGGGCCGCGAGGGATGAACAGATGCGTCAGGCCGATGGCCTCCGGCAGGTAGCCGCCGCCATCGCCGCGCAGGTCGAGCACCAGCGCATCGACACCGCCGCCGTCGGCGATTTCCTGCAGCAGCCGGCGCACGTCATGGGTGGTGCTGCGGTTGTTGGCGTTGCCGCCGCTGGCCGCCTCCATGTCGTTATAGAAGCTCGGCACCGTGATGATGCCGATCTTGTAGGTGCGGCCGTTGCGCTGCAGCGGCCGTACTTCCTTCTTCGCCGCCTGCGCCTCGAGCGTGATCTTGTTGCGCGTGAGCTGCAGGATGCGTTCCTGGGTGCCGGGCGTCGCGCCCGCCGGCAGGATCTGCAGCCGCACGACGGTGTCGATCTTGCCGCGAATGAGCTGCACCACGTCATCGAGCCGCCAGCCGATGACGTCCGTCAGCGGTCCATCTCGGCCCTGGCCGACCGCGGTGATGCGGTCGTTGGGCTTGAGCGAGCCGTCGGCCGCCGCCGGACCGCCGGGCAGTATGTTGGTCACGGTCACGTAATCGTCGTTGAACTGCAGCGAGGCGCCGATGCCCTCGTAGCTCAGGCTCATCTGGATGCGGTATTCCTCGGAGCTGCGCGGCGAGAAGTAATTCGTGTGCGGATCGTAGACCGCGCAGTAGGCATTCATCAGCGTCTCGAACACGTCCTCGGGCGAGATCTTGTCGAGGCGCGAGAGCACGCGCTGATAGCGCTTGCGCAGCAGATCGGCGCTCTCGGCCCAGCTCTTGCCGGCCAGCATCAGCGAGATGGTGTCGTTCTTGACCCGCAGGCGCCACAGCTCGTCCATCTCGGCTTGCGTCGACGGCCACGGCGCGTGCTCGCGATCGAAGCTGAAGCTCTCGTCGCGGTTCCAGTCCGGCTCGGTGTCGAGCAGCTTGATCGCATAGTTGACGCGTTCGCGGTTGCGCTGCTGAAACACACTGAACATCAGGTAAGCGGGGTCCACTGCGCCGCTGTGGATCATGTCGCCGAATTTGCCCTTCCAGCGCTCGAAGCCGGCGATGTCGCTGGCGAGGAGGTAGCTGTGCTGGCCGTCGAGCTCGGCCATGAAGCGGTCGAATATCTGTGGCGAGAGCTTGTCGTCGATCGCCGTATGTCGATAATGGTTCTGCTCGAGGATGCTGGCGATGCGCGGCGCCAGCAGCCGCTCCCGGGCGGTCGGGGCCAGGGCGCCGTCGGGCAGCAGGCCGGTGGCGGCCGGCACGCCGGTGGAACCGGCGCCCGCCAGTAGCAGCATCCCCAGGGCGGACAGAGCGACCGGGGCGATCCATTGGCGCCAGTGGCGAGGCATATGCGACATGCTTTGGGAGGGGGGTCCGAATCGCTACACTGGTGCCAAGTCTGACAGCTTTAGGCCCTGGATGGCAGCCGCACCCGGGGGAATTTTCCTGCAGGCCGCGGCATGGCCCCGGAAGTGGAGAATTGACATGCGTCCGATGGCGGTTCTGATCGGTATCATCATGGGCTCGGCGATCGCCTTGACGCTGTCCTTGAGCATGAGCGGGATCGTGTTCATGCTGCTGCCCGAGTACGCGGCACGGCTGGCTCCCGAGCGCCTGCCGCTGCTCAAGGGCCTGGCGTGGTCATGGGGCCTGGCGGCGGTCGGGGCCGCCAGCTTCATCGGTGAATTGCGGCAGCGGCGCTGGCGCTATCCGGCGCAGATCGTGCTCGCGGGGATGTTGGCGGCGCTGACGATCATCTACTGGCCCTGATCCATCCGCCCGCAGCGCGGGCCGGCTCTTGGCGCGGCGGCGGCCGGCGCCGCTCGAGGCCGCCGAGCTCAGGCGCGGCGCCGTCGGCTCCAGACGTCGCGCTGGGCCGCCCCGAGCCGGCTGTTGTACGGGTCCGAGCCGCGCGCGCGGTGGTCGTCGAACTCCAGGATCCCGAGCTCGGCACCGGTGACGAGCGCGAGTTTGATCTGCTTGAGCACCTGCTCGCGGCTACGCGTCGGTCGCTCGGTCGCACCCGGCTGACCGCGGTCGTGTTCGCTGTGCTCGTGGTCCAGTTGATTCAACATCGCCTGCATCCGGTTCCTCTCGTCCCCGTACCGGGCCGAGTCCTCCGCTCGGCGTGCACGATACTTCCCCTCAGGCTAGGGTCGCATGGGTACGCCGTGTCCGTGTTGCAGTGCCGCCGAAACTGTGAACGCCGTCACGCCGGCGCACCGGCGCGGCCTAGTTATGTAACAGCCTGCGGCCGCCGCGCAGCAGCCAGACCAGCAGATACGGCCCCAGAGCGATGAACCAGAACGCACGCGAGCCCGCGGCCAGTCCGCGCAGGTAATCGCGCCAGAGCGAGAACAGGCTGCCGTGTGCATACGGCCCCAGGTACAGGCGGCCGGCGGCGAAGATCAGGCACGGCATCACGAGCACGCCGATGATCAGGCACAGCAGCGCGGTCAGCAGCTCGCGCCACACGCCGCGAGTGCCACGGTAGTGCTGCCAGAAACGGCGCAATCGATTGCTCACGATCTTCCATACCTCGGGAAAAAGAAATGCTGCGGCTCGCCGCGCGGCGGCCCGGCCCCTGCGGCCACGGCCGGCCCTCGCTGCCACCGCGGGTGCTCGCGCCCTTGAGGCATAATAGCCGGCACATGGAGAAAATCAGAGCGGCAGTGATCGGCGTGGGCTATCTGGGGCGGTTCCACGCCCAGAAGTACGCGCAACTTGCGGACTGTACCCTGGTCGGCGTCACCGACAGCCAGCTCGAGACGGCGGCGCGGGTCGCCGCCGAGCTGCACACTCGCGCCTCGGTTGATTATCGCGACTTGCTGGGCCGGGTCGATGCCGTCAGCGTCGTGACGCCGACCCCGAGCCACCGCGACATCGCGCTGGCGTTTCTCGAGTCGGGCGCGCACGTGCTGGTCGAGAAGCCGATCGCCGAGAGCGCCGCGCAGGCCCAGCAGCTGATCGACGTCGCCCGGCGGCACCGCCGTGTGCTGCAGGTAGGGCACCTCGAGCGCTTCAATCCGGCGATTCTGGCGGCCGAACCGCTGCTCGCGGCGCCGCGCTTCATCGAATGCCATCGCATGGCGCCGTTCAAGGAGCGCGGCACCGACGTCAACGTCGTGCTCGATCTGATGATTCACGACATCGATCTGGTGCAGATGATCGTCGGCAGCCCGGTGGCGACGCTGGACGCAGTCGGTACGCCGGTGTTCTCCGGCGAGATCGACATTGCCAATGCCCGGCTGCGCTTCGAGAACGGCTGCGTGGCCAACGTCACCGCGAGCCGCGTGAGCCTGAAGACCGAGCGCAAGCTGCGGGTGTTTTGCGATGACGCCTATCTGTCGATCGACCTGCAGCAGAAGATATTGACCGTGATTCGCAAGCGCTCGACGCCTGCGGGCGCGGGGCAATTGCCGGTCCAGATCGAGGAGCAGTCCTTCGATCAGGGCGACGCGCTGCTGGCCGAGATCTCGGGTTTCCTCGCCGCGATCCGCGGCGAGCGTGCGGTGCTGGTCAGCGGCGAGGACGGGTTGCGCGCGTTGCAGACCGCGATCGCGATCAGCGAGGCGGTGCAGCGCCGGCCGGGCGCGCCAGCGGTGCGCGGCCATGAGCACTGAGCCGGCGCGCAGTGGCCGGCGCGTGACGGTCGCGGCGACGCAGTTCGCCTGCAGCTGGGATCTGGCCGCCAATCTCGAGCGTGCCGAGCATCTGGTGCGCGAGGCGCACGCGCGCGGCGCGCAGGTGATCCTGCTGCAGGAGCTGTTTGCGACGCCGTATTTCTGCATCGAGCAGGATGTGCGGCATCTGCAGCTGGCGCACAGCGCCGAGGACAGCCCGTTGCTGCGGCGCTTCGGGGCGTTGGCCGCCGAGTTGCAGGTGGTGCTGCCGATCAGCTTCTTCGAGCGCGCGGGCAACGTGTATTTCAATTCGCTCGTGATGTTCGATGCCGATGGCCGGCGGCTCGGCCTGTATCGCAAGTCGCACGTCCCGGACGGACCGGGTTACCAGGAGAAGTTCTATTTCAGCCCGGGCGACACCGGGTTCCGGGTCTGGGACACGCGCTACGGGCGCGTCGGCGCGGCGATCTGCTGGGACCAGTGGTTTCCGGAGAGCGCGCGCATCATGGCGCTGATGGGGGCGGAGCTGCTGCTCTACCCGACCGCGATCGGCAGCGAGCCGCCGCCGGCGCCGCCGGTGGATTCGCGCCTGCACTGGCAGCGCACGCAGCAGGGCCACGCAGCGGCCAATCTGACACCGCTGATCGCGAGCAACCGCATTGGCGTGGAGCGAGCGGCACAGCATCCGGACTCGCTGCATATCCGGTTCTACGGTTCCTCGTTCATCGCCGATGCCACGGGCGCGCTGCTGGCCGAAGCCGGGCAGGACCGTGAGGCGGTTATCACGGCCAGTTTCGATCTGGAGGAGCTGCAGCGCGCGCGCGCGGGGTGGTTCGTGTTCCGCGATCGCCGGCCGGATCTGTACGCACCGCTCGCGAGCTTCACCGGCAATGCGGGCGGCGATCGGAGGCGCACCGGACAATAAGTGGGCTGTCATTTCATTTGCACTACGAACGATAACGAAAATATACTGCCGCCCGTCTCGAGGGCACCGGGACGATACTTGGCCCGGGGAGTGGCAGCCGAATGGAACCAGCGAGTGGCAACACGGGACGCGCGCGCGACAAGCGTGCGGCGCCCGCAAAGCGCGAGCGCGCCGCGGGCGCCAAGGTGGACCTGGGACCGCTGCCCAAGCTGCTGGGATATAACCTGCGGCGCGCGCATCAGGTGGCCTGGCGCACCTATGTCAGCTTCATCGGCGAGAACAAGATTCGTCCCGGCCTGTTCAGCCTGCTGTGCCTGGTGCGCGCCAATCCCGGCATCGCGCAGATCGAGCTCGGCACGCACCTCGGAGTGGACAAGGCCAGCATCGTCGCGCTGCTCGACCGGCTCGAGCGCGCCGGACTGATCGAGCGCCGCCGTTCGATCCGCGATCGACGCCGGCAGGGCATTTCCCTGACCGACTCGGGAACGGCGGAGTTCGAAGCGCTGATGGGGCAGGTGCGCGCGCTCGAGCGGCACATGGCGGGCCGTTTCAGCAAGGCCGAGCTCGAGCAGTTCCTCGGCTTCCTGCAGCGCATGTACTCGGCCTGAGCGAGCCGTCGGCCGCGTCGGGCCGGCTAGGGCCGGCCGGCCAGCAGTTCGCTCAGCGCCGCGGTGAGCGGCTTCATGAACCACGAGCTCTCGGGCATCGCGCCGACCTCGACTCCGTGCGCGGCGAGCGCCTGGCTCACCACGGGCCCGACCGCGGCCACGTTGGTGGCCTGCAATGCGGCGCGCACCGCGTGCGCGTCGGCGGCGCGAAACAGGCGATCGACCTGAGCCTTGCTGGTGAAGACCACCGCGTCGATGCCGCCACCGCGCATGCGCGCCAGCAGCTCGCGCACCGCGGCGTCGGTGGCGGCATCGGCATACAGGTAGGGTGCCACGCTCGATACCGCCGCGCCGTTGCCGTGCAGAAAGTCGATCAACGCCCGGTTCGGTTCGCTGCCGTAGAGCTGCACGCCGACGCGGCGTCGGTGCAGATCGAGCGCGCGCAAGGCTTCGATCACGCCGGCAGTGGTCGGCACCGCCGCCGGCAGATCGCTGGCGAGCCCGAGCTCGCGCAGCGCGCGCGCGGGCTTCGGGCCGCGCGTGATCTTGCGCATGCGGCGCAGCGCCGCGAGGAACGGCTCGCGCAAGGCCGCATCGTGCAGATCGATGCAGCGCATCAGCCGGCGCAAGCCCTCACCGGTGAGCAGGATCAGATCGTCGAGGCCGCCGTCGGCGGCGGCACGGATCCAGGCCAGCACCGGCGCCGGGTCCGGAGCGTCGATGATCCGCACCAGCGGGTAGCGCAGCACGTGCGCTCCGCGGCGCTCGAGCAGCGCGGCCAACACGTCGAGCTCGCGGGTTTCGGCGACGGCAATGATGCGGTTGGCGAGAGCATCGCTCATGTGCGCCACGCCTGGTCGGAGCAATCCCTGGGGCCGGCCGCAGCGCGTTCCCGTTCGAAGCGCCGGTGCACCAGGAGCGGGCGGCAGTCCGGCGGGCCTGCACTGTTTGCAGGCATCGGCGCCGAGCTGTTCAATCGCCGCTCGCGCCCTGCTACTGTAGCTCCCACTGTACCTCCTACTGTACCTGCAAGTCTGGCAGCCGACGGAGCCTCGCAAACTACATGAGGATTGCCTGGGCAGAATACCCGGCGTCGGCGAGCTTCGATGAACTCATCGGACCTGGCGGCGCGGCGCGCCCGGCGGCCGATACCCTGATCGAATATCTGTCCGCACTGGGCCCGGAAGAGCTCGTGACGCGGCAGAAGGCCGCCGACGTGGCGATTCGCAGCATGGGCATCACCTTCACGGTCTACCACGAGGAGGGCGGCTCGATCGATCGCGCCTGGCCGCTGGACATCATCCCGCGCGTGATCGCGGTCGACGAGTGGCGCCGGATCGAGGCCGGATTGCAGCAGCGCGCGCTGGCGCTGAACCAGTTCATCGACGACATCTACCACGAGCAGCGCATTGTGCGCGATGCGGTCTTTCCGCGCGAATATCTGGGCGACTCGGTCAACTATCGCACGCAGTGCATCGGTATCGATCCGCCGCAGCGCATCTGGGCGCACGTCTGCGGCTCGGACCTGGTGCGCGGCGCCGACGGCACCATGTACGTGCTGGAGGACAACCTGCGGGTGCCCTCGGGCGTGTCCTACATGCTCGAGAACCGGCAGGTGGTCAAGCGCGTGTTTCCGGAGGTCTTCGAGGCGGCCGGCATCCTGCCGGTGGATGACTATCCCTCGCAGCTGTTCGACATGCTGCGGGCGCTGGCGCCCGCGGGCAGGGCGCAGCCCGAGGTCGTGGTGCTGACCCCCGGCATCTACAACTCGGCCTATTTCGAGCACTCCTATCTGGCGCAGCAGATGGGCTGCGAGCTGGTCGAGGGTCGTGATCTGGTGGTCGGCAGCGATGACGTGGTGTACATGCGCACCATCGACGGCTGGCAACGGGTCGATGTCATCTATCGGCGCGTGGATGACCTGTTCCTCGATCCGGAGGTGTTTCGGCCCGATTCGACGCTCGGCGTGCGCGGCCTGATGCGCGCCTGGCGCGCCGGCAACGTGGCGCTCGCCAATGCGCCGGGAGCCGGGGTTGCGGACGACAAGCTGGTGTACACCTTCGTGCCGGCGATGATCCGCTATTACCTGGATCAGGACCCCATCCTGCCGAACGTGCCGTCGTTGCTGTGCGCGCAGCCGGCGCAGCGCGCGCACGTGCTGGCGAACCTCGAGTCGCTGGTAGTCAAGCCGGCGAACGAGTCGGGGGGCTACGGCATGCTCATGGGGCCGAGATCCACGCTCGCCGAGCGGGCGCGATTCGCCGAGCTGATCGAGCAGCACCCGCGCAATTACATCGCGCAGCCGGTCATCAGCCTGTCGACCACGCCGACACTGGTCGAGGGCGGCATCGAGCCGCGGCATCTGGATCTGCGGCCGTTCATCCTCTCGGGCCGTGAGGTGCAGGTGACCACGGGCGGGCTGACGCGCGTTGCCATGCGCAAGGGCTCGCTGGTGGTCAATTCGTCGCAGGGCGGCGGCAGCAAGGACACCTGGATCGTCGACACCTCGGTCGAACATGCTGTCACGTGTAGCTGACAACCTCTACTGGATGGCGCGCTACCTGGAGCGCACCGAGAACCTGGCGCGACTGCTGGATGTCAGCGCCGCGCTGATGCTCGATCTGCCGCCACGCCTGGGACCCGGCTGGCAGCCGCTCGTGACCATCACCGGCAACGTGGACCTGTACGTCGCACATGCGCGCGACTTCGGCGAGCAATCGGTGATCAAGTTCATCGTCGCCGACGAGCAGAACCCCGGCTCGATGCTGACCTCGATCGCGCGCGCACGCGAGATCGCCCGCACCGTGCGCGATATCCTGCCGCGCGAAGTGTGGGAGCAGATCAACGGGCTCTACCTCTACGTGGGCGAGCATGCCGCCGAGGCCTCGCTCAAGCGCACGCGCTCTGGCTTCCTCGGCCGCGTCACGACCGCGGCGCAGACCTTGACCGGCATGTTCGAGGGCATCTACAACGAAGGCGATGCGCTGTCGTTCCTGATCCTGGGGCGCAATATCGAGCGCGCCGACATGACCAGTCGCATCGTCGATGCGCGCGCGGCGGCGATGATGACCGGACCGAGCGCGGCCGAGCTGGGACCGTTCGAGACCGTGCTGTGGATGAGCGTGCTGCGCTCGCTGTCGGGCTACCAGATGTATCGCCTGAAGACGCGCAAGCGCGTGTATGGGGCCGGAGTGGTGCGCTTTCTGCTCGCCGACGAGCAGTTTCCGCGGGCCTGTGTCTGCTGCCTGCGCCGCACCGAGGAGGTGCTGCATCGGCTGCCGAACAGCGAGCCGCTGCTGCGGCGCGTGGCGCGCATGCGGCGCGCGATCCATCACACGCGCTTCGAGACGCTCGGGCAGGCCGAGCTGCACGAATTCATCGATCGGCTGCAGCTGTCGCTCGCGCGTACCAGCGACGAGCTGGCACGCGTCTATTTCATCGGCCACAGCGCACCGCTGGCCGAAGTGACGCCGATGCCGGCGTTCCCGGCCCAGACCAGGCAGGTAACGGCGTAGCGAGCTCCCGGCTCGTTGTCCGCCGGGAATCCACCGCCAAGGTGGCCGAGGAGTGGCGGATCCCGCACCACACCAAGGATCCGGGCGAGGCCCTGCAGCGAAGCGGTGTGGCGGCGGCACCGCCGTGCTCGCCGACGCCGCCGTCATCGAGACAGCCGGCCCCGGACCGAGCGGGGCTCAGCGCCGCGCGCTGCGGCGCGCCTTCGGGTTAGGTTTCGGTCCCGTCGCGCGCGGCGCCGGCCCGCCGTCCTCGTCGGTCGGCAGCCATGACCGGCCGGTGCGCTCCTCGATATAGCGCCGCAGCAGGCGGCGCACGACCTGCGAGGGGGTCGCGTCCTCCTCGACGCACAAACGCTCAAAGACGGTTTTCTTGCGCGGATCGATCAGGATCGTCAGCCGCGCGGTGCGCCGTTCGATGCTCATAGTGGCATGGGATGATAATACAAGGCACATTGAAGTAACATTGCGGATGTCGCATCGCCTGGCCTGGCCCAGCCGGGGAGGATCATTTCGTGATCGCCGCGCCGAGCGCGCTGGATACGCCACTGGATCTTGCACTCGCGCTGCTCGGCGCCTGGGTGCTCATCGGGCTGGCCTGTCTGCTGCGGCCGGGCGACGCGCGCTGGCTGTGCCGCGTCATGTTTCCGGCCGGCGCGGCGGTGGGCGCGGCGCTGGCGCTGCTGGCCGCCGTCAGTCTGCAGCTGCCGGCGCAACAGCAGGTGCTGCCGCTGGGACTGCCGGATCTGCCGCTGCACGTGCGCCGCGACGCGCTGACGGACGTGTTCCTGCTGCTGCTCGGCGCCTGTTCGGTCGGCATCTCCCTGTTTGCCTCCGGCTATTTCCGCCGCGATCAGGGCGCACCGCCGGGGCTGGTCGGCCTGCAATATCACCTGTTCCTGGCCAGCATGGGCTTCGTGCTGCTGGCCGATGACGCCTATGGCTTCATGCTCGCGTGGGAGACGATGGCGCTGTCCTCGTATTTCCTGGTCACCACCGATCATCGCGTCGAGGCCACCCGCGAGGCCGGATTCCTCTATCTGCTGATCGCGCACGTCGGTGCGATCGCCATCCTGCTGAGCTTCGGCGTCATGCAGGGCGGCAGCTGGCGCTTCACCTTCGATGCCATGCGCGCGGCGCAGCTGTCGCCGGGCTGGGCGGCCGCGGCGTTCCTGCTGGCGCTGTTCGGTTTCGGTGCCAAGGCCGGCCTGGTGCCGCTGCACGTCTGGTTGCCCGAGGCACATCCAGCCGCCCCCTCGCCGGTATCCGCGCTCATGAGCGGCGTGATGCTCAAGACCGCACTCTATGGAATGCTGCGGGTGGCGTTCGATCTGATCGGCGATGCGCGCTGGTGGTGGGGCCTGGCGCCGCTGAGCATGGGGCTGTTCAGCGCCGTCTACGGCGTGGTGTTCGCCGCCGCGCAAAGCGACATGAAGCGCCTGCTCGCGTACTCGTCGATCGAGAATATCGGCATTCTGTTCACCGGCCTGGGTCTGGCCCTGGTGTTTCAGGGCGTGGGCATGTCGGCGCTGGCGACCCTGGCACTGCTCGCGGTGCTCTATCACGCGCTCAATCACGCGTTCATGAAGAGCCTGCTGTTCCTCGCCTCCGGCGCGGTGCTGCACGCGACCGGTGAGCGCAACATGGGACGGCTCGGAGGGCTGATCCACCGCATGCCGTGGGTGGCCTGGAGCGCGTTGATCGGCGCACTGGCGCTCGCGGGGCTGCCGCCGCTCAACGGTTTCGTCTCCGAATGGCTGCTGCTGCAGGCCTTTCTGTTCGCGCCGCAGGTGCCGCGCACGTTCGTCAACATGCTGCTGCCGATGGGCGCGGCGCTGCTGGTCATGGCGGCCGCGCTGGCAGCCTATGTGATGGTCAAGTTCTTCGGTGTGGTGTTCCTCGGCCAGCCGCGCGCGGCGAGCCTGCGCGACGCCCACGATGCCGGTCCGATGGAGCGCCTGGGATTGTGGTGGCTGGCCGCCGGCTGTGTGCTGCTCGGCCTGCTGCCGGCGCAGATTCTGCCGGCACTGCGCCGCGTGAGCGCAGCGCTGCATCTGGGTACGGCGGCGCCGGCCGCCGCCCCGTGGTGGAGTCTGGTGCCGCTGGCGGACCGGCAGGCCTCGTATTCACCGCTGGTGTTCCTCGCCTCGGTGGCCGCCGTGGTGTCGCTGACCATCCTCGTGGTGCGCACGCTCTATCACCGGCGCGTGCGACGCACGGCCGCCTGGGATTGCGGCTTCGGCGGCCTCACCGCGCGCATGCAGGACACGGCCGAGGGCTTCGGCCAGCCGATCCGTCACATCTTTCAGCCGTTCTTCGCCATGCGGCGCGAGCTGCCGAGCGCGTTCGATACGGCGCCGCGCTATCGCGTCTGGATCGGGGATCGCTGGTGGCGCGGGCTGTATCTGCCGCTCGGCGGCGCGGTGCGCGGGCTCGCCAATGCGGTGGCCTGGCTGCAGCAGGGCCGCATCGCGGTGTACCTGTTGTACAGCTTCGTGACGCTGCTGATGCTGCTCGCATGCGTGCTCTGAGGCCTGCCCCATGAAGGCGATCGAGTGGTTCACGCAGGTGCTGGAAGTGCTCGCGGCGCTCGCGGCCGCGCCGCTGTTCCTTGCCTGGGTCAATCAGTGCCGCGCCTGGTTGTCCAATCGCAGCGCGCCGAGCCTGCTGCAGCCCTACCGAGGGATCCGCAAGCTGTTCTACAAGGACGCGGTGCTCGCGACCAACGCCTCGGCGCTGTTCCGCATCGCCCCCTACATCGTGTTCGGCACGATGGTGCTGGCCGCGGCCGTGATTCCGTCGATGGGTACGCGCCTGCCGTTCACGTCGGCGGCCGACGCGATCGCACTCGTGGGCCTGCTGGCCACGGCGCGCGTGTTCCTGTCGCTGGCGGCGATGGATGTCGGCACCGCCTTTGGAACCCTCGGGGCGCGGCGCGAGATGATGGTCGGATTCCTGGCCGAGCCGGCGTTGCTGATGGTGATCTTCGTCGCCTCGCTGATCTGCTCGACCACGGCACTGCCGGCGATCACCGAGCACCTGGCGACCGAGTCGCTGGCGCTGTATCCGAGCCTGGCTTTCACCGCGGTCGCCTTCACGATGGTGCTGCTGGCCGAGAATGCGCGTATTCCGGTGGACAACCCGGCCACGCATCTGGAGCTGACCATGATCCACGAGGCGATGCTGCTCGAATACTCGGCGCGTCACCTGGCGCTGATGGAGTGGGCGGCCGCTCTCAAGCTGTTCAACTACGCCTGTATCGGCTTCGCTCTGTTCCTGCCTTGGGGCGTGTCCGTCGGCCAGGGACCGCTGGCACTGATCGCCTCGGTGCCGATCCTGGCGCTGAAGCTGGCGCTGGCCGGCGGCGGACTGGCGCTCATCGAGACGCTGTCGGCGAAGCTGCGCGTGTTCCGCGCGCCGGAGTTCCTGGCCACGGCGTTTCTGTTCGCGGTACTGGGACTGCTGGTGCACCTGCTGCTGAGGGCCTGACGCATGCACGCACTATCACTGCAGATGCTCGACGCGCTGGCGGCGCTGCTGCTGTTGCTGTCATTCGCGATGCTGTCGCAGCGGCGCATCGTGACGCTGGTGAATCTGCTGGCCCTGCAGGGCGGGGTGCTGTGCGCGGCGACGCTGCTGCTCGCCTGGCGCACGCATGAGGGTCATCTGTACCTGTCCGCGGCGCTGACGCTGGCGCTCAAGGTGATCGTGCTGCCGCGCCTGCTGCATCGGCTGATCCACCGGCTGGACGTGTACTGGGACACCGAGCCGATGCTCAACATCGCCGGCACCATGCTGGTCGGACTGGTGATCGTGGTGTTCGCCTTCGGCCTGGCGCAGCCGATCACCGCATTGGCGAGCACGGCCACGCGCAGTGCCATCGGCATCGCGGTGGCCGTGGTGCTGCTGGCATTCCTGACCATGATCACGCGGCGCAAGGCGATGTCGCAGGTGGTCGGCTTCCTGTCGATGGAGAACGGCCTGTTCTTCGGCGCCATGAGCGCCACCTACGGCATGCCGATGATCGTCGAGCTCGGCGTGGCGCTCGACGTGCTGGTCGCGATGCTGGTGCTCGGCGTGTTCTTCTTCCAGATCCGCGAGCAATTCGACAACCTCGATCTGCACAATTTCGAATCGCTGCGGGAGGACAAGTAGTGGAATTCCTGCTGCTGCTCGGCATGCCGGTGCTCGGCGCCCTGACGCTCGGCCTGTGGGGGGCGCACCGCCAGGCGCCGGAGATCAACGTCGGCTTCAGCGGCCTGACGTTCCTCGCCGCCTGTGCGCTCACGGTGCGTGTGATCAGCCACGGCAATCTGAGCGTGGCGCGCGAGCAGTTCTTCGTCGACCCGTTCAACGTATTCCTGGTGACGCTGACCGCCTTCGTCGGCCTGACGACCGCCCTGTTCTCGCGACCGTACATGCGCGTGGAGGCCGAGCACGGCCGGCTCACACCACCGCGGCTGCGGCTCTACCACAGCATGTACCAGCTGTTCATGGCGACCATGCTGACCGCGCTGACGACCAACAACATGGGGTTGCTGTGGGTGGCGATGGAGGCCGCGACGCTGTCGACCGTGCTGCTGGTCACGCTCTATCGCACGCCGGCGAGCCTCGAGGCCGGCTGGAAGTATTTCATCCTGTGCGGCGTCGGCATCTCGCAGGCGCTGTTCGGCACGATCCTGCTGTATGTCGCCGCCGAGAAGGTGCTGGGCGCGACTGGAGTGAGCGCGCTGCTCTGGACGCACCTGAACACGGTCAAGGGGCAGCTCGAACCGGCGGTGCTCGGCCTGGCATTCGTATTCCTGCTGGTCGGCTACGGGACCAAGGTCGGGCTCGTGCCGCTGCACAACTGGCTGCCCGACGCGCACGCCGAAGGCCCGACCCCGATCTCGGCGGTGCTCTCGGGGCTGCTGCTCAACGTCGCGATCTACGCGGTCGTGCGCTGCAAGGTGCTGGTGGAGGGTTCGCTGCGCTCGAGCCTGCCGGCAGACATGCTGATGGGCTTCGGCCTGCTGTCGGTGACGGTGGCGTCGCTGTTTCTCTGGCGCCAGCGCGACATCAAGCGCCTGTTCGCCTACTCGTCGATCGAACACATGGGCATCATCGCGTTCGCCTTCGGCATGGGCGGTGCGGTCGCCAACTTCGCCGCACTGCTGCACATGACCGTGCATTCGCTGACGAAGTCGGCCATCTTCTTCACCGTCGGGCATGCGGCGCAGAAAGCCGGATCGCAGCAGATCGAGCGCATCCGCGGCCTGATCGACATCAACCCGCGCGTGGGCTGGGGGCTGATGATGGGATCGCTGGCGATCCTCGGGCTGCCGCCGTTCGGAGTGTTTGCGAGCGAGTTCCTGATTCTCACCACGGCCATGAAACAGCAGCCCTGGGCGACGCCGATACTGCTGGGCGCGCTCGGGGTGGCGTTCGCGGCGATCTTCAGCAAGGTGCAGCCGATGGTGTTCGGCGAGTCCACGGGGCGGCGGCTGCCGCACCAACCGGCGCTGCTGCCGGTGTTCGCGCACCTGGCGCTGGTGCTGTTGCTGGGGCTGTTCATTCCATCGTACCTGGCGCAGTGGTATCAGGCGGCGGCGCGCCTGATCGGAGGTCTGTGATGCCGCTGGGCCGCTGGTTCGAGGATGCCGCCAGCGTGGCCGGCGCGCCGCGCGTCTGCGGCCGGCAGGTGACACCGGCACAGTGGCGCGAGGCGGCGCAGGCGCTGGCCGCCAACGGCGGCCGATTGCTCTCGCTCTGGGCGCAGGGCGCCATCGGCGCGGAGCAGACCATGGTCGCAGCCATGATCGCCGATCCCGGTGTGCTGCTCATGGAACTGCCGATCGCGAGCCGCGCCGGCGGCGCGGCGGCGCCGGCGGGCGAGGCGGATTATCCGGGCCTGCAGGACCTGTTTGCGGTCGCCGGCCGCCTGCAACGCGCCGTGGCGGACCTGTCCGGACTGCGCAGCAGCGACCGCGATACGCGGCCGTGGCTGCAGCACGGCGCCTGGCCCGCGGGCTTCCGACCGCTGCGCGATCTCGCGCTGCCGAACGCGGCACCGAGCGCGGTCGATTACGAGTTCGTGCGCGTCGACGGCGAAGGAGTGCATGAGATCGCCGTCGGGCCGGTGCACGCGGGCATCATCGAGCCGGGCCACTTTCGCTTCTCGGTGGTCGGCGAGAAAGTGCTGCGGCTCGAGCAGCGGCTCGGCTACGTGCACAAGGGTATCGAGCGGCGCTTCACGCAGCTGCCGCTGTCGCAGGCGCATCGACTTGCGGCGCGCATCTGCGGTGACAGCGCGGTCGCCTATTCCTGGGCGTACTGTCAGGCCGCCGAGGGCCTGGCCGGGATCGACGTGCCGGCGCGCGCGCACTGGTTGCGGGCGCTGGCGCTCGAGCTCGAGCGCCTGGCGAATCATCTGGGCGACCTCGGCGCACTGGGCAACGACGCCGGGTTCGCGTTCGCACTGGCGCAGTTCTCGCGGCTCAAGGAGCACCTGCTGCGCGCCACCGAGCAGGCCCTGGGACAGCGCTACCTGCTCGATTTCATTCAGCCGGGCGGTACGCGCGCCGACCTGGGCGGCGAGGCGAGCGCGGCGCTCGGCCGCTGCATCGCGCTGCTCGCCGCCGAGGCACAGCGGCTGCGCGAGATCTTCGACGAGCACAGCGGTCTGCGCGACCGCCTGGTCGGCGCGGGTGTCGTGACCAGCGCGCTGGCGCGGCGGCTGGGCCTGACCGGACTCGCCGGCCGCGCCAGCGGTCAGGCCCACGATCTGCGCTGCAATCTGCCGTGCGCGCCGTACGATCAGTTGACGCTCAGGATGTGCCTGCGCGAGGAAGGCGACGTCGCGGCGCGGGTGGCGCTGCGCTTCGATGAGCTGTTCGAGTCGTGTCGCCTGGTCGGCGAGATCCTGCTGCGTGCGCCGCACGGTCCGCACGCGACCGCGTGGGTGGATCCGGCCGGCGGCGCGTTCGGGCTCGGCCTCATCGAGGCCTGGCGCGGACCGGTGCTGATCGCGCTCGAAAGCGGTAGCGGCGGCCGCATCTGCCGCTGCCATGCGCACGATTCCTCGTGGCAGAACTGGCCGCTGCTGGAACACGCGATCATCGGCAACATCGTGCCGGACTTTCCTCTCATCAATAAATCCTTCAATCTCGCCTACAGCGGCCACGACATGTAGATCATGTGGAAGACCCTGCGACAGATCGCCCAGGTCGGGCTCATAACGCAGCCGCCGCCGCAGCCGGATGAGACGCTGCGGCTGCGAGAGGCGCTGCAGTTGCGGATCCGGCAGGTGCTCGGCCGCGCGCTGTGCATACGCGCGGTCGATGCCGGCTCCTGCAACGGCTGTGAGCTCGAGCTGCACGCGCTCAACAACCCGATCTACAACGTCGAGGGCCTCGGAATACGCTTCGTCGCCAGCCCGCGCCATGCGGACCTGCTGCTGGTGACCGGCCCGGTCGCCAGGAACATGGAAGTCGCGCTGCGCCGGACGTACGAGGCGACGCCCGATCCGAAGCTCGTGGTGGCGGTCGGCGACTGCGGCTGTACCGGCGGCATATTCGGCGAGAGCTACGCCAGCTGCGGCCGGGTCGGCAACGTGATTCCGGTCGATGTGAGCGTGCCCGGATGTCCGCCGAGCCCGAGCCGCATCCTGGCGGCGATACTCACGGCGATCTCGCTGCCGGGCGAGCGGCTCGACCATCGCGTGCAAGCGAAGTAGGGGCATTGGCCCGCGACGGGCTCCGTGCAGCGGTCAAAACTGAGATCGCAATCGGTGCTGCCCAGGCGCCGGATCGCGATCCGGGCGG
>DAHUYP010000061.1 GCA_027315105.1 Gammaproteobacteria bacterium
TGACGAGGAGATTGAAGGAATCGCCGCCTAACGGACGGCGCCCGCGGCGGCCGGTCCGGCCGCCGCGGTACGTGCGGCGATCGCGGCGGGCTCGAAGCTGCCGCCGACTGCCAGCAGCAGCGTGATCCTTGCCATGGCCAACGAGGCGCTCAGGTCCACTCGCTGCCGGCGCTGGTTGAGCACTTCGGTCTCGGCATTGAGCACCGATAGATAGGTGGCGAGCCCGGCTCCATAGCGCTCTTCGGCCAGGCGGTAGGCATCCTCCGCCGCGTCGAGCGACTGGCGCTGCGCCTCGAGCTCGCGGCTCAGGGCACCGATCAGGCTGAGCTGGTCGGCAGCCTGGTGTATCGCCGCGATCACGGTGTCGTCGTAGGCGGCCACCGCGGCATCCAGCCGTGCTTCGGCACCCCGATACTGCGCGCGCAGGCGTCCGCCGTCGAACAGCGGCAGCGATAACGCCGGACCGGCGCCGTAGCCGAAGGAGCTCGCGCCGATGAGGTCGGACAGGCTGAAGGAGGCGAATCCGGCCAGCGCGCTCAGGCTGATGCTCGGATAGAAAGCGGCCTTCGCCGCGCGCTGCGCCGAATCGGCCGCCGCGACGCGGGCCCGCGATGCGATCACGTCCGGGCGGCGCGCCAGCAGATTCACCGGCAGGTCCGCGGGCAGCGGCAGGACCGCGTCCAGATTCAGCTGCGGACGACCGATGCCGGCATAGGCGTCGGCGCCGCGGCCGCACAGCGCGATCAGCTCGTGAATCGCCAGGACCTGCGCCGACTGCGCCTGCATCAGGGCCACGCGCGCCTGGGGCACGGCCCCCTCGGCCTCGCGCAGTTCCACTCGCGTATCGAGCCCGGCTGCCAGACGCTTGCGGGTCAGCTCGAGGATCTTGATCCGCTGGGATTGCGCCTGCTCGGCGATGTCCGCCCATGCGTAGCTGCGATACAGGTCGACGTAGGCCTGCACCAGCGCGCCCGTGAGCAGCAAGCGCGCGTGCTCGAGATCGAGGTTGGCGGCCTGCAGCAGCGCCCGAGCCTGGGCGACGGCATCGGCCTGCTTGCCCCACAGATCGAGATCCCAGGACAGCAGCACGCCCAGATCCCCTGCCCAGACGGTCTGGCCGCTATCCAAGGCGGTCGGAAAGCCGGACGGGATCTTCAACCGGGTCTCGGCGGCGTCGAGATTCGCGGCCGGCAGCTCGGCTGCGTGCGCCACGGCGGCCTGCGCCTGAGCCAGGCGCAGTCGCGCTCCGGCCTGCTCCAGACCGGGATTGCCGCTGAGAGCCTGCTCGATCAGTCGATCAAGCTGCGGGTCATCGAGATTCTTCCACCAGCGCTCCGGCGCCGGCACCACCGCGGTCCCGCTCAGCCCCAGACCGGACTGCGCCAGCGCCGCGCGCTGCGGCGCGGGGGTCGGCAGCGACGCGCAGCTGCACAGCAGCGCGGCCAGCGCCGTGCTCAGCGATCGAACTGCCGACGCGGCCGCTTTCATTTCGAAGCTCGTGCGGCGTCCGGCCTGCAGCCGCCCAGGCTGACGACCAGTTTGCTCAGCAGCCGCGTCAACTCCGTGACCTCGGCGCTCGAGAAATCGCGCAGAGCGCCGTTGAGCTTCTCCACCAACACCGGAATCAGGCTCTCGACCATCTTCGCGCCGGCCTCGGTCAGGTGCAGCGCGACCTCGCGCCGATCCTCGAGGCTGCGTTGGCGCTGCAGCAGGCCGCGCTCCTCCAATTGGTCGATGACGCGCGTCAGCGCGCCGCTGTCGTGCCGCAGCTGGCTGCAGATGTCGCGCGGATTGGTCGCGATCCCATCGCGCAGGTGCATCAGCACCACCCACTGCGTGAAGGTGAAGCCTTGCTGCGCCACCGCGGGCTCGAGCTGCTCGACGATCAGCGCTGCGGCGCGGCGCGCGAGATAGCCGATGCTGCTGCGAACCTGGTAATCCTCTGTCCGATAATGCTGCATGGGCACTTACTGTGTTAACAGTCTCTGCTTTGGCAGGTATTACGCCAGGGGACCGCGCGGATGTCAAGCGACGGGCCCCCAGGGTCGTGGCGCAGGCCATCGCGCTCGGCGCGCAAGAACTCGAACAGACCCCTTACTGCGGAAATTCGAGTGTTGCAGAGTGGGCTGTCTGGCGCTCGACCTCGCGTCTGGTTCCGGCGGCCATGGGAATCAACGTTCGAGACACCGCCCCGCCGGCCCTGCGTCAGGCACCGGCGGAGGAATTCACTGTCAATGGCTTCTTAGGCGACCGCCTTGCCGGTTTACCCGCTCCGCGCGTGAACCCCCAATCGACCATCCGGCTGATCCAGCCGCCGCCCAGACTGGCGCCGGTGACGTCCGCAAGCTCGTAGGGGGCGGCGTGCAGGATCGAGTCCGCGGCGCGCAGGCCGCTGCGAATGGCCGGCCCGATCCCTTCACACAGATCGCGTGTCGCGAGCCCGACGGCGTCGCCCGCCAGGAACGCGTTGTCCAGCCGCGCCGCATCGGCCGCGCCGCGCACGTAGTAGCTGTATCCGGTCGGCTCGAGCGGCACCTGCACATCCAGACGCCGCCGCAGCCGCTGCGCAAAGCGCTGCCAATGCAGCCAGATGTCCTCATCGCGCTGCTTGAGGCGCTGCGCCATGCCGCCGACGCCGATGTTGAGCCAGCCGCGCGCCTTGGGCACGTACCAGCTGTAGCCGGGCAGTCCGTCCTCGAAGAACCAGAGATGGCAATCCGGATCCTGCCATTCGTACCCGAACTCCAATTCGAGCGTGACGGTCTGCAGACCGCGGACCCGCGGCAGTGCGCTGCGAAACAGGTTCCGATGCACCGGGCAGGCGGTTCCGCCCGCTCCCACCAGGTAGTCACAGCGAAATTGCCGGTCGATGACGTATTGCGCGCCATCGCGCTGAATGTCGCGAACGGTATGCTGCAGCACCTCGGCTCCGGAGCGCTCCAGCAGCCAGGCATCGAACTCGAGCCGGCGGATCGAATGCTGCACGCACGGCACCGGCAGATGCAGGCCTTTGAAATGGAAGTGCAGACGCCGGAAGCTCAGAAACCGATGCGGATAGGTCGCCGGGTCCAGATCGACCTCGCGAATGACCTCCGGCGTCACCCAGCCCGCGCACAGCTTGGGCCGCGGAAAGCGCTCCTTGTCGAGCACCAGTACGTCCGCGCCGCCCTGCTTCAGGCGCCGCGCCGCCGACGCTCCGGCGGGTCCGCCGCCGACCACGATGACATTGGCGTGCCGCACGCGCTGGCTGCTTCCGTCAGGCGCTGTAGAGATGCTGCCGGGTCAACGGGATGTCGTTGTTCTCCTGTGTGGTGAACAGGACCTGAAACAGCTGCAGCGTTCCGGTTTCGAACGCCGCGATCGATCCGGCCAAGTACAGCCGCCACATTCGCACGAAGGTCTCATCGAACATCCTGCGCACGCGCTCCTCGGCGGCGTGATAACGCTGCAGCCAGTGGCGCAGCGTCAGTGCGTAGTGCAGGCGGATGTTTTCCACGTCGAGTACCGACAGATCACAGGGCTCGAAGATCTGCATCATCTCGCTGAGCGACGGCGCATAGGCGCCCGGGAATATCCGCCGCTCGATCCAGGGATGCAGCGGCGAGGGACGATTGCGGCCGATCGAGTGAATCAGGCCGCGGCCCCTCGCCGTCAGCGATCGGCGGACGATGCATCCGAGTTCTGCATAGTTCTCGAGACCGACGTGCTCGAGCATGCCGACGGAGACGAATACGTCGTACCGGCCGGAAATGTTGCGGTAGTCGTCCTCCACGAATTCGACCTGGCCGTCCAGGCCCTGCTGCTTGGCTCGCGCACGCGCGAATGCCACCTGCTCGCGGGATATGTTGAACGCCCTGACCCGCACGCCGTAGCGGCTCGCCATGTGCAGGGCGAGAGTGCCCCAACCGCAACCCGCCTCGACCACCGATTCGCCCGGCTTCAACCGCAGCTTGCGGCAGACATGGTCCATCTTGGCGATCTGCGCCTGCTCCAACGTCGCCTCGTGCGTCGGGTAGTACGCGCAGGTGTAGGCCATCGTCTCCCCGAGCCAGAGCGCATAGAACTCGTTGCCGATGTCGTAATGACGGTGGATGTTGTCGCGCGAGCCGGCCAAGGTGTTGCGCCGGGGGCGGCGCAACCAGTCCGTCATGCGGTGCGCGACCGATCGATGGCGCTCCGCGCGCGCTGCGGCGTGATACACCAGGTGCATGAACTGCACCAGATCGCCTTCGATTTCGACCCGGCCTGCACTGTAGGCGTCGCCGAACTGCACCGGCGGGTCGCGCAGCAGCGTAAAGAGCGTGCCACGATCCTTGACGCGGATCGTGACGACCGCCGCACCGGCGATCGGACCGAGGTGCTCGCCATTCCAGAGCACGAATTCAACCGGCGGATCGCCGACTCTCGACAGCAGGCGGCGCAGCAGCCGGCCCTCGACCGAGCTCGGCGACAGGCGTCGCGAGGCTCGCGGCACATCGGGCCCGGGGAAGTCTCTAAAGCCGTCGGACTCCGGATTTGCGCTCATGCTAACCCTTGCCTGAAGACCAAAAGTCGACCGGGCACGCCCGATCCGCTGCTCGCTCGTGCTATCGGCGACAGCCGCGGGCAGCGTTTGATCTATCCGAGCTGGGCCTGAAGCACACGCATACGACGATACTGCAACTGCAGGCCGTGTTCCAGTTCCCTCAGCCGCGTCTGCAGATTCGAGCGCTCCCAGCGCTCCAGCATCGCGCGCTTGGTCTCCTCGAGCCACTGTTCGCGCAGATGGGCCCATTCCGCGACCGCTTTGGAAAACGCCTCGTACTCTTCCGCGATCCGCGCGCGCAGCGGCTCGATGTGCGCCCGCTTCGGCAGGCGCGCCAGTTCGCGCTCGGCGCGCCGAAACTGGTTATCCAGCAATGCCCGCTGAATCTTGAACCAAGGCACCC
>DAHUYP010000063.1 GCA_027315105.1 Gammaproteobacteria bacterium
AGGACGTCAATACCTCGCAGGTGGGCGCGTTCGTCTCGACGCACCAGATCCAGAACATGCCCGCGGCCTCGCGCAACTTCCTGCAGTTCGCCGACACCGTGCCTGGCATGGTGTTCACGCGCGACTCCAGCGGCAACACCAGCCTGCAGTCGGGCGGCCAGGCCGGCAGCGCGCTGAACGTCTACATCGACGGCGTCGGCCAGAAGAACTACGTGCTGCAGGGCGGCATCGTCGGCCAGAACGCCAGCCAGGGCAATCCGTTCCCGCAGCTGGCGATCGCCGAATACCGCGTGATCACGTCCAACTACGAGGCCGAGTACGGCCAGCTGTCGAGCGCGGCGGTGACCGCCCTGACCAAGTCCGGCACCAACGAGTACCACGGCGACGCCTTCGTCAGCTTCAACAGCACCGGCATGCGCGCGGCGACGCCGTTCGAGAGCTACATCGGCAAGAAGTCGCCCTCCACCGACAAGGACTACGGCTTCGATTTCGGCGGGCCGATCCTGCAGAACCAGATGCACTTCTACATCGCCTACGAGGGCAAGAAGTTCAACACCCCGACCACCGTGGCACCGTCCGGATCGGCGCAGTATTTCAGCCAGCTGCCGGCCAGCGCGCAGTCGCAGATCGGCGCCGCCAACCTGCCGTTCCTGGAAAACAACTGGTTCGGCAAGCTCGACTACGAGCCGACCAGCCGCGACCGCTTCGTGTTCGAGGCCCACGTGCGCAACGAGACCTCGGTGGGCGGCGTCGGCGGCGTGACGACGGCCTCGGCCGCACTCAACACGATCAATTTCCAGAAGACCGCCGACCTGCGCTGGGATCGCAGCGGCTACGACTGGTTCAACCGCCTGCAGTTCACCTACGAGGACGCGTTCTTCCAGCCCACGCCGACGGTGCTGGGCGCCGGCAGCGCCTACACCCCGTCGAACAACCAGAACGCGGTCATCCTGCAGACCGGCAACTCGCCGCTGGCGCAGCAGAACAAGGGCCAGCGCGGCCCCGGGCTGCGCGACGACTTCACCTATGACGGTCTGAGCTGGCACGGCGACCACATCATCAAGACCGGCCTCGACATCAAGCAGGTGCAGCTGACCGCGCAGGACTCCGGTGACAGCAACGCGCTGGTCTATTACGCGGTGAGTCCCAATGCCGGCACCGAGAGCATCCCCTACAAGGTGCAGTTCGGGTCGCCCGCGCCCGGCACCAGCCCGGTGTCGGTCAGCAACAACACCATGATCGGCGCCTACCTGCAGGACAACTGGACGGTCAACGAGCACTGGACGTTCAATCTCGGCGTGCGCGGCGACTACGATCGCACCCCGGCCTATCTCAACTACGTCACGGCTCCGAATGTCATTGCGGCGCTCAACGGCCAGGCGCCGGGCGCGGCGCCCGGCGTGACCTATGCCGACACCCTGGCGCTGGGCGGCCTCAACATCAACAACTACATCAGCAACGGCCACAACCGCAGCGCCAAGTGGCATTTCGCGCCGCGCCTCGGCTTCGCCTTCGACATCAACGGCGACCAGAAGCACGTGATCTTCGGTGGCTACTCGCGCGCCTACGACCGCAACCTGTTCACCATCCTGCAGCTGGAGCAGACCAAGTCCGCGCTGTCGCAGCCGACGCTGTTCTTCAACACGCCGCTGGAGCCCTGCGTCGCCAGCCCGACCTGTCTGACCTTCAACCCGTCCTACTACGGCATCCAGGCGCTGCAGGCCCTGGTCGCCGGCACGACGACGGGCAAGGAGGTGGACATGATCCAGAACAACCTCAAGACCCCGTACTCGGACCAGTTCAGCCTCGGCATGCGCAACCAGGTGGGCGAGTGGAACACCAGCGTGGCGGTCGCGCGCATCAACAGCTACAACGGCTTCCTGTTCGACCTCGGCAACCGTTATCCGGACGGTTCGTTCTGGAAGAACGGCAGCCAGCCCTGGAGCTACGGTCTGCCCGGCTTCGGCCCGCTGATCCTCGGCACCAACGGCAAGGAGACGCGCACCACCCAGTTGCTGCTGTCCGCGGACAAGCCCTATACGCGCGAATCGGGCTGGGGCGCCACCATCGCCTACACCTACACCGACGCCAAGTGGAACCACGACAACGGCAGCCTGGATGACCAGTACGCCTTCGATGAATCCAGCCCGGCGGCGTATCCCTTCATCGCCGAACCGGTGGCCAAGCAGCGCCTGGTGCTGGCCGGGACGTTCAGCGCGCCGTGGGACATCGCGCTGGGTGCGCGCCTGACCCTGGCCTCGCCGATCCCCGACGTCAACCTGGCCTGCTACGGCGGACCGATCAACAACGGCTGCATTCCGATCGCCGCCACGCCGCAAGGCTCGCGCTTCCTGCTCGGCGGACGCATCTGGGGCTACCGCGACTTCTCCATGCAGGCCACCAAGAACTTCAAGTTCTACGGGTACAACGCCTACGCACGGCTGGACATCATCAACGTCTTCAACTGGCACAACTACACCAGCTACATCGAGAACTTCGGCAGCAACGGCGTGCTCAACCAGTATCCGGTCAGCTACAACCCGCTGGGCCAGATCTCGGGCTACCCGCGCTACCTGAAGGTGACCGTGGGCGTCAGCTTCTGAGTCCGCACGCAGGCAGCGACGGGCGCGTCCGTCGCTGCCTGCCCCGCTTCGCGGCATCGTCGTCACGCGGCAGCCGGTCCCCGCAGACGGGACCGGTTTCCGTCCGGCCCGCGTTCGCCGCCCGAATCCCGGCATGAGCACTCCCCCGATGTCTGCCTCGCAGCCTCTGAAAACCATCGTGATCGTGGGCGGCGGCACCGCCGGCTGGATGGCGGCCTCGGCCTGCGCCAAGGTGCTGGGCGCCGACTACGACGTGCACCTGGTCGAGTCCGAGGAGATCGGCATCATCGGGGTGGGCGAGGCAACGGTGCCGCACCTGAAGCTGTTCAACAACCTGCTTGGCATCGACGACATCGAATTCGTCCGGCAGACCCAGGGCACGTTCAAGCTCGGCATCCAGTTCAACGACTGGGGCCGGCTCGGTGACAGCTACATCCACGGATTCGGCAAGATCGGCCACGACGTCAGCCTGCTGCCGTTCCACCAGTTCTGGATCAAGGCGCGGCAGCTGGGCTTCGCCGACGACATCGGCGCGTACTCGCTGAATACCGCCGCCGCGCCGCGCGGCCGCTTCATGCCGTCGGCCACCGACGTGCCGGCGAATTCGCCGCTGGCCGACATCCGCTACGCCTACCATTTCGATGCCGGCCGCTACGCGAAATTCCTGCGCGGCTACGCCGAGGCGCGCGGCGTGCGCCGCACCGAGGGCAAGATCGAGCAGGTCCGGCTGCGCGCCGAGGACGGCTTCGTCGAATCGGTCGTGCTGGAAAACGGCACGGTCATCACCGGCGACCTGTTCATCGACTGCTCGGGTTTTCGCGGCCTGCTGATCGAGCAGGCGCTGCACACCGGCTACACCGATTTCACCCGCTGGCTGCCCTGCGACCGCGCGCTGGCGGTGGGCTGCGAGAAGGTCGGCCCGCCGACGCCGTACACGCGCGTGACCGCGCGCGCGGCGGGCTGGCAGTGGCGCATCCCGCTGCAGCACCGTACCGGCAACGGGCACGTCTACGCCGGGGCCTGTCTCGGCGACGACGAGGCCGCCGCAACGCTGCTGGCCAACCTGGACGGCAAGCCGCTGGGCGAGCCGCGCCTGCTGCGTTTCACGCCCGGCATGCGCAAGAAGGCCTGGAACAAAAACGTGGTCGCGCTGGGTCTGGCCAGCGGTTTTCTGGAGCCGCTGGAATCGACCAGCATCTTCCTGATCCAGTCGGGCATCGCGCGCCTGCTCAGCCTGTTTCCGCAGCGCGATTTCAGTGCGGCACTGATCGACCGCTACAACGCGCAGTCGGCCTTCGAGCTCGAGCACATCCGCGATTTCCTGATCCTGCACTACCACGCCACCGCGCGCGACGACACGCCGTTCTGGAACGACTGCCGCACCATGCAGGTGCCGGACTCGCTGCAGGAAAACATCCGCCTGTTCCGCGACAGCGGCCGTTTCTTCCGCGATGGCGAGGAGATGTTCGCCGACGTCAGCTGGGTCCAGGTCATGCTCGGGCAGAACATCATGCCGCGCACCTACCATCCGATGGTCGACCTGATGCCGGAACAGGACCTGCGCGCGTTCGTCACCGGCATCGGCTCGGTGATCGCGGGCTGCGTCGACCTGATGCCGATGCATCAGGCTTTCATCGACCGCTATTGCGCGGTCGCCGCCTGAGAGTCCGGTGCGGCCCGCGCGCGGAATGCCTGGCCTCGCGCGCTCGCCGCGCGCGGCCGGCCGTCGTCCGCACGCGCACCAAAGCGGCCTGCTGGCGATGCTGCTGCTGATGCCGGTCCTGGCCGGCTGCGGCGGCGGCTCGGGCGCGGCCGCGACGAATCCGGGCAGCGGCAGTCCCGGTACGCCCTCGATGGTGCTCTCGGCGACGCCCTCCAGCCTGTCGCTGCCGGCCGGCGAGTCGGCCGCGTTCACGCTCGGCGTCAGTCCGGCGTCCGCCAGCCCGGTGACGCTGACCCTGCTTGGCGCCCCCGCGGGCGTGCAGCTGACGGCGGGCGCGGCCACGGCGGCGGGCTCGGGGCAGCAGAACGAAGTGCTCGATGTCGCCGCGACGACGGCGACCGGCACCTATGCATTGATCCTGAGCGGCCGCAGCGGCAACGCCACGGCGACCACCGGGCTGATGTTGCTGGTGGAGCCCGCGCTGCCGACGTCGCTGGCGCAGCTCGAGCAAAGCACGTTCGAGTATTTCTGGAACACCACCAATGCGGCCAACGGGCTGGCGCCCGACCACTATCCGGGATCGCCCTACGCCAGCATCGCCGCCACCGGCTTTGCGCTGAGCGCTTACCCGATCGGTGTCGAGCGCGGCTGGATCACCCGCGCGCAGGCCGAGCAGCGCGTGCTGACCACGCTGCAGTTTCTGGCCGCTGCGCCGCAGGGACCCGCGGCGAGCGGCGAGAGCGGGTATCAGGGTTTCTTCTATCACTTCCTCGATCTCGCCACCGGCCAGCGCTGGCCGGGATCGGAGCTGTCCTCGATCGATACCGCGCTGCTGATGGCCGGGGTGCTGACCGACGAGAGTTACTTCAACCAGAACAGCAGCAGCGAGAATCAGATCCGCGCGCTGGCCGACCAGCTCTACCGCAACGTCGACTGGACCTGGATGCAGCCGGCGGCGCCGACGATCAGCCTGGGCTGGCTGCCGGAGTCGGGCTTTCTGCCCTACAACTGGCAGGGCTACAACGAGGCGATGATCCTGTACATCGAGGCGCTGGGCTCGCCCACCCATCCGGTGGCGTCCAGCGCGTGGGCGGCGTGGACGGCGACCTACCCCAACACCTGGGGCAGTTACTACGGCCTCCAGCAGCTCGGCTTCGCACCGCTGTTCGGGCACCAGTACTCGCAGGCGTGGATCGATTTCCGCGGCATCCTGGATGCCTTCATGCGCGGGGCGGGCAGCGACTATTTCATCAACAGCGGTCTGGCCACCGAATCGCAGCGCGACTACGCCATCGCCAATCCCGGCCAGTGGGCAGGCTACGGCAGCGACCTGTGGGGGCTGACCGCCTGCGACGGCCCGGGCAACTTCACGCTGACCGACGCCAGCGGCCGGCAGCGCACCTACTACGGCTACGCCGCGCGTGGTGCTGCCATCACCGGCACCC
>DAHUYP010000001.1 GCA_027315105.1 Gammaproteobacteria bacterium
GCGGCCGCCGCTGCCGCGGCAGCGCCGAGCACGCCGGCGAAATCCGCGCCGGGCAGCAAAGCCGCCCGCGCCAGCGCAGCGGTGCGGCCGCCGGCCGGCAAGCAAGCCGCGGCCGCCGCGCCGAGTAACTTGGTACAGCTGGGCGCGTTTCGCAGCAGGCAGCGCGCGCAGACCGAATGGCGGCGGCTGTCGGCCCGATTCCCGTCGGAATTCAAATCGCTCCAGCCGCGCTATGTACCCGGTACCTACCGGGGCCAGCGCGTGTACCGCCTGCAGGTGGCGGTTTCCTCCGCCGCCAGCGCGAGGGGCCTGTGCGCGACCTTGAAGAAGCACTCGCTGGCCTGCGTGCCGGTGACCGCCTGACGAGAGGCCTCCAACAGGCGCTGCGCGTCAGGAAAACGTCATCGACTGACAGGATTTGTCAGTCCGATGCCGCTTCGAATGCTCGCGCAAGCGAAGATGTTCTGACTATTCAGTGCGTTACATGCTGGCACGGAGCTTGCTGATTCCTGCTCACAAGGTTCTCCCCTAACCTTTGCGGACAACGTTCCCCGGTGTTCGCCCTCCGGCGCCGCGGCCCTCCCTGGCTTGCGGCGCTTTTCTTTTGCGGCAAGGATCCGGGCTATTGAAATCGAAATCGGTAGCTCAACAGTGGCAGCAATGGAGAACGACGACACGCGCGGACTGAAGTGGCTCGGCGGGGCCCTCGGCGCCGTCGCGCCGGGCTCGGCCGGGATCGCCGCCCCTGCGGCCAAGGGGCCGCGCTCGTTCGCGGACGCGACTGCGGACGTGCGGACCCTGACGCTGCCCAATGGGTTGCAGATCGTCGTTTGGCCGGACGACAACATTCCGAATGTCGCGCTGCAGAACTGGGTGCACGTGGGCAGCCGCAACGAAGGCGTGGGGACCACGGGGCTGGCGCATTTCTTCGAGCACATGATGTTCAACGGTACCGCGAAGCACCCGCAGGGCGAGTTCGACCGGCTGATGGAAGCCCAGGGGGGCAGCAACAACGCCTATACCTCGCAGGATGTGACGGTGTATCAGGACTGGTTCCCGCGCTCGGCGCTGGAACTGGTGTTCGCGCTCGAAAGCGATCGGATCGCGAACCTGGCGTTCACGCCCGAAATCGTCGAGAACGAGCGCCAGGTGGTCTATTCGGAACGACGGCTGCGGGTCGAGGACAGCAATGCGGCGCTGCTGGATGAACAGGTGCAGGCCACCGCATTCCTCGCGCATCCCTACCGCATTCCGACCATCGGCTGGCCGTCGGACATCCAATCCTGGACCATGGCCGACCTGCAGCGCTTCTTCCGCACCTACTATGCGCCGAACAATTGCACGCTGATCCTGGTCGGCGACGTCGAGCCCGAACACGCATTTGCACTCGCGCAGAGGTATTTCGGTCCCATCCCCGGGCGTGATCCGCCGCCGCCGGTGCTGACCCGCGAACCCGAGCAGCTCGGGGAGCGGCGGCTGGTGCTCGAGCGGCCGGGCCAGAATGCGCTGGTCCACTATGCCTATCACGCCATCCCGGCCACCGACGCGCGCGAACCGGCGCTCAACATCCTGCAGACCATCCTGGTGGGCGGCGACGCCTCGCGATTGCACCGCTCACTGGTCGAAGAGCAGAAGCTCGCGGTGGCGATCGGCGGCGGCTGGCCCGAAGGCTTCGACGCCAATATCTTCTCCATTCAAGCGACCTTGCCGGAAGGCGGCACGGTCGCGCCGTTCGAGCACGCCCTGGACGCGGAGCTCGAGCGCCTCGTGACCCGGGGCGTGACCGAGCAGGAGCTGCGGCGGGCCAAGAACATGGTCGCGGCGGACTTCTGGCGCGGGGTTTCCACGATCGACGGCAAGGCGCGGCTGATCGGCGAGTACACCGTCATGCATGGCGATTACGGGCGGCTGTTCGCGGCGCCCGATCTGTACGAGCGCGTCGGCGTCGACGACGTGGTCCAGATCGCGCGCCAGGTATTCAATCCGGCCAGGCGAACCGTCGGTGTGCTGCGGCCCCTGGGCGGTGAGGAGCCGCAGGCCGATGCCGAGGACTGGCAACCTCCCGGCGGCGGGCTGCATTGATGCCATCGCGCTGCGTGCGGGCAACGAGCGCGGCAGTGCTGCTCGGCGCCGGCGGCTGCCGCAGCGCCGGGCCGCCGGCAAGACCACCGGCATGGGCGTGAAAGTCCCGCCGCATCAGCGCTTCGCACTTGCCAACGGTGCGAAGCTGATCCTCATCCCGCGGCACGACGTACCGCTGATCGCCTTCGAGGCCGTGGTGCGCGGCGGTGCCCGGCTCGATCCGGCGTCACGCGCCGGCGTCGCCGTGCTGACCGCCGAGCTGTTGACGCATGGCGCCGGCAGCCGCGATGCCTACGCGTTCGCCGACGCGGTCGAGGGCGCCGGCGGCAGCTTCGACGCCGAAGCCCGCAGCGAGGCGATCCTGCTGCACGGTCAGTTTCTGGCGCGCGATCACGAGCTGCTGCTCGCGCTGCTGGCCGATGCCCTGCAGCGGCCGCACTTCGAGTCCGCCGAGCTCGACAAGCTGCGCACGCGGCGCATCGAGTTCATCAAGGCGGCCAAGGATTCCGAGCCCCAGAGCCTCCTCGGCACCTATGGACGCGCGCTGCTGTTCGCCGGCAATCCCTACGGCAATCCGATCGGCGGCAGCGAGACCAGCCTGGCGTCGATCGACCGCGAACAGATCCTGCAGTTCTATGACGAGCAGCTCGGCGCCGACCGCCTGACGCTGGTGTTCGCGGGGGATTTCGATCCGGACTGGCTCAAGCGCGCCGTGAGCCGCGCCTTTGGCTCCTGGCGAGCGGCGCGCGTGCCGCTGCCGGCAGTGAGCGCCGCGCCGCGCGCGCAGGGGCGGCGGGTGCTGCTGGTGGATGCGCCGGGATCGGCGCAGACCTATTTCTGGATCGCCAACGTCGGCGTTGCCCGCTCGTACCCGCAGCGCGCCGCGCTCGAGGTGACCAACACCGCCTTCGGCGGCAGTTTCGGCTCCATGCTGATGCAGGCGCTGCGCGTGAAGACCGGCCTGACCTATTCGGCGCATTCGAGCTTCCGCCGCGGCAGCGTACCCGGGGAGTTCGCGATCGGCTCCTTCACGCAGACCGCCAGCACCGGACGGGCGATCGACATCGCCCTGCGGACGCTCGACACGCTCAAGCGGGACGGTGTCGGCGATGCGGCCATCGACTCCTCGCGCAGCTACATCCTGGGGCAGTATCCGCTCGGCTTCGAAACCTCGGCCGACTGGGCCGGCGCGCTGGCGGATCTCGACCTGTACGGTCTGCCCGACAGCTACATCGATGACTTCGGGCCCGAGCTGCTGCGCGTGGATGCCGCAGCCTCCAGGCAGGTGGTCGCCAGTGCGTTTCCCGACAGCACGGACGTGGACATCGTGCTGATCGGCGATGCGGTGCGAATTCGCGCTCAAGTGTCGCGGTTCGGCACGATCGTCGAGAAACCGCTGGAGGCGCCGGACTTCGAGGCGCCCGCGCGCTGAAGGCCACCTGCGCCTCGTGGCCGCCGGCCGCGAGCGCTATGGATCGGGATCCTCGCCCGCGGCCGCCAGCCAGCTCAGTTCCTCGTCGCTGCTCTCGCGGCCCAGAACACGGTTGCGGTGCGGAAAGCGGCCAAAGCGCGCGACGATGTCCCGGCGCAGTTCGGCCGCCCGCAGCACCGACTCGAAGATGCTGCGCAGCTCGGCGGGGGCCTCCTGCAGCAGGCGGCGGAAGGCGGCCACGGATTCTTCCTGCACATCGTGCGCCTCGGCGTGCATGAGCGGCATATAGAAGAAGATGCGTTCGACCGGATCGAGCGTCGCATCGGCACCGAACTGCATGCCGGAGACCGTGAGCCGCAGCGCCTGAGGATCCTGGTCGAAGGCGTGCGGGGTACCGCGGTAGATGCGGCGCGAGAATTGATCGAGCAGCAGGATCAGGGCCAGTCGCCGGCGCGGGCTCGATTCCCAGGCGGCGAACTCGCCGCGCTCGGCGGCCTGCACCATCTGGCCGAAGCGCTCGCGCATCAGTTCGTCGGTCTGGGGTCCGATTTCGGGAGCCTTGGGGTCGCCGAACCACAGCCGCGAGCGCTGTGCCACCAGCGCCGCGGTGTAGGGACGCGGTCCGAACCAGACCAGCAGAACGTCCAGTGCGTGTCGCGGCGCAGACATCGGACCGCTCCAGGTCAGCCGGCAGCGGTGCGGGAGGCGGTTCGCATGGGCCGGGGGCCGCGAGGGCGCCGGGGGCTGCCGCGGCCGGCTCAGCCGCCGGCGCCGGTGCGCGGCTTCATTCGCACAGGCTTTCCATATAGCCCTGGGCGACCGCCGACAGGCGCTTGAGGGCGAGCGCGCGCGCCTTCGGATGATCGACGATGTGCTCGAGCGGTCCGGTCACGAGCATGCGGCGGACCGCGGGGTCCTTGGCCGATACGCGAGCCATCTTGTTGAGGACGGTGAAGCCGCGGTAGATCTTTTCGCGCGGCGCCCGATTGTTTTCGATGGATCGGGCGAGGTATTGGCCGAAGCGGCTGTACAGGAAGTAGTCGTCGTTGCCGACGTGAAAACGTGCTTCGGCAAAGAAATCGGGGAAATTCTTCTCGAGATACTGGTTAACGCGGTGAAGACGAGGCCCAGGTTCGCTGTTCGCGGACGCTTTGCGTTTCTTCATTGCTGTCTTGTCACACCTCCGGTGGTCCAGACAACCATCTCTGGACGTCACGAGCGGTACCACACCTCGCAACGCGCGCGCACGTTAAGGCACATCGCTTCGCGATGCAATAGAAACGTTTGCACGGCGTGACACGCGTGCTCCACGCCGCGGCGCCTCTCACGAGCATCGTCACGCCGGATGCCGCGCCGGCGGCGGTGCCGGCCGGCGGGGCGCGCTAGCGCCGATCGCCGCCGCGTCCGGCGAACTCCGGCGCCGGCGTCGTCTCGGCGTCGTGCTGCGGCGAATCGGCATCAGCCGCCTCGGCCTCCTCGATGTCGATGGTCTGATGATCAGCGAGCCCCGCCTCGGGCTCAGTCGTGTGTGCGAAGGGATTGAAGATCTGGCCGTCGTCCATCCGCGGTTGCCACGGACGATGCATTTTCGAGCGCAACATCGTTTTCTCCTGCGCCGCCCTGTCGTCAAGGACCCACCAGACGCACGGCGCTGCTACTTAGTGTACTCCCACCGCCGCCGGGAGCGCAGTCGGGGCTTGTACACATCGGGCACAGCGGGACCGCCGGGAGCGGCCGCTACTGGAATATTAGTGCAACAATAACGGCCAAAAATCGCTGTAAGAGGCGTCTTATTGAATCAATCTGCGGGTTCTACGCCCTGCGGGCCTATGCCGCGCCCGTTCAATAATGCGGCGGTATCTCGAAGCCGCCCGCACTCGCATTGCCGCCGCCATCGAGGGCCTCGAGCTGGCTCTTGAGCGCTCGGCTGCGCGCGGCCAGAAGCTCGATTTCGCGCTGCTGGCGAATCACGACGTCGTTGAGCTCGGCCAGCGCGCGCTCCAGGTGCGCAAGCTTGAATTCGATCAGGTCGAGGCGGTTTTCGTCCGTCATGGGGGGCGGGTATCCGGTGCGGAGCAGCATACACCGCGCGGACGCGGGAGCCGGCGCCAGATCTGGCGCCGGCCCGCCGGCTTTCGGGAGGGAAAGCGGGCGCCCGGAGCGGCGCGGGGCTCAAATCCGAACGGCAGAAAGGGCCGCTGGGAGTCACGGGGCCGTCTGGGCGCCTGGGAACAAGAATACGGCCGGGCAAATGAATCGCCGCTGAATAGCGCCGAGGAGTACGGCGGCGGCCGCCGACGTTGACCGCGCGGCGCCGCCCGGTATATTTGGATGGCAGCAGGCGCCTGATGGCTCCCAGGCCGCCAGCCCAAGCGCGAAGGGCTAACGCCCTGGCAGCGGGGCCTGGACCTGCACCCGGAATCGCCGAGATTTTGCAACGTACGCCGTGGGTTCGTCCCCCACCGGCGGCAACTCGGCTCGCCCTTCGGCGAGCGTCGACCAGTGGAACCATGACTATGACCAGCAATCCAGGCCGCGGGCTCTACCGCGAGGCATTCGAACGCGACAGCTGCGGGTTTGGCGTGATCGCCAGCCTCGACGACCAGCCGAGCCACTGGCTGGTGCAGACCGCCATCGCCTCGCTCAACCGCCTGACACACCGCGGTGCAATCGCGAGCGATGGCAAGACCGGCGACGGCTGTGGCGTGCTGCTCAAGAAGCCCGAGAAATTCCTGCGCGCCATCGCCAGGGACGCGAAGATCAAGCTGAGCCCGCACTTTGCGTCCGGCCTGCTGTTCCTGCATACCGACGCGGCGCTGGCCGAGGCGGCGCGCGCCGAGTTCAAGCGCCAGCTCGAGCACGAAGGGCTGCTGGTCGCCGGCTGGCGGCCGGTACCCAGCTCAACCGACGCCTGCGGGCCGGAGGCGCTCAAGACGCTGCCGCGCATCGAGCAGCTGTTCGTCAACTGCCGCATCGCCGACATCGACGAGGCGAGCTTCAACCGCAAGCTGTTCCTGGCGCGACGGCGTGCCGAGAAGGCGCTGGTCGCAGACCCGATGTTCTACTGTCCGAGCCTCTCGGCCAGCACCATCGTCTACAAGGGCATGGTCATGCCGCAGCACCTGGCGCAGTTCTACCCGGATCTGGCCGATGCGCGCCTGGAGGCGTCGGTGGCGGTGTTCCATCAGCGCTTCTCGACCAACACGCTGCCGCAATGGCGGCTCGCGCACCCGTTCCGCTACCTCGCCCACAACGGCGAGATCAACACCATCGAGGGCAATCGCCAGTGGGCGGTGGCGCGCGGTCCGATCCTGCGCTCGCCGCTGCTGCCGGACCTGACCGACATCATGCCGCTGGTGTCGCTGACCGGCTCGGACTCGCAGAGCCTCGACAACATGCTCGAGGTGCTGCTGATGGGCGGGCTGGACGTGCCGCACGCGCTGCGGTTGCTGATACCGCCGGCCTGGCAGGCGGTCGATACCATCGATGCCGATCTGCGCGCGTTCTATGAATTCTATTCCGCGCACATGGAGCCCTGGGACGGCCCGGCGGGCGTGGTGCTGACGGATGGCCGCTATGCGGCCTGCGGCCTCGACCGCAACGGCCTGCGGCCGGCGCGTTTCGTCATCACGAAGAACCGCCACCTGACGATCGCCTCGGAGACCGGCGTGTGGGATTACGCGCCCGAGGACGTGGTGCGCAAGGGCAAGCTCGGGCCGGGCGAGATCGTGGCGCTCGACCTGCAGACCGGCACGCTGCTGGAAACGCGCGACGTGGATGCCATGCTCAAGACGCGCCATCCCTACAAGACCTGGCTCAAGAAGGGCGTGCGCTACCTGGAATCGGATCTGATCGATCCGCGGCTCGCGGCCGAGCCGATGGACCGCGAGACGCTCGCGGTCTATCAGAAGATGTTCGGCCTCACGGCCGAGGAGCGCGAGGAGATCATCCGCGTGCTGGCCGAGGACGAGAGCGAGGCCGTCGGCTCGATGGGCGACGACACGCCGATGCCGGTGCTGTCGCACAAGATCCGCTCCCTCTACGACTACTTCCGGCAACAGTTCGCACAGGTCACGAACCCGCCGATCGACCCGCTGCGCGAGTCGATCGTGATGTCGGTATCGACGCAGATCGGCCCCGAATGCAACGTGTTCGTGCCGCTGCCCGAACATGCGCGGCAGATCGTGCTGAACTCCCCGGTGCTGTCGCAGCGCGAGCTGCGGCAGATCCTCGCCTCCGAGGAGGTGGTGGAGGCCAACGAGTTCATCGACCTGCAGTACCAGCCCTCGGTCGGCCTCAAGACCGCGATCCTGGCGATCTGCGATCAGGCGGAAGCGGCGGTGCGCGACGGCAAGCTGGTGCTGATGCTGTCCGATCGCTATCTGGTGCAGGGCCAGCTGCCGATACACGCGCTGCTGGCCACCGGCGCCGTGCACCACCGCCTGGTCGAGACCGGCCTGCGCTGCAAGTGCAACATCCTGGTCGAGACCGGCACGGCGCGCGATTCGCATCACTTTGCCTGCCTGATCGGCTATGGCGCGACCGCGGTCTATCCGTACATGGCCTACCAGACCCTGTACGAGATGATGCGCAAGGGCCAGGTGAAGCTCGGCTACGAAGAGCGGCGCGAGCTCGGCCGCAGCTACGGCCGCGGCATCCGCAAGGGCCTGTACAAGATCATGTCGAAGATGGGCATCTCGACCATCGCCAGCTATCGTGCCGCGCAGCTGTTCGAGATCGTCGGCCTGTCGAGCGAGGTGGTCGAGCAGTGTTTCCGCCACACCACCAGCCGCATCGAGGGCGCCGACTTCCAGGATCTGGAGAACGACACCAGACAACTGGCCATGCGCGCCTGGAATCCGCGCTCGGCCATCGAGCAGGGCGGCCTCTACAAGTACGTGCATGGCGGCGAGTACCACATGTACAACCCGGACGTCATCGGCGCGCTGCAGGCCGCCGTGGTGTCCGGCGACTACGAGCATTACAAGCTCTATGCACGGCTGGTGAACGAGCGGCCGGCGTCCGCGCTGCGCGACCTGCTCGGCCTGAAACGCTCGGTGCAGCCGCTCCCGATCGACGAGGTCGAGCCCATGGAAGCCATCCTGGCGCGCTTCGACGGCGCCGGGATGTCGCTCGGCGCGCTCTCGCCCGAGGCGCATGAGGCGCTCGCGATCGCGATGAACCGCCTCGGCGGCCGCTCCAATTCTGGCGAGGGCGGTGAGGATCCGGTGCGCTACGGCACCGAGAAGAACTCCAAGATCAAGCAGGTCGCCTCGGGCCGCTTCGGCGTGACGCCGGAGTACCTGACCAACGCCGAGGTGCTGCAGATCAAGATCGCGCAGGGCGCCAAACCGGGCGAGGGCGGGCAGCTGCCGGGCCACAAGGTCAACGAGATGATCGCGCACCTGCGCTTTGCGCGGCCCGGCGTGGGACTGATCTCGCCGCCGCCGCACCACGACATCTATTCGATCGAGGACCTCGCGCAGCTGATCTTCGATCTCAAGCAGATCAATCCGCAGGCATTGGTGTCGGTGAAGCTGGTGGCCGAGCCCGGCGTGGGCACGGTGGCGGCCGGCGTCGCCAAGGCCTATGCGGACCTGATCACGATCTCCGGTCACGACGGCGGCACCGGCGCCAGCCCGTTGTCCTCGATCAAGTACGCGGGCACGCCGTGGGAGCTGGGACTCGCGGAGACGCATCAGACCCTGCGCGCCAACGACATGCGCCATCGCGTGCGCGTGCAGACCGACGGTGGTCTGAAGACCGGCCTCGACGTCATCAAGGCGGCGCTGATCGGCGCCGAGAGCTTCGGCTTCGGCACTGCGCCGATGGTCGCGCTGGGCTGCAAGTACCTGCGCATCTGCCACCTCAACAACTGCGCCACCGGGATCGCCACGCAGCATGCGGTGCTGCGTTCGAAATATTTCATCGGCCAGCCCGAGATGATCATGAATTACTTCCGCTTCGTGGCGCGGGAGTGCCGCGAGCTGATGGCGGCGATCGGCGTACGGCGCATGGCCGACCTGATCGGCCGCACCGAGTACCTCGAGATCCTGCCGGGGCAAACGCCCAAGCAGCGCAAGCTGAACCTGCAGCCGCTGCTGTCCGATGCGGGACTGGTATCGGACCGGCCGCATTTCTGCGTCGACCCGTCGAACGCGCCGTTCGACAAGGGCGAGCTGGCGGAGCGCATGGTGGCGGATATGCTGCCCGCGATCGAGAAGAAGGCCGGCGGTGACTGGCACTACGAGGTGAAGAACTACAATCGCTCGATCGGCGCGCGCCTGTCCGGCGAGATCGCGCGGCGCTGGGGCAATTACGGCATGGCGGACACGCCGCTGACCGTGCACCTGACGGGCTCGATCGGCCAGAGCTTCGGCGTCTGGAACGCGGGCGGACTGCACATGTACCTCGAAGGCGATGCCAATGACTATGTCGGCAAGGGCATGGCCGCCGGCCGCCTGGTGCTCAGGCCGCCACGCGGCTCCGGCTTCGCCGCGCGCGACACCATCATCATGGGCAATACCTGCCTCTACGGCGCGACCGGTGGCCAGCTGTTCGCGGCCGGCCAGGCCGGTGAGCGCTTCGCGGTGCGCAATTCGGGCGCGGTCGCGGTGGTCGAGGGCTCGGGCGACCATTGCTGCGAGTACATGACCGGCGGCGTGATCTGCGTGCTCGGCCGCACGGGCCTGAATTTCGGCGCCGGCTTCACCGGCGGCTTCGCCTACGTGCTCGACCTGGATCACGATTTCGTCGACCGCTACAATCACGAGCTGATCGACATTCACCGGCTCACGCACGAGAGCATGGATGCGCATGCGCAGCATCTGCGCGAGCTCATACGCGTGCACGTGGCCGAGACCGGCAGTGTCTGGGGCGACGAAATCGTCAATGATTTGCGCTCCTTCATCGGCCACTTCTGGCTGGTCAAACCGAAAGCGGCGTCGATCGATTCCCTGATCGAAGATCTGCGGCGCGCCGCCTAGCCCACGCTGACGACAGGTTGCCATGGTCGACAAGACGCTCCAGTTCCTCGAGTTCCCGCGCCGCGACCCGGAGAAGGGCTCCGTGGCCGAGCGCATCAAGGCCTTCCGCGAGATCTATGCGCCCTACGACGCGGATGGCGCCGCGCAGCAGGCGGGCCGCTGCCTGTCCTGCGGCAATCCGTTCTGCGAGTGGAAGTGTCCGGTCCACAACTTCATCCCCAACTGGCTCAGGCTCATCAGCGAAGGCAAGCTGTTCGAGGCCGCCGAGCTGTCGCACCGCACGAACTCGCTGCCGGAGGTCTGCGGCCGCATCTGTCCGCAGGATCGGCTGTGCGAAGGCGCCTGTACGCTCAACGACGGCCTGGGCGCGGTCACGATCGGCTCGATCGAGAAGTACATCACCGACGAGGCGATCGCCCAGGGATGGCGGCCGGATATGGCGGGCGTGCGGCCGACCGGCAAGCGGGTCGCGATCGTCGGCGCGGGACCCGCCGGGCTGGGCTGCGCGGACATCCTGGTGCGCAACGGCGTCGCGCCGGTGGTGTACGACCGCTATCGGCGCATCGGCGGCCTGCTGACCTTCGGCATCCCGCCGTTCAAGCTCGAGAAGCAGGTGGTCGAGATGCGACGCGAGCTCATGCAGGGCATGGGCGTGGAGTTCCGCCTCGGGGTCGAGATCGGCAAGGACCTGTCGTTCGAGCAGCTGCTGGCCGAATACGACGCGGTGTTCCTCGGCATGGGCACGTACAACTACGTCAAGGGCGGATTCCCGGGCGAGGACCTGCCCGGCGTGCACGAGGCGCTGCCCTACCTGATCGCAAACATCGATCGCGAGCTCGGTCTGCCGGGCGCCGACGAGCGCTTCATCGATCTCGGGGGCAAGCGCGTGGTCGTACTCGGCGGCGGCGACACCGGCATGGACTGCAACCGCACGGCGATCCGGCAAGGCGCGCAAGCGGTGGTCTGCACCTACCGCCGCGACGAGCCCAACATGCCCGGCTCGCGGCGCGACTACAAGAACAGCGTGGAAGAGGGCGTCGAATTCCTGTTCAACCGCCAGCCGGTCGAGATCATCGGCAAGCAGCGCGTCGAGGGCGTGAAGATCGTGCAGACGCGGCTCGGCCCGCCCGGGCCGCGCGGCCGGCGGCTCACCGAGAACGTGCCGGGATCCGAGGAGATCATTGCCGCCGACGCGGTGATCGTGGCGTTCGGGTTCCAGCCCAGTCCGCCGGACTGGTTCGAGCGCCATGGCATCGCGCTGCATCCGGACGGCAGAGTGCGCGTCTCGGGATCGTCGAGCCGCCCGTTCGCAACCACGCATCCGAAGGTGTACGCGGGCGGCGACATGGTGCGCGGCTCGGATCTGGTCGTGACCGCGGTGTTCGAGGGGCGCGAGGCGGCGCGCGGCATTCTCGATTATCTGGGCGTGAGCTGACGGCCGCCGGGTCTTCAACCGCGATCTGAGGAGCAGGTGGCAATGGACGCATCGAGTCGCCCGGAGGTATTGAGGATCGGAGTCGGCGGTCCGGTCGGCTCCGGCAAGACCGCACTGGTCGATTCGCTCTGCAAGCGCCTGCGCGACCGGCTCGAGATCGCGGTCGTGACCAACGACATCTACACGCGCGAGGATGCGGAATTCCTGATCCGCAGCCAGGCGCTGCCGGCCGAGCGCATCCGCGGCGTCGAGACCGGCGGCTGTCCGCACACCGCGATCCGCGAGGATGCCTCGATGAACCTGGCGGCGATCGACGGCCTGATGCGTGAATTCGAACACCTCGATCTGATCATCGTCGAGAGCGGCGGCGACAATCTGGCCGCGACCTTCAGCCCCGAGCTGTCGGATCTGACGCTGTACGTGATCGATGTCGCCGCGGGCGACAAGATCCCGCGCAAGGGCGGCCCGGGGATCATCCGATCCGACCTGCTGATCATCAACAAGATCGATCTGGCGCCGCACGTGGGCGCCTCGCTCGAAGTCATGGAGCGCGACGCGCGCAGGATGCGGGGCGAGCGCCCGTTCGTGTTCACCAATCTCAAGACCGGCCAGGGGCTCGACGCGGTGATCGAGTTCATCGCGCGCGAGGGCATGTTGAGCCTCGACCAGGGCCGCTGACGCCGGCAGCGAGCGACGGCCGGCAGCGAGCGACGCCGCCGCCGATGTCGCCGCCCCTGCGCTATTTCAGGTGCCTGGCGAGGAACTCCAGCGTGCGGCGCCACGCCAGCTCGGTCGCGGCCGAGTCGTGCTTCAGCATCGGCAGGTTCTTCGAATCGGCGGTCTCGTTCGCGAACGCATGTTTCGCCTGGTAGCGGTGGAACTCGAACTGCACCTTGGCGTCGCGCAGCTGCTGCTCGAGCTCGTCGACCTTGGCGATCGGAAACACCGTGTCCTCGGTCGCCCAGTGAGCCATCAGCGGCGCATGAATCCGGCCCGCGCTGATGTACTCGAGCGGCGGGTAGCCGTACCAGACGACCGCGGCATCGGCCTCCGGCACGTGCACTGCCGCGAGCAGCGTCAGCGCGCCGCCCATGCAGAAGCCCGTGATGCCGACCCGGGCGCTGCCCGTGGCCTTCAGGTGCTGCACGGCGCCGCGCACGTCCTGGCCCGCGGCCGCGGCGAAGTCCAGGCCCTGCATCAGATGCTCGGCTTCGTTGGCCTCGAGCGCGACCTTGCCGCGGTACAGGTCGGGCACGAGCGCGCGGTAACCGGATGCCGCGAGCCTGTCGGCGACGCCGCGGATCTGGTCATTGAGGCCCCACCACTCCTGGATCACGACGATGCCCGGGGCGCCATTGCCGTGCGACGGCTCGGCGAGGTAACCCGCGACGCTCTGCCCATCCGGGCGCCGATAGCTGACTGTCTTGCCCATGCTGTTCTCCGACTGTTGATACGTAGGGCCTGCCGGAACCGGCGTCGGCCGGCGGGCGGCTGCTATTCCTTGACCGGCGGCGTGGCGCGGTATCGTCCCTGCATGCCGAGCATCCACCCGGGATACTCCACGGGCAGCTGGCTCACCTGATCGAGCGCGTCGAGATCCTCGGCGCTGAGCTGCAGGCGCGTGGCGGCGAGATTGTCGCGCAGCTGCGCCATCGTCTTGGCGCCGATGATCACGCTGCTGACGAAAGCCTTGGCGAGCAGCCACGCCAGGGCCACCTGGGCGATCGTCGCCTGATGGCGCTCGGCGATCGGACGCATGGCATCGACGCAGCGGAACGCCCGTTCCTTGTCGACCACCGGAAAATCGAAGCCGGTGCGCCGCGCGCCCTCGGGCCCCTTCTCGGCCGCCCGGTACTTGCCGGTCAGCAAGCCGCCGGCCAGCGGACTCCAGACCATCAGGCCGAGCCTCTGATCCTCGATCAGCGGCACCAGCTCGCGCTCCAGATCCCGTCCGGCGATGGTGTAGTAGGCCTGCACGCTCTCGAAGCGCGCCCAGCCGCGCCGCTCGGAGATCGCGAGGCCCTTCATCACCTGCCAGGCCGACATGTTGCACAGCCCGACGTAGCGCACCTTGCCGGACCGGACCAGGTCGTTGAGAGAGGCGAGCACCTCGTCGAGCGGCGTCAGCGGATCGAAGCCGTGCAGCTGATAGAGATCGATGTGCTCGAGCTGCAGGCGCCGCAGGCTCGCATCGACTTCGTTGAACAGGTGGTGGCGCGACTGGCCGCGGTCGTTGGGCTGCTCGCTCATGATGCCGGTGGCCTTGGTGGCGACCACCAGCTGGTCGCGCGGCAGAGCGAGATCCCTGAGCGCCTGGCCGAGCAGCCGCTCCGATTCGCCGAGCGAATAGACGTTGGCGGTGTCGATGAAGTTGACGCCGGCCTCGTACGCGAGCTTCACCTGCTCGTTGACCTCGCCCTGCCCGAGGGCGCCGATCTGCTGCCAGAAGCCCTTGCCGCCGTAGGTCATGGTGCCGAGGCAGAGTTCGGAGACGTACAGGCCGGTCCGACCGAGCAACCGATAGCGCACGATCTTCTCCTTGGCGAGTCGTCGAGGGGGCGCGGCCGATTCTTTTACCGCAGTCCGTGCAATTCTGCAGCCGGCGCCGGCCGCGAATCATAGCCGGGGCGCCCGCGGTGCGCCAATATTGAAACAATATCCGTCATTACGATTGGCATAGGCGTTGGCGCGATAGCTACGGCCGCTCCCCTTGGGCTCGTAGCCATTGGAGTCACTGGGGCCCGTCTTCTTGGAGAAACGATTGGCGAATCAATCGACAATCTGACTGCCGCAGAGCAAATTCGTCCGTGTCCGAATCCGCTGCCGCGCCTGTCAATACGAATGGCGGCTCAGAGCAGTCACATGGCATCGATTGGCCTATGAGGCAATGTCTTAGAGTTCAGGATGCTCGCCATGAACAACAGTTTGCACATCCCCGTCGCTCGCAGGATAACTGGCGCCGTAATGGTCGTCGGGATGTATGGCACCGCGATAATCGCATTCGTTCGGCCTCACGCATATGACCATTTGGTCGCTGTCAACAGCCCACTGTTGCCGTCGAATGCGGCGATCATTTCACTCGTGACATTCTGCTGCGCCTGCATCCTGACCCCGTTCATCTTGTACCCGTGTTTATTCAATAGATTTCCACGCTGGATACATAGACATTTTTCCGAATTGCAATTGGACGCCATGGCGAAGCAAGTTTTCGGCGTTGGTGCGCGCAGCACAACCAGAGATCAATAGTCAGTAGTGACCCGACGTTGATCGGGACGACGCGTTCACGTTGTCGAACATGATCCAGAAAGCGCCATGGTTTCGTAGGCGAATGGTGCCGCTTTCAATTACCCACAACGTATCCATGATCATGTCAACGTTTGCCCGTGTGACGACGCGAGTGGCGCCGGCTTCGGCGGGGCCTAATCGCGCAGTAGGGCTCGATCGACCCCGTACCGGTTATTCGTCGGGGAGTCTGGTCAGGCGAGGCGCCGCTACGCGTAGGGCTCGACGTCATTGACGCGGCAGGTCATCACGAGCGAGAACAGGTTGGCGCTGGCCTGGGCACGGCTGGCTGGCGCAGAAGCTTGCCGACGGCTTCAAGCCCGAGCAGTTCTCCCGCGAGCGGCATGTCCTCGTAATCGTCCGGATTAATGCGCTGCAGCAATGGCCTACTTACGACCTGCACCGGCCCAGACAGTAAAGCGGGCCGCCCGATCAGGCCGTATCGTAGCGCGCTCTATGTCCGCAGGAGCAATGCATGGATGAACCGGTCGTGCCCCGGCGCACCGAGCGAGCCGTGAGCCGCACCGACGACACCGTGTTCGCGGTGATCCTGGCGATCAGCTTCTGCCACCTGCTCAACGACATGATGCAGGCGCTGCTGCCGGCGATCTATCCGGATCTGAAGACCGATTTCGGTCTGAGCTTCGGCCAGATCGGGATCGTGACCCTGGTCTATCAGCTGACGGCCTCGATCCTGCAGCCGCTGGTGGGACTGTACGCGGACCGGCGCCCGACGCCGCTCGCACTGCCCGGCGGTACCGTGTTCACGTTGGCCGGCCTGGTGGTGATCGCGTTCGCGCACCACTACCTGCTGCTGCTCGGCGGAGCCATGCTGCTCGGCGTGGGCTCGTCGGTGTTCCACCCGGAGTCCTCGCGCGTGGCCCGCATGGCGGCTGGCGGCCGGCACGGCCTGGCGCAATCGCTGTTCCAGGTGGGCGGCAACGCCGGACAGGCGCTCGGCCCGCTGGCCGCGGCGCTGGTGGTGGTGCGATGGGGGCAATCGAGCCTGGCGTTCTTCGCACTGCTGGCGCTGCTGTCCGCGGCGATCCTGTGGCAGGTCGGGACCTGGTACAAGCACCACGGCCTGGCGCGGCTGTCGGTCGGCGCCGCGCATCCGTCGTGGCACGCACGGCTGCCGCCCGGCGCCGTACGCCGCGCCATGGGCGTGCTGCTGACGCTGGTGTTCTCGAAGTATGTCTATCTGGCGAGCCTGACCAGCTATTTCACCTTTTACCTGATCCACCGCTTCGGACTGTCGGTGCGCGATGCGCAGCTGGAGCTGTTCGCGTTTTCCGCCGCGGTCGCGGCCGGCACGATGCTCGGCGGACCGCTGGGCGATCGCATCGGCCGCAAGCGCGTGATCTGGATCTCGATCGCCGGCACCCTGCCGTTTACGCTGGCGTTGCCGTACGCGAGCCTGTTCTGGACCGGCCCGCTGGTGGTGGTCGTCGGCCTCATCCTGGCCTCGGCGTTCCCCGCGATCGTGGTGTTTGCGCAGGAGCTGGTGCCGGGCCAGGTCGGCATGGTCTCGGGCATCTTCTTCGGGCTGGCATTCGGCCTGGGCGGCCTGGGCGCCGCGGGGCTCGGAGCGCTCGCGGACGCGATCGGCATCGAGCGCGTCTATCGCCTGTGTTCGTTCCTGCCGCTGATCGGGCTGCTGGCCGCATTCCTGCCCGACATCGAGCGGCGCGCGAGCGCGTGAGGCCGCAAGGCGTGCGGCCGCCGGGTGCGCGGCGCGCATTGCACGCTGCCCGGCGCGCGGCGCCCAGCACGCTGCCCGGCACGCGGCGCCCGGCGCTTCCCTGTGCCGAGCGCCCTGCCTCCCTCCCCAAACCAATACGGTGCCCGCCGGCGGCCCGCGCCAGCGCGCCCGGCCGCCGTGTCGCCGCGCGTCAGGCGCCGTGCTCGACCGGCTCCAGATCCCCGCCGTGCTCGGCTTCGATCTCATGCTGCGTCATCGGCGCGCTGCTCAGACGGGTGCAGCCGAGCATGAGCGCCGCGATGCAGACGTAGCTCACCGCCACCAGCGGTGCCTGGCCGACCCCGATCGCCTCGCTGTGCATGAGCCCGAAGAACGTGAGCACGGCGGCGCCGAGCGCGAAGCCGGCCGCCTTGCGGAACTCACGCTCGATGGCGAACACCGCGATGGCGGCGAGCATCAGGCCGCCGAGCGTCGCGCCGCTGCCGAGGACGGACAGTCCCTGGTAGAGCACGCCGTTGTCGCCGAGCTTGTCGAGGCCGACGGCGCCGGCCGAGGTGCCGGCTGCGCCGAGCGCGTTGTCGATCTGGTTCTTGGTCCAGGCGGCCAGATTCGGCAGCAGCGCCAGCACGATCGCGGGCGCATGCCGGCGCGGAGTCTCCTGGAACGCCTGCGCGCCGATGAGCATGCCGATGTAGACCAGGATCGGCAGGATGGCGACCACCGGGATCAACGCCATCATCAGCGAGATGATGCCGAACCAGGCCAGCACGATCACGGTGATGCCGGTGGCGGCCGAATAGCCGATGCGTCCGCCCATGGCCTTCCAGCCCGGATGGCCGATGTAGACCGCGTTGATGAACGGGTTGCCCATCAGGCAACCGATCAGGCTGACGACGCCGTCGGCCGTCAGCACGCGCGTGGTCGGGAAGCTGTCGCCGGCGGCCGCGGCACTCTCCACGTTGTCGAGCGCTTCCACCAGGTCGTAGATGCCGAAGGGTATGGCCGTGACGAGGATGACGCCGAAATACTGGAAGCCCGAGAACACGTGGCCGACGGCCGGCAGCGGCAGCGAGAAGCCGAAACTGGCGAGCGCGGCGGCCAGATGCTGCAGGCTCATGCCGCCGATGCCGTGACCGGCGGCGGCGGAGCCCCAGGCGATCAGCATGCCGACGCCGATCGCGACCAGCCCCGCCGGCACGCCCTTGAAGAAGCGCACGCCGCCGAACCAGCTGATGAGGATGATCGCAAAGCAGATCAGGCCGATCAGCGGCGCGCCGAACACCTGGAATGCCGGCCGCAGCGAGATGAAGGTGATCGAGACGCCGGCCAGCGTGCCCAGCAGGGCGGCACGCGGTGTCACGCGCCGCACCAGCGGCCCGATGAAACCGCCCAGCATGAGCACGAAGCTCTGCACGAACACCCACGTCAGCCCGGCCTCCCAGCCCTTGATCGCATCGCCGGTCTTGAGCGCGATCGGCAGCATGACGACGAAGGTGACGACGAACATGTGCGGTACGCTCACGCCCGAGGGCAGTGCGCAGACGTCGTTGCGGCCGGTGCGCAGTGCCAGCCGATAGGCGAGCCAGGCGTAGTACAGGGTGCTCAGGCACAGCATCAGGCCGGTGGCGGGCAGGATGCGGCCGTAGACCAGCGAGTCGGGCATCTTCAGGACGAATTTCATCAGCCCGGTGAGGGTCAGCAGATTGACCAGGATGTTGGTGCCGAAGCCGAAGAATGCGTTCCAGTCCCCCGGCACCCACAGTGCGGGTTTGGTGCTGTTCATGCCCGTCCTCCTCCCTGGTGTGGTTGCTTCAATTCGTGCTGCGCAAGCGGGTGTGGCTGCCGAACGATCGCGGCGCCGCGGGCCGGCCGAAGGCGCTCAGGATGCGCGCCGAATCGGACACCCAGCCGAAGATGCCGCCCTGCGCCGAGATCATGCGCAGGCCGACCTCGTGGAATTCCGGGAAGTACGAGCCGCAGCAGTCGCCGGCAACGATGCAGCGGTAACCGCGGTCGTTGGCTTCGCGCACCGTGGTGTGCACGCAGACCTCGGTGGTCACGCCGCAGACGATCAGGGCCTCGATGCCGCGGTTGCGCAGGATGGCGTGCAGATCGGTGGCGTAGAACGCCCCTTTGCCGGGCTTGTCGATCACCGGTTCGCCGGGCAGCGGATGGAGTGCCGGCACGATGTCGTGTCCCGGCTCGCCGCGAATCAGGATCCGTCCGAGCGGTCCGACGTCGCCGATGCGCAGCGAGGCTGCGCCGCGCTCGAGCTTGGATCGCGGCGCATCGGTCAGGTCGGCACGATGGCCCTCGCGCGTATGAATCACGGTGATGGCGCGCTCGCGCGCCAGCCCCAGCAGCGCGCTGCACGGCCCGATGGTGCGGGCCAGGCGGGTGACGTCGTTGCCGAGCGACGCGCCGAAGCCGCCGGGCTCGAGGAAGTCGCGCTGCATGTCGATGATCACGAGCGCGCTCCGATCGGGATCGATCGGCACGGGGCCGGGCGCGGCGTCAATCGTGATCATCCCTCGGCTCGGTGGTTGGAGTTTTGGGACTGGAGCCGAGCAAGAAGCGGACCAAGGCTGCGCGCGCTGGCGCGGCGAAGGCCAGGCAGCGCAATTCCCGCAGCAAATGACGGCCGCGAGCCTGATGCGGTGCGCTACGAGCGCGCGCTGCCGCCGCGCCCGGCAGCCGATGCTGCCCGGCCGCGGTGCAGGCGTGCACCGCGTTGAGTCAGCCGCCGGACTGGCCGCACATGCTGACGTGCGCGACCGCGATCTTCCAGCCGCGCGCGGTACGCACCCAGGTCTGCGTCTGACGGCCGATGCCGGGCCTGGCCGGGTCGGTGAATTCGGCGCTGACGCAGGCGACGTCCTCGCCGTAGCCGGTCACGAGCGCGCGGCGCAGGCGCCGGCCCGGATGAATGGCGGCGGCCGCGCGCCGGTAGGCGGCGAGCTGCGCATGGCCGTAGTTCTGCTCGGCCAGACCGTAGCGCACGGTGTCCTCGGACGGCAGGAAGAAGTCGATCAGCGCCTCGACGTCGTTACGGCGCAGCGCGTCCTCGTAGCGCTCGAAAGCGGCGCGCACCTCCGCCACCAGCGGTGTCGCCATCAGGCCAGCGCGGCCAGCACTGCCGCGGACGGCGCGACCGCGCCGAACACGCCGCCCTGCATCCTGACCATCTTCAGTGCCGCCAGGTGATTGCCGTGGTCGGTGGCGCCGCAGCAGTCCTCAAGCAGCAGGCACTCGAAGCCGCGATCGTTGGCCTCGCGCATGGTGGTGTGCACGCAGACGTCGGTGGTGATGCCGGTCAGCATCAGATTGCGAATGCCGCGCGTGCGCAGTATCAACTCCAGGTCGGTGGCGCAGAACGAGCCCTTGCCAGGCTTGTCGATGACGACTTCGCCGGCGGCGGGCGCGAGCTCCGGGATGATCTGCCAGCCCGGCTCGCCGCGCACCAGGATCCGGCCGCAGGGGCCGGCATCGCCGATACCGGCGCCGAGGCGCCGCGAGCGCCAGCGCTTGTTGTCCGGAAGATCCGACAGATCGGGCCGATGCCCCTCGCGCGTGTGAATGACGTGCAGCCCGTGCGCGCGCGCACGCGCGAGCACCTGCCGGATCGGCTCGATCGGCGCGCGCGTGAGCGACAGGTCGTAGCCCATCTTGTCGACATAGCCGCCGATGCCGCAGAAATCGGTCTGCATGTCGATGACGATGAGCGCCGTGTCGGCGGCGCTGAAGCGGCCGTCGTAGGGCCAGGGATACGGATCGGCTTCGATGGTCCGGTCGTTCATGCGGCCACTCGTCCAGCAAGGGTCATGCCATGCGCGCCGGCACGGTTCGCGGCGCCGCCGGCGTCAATGGGTCAGCGTGCGCACGGCCGCGGCGGCCGCAGCCGAGCGGTTCTCGCAGCCGAGCTTGACGAAGATCTGCTCCAGATGCTTGTTGACCGTGCGCGGACTGATGGCGAGGATTTCGCCGATGTCGCGATTGGGCTTGCCGCGGCTGATCCACAGCAGCACCTCGGCTTCGCGCGACGTCAGGCCGAAGGCGCGCTGCAGGATCGACTGATCGCCGTCGGTGCTGGCGATCTCGGCCAGCCGGAACAGCAACTCGTCGGGACCGAGCGGGCTCAGGAAGGAGCACTCCAGCCGCCGTCCGCCGAGCTCCACCAGGCAGCGCGCCGGCGCGTTGGCATCGCCGCGGCGCATGCGCAGCAGCTGCTCGATCACGCTGGCCGGCAGGGCGGCCGCGCCGCCGCCGCGCGCCGCGCCGGCAGCGCCC
>DAHUYP010000002.1 GCA_027315105.1 Gammaproteobacteria bacterium
TGCCCGCGGCGCCGGCCGGCGCACTGCGGCGCGGCGGCGGTGCGGCTTTCGCCGGAATGCGTTTGCTCATGCTGGCCTCGATCCGCGCGCCGCGGCTCAGCCGTGGCGGCGCGCGAATTCGCGCATGAAATCGCTCAGCGCCCTGACGCCCTCGAGCGGCATCGCATTGTAGATGCTCGCGCGCATGCCGCCGGCCGAGCGATGGCCCTCGAGATTGGCCAGCCCGGCCTGCGCCGCCTCGCGCACGAACCGGGCACCGAGCCGCGGGTCGGCCAGCATGAACGGCACGTTCATCCACGAGCGGCTGTCGGCAGCCACCGGGTTGCGATAGAAGCCCGAGTCATCGATCGTCCGGTAGAGCAGTTGCGCCTTGGCGCGATTGCGCTCGGCCACGGCACTCAGGCCGCCCTGGCGCTTGAGCCACTTGAACACCAGGCCGGCCACGTACCAGCCGAAGGTCGGCGGCGTGTTGAGCATCGAGCCGGCATCGGCCACGCTCTTGTAGTCCCAGACGCGCGGCGTGTCCGCACGCGCATGGCCGGTCAGATCCTCGCGCACGATCACCAGGCACAGACCGGCGGGGCCGATGTTCTTCTGCGCGCCGGCGTAAATGAGGCCGAAGCGGCTGACGTCGATCGGCCGCGACAGGATGGTCGAGGACATGTCGGCGACCAGCGGTGCATCCACCTGCGGCACGAACGCAAACTCCACCCCGCCGATGGTCTCGTTCGGCGTGTAGTGCAGATAGGCCGCCCCGGGGGTGGGCCGCCAGGTGCTCTGCGGCGGTACCGAGGTGTAGTCCGACGCCGCCGCATCGGCCGCGACATGCACGCTGCAATAGCGTCCGGCCTCCCCGAGCGCCTTCGCCGACCAGGCGCCGGTATTGACGTAATCGACGCGGCTGCCGGCGTGCGCCAGGTTCAGCGGCACGGCCGAGAACTGCGCGCTCGCGCCGCCCTGCAGGAACAGCACCTTGTAGTTCGCCGGGATCGACAGCAGCTCGCGCAAGTCGGCCTCGGCCTCGGCGGCCACCGCGGCGAAGGCCTCGCTGCGGTGGCTGATCTCCATGACCGACATGCCGCTGCCGCGCCAATCGGTCATCTCGTCCCTGGCCTGCTCCAGCACCTCGAGCGGCAATGCCGCCGGACCCGCCGCGAAATTGAATACCCGCACGCAAACGACCTTGATTTCCCAGGCAACCGAACGAGCAGCGGCAATTCTAGCAGAGCGGCGCACCTCGCCCCGGAGCATGAACCCATGCCGCCGCTCGGGCGGCGCGCGCTCAGGAGGGGCTGACTTCGCCGCCGGGCGCGCCGGCGCCGGGCTCGCCGAGGCTGCCTTCGGCGCCCGCCTCGGCCGCCTCGTCGCCCGCTTCCAGTCCCGCCACGCGCTCGATGCCGGTCAGCCGCTCGCCTTCCCCGAGGCGGATCAGCCGCACGCCCTGCGTATTGCGGCCCACCACCGAGATGTCGGCCACCGGCGTGCGCACCAGCGTGCCGGTGGAGCTGATCAGCATGAGCTCGTCGGCGTTCTGCACCTGCAACGCCGCGACGGTCGCGCCGTTGCGCTCGGTGGTCTGCAGCGCGATGACGCCCTGGCCGCCGCGCCCGTGCAGCGGGAAGTCCTCGAGCGGGGTGAGCTTGCCGTAGCCGTTCTCCGACGCGGTCAGCACGTGTCCGTCGCCGAGCACCAGCAGCGCGATGACGCGCTGTCCCTCGGCCTGCTTGACGCCGCGCACACCGGCCGCCTCACGGCCCATCGGCCGCACCTCCTCCTCGGGGAAGCGGATCGCCTTGCCGCCGCTGTTGACCAGCATGATCTCGCGCGCCCCGTCGGTGAGCGCGACGCCGACCAGATGGTCCTCGCCGCGCAGCTCCAGCGCGATGATGCCGCTCGGGCGCGGGCGCGAGAACGCCGCCAGCGGCGTCTTCTTGACGGTGCCGCTGCTGGTGGCCATGAACACGAAGTGCTGCTCGTCGAACTGCTTGACCGGCAGCACGGCGCTGATCTTCTCGCCGTCCTCGAGTGGCAGCAGGTTCACGATCGGCTTGCCGCGCGAGCCGCGTCCGCCCTGCGGCAGCTCGAACACGCGCAGCCAATAGACCTGGCCGCGATTGGAAAAGCACAGCAGCGTGTCGTGCGTGTGGGCGATGAAGAATTTCTCGATGAAATCCTCGTCCTTGACCGCGGTCGCCGACTTGCCGCGGCCGCCGCGGCGCTGCGCCTGGTAGTCGGATATCGGCTGCGCCTTGGCGTAGCCCGCATGCGACAGCGTCACCGCCATGTCCTGCGGCTCGATCAGGTCCTCGGTGCTCAGATTGAGATGATCGCGGCTGATCTCGGTGCGCTGCGGGTCGCCGTAGACCTCGCGGATCTCGACGATCTCGTCGCGCACCACGCCGGTCAGGCGCTCCGGGCGCGCGAGAATGTCCGACAGATCGACGATCTCGCGCAGCAGCCCCTGGTACTCCTCGACGATCTTGTGCTGCTCCAGGCCGGTCAGGCGGTGCAGGCGCATATCGAGGATCGCCTGCGCCTGCGTCTCGCTGAAGCGGTAGGTGTCACCCGCCAGCCCGATCTCCGCCGCCAGCCCATCGGGCCGCGTCGACACCTCGCCCGCACGGCGCAGCATCTCCGGCACCGGGCCCGGCGGCCAGCTGCGCGCGAGCATGGCCGCACGCGCATCGGCCGGCGTCGGCGAGGATCGGATCAGCGCGATCATGGCCTCGATGTTGGCCAGCGCCACCGCCAGTCCCTCGAGGATGTGGGCACGCTCGCGCGCACGCCGCAGCTCGAAGATCGTGCGCCGAGTGACGATCTCGCGCCGATGGCGCAGGAACGCATCGAGCATGTCGCGCAGCGACATCAGGCGCGGCTGGCCGTCGAGCAGCGCCACCATGTTCATGCCGAACACGGTCTCCATCGGCGTCTGCGCGTACAGGTTGTTGAGCACGATCTCGGCGACTTCGCCGCGCTTGAGCTCGATCACCACCCGCATGCCGTCCTTGTCGGACTCATCGCGCAGCTCGGAGATGCCGTCGATCTGCTTGTTGCGCACCAGCTCGGCGATGCGCTCGAGCAGCCGCGCCTTGTTGACCTGGTATGGCAGCTCGGTGACGATGATCGCCTGGCGGCCCTGGCTCTCGAGATCCTCGAAGTGGGCGCGCGCGCGCAGCGACAGGCGGCCGCGGCCGCTCTTGTAGGCGCTGACGATCTCCTGCGCGCCGTTGATGATGCCGGCGGTCGGGAAATCCGGACCCGGCACGTGCTGCATGAGCCCGGCGAGCGTGATCGACGGATCCTCGATCAGCGCCAGCAGCGCGTTGCAGATCTCGGTCAGGTTGTGCGGCGGAATGTTGGTCGCCATGCCGACCGCGATGCCGGAGGCGCCGTTGACCAGCAGATTCGGCACCCGCGTCGGCAGCACCGAGGGCTCGTGCTCGGACTCGTCGTAGTTCGGCACGAAATCGACGGTTTCCTTGTCGATGTCGGCCAGCAGTTCGTGCGCGAGCTTCGACATGCGCACTTCGGTGTAGCGCATGGCCGCCGGCGCATCGCCGTCCACCGAACCGAAATTGCCCTGGCCATCCACCAGCAGGTAGCGCATCGAGAACGGCTGCGCCATGCGCACGATGGTGTCGTACACCGCCACGTCGCCGTGCGGGTGATACTTGCCGATCACGTCGCCGACCACGCGCGCCGACTTCTTGTAGGCCTTGTTGTAGTCGTTGCCGAGCTCGCGCATGGCGAACAGCACGCGCCGGTGCACCGGCTTGAGGCCGTCGCGCACGTCGGGCAATGCGCGTCCGACGATGACGCTCATTGCATAATCCAGATAGGATTGCCGCATCTCCTCTTCGAGGCTGACGGGCACGATTTCGCGGGCTATTTCGGTCACTCTTTCGAATCTGCAGGCTTGAATTTTAAGCCGGAAATCATAGCACAGAACGCCACCTCGCCGCCCGCCGGCCGGCCGCGCTCACCG
>DAHUYP010000020.1 GCA_027315105.1 Gammaproteobacteria bacterium
GCTGCCGTCCCGGTGCCGCCCGTGCCGCAGGCCGCGGCGGCCCGAGCCGTGGCGCCGTCCCGCGCGGCCACTGTATCGCCGGCGGCGGACCGCGCCGCCATGAATGACGCCGCGCTCGAGCTGGTGCCCGATTCGGGCCGGCGCCTGCCGGCCGCCGGCAGCGCCGATACGGATGAGGTGGCAGCGACGCAGTCGCTGAACAATGTGCGGGCCGCAATCGCCTCGCTCGGTGACAGCGCCGAGCGCGCCCCGGTGCTGCGCCCGATTCCGCAGCTCAAGCCCGCGGCCGCTCGTGCGCCGCTCGTGCGTGCGTCTGCGCCCGCCAATCCGCCGCGGTTGGCCGCTGCCGCACCCGCCGCGCCGCGCCGACCGCCGGCGGCTGCTCCCCCTGCTCCCGCCGCGCGTGCCTTCCGGGTCGACACCGAGGTCGAGATCAGCAACGCCCAGGCTCTCAACGTGCTCGAAGGCGGGGCCGCCGACTTCGCGCCCACCGTGCGCCAGCCGCGCGCTGCGGCGGCGGCGAACGCCAAGGGCCCGAGCGGCGCGGAACGTTCGGCCGAGCAGGCATCGCCGCGCGATGAGAAAGCCTTTTATGCCGTACAGCTGATGTGGTCGGTGCAGCCGATAGACATCACCGCGGTGCCGCAGCTGGCGATCTTCAGCGCCTACACGCTCTACGGCGCCGAGGGCAACCGCGACGGCCGGCGCTGGTATGGCCTGCGCCTGGGTTTCTTTACCGATGCCGTCTCGGCCAAGCAGGTGGCCCACTACGTGCGCTCGGAGTTCGCGACGGTGTCGGTGGTGCCGGTCACGACACGCGAGCGCGAGCGCGCGAAGCTCGCGGTCTCGCGCCCGCCGGGCAGCGAGGCCGCACCGGCCAGGGGCGCGGCGCCGGCCAAGCCGGGCAAGACCGAATTCGAGTTCATCGAAGACAAGCAGCCCGAGAGCGCCAAGCCGGGTGCAGCCAATCGCCCGACGCCGCCGCGCCCATCGATCGGCGCTCGAGCGGCTCGCGGCGCACCCGGCAAGCGCGCCAAGCTGCGAACCGCCGGTCAGGTCAACGCCCGCAGCAAGAGCAAGCCGATGACGCTCGAGGAAACACTGGAGATTCTCGGCGCCGGGGAGCTGCGGATGGACGACACGCGGGAAGCATCGATCAACGAATCAGGCGTGCGGCATCTGCGACTCGAGCCAGTCAAGGGCAACAAGCCATCGCGATTGGGCCGCCTGTTCGACCGCCTGTCGGAGCGCCTGGGCAGCTGACCGAAGGCGCGATCACCGGCCGGCGCGGCGCCGCGCGTCGGCGCCGGGCAGGGCTAGGATTTGCCGCCGAACAGCTTCGCCAGCTGGTCGCGCGCCTGCTCGGCGGCGCTCGTGTCGCGGGCGACGAAGGCGCTGCGCCGCGGCGCGAAGTAGTCGCAGAAGTTCGCGCGGGTCTTGTCGCTGACCTCCTCGGCGATCGGTTCGCGGCACTTCTTGGCGACGTGCTCGTCGTAGTCGGTGCACATGCGGCAGACGTGCAATTCCGCGCGGCAGCGCGGGCATTCGTCGCGGCGCGAAAGCGGCAGCGTGAGGGCGGCAAGATCGGCACCGCACTTCCAGCAAACCAGCTCGTGGGCCATGGACTCGAGCGCCGCGCGCCTCCGGCAGTCGGAACGTGGGTCAGACCGCGCGCTCGCGCAGAAAGCGCGCCAGCGCCGCGCCAGTATGCGAGCGCGCGCGTTGCGCCGCAATCGCAGCCGGCGGTCCGGCCGCGACCACCCGGCCGCCGCCCGCACCGGCCTCCGGACCCAGGTCGATGATCCAATCCGCCTCGGCCATGACGTCGAGGTTGTGTTCGACCACGATCACTGAGTGACCGGCGTCGACCAGCCGGTGCAGCACGCCGATCAGCTTCTCGACGTCCGCCATGTGCAATCCGACGGTCGGCTCATCGAGCACATAGAGCGTGTGTCCCGGGCGCGAGCGCGGCGAATCGGTGAGCCGCGCGAGCTCCGTGACCAGCTTGATGCGCTGGGCTTCGCCGCCCGATAGCGTCGGGCTCGGCTGCCCCAGTGTCAGGTAGCCGAGGCCGACGTCGGCCAGCAGCGACAGGGGCCGGGCGATGCGCGCATGCGCGGCGAAGAAGCCCACCGCCTGCTCGACGTTCATGCCCAGCACGTCGCCGACCGAGCGCCCGCGCCAATGTACCTCGAGCGTCTCGCGGTCGAAGCGGCTGCCGCCGCAGCGCTCGCACGGCACTTTGACGTCGGGCAGGAAGCTCATCTCGATCGTGCGGATGCCCGCGCCCTCGCAGTCGGGGCAGCGCCCGCCGCTGGTGTTGAAGGAGAAGCGGCCGGCGGCATAGCCGCGCATGCGCGCTTCGCTGGTGCCGGCGAACACGCGCCGAATGTCGTCCCAGAAGCCGACGTAGGTCGCCGGGCAGGAGCGCGGCGTGCGTCCGATCGGGGTCTGATCGACCTCGAGTACGCGCGCGATCGGCTCCAGGCCGCGCATGGCCTTGAGGCCGCTGAGCGCGGTGCGGGACTTGGAGCCCACCTGCGCGCGCAGGTTGGCGTAGAGCACGTCGCGCGCCAGCGAGGACTTGCCGGAGCCTGAAACGCCGGTGACCACGACCAGCCGGCGCAGAGGAATGCGCACATCGATGTCGCGCAGATTGTGCAAGTGCGCCGACTCGATTTCGAGCGCATCGCTGCGCGGGTCGGTGATGCGTCGCGGAGTCAGCGGGTGCCGCAGCGGGTGCGCCAGGAAGCGGCCGGTCACCGACTCGGGGTTGCGCTGCAGTGCCTGCGCCGTGCCGGCCGCGACCACCCGGCCGCCCTGAACGCCGGCGCCGGGCCCCAGATCGACGATGTGGTCGGCGCGGCGGATGGTGTCTTCGTCGTGCTCGACCACCACCAGCGTGTTGCCGGCGGCCGCGAGCTGGTCGAGTGCATCAAGCAGCACCGCATTGTCGCGGGGATGCAGGCCGATCGTGGGCTCATCGAGCACGTAGCAGACGCCCTGCAGATTCGATCCGAGCTGCGCGGCGAGGCGAATGCGCTGCGCCTCGCCGCCCGATAGCGTGGGCGCAGCGCGATCGAGCGACAGGTATCCCAGACCTACGCGCTCGAGAAATTCCAGGCGGCTGCGAATCTCCGCCAACGCGTCACGCGCGATCGCGCTTTCGCGCGCCCCGAGCCTCAGACCCTTGAAGAACGCGCCCAGATCCGTGACCGCCAGCGCCGTGAGTTCGGCGATCGAGCGCTCGCGGAACCGCAAGTGCAGCGCCACGCCGTTCAGGCGCGCGCCGCCGCAGCCAGGACACGGCCGCGAGGCCGCCTGGTCGGCGCCATCGGACGCGCCGCGGGACCACTGCGCCTCCTCGCCGCTCTGGTCCGGCCCGAAGCTGCCGACCACCAATCCGGTGCCGAAGCAGCTCTCGCACCAACCCTGGGAGGAATTGAAGGACAGCAGCCGAGGATCGGGCTCCGGGAAGCCGCGGCCGCAGGCAGGACAGGCGCGGCGGGAGCTGAACAGATCGCTCCTGCCGCGCGCGCCAAGCACATGGACCACGCCCTTGCCCGCCTCCAGGGCGCTGTCCACGGCGGCGCGCAGCGCCACCTCCTGCCGCGGCGTGCACGATACCTCGGCGATCGGCAGCTCGATGTCGTGCTCGACGAAGCGCTTGAGGCTCGGGAACGGCTCGGTCGGCACGATCTTCCCATCCACCCGCAGCTGCCGGGCGCCGCGTGCCGCGGCCCAGCGGGCCAGCTCGCGATAATGGCCCTTGCGGTGCGCAACCAACGGCGCGAGCAGCTGGATCGTCGTGCCGCGGTGAGCCTGCAGCAGCTGCGCCACGATCGACTCGGGGCTCTGCGGCGCGATGGCGAGCTCGCAGTCCGGGCAGTATTGCCGCCCCAGGCGCACGTAGATCAGGCGCAGGAAATGATAGATCTCGGTCAAGGTCGCGACCGTGCTCTTGAGCCCGCCGCGGCTGGCGCGCTGCTCGATCGCGACCGTCGGCGGAATGCCATGGATGGCATCGAGATCCGGGCGCGCCGCAGGCTGAACGAACTGGCGCGCATAGGCATTGAGCGATTCGAGATACCGGCGCTGTCCCTCGTTGAACAGGATATCGAACGCGAGCGTCGATTTGCCCGACCCGGAGACGCCGGTGACGACGGTGAAACGATCGCGTGGAATCTCGACGTCCACGTTCTTCAGGTTGTGCTCGCGCGCCCCGCGCACCACGATGCTGCCCGGGTCGTGAGCCGGGCCGGCGCCGCGCAGACCGGCGCGCGGCCTGGCGGCGTCCCGTACCGAGGGCGCGCGCACCGCGGCCGCCGGCGCTGCATAGGCGCTGCCGTCCGCGGCCGGAAGGTTGGCGGTCGGCGCGTACTGCGCGTACTGCGCGAGTGCGCGTCCGGTATGCGATTGCGGCATCCGCATCAGGCCGGCGGGCGTCGTCGCCGCCACGAGCTCCCCGCCGCGCTCGCCGCCCTCGGGGCCCAGCTCGATGACCCAGTCCGCAGCGCGGATGACGTCGAGGTTGTGCTCGATGACGAGCAGGGAATGCCCGGCCTGCAACAGCAGGCCAAAGGCGCGCACCAGTCGCGCAATGTCCTCGAAGTGCAGTCCCGTGGTCGGCTCGTCAAAGATCAGCAGCTTGCCGCGCGCTGGCAGTGCGGCATCGCGGGCCGCGCGCCGGCGCCGGGCGCCGTCGCTGCGGCCCGGCTTGGGCCGATCGAGCGCCGCGGCCGCCAGATGCCCGGCGAGTTTCAGGCGCTGCGCCTCGCCGCCCGACAGCGTCGGCACCGGCTGACCGAGCCGCACGTAATCCAGTCCCACGTCCACGAGCGGCTGCAGGCGCGCGCACACGGCGCTCGAGTCGGCGAAGAATGCCAGCGCCTCGGTGGCGGTCATCTGCAGCACTTCGGCCACGTGCGCGCGCCGACCGGTGGCCCCGCGGATGCGAATCTGGCGCGTCTCGGCGCGATAGCGCGAGCCGTCGCACTCGGCGCAGCGCAGATACACGTCGGAGAGAAACTGCATCTCGACGTGCTCGAAGCCGTTGCCGCCGCAGGCCGGACAGCGGCCATTGCCGGAATTGAAGCTGAAGGTGCCGGCGGTGTAGCGGCGCAGCCTGGCCTCGGGCTCGGCTGCGAAGCGCGCGCGGATCTCATCGAAGGCGCCGACGTAGCTGGCCGGATTGGAGCGCGTGGTGCGACCGATCGGTGCCTGATCGACGAGCACCGCAGCCTCGATGAGCTCGGCGCCCTCGAGCCGGGTGAATATCCCGGGAGCCTCGGTCGGCTTGCCGTGCGATTTCTGCAACGCGGGATACAGCACGTCCTGCACCAGTGTCGACTTGCCGGAACCGGACACGCCGGTCAGGCACACCAGGCGCTGCAGCGGTATCTCGACATCGATCTGCCGCAGGTTGTGCTCGGCGGCGCCGTACAGGCGCAGCGTGCTGGCGGCGTCGGTGCACGCCGGGACGGCGGCCGGCACGCTGGCGTCACGGGCGCGCAGCGGCGGCAGCCGGCGGCGCCCCGCGAGCCACGCGCCGGTGGCCGAGTGCGGATGCGCCATGACCTCGGCCGGCGTGCCGTAGCAGACGATACGGCCACCGTGCTCGCCGGCTCCGGGTCCCAGATCGAGAATGCGATCGGCCTCGATCATGATCTGCGGATCGTGCTCGACCACGAGCAGCGTATTGCCCGCATCGCGCAGCCGCTTCATCACACCGATCACGCGCTGCATGTCGCGCGGATGCAGGCCGATCGACGGCTCATCGAGCACGAACAGGGTGTTGACCAGCGACGTGCCGAGCGCGGTGGTCAGGTTGATGCGCTGCACTTCCCCGCCGGAGAGCGTGCGCGACTGACGATCGAGCGTCAGGTAGCCCAGGCCGACGTCGCCGAGGAAATCAAGCCGCGCGCGCAACTCACCGAGCAGCAGATCCGCGGCCTCATCCAGCGGCTTGCGCAGCGGCAGCTGGTGGAAGAAGTCGCGGCAGCGCTCGAGCGGCAGCTGCATGACCTGGTCGATCGCCAGGCCCGGCAGCGTGGGCTGGCCGGCGCCGCCGATGCCGGCGTGCCGCGCGGCCGCGTCATCGCCCAGCCGCCAGAGCAGCGCATCGCTCTTGAGGCGCGCGCCGCGGCAGCTGGCGCACAGGGTATAGCTGCGGTACTTCGACAGCAGCACCCTGATGTGCATCTTGTAGGCGCGGGTCTCGAGCCAATCGAAGAAGCGGCGCACACCGTACCAGACCTTCCTGTTCCATGGGCCTTCGCCCTCGAGCACCCAGTGGCGTGCCTCGGGGCTGAGATCGCGCCACGCCACGTCGGTCGGAATGCCGCGCTTGCCGGCAAAGCGCAGCAGATCGTCCTGGCACTCCCTGTAGGACGGGGTCTGCCACGGGCGCACGGCGCCGCCGGCCAGCGTCTTGGCGTCGTCGGGGACGACCAGGCCGTAATCGATGCCGATCACGCGGCCGAAGCCGCGACAGGTGTCGCAGGCGCCGAGCGGGGAATTGAACGAGAACAATCCCGGCGTGGCATCCTGATAATGCAGGTCGCACTCGGCGCAATGCAGGTGCTGCTCGCCGGCCGCATCGAGCGCATGGACGCTGATGCGGCCGTGGCCGGCGCGCAGCGCGGCTTCGAGCGCCTCGAGCAGTCGGCTGCGATCCTGCTCATCCAGCCGCAGCCGATCCTGGATCATCGTCAGCAGCCGCGGCTGCTCGTGATGCACGCGCACGTAGCCGAGCTTCGCGAGCTCGGCACGCAGTTCGCCGAGCTTCATCTTCGGCGGCAACGGCACCGGAAAGCAGATCAGCAGCAGCGGCTGCTCGAGCGCGGCCAGCGCCGTCGGCAGTGCCTCGGCGATACTCTGCGCATGGTCGCGCCGCACCGGGCGGCCGCACTGGCGGCAATGGAGCTGCGCAGCGCGGGCATACAGCAGCTTGAGATGGTCGTTGATCTCCGTCATGGTGCCGACCGTGGAGCGCGAGGTGCGCACCGGGTTCACCTGGTCGATCGCGATCGCCGGCGGTATGCGCTCGATGCGATCGACCCGCGGCTTGTCCATGCGGTCCAGGAACTGGCGTGCGTACGGCGAGAAGGTCTCGACGTAGCGGCGCTGTCCCTCGGCGTACAGCGTGTCGAAGACCAGCGACGACTTGCCGGAGCCCGACACGCCCGTGACGACGATCAACTCGCCGTGCGGGAAGTCCAGATCGAGATTGCAGAGGTTGTTCTGACGCGCGCCGCGCACGACGATCGCGTCATGCGCGCTGCGGCCCATGATGGCCGGATCTTATGCCATTCCGCGACGACCGGCAGCGGCTTGACAGCAGCGGCTATAATGAACGCCCATGCCTGCCGCAGCCCGATTGCCGCTCCCGCACCGCGCCCTGAACCCGGACGAGGCGCGGCCGCGCCCGCCGCCGGCGCCGTACCTGCCGATGTCACGGGCGGAGATGGACGCGCTCGGCTGGGATCGGTGCGACGTCATCATCGTCACCGGCGATGCGTACGTTGATCACCCGAGCTTCGGCATGGCGATCATAGGCCGCGTGCTCGAAGCGCAGGGGCTGCGCGTCGGCATCATCGCGCAACCGGACTGGCGCGATGCCGCGGCCCTGCGTGCCCTCGGCGCACCGCGCCTGTTCTTCGGCATCACCGCCGGCAACATGGACTCTATGGTCAATCGCTACACCGCCGATCGGCGGGTGCGCAGCGATGACGCCTATACCCCCGGCGGCGCCGGCGGCCGGCGCCCGGACCGCTCGGTCATCGTGTACGCGCAGCGTGCGCGCGAATCCTACCGCGACGTGCCGATCATCATCGGCGGCATCGAAGCCTCGCTGCGCCGCATAGCGCATTTCGATTATTGGTCCGAGAAGGTCCGGCGCTCGGTGCTGCTCGATGCCAAGGCGGATCTGCTGGTCTACGGCAACGGCGAGCGTGCGATCGTCGAGATAGCACGACGGCTGCAGGCGGGCGAGCGCATCGAGCAGTTGCGCGACGTGCGCGGCACCGCGTTCGCGCACGGTGCCCCGGGCGGCGCGTGGATCGAGATCGACTCCTCGCATCTGGATGCGCCCGGCCCGCCCGGCCCGCCGGCCGATCCCTATGCGATGAGCGCGGCGGGGTCGGCCGCCGCGGCCGCCGCGGCCGGTGCGCCCGCGGCCGCAGCCGGCGCCCAGGTGGTGCGCTTCATACGGCGCGTGCGCAACGTCGATCGCGAGCGCAGCGTCATCCGCCTGCCTTCCTACGAGCAGGTAGCGGACGATCCGGTGCTCTATGCGCATGCCTCGCGCATCCTGCACCTGGAATCCAACCCGGGGAATGCGCGCGCGCTGGTGCAGCGGCACGGCGCGCAGGACCTGTGGCTCACGGCACCGCCGATTCCGCTCAGCAGCACGGAGATGGACTGGATCTATGATCTGCCGTTCCAGCGCCGGCCGCATCCGTGCTACGGCGAGGCCAACATCCCCGCCTACAAGATGATCCGCTTCTCGGTTGCGATCCAGCGCGGCTGCTTTGGCGGCTGCACCTTCTGCTCGATCACCGAGCACGAAGGCCGCATCATCCAGAGCCGCTCCGAGGAGTCCGTGTTGCGCGAGATCGGCAGGATCCGCGACGTCGTGCCGGGTTTCACTGGCGTGATCTCGGACCTCGGCGGACCGACCGCCAACATGTACCGCCTGGCCTGCAAGAGCCGCGAGATCGAGAGCGCCTGCCGCCGGCCGTCGTGCGTGTACCCGGGCATATGCCCGAACCTGAATACCGATCACACGCCGCTGATCGAGCTGTACCGCAAGGCACGCGCGCTGCCCGGCATCAAGAAGGTGCTGATCGCCTCCGGCGTGCGCTACGACCTCGCGATCGAGTCGCCGCAATACGTTCGCGAGCTCGCGCAGCACCACGTCGGCGGCTATCTCAAGATCGCCCCGGAGCACCTGCGCGAGGGGCCGCTGTCAAAGATGATGAAACCGGGAGTGGGCGCCTACTATCGCTTCAAGGACCTGTTCGACCGTTATTCGAAGGAGGCGGGCAAGGAGCAGTATCTGATCCCATACTTCATCGCGGCGCATCCGGGGACCACGGATGAGGACATGCTCGAGCTCGCGCTGTGGCTCAAGCGCAATGGCTTTCGCGCCGACCAGGTGCAGGCGTTCCTGCCCTCGCCGATGGCGAGCGCTACGGCGATGTATCACAGCGGCAAGAATCCGCTCAAGCGCGTCAGCCGCGACAGCGAGCCGGTCGCCATCCCGAAAGGTCTGCGCGTGCGGCGCCTGCACAAGGCCTTTCTGCGCTATCACGATCCGAACAACTGGCCGCTGCTGCGCGAGGCGCTGCGGCGCATGGGCCGTGCCGATCTGATCGGCGGCGGACGCGCGCAGCTGGTGCCCGCGTATCAGCCGCCCGGCACCGGCCTGCGGCCGGAAGGCCGGCGCGCCGCGGGCGCCGCGTCGTCTCGACCGTTCCGTACCCAGCACACCGGGCTGCCGCGCGTGCCGGCGGCGGTGCGCAC
>DAHUYP010000022.1 GCA_027315105.1 Gammaproteobacteria bacterium
AGAAGAGCAGGAAGCAGCAGCCCCCCCGGGCGGCGACCAAGGCCCCGCCCAGCAAGGAGGATCAACGCGCGCGTCGGGCGGTGGACAAGGAGCGATCGCAAGCGCTCGGTCGGGGGCCGGCTCGACCGGGGAAGACGATCGGCTCGACGCAGACTCATCCTGGAAAAACAATAGCCGTAACCCGCTCCCATAAGAACTGATTGATAATATTGGATTTTTAGTCTGTCTCCGATCACCGACGGCGGCGCCGCACAGCCGAAGCGACTAGAATGCCGTCCGCCTGATTATGTTCCGAGGGGACGACCATGAGCCGCAGACGACTTCGAATCACCGCGACCGCCGCCGTGCTGGCGATGGCAGCGCCGGTCTTCGCCGCCGAACCGGCATCCAGCTCGCCGGCGCCCGGCTCGCCGGCTGCCGCGACCGCCTCGATCAAGACCCAGGCCAAGCACTTCGGCGAAGCGGTCAAACAGAGCTCGAAGGAGTTCGGCCATCGCGTCGCCGAGGGCGGCCGCGAGGTCGGACACACGTTCCGTCAATGGTGGAACGGCGCACGCTCCGGCTCCGGACAGTCGTCCAAGGCGTCGACGAATTGAGTCGTTGCGCCGGGCCCGACCCCGGCGACGCGGCGCGCTCGTGCCGCTATAGATACAGTCGCACGGCGCCGATCCTGCCGCTGCGCCCGCGCTCATAGACCACCACGGCCGGCCGGCCGCCGGGCAGATGCACCTCGAACGCCGTGCGCGGCCCGTCCTGCATCCTGCTGCAGAAGCGCAGCTCGAGGCCGCCGGACTCGAAGCAGCGGGCCAGTTCGATGCGCAGGTGTTCGCGGCCGCGGTGGATCTCACCGCTGGACAGTTGCAGGTAGCCGTCCTCCTCGAACTGCTCGAGGGTGGCCGCAAGATCGGCGCGTGCCAGGGCCGCAAAGTGGCGCCCCAGGACGTCATCCGCAGCGCGTGCCGGCTGCAGGTGTTCATCCACCGGCAGCATCGGCGCGCGCTGGGCGACCAGTGCACGTGCCGAGTAGATGCGTGCCCGCGAGGCACCGTTCGGCGAGCGCTCGAACATGATCGCGACCGGCAGCCCCGGACCATGGATCGCGGGCAGGCCGCCGAGCGTGGAGGCCGGCGTGAAGCGGTATTCCTCCAGCCGGCGTGCGCCGCTGCCCTCCGAGACCTGCTCGAGCTCGATGCGCGCCCACCAGGCCGCGTGCGGCCAGAGCTTGCTGCGTGCCTCGACCTCCAGAGGGTCGGCCGGGCCGGTGATGGGATCGTCGATCTCGGTCTGCTGCCGCAGCCGCGCCCCGAGCACGCCGAGATCCACCGGACCTGGTCGCATCGCGCTCTCCTCGCCGCTGGATTTCGAAGACGGACGGCGAATGATAGCAAATGCCGGCCGCCGCCCCGGCGGCGGCGCGTCGACTCAGTTCTGCGCCGGCTGTCCGGCCGGCAGCCGGTGCAGCCGCGCCGTTTTCCAGCGCCGATGGATCCAGGTCCAATCCGCCGGCTGCGCGCGGATCTGCTGCTCGACTGCGTGTGCGTAGCGCGCGGTGAAGACCTCCGGATCGAGCCGCTCGTGCGCCGCGCTGATCGGCTGGTAGTCGAGCTCGTAGCGGCCGCGGCCGGTGCGGCGCATGGCGACGAAGAACGCCGCATAACCGGTCAGGCGTGCGATCTCCCCCGGCCCCGGATAGAAGGCGGTCTCGCGGCCGAGAAAGGTCAGCCACTGGCGCCCGCCGCTCGAGGCAGGCATCTGGTCGGCCATCAGCGCGACCGCGTGCAGCTCGTTGCGGCGGCGGGCGACTTCGCGCACCAGCCGCTTGGCGGCGATCAGGCGCGCGCCGAAGCGGCAGCGCAGCTTGCGCAGTTCGCGATCGGCGGCGGCGCCGTGCAACGGCTTGTAGGCGGCGTCGAGCGGCACGTCGAGCTGCAGCGTCGTGCCCTGCAGCGCCCATTCCCAATTGCAGTGGTGTGCGGCCAGCAACAGCACCGAGCGCCCGGCGCTGGTCTCGGCCCGCACGCGCTCGAAGTTCAGCACCTTGATGCGGCTGCGCAGCTGCTCGGCCGTCATGCTCGCGAGCTTGAAGAATTCCACCGCCACCTGCCCGAGCTGCCGGTAATAGGCGCCGAGCAGCGCATCGATCTCGCGCTCGCTGCGCTCCGGAAAGCAGCGGCGCAGATTGTCGCGCGCCACCGCCACCCGAAAGCGCACCACGTACCGCATCAGGAACGCCAGGCCGGCGGCCAGGCCGTACAGCACACCGAAGGGCAGGCTGGCGAGCGCCCGCAGCCACGGCGCGGACTTGGCGTCGGCGGGCGCTGGCGCACGTTGTTCGGAGCGCTGGGTCATCGCAGGACGGGTCATTGCAACACGGGTATCATGGCAGTCTAAAGGTTCTGGGAGCTTCCCGCCGCGCGCGGCGCGCCGCAGTCCCTGCCTCCGACCCACAGGCTGCCGCACCATGCTCTGGATCAAAGCGCTGCACGTGATCGGCGTCGTCGCCTGGCTCGCGGGCGTGTTCTATCTGCCGCGCATCTTCGTGCATTACGCGGAAGGCCGCGCCCGCGGCGAGGACGTGCGCCGGCTGGTGGTGATGGCGCGCCGGCTGTTCGGCTTCATGACCATCATGGCCGCTCTGGCAATGCTGTTCGGGCTCTGGCTCTGGCTGGGCTATCACGACGATGGACGCTGGCTCATGGTCAAGCTGGTGTTCGTGGCCGCTCTGCTGGCCTACCACGACGCCTGCCGCCGGCTGCTCGCGCGCCTCGAGCGCGGCGCGGCGCTGCCCGGCCCGCTCGCGCTGCGGCTGTTCAACGAGGCGGCGCTGCTGCTGGTGGTGCCGATCATCCTGCTCGCGGTGGTCAAGCCGTTCTGAGGTCCGCGGCCGAGGACCGCGGCCGCTCTCACACGGTTCGGCTGAAGATCACCTTCTCGGGCATCCGGCGCGCCAGCCGCGCGTCGAATGCCATGCAGATGTTGCGCAGATACGCGCGCCCCCGCTCGGTCACGCGGCAGCCCGCAGCATCGAGTTCGAGCAGGCCGTCGGCGGCCGGCTCGGACAGGCGCTGCGCCACCGTCGCGAGAAACGGCGTGTAATCGTCCGGCTGCTCCCAGCGCGTCTCGAGCCGCGTCATGAGACGCAGGATGTGCCGGCGCAGCACCTGGTCCTCGGCGTCGAGCAGGTGGCCGCGCTGCAGCGGCAGCTCGCCTTGCGCCAGCCGCTCCTGGTAGCGCTGCAGGTCCTTCTCGTTCTGGGCGAACGCATCGCCGGCATCGCCGATCGCGGACACGCCCAGTCCGATCAGCGGCCGCGTGAAAGCGGTGGTGTAGCCCATGAAATTGCGATGCAGCGTACCGGCGCGCTGTGCCTGCCACAGGCTGTCGCTCTCGAGCGCGAAGTGATCGAGCCCGATCTCGCGATAGCCCTCGCGCTCGAGGCGCTCGCGGCCGAGCTCGTAGAGGGCGCGCTTCTGCTCGCCCTCGGGCAGGTCGATCTCCGTGAAGCGCCGCTGCCCGGGCTTGATCCACGGCACGTGCGCGTAGCCGTAGAGCGCGATGCGATCGGGCCGCAGCCGGCAGATGGCATCCATGGTCGCCTGCACGCTGTCGCGCGTCTGCAGCGGCAGGCCGTAGATCAGGTCGTAGTTGACGCTGTCGAAGCCGAGCGCGCGCGCGGCCTGCGTGACCGCGCGCACCTGCTCCTCGCTCTGCACGCGATTGACGATCTCCTGCACGCGCGGATCGAAATCCTGCACCCCGAGACTCACGCGGCGAAAGCCATGGCGCGCCAGGGTCTGCAGCTGCTCACCGGTGGTGACGCGCGGATCGACCTCGATCGAGGCGGCCGCGCCGCTGCGCCAGCGCACGCGCTCGAACAGCCCCGCCAGCAGCGCCTCGAGCTCCTCCGGGGTAAGGAAGGTCGGCGTGCCCCCGCCGAGGTGCAATTCGCCGAGCTCCAGCGGCGAGACCTGCAGGTGCCGGCGATACAGGTCGAGCTCGGTCAGCAGCGACTGGATGTAGGGCATGACGATGCTGTGGGTGCGGGTGATGCGGGTGTTGCAGCCGCAGAAGGTGCACAGCGCGCGGCAGAACGGGATGTGCAGATAGAGTGCCGCGCCGTGCGCATCGCCCGCGCCGAGCGCCTGGCCGACGCGCTCGAGCCATTGCGACTCGCTCGGAACGTTCTCCCAATACGGCACGGTCGGATAGCTGGTGTAGCGCGGTCCGGCCACGTCGTATTTGGCCATCAGGGCATCGGCTGCTGCCGCGTTCATGCGAACATCTCCCGCTGGATTTTCAACACCAGCCGTACGTTCTCTTCCGGCGTGGTCTGCAGCACGCCGTGTCCGAGCCCGCAGACCCAGCCGGCGCGCATCGCGGCCGGCAGCTCCAGCACCCGCGCGAACAGCGCGCGCAGGCGCGGCTCGAGCTCGCGCGCCGGCAGCAGCAGCCAGTGCGGATCGATGTTGCCCTGCACGCTCCAGCGATCGCCCAGCGCCTGCAGCGTGCGGGCCAGGTCGTGCCGCCAGTCCACCCCCAGGCACTGCAGGTCGATGCCGCGCAACGCGGCCCAATGTTCCGGCCCGGTATCGCGCGAATAGTAGATCAGCGGCGTGCGCGGGCAGCGCCTGCGGAACGACTCGACCACGGCCGCCAGCGCCGGGGCCGCCCGCTGCGCGAACTGCTCGGCGGTCAGGGTACCGGCCGCCGTGTCAAAGATTGCCACGCAATCCGCGCCCGCCTCGGCCTGCAGCGCCATGTTGGCCGCCAGCAGCTCGCACAGCGCCTGGTTGAAGCCCGCATAGACGGCGCCATCGAGGCCGATGCCGTCACGCGCGAATCCCTCGTGCGAGCCGGCGACCGCATAGGCATAGAGCGTGAACGGGCCGCCGACGAAGCCGATCAGCGATCGCGCTGCTCCGAGGCGCGGCCGCAGCAGCGCGATCGCCTCGGCCTGGAAGTCCATGTGGGCCGCGCGCGCCGCGCCGCCGTGCAGCTTCGCCAGGTCCGCCGCGCTGCGCAGGTGCCAGTCGAGCTGCGGCCCGGGCGCGTAGCGCAATCCCATGCCCATCGCCTCGAGCGGGAACAGCAGGTCGGAGAACAGGATCGCGGCATCGAATCCGAAGTCCTCGATCGGTCCGAGCGTGACCTCGGCCGCGAGCTCGGGCCGCTTGCACAACTGCATGAACTCGTGCCGCGCGCGCAGCGCCTGGTAATGGCCGTGATAGCGGCCGGCCTGGCGCATGAACCACACCGGCGGACGCGCGCGGTTGCGCCGCGCGAGCGCCAGCTGCAGCAGGGAATCGGCCACCGCATCATTCACGAGTGATCTCCGTCAGCAGATAGCCGACGCCGCGGATGCTGCGAATGACGCGCGGATCGGCGGCGTCGAACTCGATCAGCTTGCGCAGGCGGACGATGAAGTTATCGACCGTGCGCGAGGTGGGGAACTCATCGGCCGACCAGGCGCGATCGAGGATCTCGTCGCGGCTGACCGCCTTGCCCGCGCGCTCGGCCAGCAGCCGCAGGACCGCGCATTCCTTGTGCGTCAGCGCGCGGCTCTCGCCATCGAGCGTGGCCGAGAAGCGCTCGAAATCCACCAGCGCGCGGCCGATGCGCACCTGGCCGCGCATCTCGCCCGGCACCTGGGCCAGGTCCTGCGCACGCTTGAGGCAGTTCTGGATCCGCAGCAGCAGCTCGCGGAAATGGAACGGCTTGGCGACGTAGTCGTCGGCGCCCAGCTCCAGTCCGCGGATGCGGTCCTCGGCGCTGGCATGCGCTGTGAGGAAGATGATGGCGGTCGCCGGCGCGAGTTCGCGCAGCACGCGCGCGAGCTCGAAGCCGTTGCCGTCGGGCAGGCCGACGTCGAGCAAGGCGAGCTGGAACTGCGCCTCGGCGATCGCGCGCCGCGCGCTCGCGGCCGAATCGGCTCGCGTGACCTGGAAACCGCTGGCCCGCAGGCGCTCGATCAGCGTCTCCGCGACGTTGCGCTCGTCCTCGACCACCAGCAGCCGCGCGGGCCCGTTCATGCGGCCACCCGGAACCACAGCTCGCAGCGAAATCCCTCGCCCGGCGCGACGTTGAACAGCACCCGCCCGCGCATGCGCTGCATCAGCCGGCGCACCAGGTAGAGTCCGACACCGGCGCCGCTGGAGCCCGCGCCGCGCGCGAACAGCCGGCCGAGGTGCGCGCTGCGATCCTGCACCCCCGCGCCGTTGTCCTGGTATTCGAGCACCAGGTAGCGATCGCGCACCGTGGCCGTGAGGCGCACGCCGACCGGGGTGATGCGCGCGTGGCGCACCGAATTCTCGACCAGGTTGCGCAGAATCATCTGCAGCGCGCCGGCGTCCGCCAGCACCGGCGGCAGCGAGGCATCGATGTGCGCGCGCAGATCGAGCCGCTCGCCGTGCGCCGCGGCGATGCCCTCGAGCGAACGGGCGAACCACAGGTGCAGCGGAATCGCCTGCTCGGCCAGCGGTCCGCCGCCCTCGATGCGCGCCAGCTCGAGCGTCTTGTCGATCTGCGCCTCGAGGCGGTGCGAATCCTCGAGCAGCCGCCGCGCCAGCTCGGCGCGCTGATCGCCCTCGGCGATCGCCTCCGCCTGCAGGCGCATGCTGGTCAGCGGCGTGCGCAGCTCGTGCGTGACCGAGGCGAAGAAGGCCTGCATGCTGCGCGCGCGCCGATGCTCGCGCCAATACAGCCAGGCCAGCAGCAGCGACACCGCCAGCAGCAGCGCCAGGAACGTACTCGACTCGCCCACCAGCATCAGCCGCGTGCGCGACCACTGCGCCGCCGTGGCGGCGTGCCCAGCGCCGCTCAGCGCTTCCAGGGCGGCGATCTGGCGCGCCTGGCGTCCGATCACGGTCGCCCACCAGGCCAGCAGCGCGAGCTGCAGCGACAGCCAGAGCAGCGCGGCGGCGGCCACCAGCCGTGCGCGCCGCATCGGCGCCACGCTCAGACCGCCTTGGCCGGCACTGCGGGTCACAGGCCGAGCCACTCGCGCCAGTGCGTGACTTGCGGAAACATCCGCAGATTCTGCACCCCGGAGCGGCGCAGGCGCTCGTAGGTCTTGCCGGGGCCGCAGGCATGGTGCGCGTCGGGCCGCACCCGGCCGTGCCAGCGCTCGAACTGCGCGCTGCTGTGCCAGTAAAGGTGGGTCGCCGCGGGCGGCGGAGCGCCGGCTGCCTCGCGCTCCGGCCGGTGACGGTAGGTCGCGATCACCTCGCCGGCCGCCCAGCCGGCGGCGGCTTCGGCGTGCGTCAGCACCGTCCAGCGATCGAGCGGCGGCAGATTCAGCAGCGGCTCGGCCAGCAGCGGCTGCAGCGCGGCAAAACCCAGTCCTTCGGCGCAGCCCTCGACCCACACCCCGCGCGCCGCCAGGGTCCGCCAGGTGTCGAGCCCGGGAACCCAGACCGATGCCGCGGGGTTGATCAGCGGGGCATCGCCGTCGGGCAGGGCGTGACGATGGGTGACGAACAGCGCCTCGGCGAGCGGCAGGCGCTCCCGGCTCTGCGCGCCGCCGGCATCGATCGACTCGAGCGCGGTGCGCGCGATCGCGCTGCCGTCCCACGCCACCACCGTCCCGGGCGGGGTCTCGAGCGGCGACTCGGGCGTCCACTGCGGCTGCACGGCGCCCGCATCGAGCGCATCGCCGCTCTGCTCGGCCTCGCGCCGGTACAGCAGCGTCCCGAGTCCGGGCACCTGGATCTGGGTGGCGCCGAAGCGTTGATGGCAGCCGCCGCCGCGCTGCGCCAGCAGCTCGCGCTCGACATCCACCGCCCGGCGCGTCGCGGCGTCATCGATCGCGCGCAGCAGCGCCGCGGTGACCGCATCGTCGCGGCGGCACTCCAGTGCCAACGCACCCTGCGCCGGCGCCGCCGGGCAGCCCGACAGCGGCAGCACCATGCGCGGCAGCGGCGCGAGCAGTTCGCGCAGCGGGCCGTGGTTGGCCGCGTCCGCCCACAGGCGCGCCAGGCCGGCGAACGCGAGCACCACGCCGTCGAGATGGCGCGCCGCGCCGCGCGGCTCGTGCAGGCGGCGCAGCCGCGAGTCGACATTGCCGCGCAGTTCCACCAGCCGCACGCGCGGCGCCGCGGCCGCAGCCGCCCCGTGCGGCAGCAGCCGCTGCAGCAGCGGCGGCACGAAACTGGCCCGCCGCGGCGAGGAGCTGCCGATGCGCAGCTCGTGGCCGGCGGCCAGGCGCGTGCGCGCATCGGGCGCGAACAGCGCGATGTCGCGCGGCTGCTCGCGCCGCGGCACCGCCGCGAGCAGGAAACGCGCCGAGCGCTCCAGGCGCAGGTCCTTGTACGAATGCACCGTGAAGTCGACCTCGCCGGCCAGCAGCGCGGCGTCGATCTCGGCGGTGAAGAATTCCTTGCCCTCGATCGCCGACAGCGGCCGGTCGATGATGCGATCGCCGCGGGTCTCGATGCCGACCAGCTCGACCTCGAGGCCCGGGTGCAGGTGCTCGAGTTGTCGTGCGACGGCCGCGCTTTGCGCACGTGCGAGTGCGGAGCGGCGCGTGCCGAGCTTCAGTGCCCGCGACGCCATGGTTCAAAGGCTATCGAAAGCGGCGAGATCTTCCCAGCTGTGGGGGTGCGAGGAATTCGCGCCGAGCGAGCGCAGCAGCGCCTTCTCGCGGCAGGCGCGGCGCGCGCGTTCGAGCTGCCGCCGCCGCACCTCCGACTGCGCCCTGAGCATCTCGAACAGCGCACCGAGGCTCACGAGCTGCGGCAGGTCCTGCCACGGTGAAGCGCCGTCGCTGCCCAGTCCCAGATGGATCACCGACCCGGCGCGCTCGCCGCGCTCGCGCCACGCGGCCACGCGCGCCGCATCCCTGGCGGCGTCGCTCGGCACGCAGACGACGACGTTGCGGGCGCCGCTCCAGGCCGCCAGCTCCGCCTGCAGGCCGCCTTCGATCACGCGCACCGGCCGCGCCGCATCGCGCTTGCCGAGCTCGCGTGACAGCTCGTGCGCGCGTTCGGCGGTGCGGTTGTAGAGCCAGAGCTGCGAGCCGGTCAGCCAGGGCGCCACGGCCTGCGCCAGCTGGCCGGCGCCGATCAGCAGCGTCGGGCCGGCATCGGCCTGCTCGCCCAGCAGCCGCCGGACCTGCGAGCCATAGGAGGCGCTGCCGAGCTTGCCGAGGTGTTGTGCCCGGACCGCCTTCGCGTCCTGGAACAGCAGCTGCACCCAGGGCGAGAGCTGCCGCGCGAGCGGCGAGCCGCGGTCCCAGAAGTCGCGCCACGCCTCCTTGATCTGGCCGAAGATCTCGGTCTCGGCGACGAGCTTGCTCTCCAGGCCGCAGGCAAAGCGCACCAGGAACGCGTACGCATCGGCGCCGGCGAAGCTCTCGAGCGCGCCATCGGCGGGGAATTCGGCGCGCGCCGCGGCCAGCGCCTCCAGGCCGCCGAGCACCGCCACGCGGCGCTGGCAGGTATCGATCAGGAAGCGGTCCGGCCCCGTGACCGTTGCCGGCGCGCGCGCCCCCGCGACGTGCGCGCCGCGCCAGTGCAGGACGTTGAGATCGCGCAAATCCACGCCCGGCAGGCTATCGCGGCCGGCAACCCGTTTGTCATGGCCGTGTCACCGAATACGGCCGGATTGCTAGGTACAAACCGCAATCCTCGCGCCGCTGTGACGTGCGTTCACTATCGGCGGCGCCCGCCCGCCCGGCGGCCGGCGGCCGGCGGCCGGTGCTGCGGCACCGGCGCCAGCGCCGCCAGCGGCAGGTGCGCCGGATCGTCGGCGTCGCCGACCTGGATGGTGCGCGGTCCGTTGGCGATCCAGCGCTGCTGCGGTTCGCTCCAGTATTCGAACGCGCGCGCGTCGAGGCGGATCGTGACGTGCCGGCTGCGCCCGGGCTCGAGGTTGACGCGCTCGAAACCGCGCAGGCTGCGAACCGCCTGCTGCACACCCGGGATGTCCGGACCCGCCCCCACGTAGACCTGAGCGACCTCGGCGCCGGCGCGCCTGCCGGTGTTCTCGAGCTCGAAGCCAACATCCAGGCTGCCGTCGTCCCGGGGCCGAAGCCTCAGCCCCGAGAAGCGGAACTGCGTGTACGACAGGCCGAAGCCGAACGCAAAGCGCACCGCGAGCGCGAGCCGATCGTAATAGCGATAACCCGAGAAGATGCCCTGCGTCTCGGCGGAGTTGCCGCCGGCCGCGCCGTCGAGGCGCTCCGGGTGAGCGCCGGGGCCGTCCCCGGGGTACAGCCCCGTGGGCTGCGCGTAGCCGTAGATCGTGTCGGCGTTGTCGCGCGGCCAGGTGATGCTGGTGTGGCCGCTCGGATTGGCCTGCCCGAGCAGCAGCCGCGCCGCGGCCGTGCCGCCCTCCTGCCCGGCGTACCACAGGTTCAGCACGGCTTTGACGTGCGGATGGTCGATCCATTCCTTGACCACGACCGGGGTGGCGGTATTGAGCACCACGACCGTGTTGGGGTTCGCGGCTGCGACCGCATCGATCAACTGCAGCTGCTCGTCGGCGAGCGAGGATATGTGCGTGCCCGGACCGAAGTGCCGGCACGCTCCGCCCTCGCACACCACGTCCCGGCCCTGATCGTTCACGAACACCAGCGCCATGGCCTTTCCGGCCGCGGCCCGTGCGGCATCGGCGATGTCGCCCTGGCGGCGCGACCAGGCAAGGCGCAGGCTCACTTCTGCGCGGCGATCGATGTCGCGGCCATCGAGCGTGATGACGACCCGGTGCCAGCCCACCGCCGGGCTGCCCGGACATGCGCCGCTCCCCGGCGCCGCCGCGGCGCCGGCATCCGCCGGGTCCTCGGACACGGCGCACTGGCGGTTGCGGAGGCCCGCCTCGATGTAGCCGGCATTGGTCGGCGTCACGCGCACCGATTTGCGGCCGTAATATTGCCCCTGATAGAACGACACGGCCTCCTGCAGCGTCTTCGGGCTGCCGTCGAGACTGAAGCCGACCTTCGCATCCGGCACGCCGCCGCTGTGCTGCAGGCGAAACACGTACCGATCGGGAGCCGGAACGTGGATCCAGCCTTCCCAGCGGTACAGCCGGCCGCCGCGCAACGGCCCCTGGGCCGACGCGCGCGTGAAATCGATCTGCCGGTCGATCGGCCCGGGCGCGAGCGACCACGGCGATGCGCCTTCGAAGCGGCGCAGGCCGCTGTCCGGCCCGCAGTGCGAGGGCGGCTCGCCGGGTGCGGCTGCGCCGTGCAGACTGCTCAGCACGGCGCAGGGCAGCGCCTGGCCGGTGGGCGCATTCGCCGGTGTGAAGTGGAACGCCGCCGCGCGCCCGCTCAGCGCCTGCAGCTGCTGCAGGGGATTGATCGCCACGCGCTCCGCAAAGCCGTCGGAGCCCTCGTCGTCGGGGCTGGCGATGAGGTACTCGGCGCCGCCGCCGCTGACCGCGATGCCGCCGGCGAGATCGCGCTCGCTGATCGGCAGCGCCCGATCGTCGTTCTTGAACAGCACCGCGCCCTCCTCCGCCACTTTCTCGACGATGGCCGCGTCGCCGTTGCGGGTACCGGGAACCGGCACGCCCCCGGCGGCGCCCGCGGGCAGGGGCGCGGTGCCGCTGCGATCCGCGCCGATCCCGCCCGGGTTGTCGCAGGCGGCGCTGCTGTTGTCGCAGCCGAGCATTCCGAAGCGCTCCTGCTGATAGAGCAGCCGCGCGAGCGCCTGGGTGAAGACGGCCAGCGGCAGCGTGCCGTTGGCCACGGCATGCGCCGCGGCGCAGCCGGTCGCCGGACAGCCCGGACCCGGGATGCCGGCCACGTGCACGGCACCGTGCGCATCGCAGGCGAGCGCGGTGCCGCGCTGGTCGGCGCAGGTGGCGCTGCTGGCATCGAACGCGCGCTGCGGATCGGTGCCGTCCAGATAGATCGTATCGGGATCCTCGTGGTCATCGCCCTGCAGGATGGCGCTGGCGCTGTGGGCGGCGCCGTAATCGGTGCCGACGAATGCCTTCGAGCCCCACAGGTCGCGCAGCACGTAGGTCAGAGTCAGCGGCTGTTCACAGCCGTAGTGCACCTGGTCGAGCGGCCAGGTCGGCGGCGACTGGCCCGCGAACGCGCTCGGCTGCGTCAGCGCATCGACGCGTGCCGGCAGGTGCGTCGAGGTGTCGCGGAACAGCTGGTAGGAGCACATGACCGCAGCCGCCGCGCCCTGCGTGAGCGCCAGCTCGTACGGTGGCAGCAGCAGCTCGTGCAGCGCCTGGTCCTGCAGCTCGGTGGTGGCCTGCAGGCGGGTGCCGTTGTAGCCCGCGAAGTGCTTGACCTCGGCCATCAGGCCCTGCCCCTGGATGCCGTTGACTTCCGCGGCGCCGAGCACGCCGTTGAGCCACGGGTCCTCGCCGGGCGTGTCCAGGCCGCGATGCCAGTTCACGAACACGTCGGTGTCCAGCTGCGGCCCGAGCAGTCCGGTGATCATCAGGCTGCGGCCCTCGCGCCCCTGCAGCTGCCCGAGCGCATTGGCCAGCGCTCGATCGAAGGTGGCGCCGAGTGCCAGCGTCGAGGGCAGCGCCGTGGTCTGGATGGCGCGCGCTCCGGCGGTGGCGCTCTTGGCCGGATAGACCTGGATGCCGCGGCCGTCGCTGAAGCACAGCGGCATGATCCTCGGTGTCGTGATCGTGCTCGGCACCCGCTGCGCCAGGCTGTGGCAGCTGGGATTGGAGTCGTCCAGCGCCGCGGTCAGCAACGCGGAGGCCCGTGCGATCTGCGTGGCCGTGGGCGGACGGCCCGGCAGCAGCTGCGCGAGCAGACTCATCACCGTCGGGGTATACGGCGCGGCGGGATCGACCGGCGGCGACGCCACCGGCGCCGGCGTCACCACCGGCAGCGAATACGGCACGCCGCCCGCCGCGGCCGCGGGCCCGGCTGCAGCGAGCGCTGCCGCTAGCGCCGCCGCGAGCGCCGCCGCCGCGCGGGTGAGCCCGCGCCGGCGCGCACCGGCCGGCAAGCCGTGGAAACCGCCCATGCTGTCCGCTTCGCCTCCATGTCCAGGCCGTGGCCCGCGCGCCGATATTCGTGCGATCCGGTGCGCTTTGTCACCAGCCGCCGGGTACGATGACCTTGCAGGCGCGCGCGCGTATGCTGTCGGCACACTGCGATGATCGGGAGTACCGGGCGGGGTGAGGGTTCTCAACAGCATCGCCGATCTGCGCGAGCTCGCCCGGCGGCGCGTGCCGCGGGCCATCTTCGAGTACGCGGACCGCGGCTCGTACGACGAGCTGACGCTGCGGCGAAACCGCAGCGACTTGCAGGCCATCCAGTTCCGCCAGCGCGTCATGCGCGATCTGTCGCAGTTGTCGGTCGCGAGCACGATGCTGGGCGAGCGCGTCACGATGCCGCTGGCGATCGCGCCGACCGGGCTGTGCGGCCTGTTCTACGGCGACGGTGAGATCCACGGCGCCCGCGCCGCCCAGGCCTTCGGCATCCCGTTCTGCCTGAGCACGATGTCGATCTGCTCGATCGAGGACGTGCGCGGCGCGGTGTCGCAGCCGTTCTGGTTCCAGGTCTACCTGATGCGTGATCGCGGCTTCAATCAGGACCTGATCGCGCGCGCGCGCGCCGCGCAGTGCTCGGCGCTGATGCTCACCGTGGACCTGCAGGTGCAGGGCCTGCGGCGGCGCGACCCCAAGAACGGCCTGAGCATTCCGCCGCGCCTGACGCTGCGCAACGCGCTCGACGTCGCCACCAAGCCGGCCTGGGCCGCGCGCGTGCTGCTCGGCAGGCGTCGCACCTTCGGCAACCTCGCCGGCCGCATGGGCAATGCCGCAGGACTGACGACGCTGTCGCAATGGGTCGCCTCGCAGTTCAACCTGGCGGTCACCTGGAAGGAAGTGGAATGGATCCGCAGCCTCTGGCCCGGCAAGCTGATCGTCAAAGGCGTGCTCGACGCCGAAGACGCGCGCGTCGCGGCCGGGCTCGGCATCGATGCGCTGGTGGTTTCCAACCACGGCGGCCGCCAGCTCGACGGCGCGCCCTCGACCATCGCGGTGCTGCCGCAGATCGTGACGGCCGCCGGCGGCCGCTGCGAGGTGTGGCTCGACGGCGGCGTGCAGTCGGGACAGGACATGCTGCGCGCGCTCGCGCTCGGCGCGCAGGCCTGCCTGATCGGCAAGAGTTTCCTGTACGCGCTGGCGGCGAACGGCGCCGCCGGCGTGACCCTGGCATTGGAGATCCTGCGCAAGGAACTGGAGGTCACGATGGCATTGACGGGCTGCACCGACATCCGCGGCGTCGATGCCGGCATTCTGAGCACGCGCGTGCCCGACGCGGGCGCGAGCGGGTGAGCCCCATGCCGCAGAGGAAGACGCAGATCGTGGTGGTGGGGGGCGGGGCCGGCGGGCTGGAGCTGGTCGCGCGGCTCGGGGCGCGCTACGGCGGCGAGCGGCACGACATCGTGCTGGTCGAGAGGAACCTGACGCACATCTGGAAGCCGCTGCTGCACGAGGTCGCCGCCGGCTCGCTGGACGCCAATCTGGACGAGGTCGGCTATCGCAGCCACTGTCATCGCTGGGGCTATCGCTTCTTCTTCGGCTCGATGGAGGCCATCGACCGCGAAACGCACGAGGTGGTGATCGCTCCGCTGTACGACGAGGACGGGCGCGAGCTCATCGGCCGGCACCGCATCCGCTACGACTACCTGGTGATCGCCATCGGTTCGGTCACCAACGATTTCGGCATCCCGGGCGCGAGCCAGAACTGCCTGTTCCTCGACACCCGCGTGCAGGCGGACCGCTTCCGCTACCGATTGCTCAATCACTGCCTGCGCGTATCGCGCGCCCTGAGCGTCGATGCCAGCGCGGAGGAATACGTTCGCATCGCGATCGTCGGCGGCGGCGCCACCGGCGTCGAGCTCGCCGCCGAGCTCTACAATGCCGCCTCGGCGCTGCGTTACTACGGGCTCGAAGTGTTCGACGAGAGCCGTCTGCAGGTCACGATCATCGAGGCGGGCCCGCGCATCCTGCCGGCGCTGCCCGAGAAGCTCGCCGCCGCCGCCCACGAGGAACTGGCGGCGCTCGGCGTGCGGGTGCTGACCGGCGTGCGCGTCACCAGCGTCACGCCGGATGCGATCCTGACGCAGTCCGGCGAGTCGATCGCCGCCGACCTGAAGGTCTGGGCCGCCGGCGTGCGCGGCCCCGAAGTGCTGCGCGACATCGGCGGACTGGAGAGCACGCCCTCGTGCCAGCTGGCGGTGCGCCCGACGCTGCAGGTGACGCGCGACGATCACATCTTCGCGATCGGCGACTGCTGCTGGTGCGTGCTGCCGGGGTCCGAGCGCGCCGTGCCGCCGCGCGCGCAGGCGGCGCACCAGATGGCCGCCACGGTGTTCGGCAACATCGACCGGCTCATGCAGGGCAAGGCGCTCAGGAACTTCGTCTACCGCGACCGCGGCTCGCTGGTGTCGTTGAGCCGCTACTCGACCGTCGGCAGCCTGATGGGCAATCTGGTCGGCGGGCGCATGGCGATCGAGGGCCGGCTGGCCCGCCTGGTCTATATGTCGCTCTATCGCATGCACCTGGTGGCGATACACGGCTGGCTGCGCGGCACCGCGCTGATCCTGCTGGGCCATGTGTCGCGCATTCTGCGGCCGCGGCTCAAACTGCATTGACGGCGGCGCACGCCTGCACGCGGCGCCGCGCCGGCGATGCCGGCGAGCGCAGCACTGGAGGGGAGGGACGGTGACCGATGGGGCGTTGCTGGCGATCGACCAGGGCACGAGCTCGAGCCGTGCGATCGCTTTTTCCCTGGCCGGGGAATTGCTCGCGCTCGAGCAGCAGAGCTTCGAGCAGATCTACCCGGCCGCCGGTCAGGTCGAGCACGATCCCGAGGTCATCTGGGCGACGGTGCTCTCCACCACGCGCGCGGTGCTCGAGCGGCTGCGGGCCAGGCACCTGCCCGTGCTCGCCATCGGACTGACCAACCAGCGCGAGACCACGCTGCTCTGGAACCGGCAAACGGGCCGGCCGCTGTACAACGCCATCGTCTGGCAGGACCGCCGCACCGCGCAGCACTGCCAGCGCCTGGCGCGCGCCGGGCTGGAGCCGCAGGTGGTCGAGAAGACCGGGCTGCGGCTCGACCCGTATTTCTCCGCCACCAAGCTCGCCTGGATCCTGGATCACGTTGTGGGCGCGCGCGCCGCGGCCGCGGCCGGTCAGATCGCGTTCGGCACCGTGGACAGCTTTCTGATCTGGCGGCTCACCGGCGGCCGGCTGCACCTCACCGACGCCACCAATGCCAGCCGTACCGCATTGTTCGACATACGCACCGGCCGCTGGGATGCGGCGCTCTGCGAGCTGTTCGATGTGCCGATGAGCTGCCTGCCGGAGGTGCGCGACTGCGCAGGCGACTTCGGCCTCACCGATGCGGCCATATTGGGAGCCGCCCTGCCGATCCGCGCGGTCGCGGGCGACCAGCAGGCAGCGCTCATTGGCCAGGCCGGCTTTCTGCCCGGCAGCGTCAAGAGCACCTTCGGCACCGGCGCGTTCCTGGTGCTCAACACCGGATCGCAGCTGGTGCGCTCGAGCAGCCGCCTGCTCAGCACCATCGCCTATCGGCTCGACGGCCGCATCACCTACGCATTGGAGGGCTCGATCCTGTCGGCCGGCGCGGCGATCCAATGGCTGCGCGATGGGCTCGCGCTCTTCAGCCGCACCTCCGAGATCGAGGTGCTGGCGCGCTCGGTGCCCGACACCGGCGGGGTGTATCTGGTGCCCGCGTTCACGGGCCTCGGCACCCCTTACTGGGATCCGGAGGCGCGCGCCGCCATCGTCGGCCTGAGCCGCGGCTCGGGCCGTGCCGAGATCGCGCGCGCGGGCATCGACAGCGTGGTCTATCAGACCCGGGAACTGCTCGATGCGATGACGGCCGATGGCAGCGCGCCGGCGCTGCTGAAGGTCGACGGCGGCATGGCGCAGAACGGCTTGTTCCTGCAGCGGCTGGCGGACATTCTCGGCCTGCCGATCCTGCGGCCGAAGATCGCCGAGTCGACCGCCTTTGGCGCCGCCTGCCTGGCCGGGCTCGGAGTCGGGCTGTTCGACTCGCTCGAGCAGGCCGCCGGCCTGTGGCAGCTCGACCTGCGCTGCGAGCCGCAGATGGACGCGCACACGCGCGCGCTGCAGATCGCGGGCTGGAAGCAGGCGGTCAAACGCGTGCTCGCGCACTGAGGCGCGGCGGCCGGCCCGCGGGCCGCCCGATCATCGCGCGGCGGCCCGCTATCTTCGAATCCGCGCGCAGGCGGCCTGCTCGATCTGCCGCAACATGCGCTCGAAGCGCACGATGTCGCGCGGCTCGATGCCCGCGAGCAGCTGCGCCTCGTACTCGAGCGCCAGCGGGACGATCTGCTGGTACAGGCGCTGCCCGGCCGCCGTCAGCATCAGCAGATGCGAGCGCTTGTCCTCGGCATTGGGCAGGCGCGTGAGCAGGCGGCGCTGCAGCAGGCCGCGCGCCGCGCGCATCACGGTGACCTTGTCCATCACGGTCCGGCCGCACAGCATCTGCGGCGTCAGCGCGCCCTCGTCGGCCAGCACCGCCAGCAGCCGCCACTGCGGAATCTTGAGGCCGAATTGCCGCTCGTAGGCGCGCGCGATCGCGCGTGACACGGCGTTCGACGCCACCGACAGCCGGTACGGCAGGTAATCCTGCAGTCGCAGCGGCCGGCCGGGCTTACTCGGCATGGCGCGGCGCCCCGCTCGCCGGCACGATGCGGCCGCTCACTTCCCCGAAGCCGATGCGCGCCGCGCCGTCGCATTCGCACCAGCCGCGCATGATGACGGCATCGCCATCCTCGAGAAAACGGCGCGTCTCGCCGTCGGGCAGCGACAGCGCCCGCTGGCCGCCGTCCGAGAGCTCCAGCAGCGACCCGGCTTCGGCGGGCAGCGGGCCCGATTGCGTGCCGGTACCGAGCAGATCGCCCGGCCGCAGGTTGCAGCCGTTGACGGTGTGGTGCGCCACCATCTGCGCGATGTTCCAGTAGGCGTGCCTGAAGTTGCTGCGCGTCAGCCGGTAGGGTTGGCGGCGCGCCTGGCGCATCGGCTCGGTCTCGAGCAGCACCTCGAGCCGAATGTCGATGCCGCCGCGCGCGCGCAGTGCGGGCGAGTCGAGGTAGGGCAGCGGCTGCGGCTCATCCGGCGGCCGCGTCCAGGCGACGCGGAATGGCTCGAGCGCCTCCAGCGTCACGATCCAGGGCGAGATCGTGGTGGCGAAATTCTTGCCGAGAAACGGCCCGAGCGGCTGGTACTCCCAGGCCTGCAGATCGCGCGCCGACCAGTCATTGAGCAGGCACAGGCCGAAGACGTGCGATTCGGCATCGCCAATGTCGATCGGCGTGCCGAGCGCGTTGCCGGCACCGATGAACACGCCGAGCTCGAGCTCGAAGTCGAGCCGCCGGCTCGGTTCGAGCGTCGGCGCCGCGGCGCCGCGCGCCAGCACCTGGCCGGCCGGCCGCGCAAAGCGCTGGCCGGAGACCGCGATCGAGGAGCTGCGCCCGTGATAGCCGAGCGGCAGCCAGCGGTAATTCGGCGGCAACGGGCTGTCCGGCCGCAGCAGGCGCCCGACCGCGGTCGCATGGTGGATCGAGGTGTAGAAATCGGTGTAATCGCCGATGCGCGCCGGCAGCCCATGCTGCGCCTCGGCCTGCGGCAGCAGGCAGCGCTGCAGCGCCGCCTGCTGCGCCGAACCTTGCCGCAGCAGGCGCGAGAGCGCCAGGCGCAGTGCCGCCCAGGCCCCGGGCCCGGCCGCCATCAGCTCGTTCAATGATGCGCCCGCGGCCGCCCGCGCGGCACTGGCCGCGGCCGGGCCGAGTCCCGCCGCTTCGAACACCGCGCTGTCCACGGCGGCCGCGAGATCGAGGATCTGCTCGCCGATGGCCACCCCGCCGCGAAACGGCTGCGCACTGCCCGCGCGCCGGAATACGCCGAACGGCAGATTCTGGATCGGGAAGTCCGAACCGGGGGCATTGGCCGACGCGACCCAGCTGCGCAGCCGCGGGTCGTGGGTTTCGTTCAGGGCCATCGCCACGCGTCGCCGGCCGCGCCTCGCAGCCCGCGGCTCACGGCTGCCGCGGATCGAAGTGTTTTTTCAATGCCTGCCAACATTCGAGATAGTCGCTCTGCAACAGTGGGGACTGTAACGCATACCGGGTCGGCCGGATCACGCAGCGCGTCTCGAACATGAACGCCATGGTGTCGGCGAGGTGCTGCGGCGTGCTCGTATCCTCCCGGCTGGCGCTCTCGAAGGTGGCCGCGTCCGGGCCGTGCGCGCTCATGCAGTTGTGCAGCGAGGCACCGCCGGGCATGAAGCCTTCGGCCTTCGCATCGTAGGCGCCGCGGATGAGTCCCATGAATTCGCTGGCGACGTTGCGATGAAACCAGGGCGGGCGAAAGGTGTGCTGCATGGCCAGCCAGCGCGGCGGGAAGATCACGAAGTCGATCGCGTCGGACCCGGGCGTATCGGTGACCGCCTGCAGCACCAGGAAGATCGACGGATCCGGATGGTCGTAGCTGATCGAGCCGATCGTGTTGAAGCGGCGCAGGTCGTACTTGTAGGGCGCGAGGTTGCCGCGCCAGGCGACCACGTCGAAGGGCGAATGATCCATGTCCGCGCACCACAGCCGGCCCATGAATTTCGCCACCAGCTCGTGGTGCGCGTCCAGGTCTTCGTACCACGCCAGCGGGGTACGGAAGTCGCGCTCGCAGGCCAGTCCGTTCGAGCCGATCGGGCCCAGGTCCGGCAGTCGAAACCCCGCGCCGAAGTTCTCGCACACGTAGCCGCGCGCCGCGCCGTCGGGCAGCTCGACGCGAAAGCGCAGCCCGCGCGGTATGACGGCGAGCTCGAGCGGCTCCACCAGCAACCGCCCGAGCTCGGTCACGAGCAGCAGCCGCCCCTGCTGCGGCACGATCAGCAGCTCGCCGTCGGCGTCGTAGAACGCGCGGCGCGTCATCGAGCGGTTGGCCGCGTAGAGATGGATCGCGCAGCCGCTCTGCGCGGCCGGATCGCCGTTGCCGCCGAAGGTCACCAGGCCCTCGATGAACTCGGTCGGCAGCGCGGGGATCGGCAGCGGGTCCCAGCGCAGCTGATCCGGCGGCGTCGCGACGGCGCTGAAATCGCTGCTCAGGGCGGCCTGATCCAGCCGCCGGAACGGCCGGTGCGTCGCCGCGGGACGTATCCGATACAGCCAGGTGTGCCGATTGCTCGCGCGCGGCGCGGTGAAGGCGCTGCCGGAAAGCTGCTCGGCGTACAGGCCGTACGGACAGCGCTGCGGGGAATTGTGCTGCGGCAGCGCGCCGCGCAACGCCTCGCTCGCACAGTGATTGCCGAACCCGGCCTGATAGTCCAGGGCCGCGGCCTCGCCGCTGCCCGCCGTCGGATTCGTCGCGCCGTTCATGCCGCGCCCTTGCGGCCGCCCGCCGGGCCCTGGCCGGCCGGCGGCTGCGGCGACAGCACCCCGCGGCGCATCTGGTCGAGCTCCAGCGACTCGAACAGGGCCTTGAAATTGCCCTCGCCGAAGCCCTCGTTGCCCTTGCGCTGGATGATCTCGAAAAAGCACGGGCCGACCACGTTCTGCGTGAAGATCTGCAGCAGCAGCCCCTGGCCCTGGGTCGGCGCGCCGTCGATCAGGATGCGCCGCTCGCGCAGGCGCGCGAGGTCCTCGCCGTGGCCGGGCACGCGCGCCTCCACCGCCTCGTAGTAGCTGTCGGGCGTGTCCTGGAACTTCAGCCCGCGCGCGCGCATGCGATCGACCGAGGCGTGGATCTCGCTGCTGCCGAGCGCCACGTGCTGGATGCCCTCGCCCTTGTAGTCGTGCAGGAACTCCTCGATCTGCGAGCGCTCGTCCTGGCTCTCGTTGAGCGGGATGCGGATCTTGCCGTCCGGACTGGTCATGGCCTTGGAGAACAGGCCCGTCAGCTTGCCCTCGATGTCGAAATAGCGGATCTCGCGGAAATTGAACACGCGCTGGTAGAAGTCGGCCCAGGTCTGCAGGTTGCCGCGCCGCACGTTGTGCGTCAGGTGATCGATGTAGGTGAGACCGGCGCCGTCGCGCTGCTCGCGCTCGAGCGCGCCGGGGATCGGCACGAAATCCACGTCGTAGATCTCGCGCGCACCGTAGCGGTCCACCAGGTACAGCAGCGATCCGCCGATGCCCTCGATCGCCGGGATGTTCAGCTCCATCGGTCCGATCGCGCCCCTGACCTCGCGCGCACCGCGCTGCACCGCCAGCCGCAACGCCCGGGCCGCATCGCGCACCCGGAACGCCATGGCGTTGATCGATGCGCCGTGCGCACCGCGAAACTCGGCCGCCTGCCCGCGCGGCTCCATGTTCAGGATGAAGTCGATGTCGCCCTGCCGGTAGCGCAGCACGTTCTTGGAGCGGTGCCGGGCGACGGCCGTGAACCCCATGGTCTCGAACACCTGGCCGAGCGCCGCCGGATCGGGACTGGTGAACTCGACGAACTCGAAGCCGTCCGTTCCGAGCGGGTTGTCGTGCATGTCCTGGCCCATGGATCGCTCCGAACCGAGGAGCCGGCCGGCCCCGATGGCGGGCCATTCTACACTGTCGTTACATTTGTTACGATCTCGGTCGGGGCCGGCGCGGCCGCCAATCGGGGCGCGCGGCGCCGCCGGTCAGGCCGACAGGCGGATCGTCTCGACCAGCAGGCGTGCGCGCTCGGCGCACGGCCCGACCAGGATCTCGATCTCGCCCGGCTCGAACACGGGCGTCAGATCCGGCCCGAGGATGCGCAGCTCCGGGGCCGGCAGCAGGAAGCGCACGCTGCCGCGCTCACCGGGCGCGAGCGTGATGCGCTCGAACCCCCTGAGCTCGAGCAGCGGCCGCGCGAGGCTCGCCACCTTGTCGTGCACGAACAGGAACAGCGTCTCCTGCGCGGCGCGCGCGCCGTCGTTGACGACATCGACCTGGATCTGCAGCGCCTCGCCCGGCGTCACGAGCGGCGGCGTCACGCGCAGGTTCGAGAGCGTGAAGTGTCCGTAGGTGAGGCCGTGGCCGAACGCGAACTGCGGCTCGTTCGGCAGATCGAGATACTTGCTGGTGTAATGGTCCTTGGGATCAGCGGGCCGGCCGCCCCGGCGCTGGCCGAAGAAGATCGGAATCTGCCCCACCGCGCGCGGCCAGCTGATGGCGGTGCGTGCGCTCGGCGACACGGCTCCGGTGACGACGTCGGCGATGGCATGGCCGGCCTCGCTGCCCAGGAACCAGACCGCCAGTACCGCGTCGGCCTGCTCGAACAGCCAGGGCACGACCAGCGGCCGGCCCGAGAACAGCAGCACGACCACCGGCTTGCCGCGCGCCCTGGCCTGCTCGAGCACGGCGTGCGCGAATTGCCGCTGGCGTCCGGGCAGGCCCAGGTGCGCGCGGCAGGCGGCCTCGCCGCTCATCGCCGCTGCTTCGCCGAGGCAGAGGATGATCGCATCCGCGGCGCCGCATAGCTGCAGCGCCTCGGCCATGCCGTGCGTATCCTCGCTCTCGATCGCCACCCCGGCGGCCTGCAGGATCTCGGCCGCGGGCAGCGCGGCCCGGAAGCCCGCCACCACGCCCACCTGATCCTGCACTTCCCCGGCCGCCCACCACGGGCCGCGCATGTCCGCCTCCGGGCTGCTCAGCGGACCCACGATCGCGAGGCGGCGCAGCGGCGCCGCGAGCGGCAGCGTGGCACGCTCGTTCTTCAGCATCACGATGGCGCGCGCGCCGACCGCACGTGCGAGGCGCCGGCGCGCCGCCAGTGCCTCGGCGCGCTCCGGCGTTGCGCCGCGGCGATATGGATCGTCGAACAGGCCCAGCCGCTGCTTGAGATCCAGCACCCGGCGCACCGCCGCATCGATCTGCGCCATCGTCACCAGCCCGCGCCCGAGCGCCGCGGGCAACGCGCCGCGGTAGGCGTTGGACATCATGTCGATGTCCACTCCGGCGGCGAGCGCGAGGCTCGCCGCCTCGACCAGGTCGGCCGCGACCCCGTGGCGCACGAGCTCGGCGATGGCGTTGTAGTCGCTGACGATGACGCCGTCGAACCCGAGCCGGCCGCGCAGGCAGTCGCGCAGCAGCCCGGCATGGGCGGTCATCGGCATGCCCGCCAGATCCGTGAACGCCGGCATCACGGCGGCGACCCCCGCGGCCACGGCGGCCGCGAACGGCGGCAGGTAGACCTCGTGCAGCGTGCGCTCCGAGATATCCACCGACGCGTAATCGCGGCCCGCGCACACCGCCCCGTAGGCGCAGTAGTGCTTGGCGACCGCGGCCAGCGCGTCCGCCGCGCCGAGCGAGGCGCCCTGGAAGCCGCGCACCTTAGCCTCGGCGAAGCGCGCGCCGAGCCAGGGATCCTCGCCCGGGCCTTCGACGCCGCGGCCCCAGCGCGGATCGCGCGCCACATCGAGCATCGGCGCGAACGTCATGGCGAGACCGTCGGCGGCCGCCGCGGCGGCCGCCGCGCGCGCGGTACGCTCCCAGATCTGCGGATCGAACAGCCCCGCTTCGGCCAGCGGCACGGGGAACAGGGTGCGGTGTCCGTGCACGACGTCCAGGCCGATGAGCAGCGGAATGCCCAGCCGCGACTCCTCGACCGCGAGCCGCTGCATCTCGCGCACCGGCGCCGCGCCGACGAGGTTGAGCAGGTTGCCGATCGTGCCGGCCCTGATCGCCTCGGTCGAGTCGCCCGCGATGACCGGCCCGGTCACCGTATGACCGGCGGCCGTCATGGTCAGCTGCCCCAGTTTCTCGGCCAGCGTCATGTCGCCGATCAGCGTCTCGATCCGACTCATGCGGTCTGCTCCTGATGTCAGCCGGCAAAGCGCCAGTGCATCATATCTCTGCCGGCGCGGGCCTCCACCGCCGGCGGCGCATGCGCGCGACTGGCGCAGTGCAAGGCGCAGAGAATACCCTGCAACGACAATCGAAGGACCGTACCCGTGCCCAACACCGAGCGACGCCCGAGAACCAACGCCCGCAAGACCCGGCCGGCCGCGGCCGCGCGCGCCGCCAGCCCCGCCGCGCTCGCGACGCTGGCCGACGAGCCGCTGCTGGAGATCATCCAGCGCCAGACCTTCCGCTTCTTCTGGGAAGGCGCCGATCCGGCCACCGCCATGGCTCCCGACCGGCGCCGCACGCGCGACGGCCAGGCCGACGACATGGTCGCGATCGGCGGCACGGGTTTCGGCGTCATGGCATTGATCGTGGCGGTGCAGCGCGGCTGGGTGACGCGCGCCGCGGCGCTCGAACGGCTGCAGCGCATGCTCGACTTTCTGGCGCGCGCGACCTGCTATCACGGCGCGTTCGCGCATTTCATGAACGCGCGTACCGGCGCCGTCATGCCGCTGTCGCGCAAGGACGACGGCGGCGATCTGGTCGAGACCTCGTTCCTGTGCATGGGACTGCTGTGCGCGCGGCAATACTTCGATCGCGACACGGCGCCCGAGCGGCAGCTGCGCGCGCGCATCACGGGCCTGTGGGAAGAGGTCGAATGGAGCTGGTATACGCAGGGCGGACGCCCGCTGCTGTATTGGCACTGGAGCCCGAACAACGGCTGGGCGCTGGACCACGAGATCCACGGCTGGGACGAATGCCTGATCACCTACGTGCTGGCGGCATCCGCGCCGCGCTATGCGATCGATCCGCAGGTCTACCACCGCGGCTACGCCTCGGGCCGCCATCACGCCAACGGCCGCTCCTATTTCGGCATCGAACTGCCGCTCGGCGTGCCCTACGGCGGGCCGCTGTTCTTCGCCCACTATTCCTTCTGCGGCCTGGATCCGCGCGGCCTCAAGGACCGCTACGCCGATTATTGGGAGCAGAACGTACGCCATGTGCGCATCAACCACGCGCATTGC
>DAHUYP010000026.1 GCA_027315105.1 Gammaproteobacteria bacterium
GGCGACGGCGACCGCAGCGCCCGGTGCGGCCGGCGCCGGGCGCACGGCACCCGCGGCACTCGGCGCCGCCGATGGGCGCCGCGTCCCCGATGGCACGCGCATGGCCCACCACACCAGGGCGACCAGCACCACGACGATGGCGCCGATCAGCGCCGAGTGCGGCGGCACGGCGACACCGCGCGGGCCCGAGCCCGCCAGCGGCGTCGCCGTGCGGCGCAGGTCGGGTAGCGGCGCCATCCTGGCCTCGGAGGCCGCGTAGGCGGCATCGATTTCAGCCACCGGCACGCCCAGCATCTCGGCATAGCGGCGCAGATGGCCGCGCACGAACACCGCCGCCCCCAGCGACTCGAAGCGCCCGGCTTCCAGTGCCCGCAGCGTGGCCGCATCGAGGTGCAGCTGCTCGGCGGCCTGGATCAGCGTCAGGCCGGCGCGCTCGCGCGCGCTGGCCAGCCGCGCACCGGGACCCGAGCTCGCCGATTCCACAGGCCCCTCGCTCATCGCTCAACCGGGATTGACGCGGGATGCCGCGAGCGCGTGCGCCTGATCGGAATTGGGGAACTCCTTCGTCAGTCGGGCCGCGAACCGCGCCGACCCGTCGGCATCGTTCTGCGCCTGAGCGATGCGATAGGCGAGCAGCAGCAGATCAGGCGTGGCCGGATCGTTCACCAGGAACAGTTCGATCAGCAGCCGCGCATCGGCGTACTTGTGCTGCGAGAAATCGAGATCGGAGGCCTGGAATACCGCCTCCGCATACGCGGGATTCGACTGCAGCGCGCGCGCAAAGCGCTGCGCCGCCTCGGCATCGCGGTGTGCCCCCCGCAGGCACACCCCGGCATTGGTGTACGCCGCCCACGGCGTGGGGTACAGCGGATTGGTCGCCGCCTGCTCGAAGTAACGCACGCCCTGGTCGGTGCGGTCGTGGCTGCACAGATAAACGGCGTAGTTGTTGATCAGCGACGGATTGCGCGGCGTCATGTCGAGCGCGGTGCGAAACTCCTTGTCGGCCTCCTTGACCTTGCCCAGGCGCTCGTAGAGCAGGCCCATCGCGCCGTGGATGTCGGCGTTGTGCGGATCCTGCTTCATCGCGCGATCGAGCTTCTCCTTGGCGATGGCGAGATTGCCCTCCTGCAGATAGCCGACGCCGAGCTGCAGGTTGACCTTCGCCGCCGCGGTCTCGTCCACCGGAACGGAACGGGTCCTGTTGGGATTCATGGAGTTGACGGTGGGCTTCTTGCTGGCGCAGGCCGACAGCGCGCCGCAGATCAGCGCCACCGCCAGCGCTCCGACGAGCCCCGCACCCGCCGCGCGCCTCATGCCTCGACTCCCGGCGAGCGCGACTGCGCCGCCGCCGCCTTGGCGCCCAGGCGTACCACGGTGCGATCGATCACGCGCCCGACCAGCTGCCCGCAAGCCGCGTCGATGTCGTCACCGCGCGTGCGGCGCACGGTCGCGATCACCCCGCCCCGGATCAGCTCGTCGCGAAAGCGCGCGATCGCCGCGTCGCTCGAGCGCCGGAACTGCGCGCCCGGGAAGGCATTGAACGGGATCAGATTCACCTTGGCCGGATGCCCGGCAAGCAGCCGCGCGAGCGCGCGCGCCTGGGCCGGCGCGTCGTTCACGCCCTCGAGCATCACGTATTCGAAGGTGACGCTGCGGCCGTTCTGCTCGTCGATGTAGTGCCAGCAGGCCTCGAGCAGCTCGGCGATCGGATGCAGGCGGTTGATCGGCACCAGGCGGCTGCGCAGCGCGTCATCCGGAGCGTGCAGCGACACCGCGAGTGCGACATTGATCTCCTGCGCCAACCGGTATATCTGCGGCACCAGGCCCGAGGTGGACAGCGTGACGCGCCGGCGCGAGAGATCGAATCCCAGATCGTCCAGGAAGATGCGCAGGGCCGGGATCACATTGCGGAAATTGGCCAGCGGCTCACCCATGCCCATGAGCACGACGTTGGTGATGATGCGCTCGCCGCCGGCCTGGAATCCAAGCTCGCGATTGGCCAGCCACACCTGCCCGACGATCTCGGCCGTGCTCAGGTTGCGATTGAACCCCTGCTGCGCGGTGGAGCAGAAGGCGCAATCGAGCGCACAGCCGACCTGCGAGGAGATGCACAGCGTGCCGCGATCGCTCTCCGGTATGTAGACCATCTCGAACGCCTGCGACCGGTCGGCGCGCAGCAGCCACTTGCAGGTGCCGTCGCTGGCGCGTTGCGCGGTGACGATCTCGGGCAGTCGCACCTGTGCGTGCTCGGCCAGCTGCGCGCGAAACTCCAGTGCCAGATCGCTCATCGACTCGAAGCGGTCGCAGCCGCGCTTGTAGAGCCAGTGCATCAACTGGCGCGCGCGAAACGGCTTCGAGCCCAGGCCGACGCACAACGACTCCAGCTCGGCGCGCGCAAGGCCGAGCAGATTCGGGCGCTCCGGGCCGCCCGGCGCCGGCGGCGCGGCGGCACGCACGCTGGCCGGGCCCGCGAGCGCCTCCATGTTCATTGTCACCTCACGCTGCTCCACTGACCTCGGCCCCTTGCCATAGACGCTGCCTGTATCCGGCTGCTTCAGCCGCGGGGGCAGATCTGCGTGACGCTGAAGAAGAACGCGATCTCGCGCGCCGCCGTGTCGGCGGCATCCGATCCGTGTACCACGTTGGCCTCGATGCTCTGCGCCAGATCGGCACGGATGGTGCCGGGCGAGGCCTTCTTCGGATCCGTGGCCCCCATGAGGTCGCGATGCCTGGCTATCGCGTTCTCGCCCTCGAGCACCTGCGCAATGATGGGGCCGGATGTCATGTAGCGCACCAGGTCCCGGTAGAACGGCCGCTCACGATGCACCTCGTAGAACAGCTGCGCCTGTTCCTGCGACAGCTTGAGCATGCGAGCCGCGACGATCCTGAGGCCGGCGCTCTCGAAGCGGCGATAGACCTCGCCGATCAGATTGCGGCCGACGCCGTCGGGCTTGACGATGGACAGGGTGCGCTCGAGCGCCATGCGGAACCTCCGTGCCGAAAAAGGGCCGCAGTATAGGGGCTTCGAGCCTCGCCCGGCAATCAAATCGGGCGCGCAACTACCGGCATTTTAAGGATTTTCAGACCGTGAAACTCTCGCCGCAGCCGCATTCGCCACGCACGTTCGGGTTCTCGAAGCGGAAGCTCTCGTTCAGGCCCTGGCGCACGAAATCGATGCGCGTGCCGTCGATCGTCGCCAGACTGGCCGCATCCACGTAGACCTTGACGCCCGAGGTCTCGAATACGCGGTCGTCCGGGCGAACTTCGTCGGCGTAATCAACGACGTAGCTCCACCCCGAGCAACCGGTGGCCTTGACCCCGAGGCGCAACCCCAGGCCACGGCCGCGGCTCGCAAGGCGGCTGCGAACGCGCTCGGCGGCAGATTCGGTCAGGGAAATGGCCATCGCTGTCCTCTCCAGGAGATGCATCTTACAACGCCTTTGTCATCGCTTCGTCAGCCTGTGCCAACGCGGCGCGCAAGGCATCCTCGACCACGAGCAGTCGTCCCAGCTTGGCCGGCGGAATCTGCAGCTGCCGCGCCCAGTCGGCCGGACCTCCGATCGGCGGCGGCAGCGGCTGGTCGCCGATGGCCTCCAGGCGCCGGCTCTCGAGCTGCCGCGCCAGCCACTCGCAGGCAGCGAGTGTATGCGGACAGCCGTAGGCGCGATAGCGCACCTGCGTCAGGGTGTCGCCGACCACGCGCAGCGTGAAGCGCACGCGCGTGCCGCGCCGCTCACGGCCGGCCTCGCCCTGCAGCATGCGCGCCGCATCGGACCCGGCGCCTGCGAGCGCTGGGCCGTCGGCCGGCTCGCCGGCGTGCTGCAGGCTCGAGAACAGGCCGCGCACCGTGCTGCCCAGCGGATCGCAGACCGGCACGCTCATGGCGCCGCCGCCCGCAGCCGGCGCACTTCGCGGCCGACCGCGGCGATCGCCAGCGCCACATCCTGCTCGCGGCTGAATCGTCCGAGGCTGAAGCGCAGCGAGCTTTGCGCCTGCTGCGTGTCCCGGCCGAGCGCACGCAGCACGTAGGACGGCTCGTCGCTGTCGGAATTGCAGGCCGAGCCGGTCGACACCGCCAGCTCGGTCAGGCCCATCAGCAGACTCTCGCCCTCCACGCCGCCGAAGGACACGTTCAGGATCCCGGGCACGCGCCGTGTCGCGTGACCGTTGAGCAATGCCTGGCCGATGGCGCTCAGCCCCTGCCAGAGCTGCGTGCGCAGCCGCTCGGCGTGCGCGCTGTCCGCGACCCGTTCGGCCGCGGCCAGCTCGCAGGCGACGCCGAAGCCGACGATCTGGTGCACGGCGAGCGTGCCGGAGCGCAATCCGCGCTCGTGCCCGCCGCCGTAGATCAGCGGCTGCAGCTGCGTGCGCCGCGCGTTCGTGCAGTACAGCGCGCCCACGCCCTTCGGGCCGTAGATCTTGTGCGCCGTGAAGGACAGCAGATCGATCCCCGAGCGCTGCACGTCGATCTCGAGCTTGCCGGCGCTCTGCGCGGCATCCACGTGCAGCGGCACCGCACGCTCGTGGCAGATGGCCGCGATGGCATCGATATCCTGCAGCACGCCGATCTCGTTGTTGGCCTGCATGAGCGACACCAGCAGCGTATCCGGCCGCAGCGCCTGGCGCACCTGTGCGGGGTCGATCAAGCCTTCGCTGTCAGGGTGCAGATAGGTGACCTGAAAGCCCTCGTGCTCGAGCCGGCGGCACGCATCGAGCACCGACTTGTGCTCGGTGCGTGCCGTGACGATGTGCCCGGCGCGCTGCGGCGCTGCGCGCGCGGTGCCGAGGATGGCCAGGTTGTTGGATTCGGTCGCCCCGGAGGTCCACACCAGCTGCGGCGCCGGGGCATGAATCAGGGCCGCGGCCTGCGCGCGCGCGCGCTCCACCAGCGAGCGCGCCTGGCGGCCGTAGTGATGCGCCGACGACGGGTTGCCGAACACGCCCTCGAGCGTCAGGCACTCGCTCATCGCCGCCGCCACGCGCGCATCGACCGGCGTGGTCGCGGCGTAGTCGAGATAGGCCGGCGCCCCGCTACCCGAGCGCATCATCGTGCACCTCCGCGCCCGGCTCGGGCGCCATGGCCAGCGGCCTGGCCGCGGCGGCGCCCCGGCCGGCGCGCCGGCGCCGCTGCTGCACGGCGGTCAGAATGCCGCGCAGGATGTTGACCTCGTTCGCGTCCGGCTCGGCGCGCTGCAGCAGCCGCCGCAGGCGGTTCATCAGGTGCGTGCCGCTCTGGGTGCGATCGCGAAAATCGATCTCCTCCAGCACCGCCTGCAGATGCGCGTACAGCCGGTCCATCTGCTCCGGGCTCGCCAGCGGCGCCGCGCGCGGCTCGGCGGGCGTCGGCCCCGCCAACCCCGCGTGCGCCGCAGGATCCAGGCGCGCGCGCAGGATCTCGTAGCCCACGATCTGCACCGCCATCGCGATGTTGAGCGAGGCGTAGGCCGGATTGGCCGGTATGCTCAGCAGCGCGTGCGCGTAGCGCAGCTCCTGGTTGGTCAGCCCGGTGCGCTCGGAACCGAATAGGATCGCCACCGGCGCCTGCGCGGCCGCCTCGACCGCGCGCCGCGCGGCCGCGCGCACGTCAAGCACGCGAAAATACTGATCGCGCACGCGGCTGGTGGTCGCCAGCACCAGGCCGCAGCCCTGCAGCGCCCGCGGCAGGTCGTCCTCGACCCGGGCACGAGCCAGCACGTCGTCCGCGCCCGAGGCGCGGGCGCTCGCCTCCGGGTGCGGGAACTGCCGCGGCCGCACCAGCACCAGCTCATCGAGCGCCGTGTTCTTGAGCGCGCGGGCCGCAGCCCCGATGTTGCCGGGGTGCGAGGTTTCCACCAGTACCATGCGAATTGAGCTGGGCACGACCTGTTATCCTAATCGTTTATCCTATCCCGGCGCACCGTTACTCAATTTCAGGCCCAGATCAGGCCCAATCCAAGCCCATCCCATGCACCCACTGCTCAACATCGCCGTGCGCGCCGCGCGCCGCGCGGGCGAGGTCATCGTCCGCAGCCTGGTGCGGCTCGACAGCCTCGAGGTCACTTCCAAGGGACGCAACGACTACGTCAGCGAGATCGACCGCGCGGCCGAGCGCGAGATCATCGACATCATTCACAAGCATTATCCCGAGCATGCGATCCTCGCCGAGGAGAGCGGCAGCAGCGGCCAGAACGACACCGTCTGGATCATCGATCCGCTCGACGGCACCACCAACTTCCTGCACGGCTTTCCGGTGTTCGCCGTGTCGATCGCGGTTCAGCAGCGCGGCCGGCTCGAGATCGGGGTCATCTACGATCCCATGCGGCAGGAGGTCTTCACCGCCGCGCGCGGCGCCGGCGCCCATCTGGAAAACCGCCGCATGCGGGTCAGCAAGCAGCGCGGGCTGGAAGGCGCGCTGCTCGCGACCGGCTTCCCGTACCGTCAGAACGAGCGCTACGCCGACAACTACTTCGCGATGTTTCGCGCCCTCACGACGCTGACCGCCGGCATCCGCCGCCCCGGCGCGGCGGCCCTGGACCTGGCATACGTCGCCGCGGGCCGCGTCGATGGTTTCTGGGAAATGGGTCTCAAGGCCTGGGACACGGCCGCCGGCACGCTCATGATCCAGGAGGCGGGCGGCCGCGTCGGCACGCTCGGCGGCGCCGAGTATCGACTTGGGGCAAACATCGTCGCCGGCGCGCCAAAAGTGTACGAAGCGTTGATCGAGGCCATCGCGCCGCATGTTCCGGAGGAACTGCGCAACGTGTAGAGTGCCGGCACGACAGGCTGTCCGCTAGGGAATATTCGATGAATAACAAGGGCACGACCGCCAGGGGACTGTTCGCCACCAAGCCGATCGCCGACTACCACGAGGAGGCGGCCGGCAAGCATCTGGTACGAGCGCTAGGCATCCCGAGCCTGATCGCATTCGGCATCGGCGGCATCATCGGCACGGGCATCTTCGTGCTGACCGGACTCGCAGCCGCGCAGCATGCCGGCCCCGCCATCGTCATCTCATTCATCATCGCCGGCATCGGCTGCATGTTCGCCGGCCTGTGCTACTCGGAATTCGCGGCCATGGTGCCGGTGGCCGGCAGCGCCTACGCCTACAGCTATGCCACGCTCGGCGAGATCATCGCCTGGTTCGTCGGCTGGAACCTGGTGCTCGAGTACATGATGGCCTGCTCCACCGTCGCGGTCGGCTGGAGCCGCTATTTCGTCAAGCTGCTCGACGTGTTCCACCTGCACGTACGGGATTCGTTGACCAGCGCGCCGTTCGCCGCCGACACCGGATTCCATGTCCACATCACCGGCGCCATCGTCAATCTTCCCGCGGTGGCGATCGTCGCAGCCGCCGCCGCGCTGTGCTACAAGGGCATCAAGGAGTCCGCGTTCGTCAACACCCTGATCGTCGCCATCAAGGTCAGCATCGTCGTCGCGGTCATCGTCTTCGGCGCCTTCTACGTCGATCCCAGCCATTGGGCGCCGTACATTCCGCAGAACACCGGCACCTTCGGACAGTTCGGCTGGAGCGGCATCTGGCAGGCCTCGGCGATCATATTCTTCGCCTACATCGGCTTCGACGGCGTCTCCACCGTCGCGCAGGAGGCCAAGAATCCGGCGCGCGGCATGCCGATCGGCATGCTCGGCAGCCTCGCGATCTGCACGCTGCTCTACATCCTGATGTCGAGCGTGATGACCGGCCTGGTACCCTTCGAGCAGCTCAACGATGCCGCTCCCGTGGTGGCGGCCCTGCAGCCGCACCCGCAATTGGCCTGGCTGAAATTCTGGGTCATCGTGGGCGCCCTGGCCGGCCTGACCTCCGTCATCATCACCATGATCATCCCGCAGGCGCGCATCTGGCTGACCATGTCGCGCGACGGTCTGCTGCCGAAGAGCTTCGGCGCCGTGCATCCGCGCTTTCGCACGCCGCACGTCTCCACCGCCATCACCGGCGTGCTGGCGGCGATCTTCGCCGGCACGTTGCCGATCGACATCCTCGGCGAGCTGGTCTCGATCGGCACCCTGATCGCCTTCATCGTGGTGTGCATCGGCGTGCTGGTGCTGCGCTATACCCGCCCGGACCTGCCGCGCCCGTTCCGCGTCTGGGGCGTCTGGTATATCGCCCTGGGCGGCGTGCTGTTCTGCGGCATGATGGCCTACTCGCTGCCGAACGAGACCTGGTGGCGGCTGCTGCTGTGGAGCGCGCTCGGCTTTGCGATCTATTTCTTCTACGGCTATCGGCACAGCCGTCTGCGCCACGCGGCTGCCGCCCGGCACCGCTAGCTGGCGCCGCGGCCGCGCGCACCCCGCCTCAACGGCGGGACTTGTCGAGCAGGCGCCGCAGCCGGATGTTGATCAGCTCGACGGCGAACGAGAACGCCATCGCGAAGTACAGATAGGGCTTCGGCACCTCGAAGTCCATCGCCTGCCAGACCAGCGCCGCGCCGATCAGCACCAGGAACGCCAGCGCCAGCACCTTCATGGTCGGATGCTGCTCGACGAACGCCGCGATCGGTCCGGACAGCCACATCATGACCAGGATCGAGAACACGATCGCCGCCGCCATGATCGGCAGCTGATCGGCGCGCGCCAGCCCGACTGCCGTGAACACCGAGTCGAGCGAGAACACCATGTCGATCAACGCGATCTGCACCACCACCGCCGCGAACGCATCGAGCAGCGGCGGGCGACGCGCGCCTGCCGTACCCTCGAACATGTGGTGGATCTCGAGCGCGCTCTTGCCGAGCAGGAACAGCCCGCCGGCACCGAGGATCAGATCGCGGCCGGAAATCTGCCGCCCCAGCACGCTCAGCAGCGGGGCCGTCAGCCGAGTCAGCCACACCACGCCCGACAGCAGCGCCAGGCGCGTGACCATCGCCAGCACCAGTCCGAGCAGGCGCGCGCTGCGCTGGCGCGCGGGCGGCAGCCGGCCGACCAGGATCGACAGAAAGATGACGTTGTCGATGCCGAGCACGGTCTCGAGCAGCGTCAGCGTCGCCAGCGCGATCCAGCTCTCCGGTGATTCGAGCAGCGCCAGCATGATCGGTCGTGCGCTGGCGGGGCCGCCTCAGGGCAGGTGATCGACCGGTTGTCTCACCGCAGCGAGCAGGTGCTCGGCCTTCAGGCCGCAGTCTAGCGCCACCGCGCTCGAGATGTAGATCGACGAATAGGTGCCCGCGAGGATGCCGATGATCAGCGCTTCGGAAAAGCCCTTGAGCACCGGTCCGCCGAGCGCGTACAGCGCCACCACCACGATCAGCGTCACGACTTTCGTCATGATGGTGCGCGACAGGGTCTGGTTGATCGACTGGTCCAGCACCACCACCGGATCGAGCCGCCGGCTCGCCAGGAAGCGCTCGCGGATGCGGTCGAACACCACCACCGTGTCGTTGAGCGAGTAGCCGATCACCGCCAGCATCGCCGCCACCACGGTCAGGTCGAAGGTGGTGCGCGTGAGCGAAAAGGTGCCAAGCACCAGGATCGGGTCGTGCAGCACGGCCAGAATCGCACCCAGCGACAGCCGCCAGGTGTGGAAGCGCACGGCGATGTAGCCGAAGATCAGCAGCAGCGTCGCCGCCAGTGCCTGCAGCGCGCTGCGCTGCAGTTCGCCGCCGACCTGCGGGCCGACCACCTCGACCTGCTGGATCTGGGCGCCGGCATCGATGCCGCGCAGGATCTGCTCGATCCTGGTGCGCACCGCCTCGGTGTTCTGCTTGGTCGGCGGCAGCCGGATCGCAATCTCGCGCGAGGTGCCGAAGATCGTGACCTGCGGATCGGCGTAGCCGGCGCGCATCAGCGCCGTCATGACGGCGTCGCGATTGGCCGCGTTCGGGAAGCTCGCCTGCACCGTCACGCCGCCGGTGAAATCCACCCCGAGATTGAGTCCGCGCGTGGCCAGCGACACCAGCGACACCAGGATCAGGGTGATGGACAGCCCATACCACACCTTGCGGGTGGACATGAACGGAAAGCTGGTCGCGCGATGAAAGAATTCCACGGTCGTCCTCGGTGTCTTCAGGTCGTCATCCGATCGAAAGCTGCGCGACCTTGCGCCGGCCGCCGTACATCAGCGTGATGAGCGCGCGGCTGCCCAGCAGCGAGGTGAACATCGAGGTGGCGATGCCGAGCGTCAGCACGATCGCGAAACCGCGGATCGCGCCGGTGCCGATCACCCAGAGTGCCAGTCCCGCGATCAGCGCGGTCACGTTCGAGTCGGCAATGGCCGAGAAGGCCTTGTCGAAGCCGGCGCGGATCGCGGCCTGCGGCGTCACACCGTTGCGCAGTTCCTCGCGAATGCGCTCGTAGATCAGCACGTTGGCGTCGACCGCAATGCCGACCGTCAGGATGATGCCGGCGATGCCGGGCAGCGACAGCGAGGCGCGCAGTATCGACAGCAGCGCCGTCAGCAGGATCACGTTGGCGAGCAGCACTGCGTCGGCGACCAGGCCGAAGGCATGGTAGTAGAGCGCCATGAACACGAACACCGCGAGCATGCCGATCTCGAGGGCGCGCACGCCCTTGTCGATGTTGTCCTGACCGAGGCTCGGGCCGATGGCCCGCTCCTCGACCACCTCGATCGGCGCGGCGAGCGAACCCGAACGCAGCAGCAGCGCCAGGTCGCGCGCCTCGCCCGAGCTCAGCCCCGTGACCTCGAATTGCGGCCCGAACACCCCGCGGATCGTGGCGACGCTGATGACCTTCTCGGTGGTGATCTCGCGATCGACCTTCTTGCCGTCAACGTCCACCTGGCGCCGGCTCTTCTCGATGTAGACCACCGCCAGCGGCTTGCCGACATTGAGGCGCGTGGTGCGCAGCATCGAGTCGGCGCCGCGGCCGTTGAGCTTGATGGAGACCGCCGGTCCCTCGGGGCTGGTGGTCGAGGTGGCGCTGGTGAGCTCATCGCCGGTGACCACGACTTCGCGCTTGAGCAGGATCGGCGTGCCGTCCTCGCGCTTGTAGAGCTTCGAGCCGAGCGGCGCGCGCCCGGTCTGCGCGGCCTGGAACGCGCTGTTCTGCGTATCGGCCAGGCGGAATTCGAGGGTCGCCACCTTGCCCAGCAGGTCCTTGACCTCGGCCGAATTCTGCACCCCCGGCAGCTGCACGTTGATGCGGTCGAGCCCCTGCTGCTGCACGATCGGCTCGGAGACGCCGAGCTCGTTGACCCGGTTCATCAGCGTGGTGCGGTTCTGCTCCAGCGCATAGCTCTCGCGCGCCTTGATCTGGGCCGGCGTCAGCAGCATGTCCACCGTGGTCCCGGAATCGGTGCGGTTGGCGACGAAGCTCAGGGTGCTGTCGACCTTCTTCAACGCCGCCTCGACCGCGGCCGTATCCGCGCCCGCCGGCAGGCTCACGCGCAGCCCGTCGGCAATGCCGGCCGCACCCGCGGACAGGGTCGTGATGTCGGTGAACGGCAGCTTGGCCTCGGTGAGCGCGCGGCGAAATCCCTGCTCGTAGCTGTCGAGCAGCTGCGTCACGGCGCCGTTGAGATCGACCTGATAGAGCAGGTACAGGCCGCCGCGCAGATCGAGTCCCAGCGGCATCGCCTTCAGGCCGATCCTGCGCATCCAGCCCGGGGCGCGCGAGGCGTTGGTCAGCGCCGAGCGGTAGACGTCCGCCAGCGTCGCGTCGACCGCGTCGCGCGCCTTGAGCTGTGCCGCGACGTCGTTGAACGCCAGGATCAGGCGGCCGTTGTCGATGTAATGGCGCTTGAGCGCGATCTGTTGCTTGCGCAGCAGGTCCTCGATCGATTGGCGCGCGAACGCGTCCATCGGCGCATGGCTGCGGCGCTCCACCTGCAGCGCCGCGTCGTCGCCGAACAGGTTCGGCAGTGAGAACAGCAGCCCGATCAGGATCACGAGCACGACGAGCGCGTATTTCCAGCGTGGGAATTCCAGCATGGGCTTTGGACTCTGGAGCGAACGGGCGCGGCAGCGCGCCGTTCAGGCGCTCTTGAGCGTGCCTTTTGGCATGAGCTGCGAGATCTGCCCCTTCTGCACCTTGATGCGCACGCCATCGGCGATCTCCAGCGTCACGAAGGTATCGCTGACCTCGGTGAGGCGCCCGAGGATCCCGCCGCTGGTCACCACCTCGTCGCCGCTGGCCAGTCGCGACAGCATCGCCTGCTGGTCCTTCATGCGTTTCTGCTGCGGGCGGATCAGCAGGAAATAGAACACGGCCACGAACACCACCAGGATGATGATCTGACCCATGCCACCGCCGGTCAGGCCGCCGGAGGTTTGTGCGTATGCATCGCGGACCAATAAGCTCATGCTTGCCTCTTGCTTGTGTTCGAGCTGCCGGTGCAGGCGCCCCGGAAACCGTCGTCGGATCCGTGAGGCTGCCTGCAAAGGGCGGGCATTATGCCACAGGCGCCCCGGGACGCCGGGGCTGGGCGAGAATGCCGGCCGCGAACTGCGCAAACCGCCCCTCGGCGATGGCGGCGCGGATCCGGCGCATCAGCTGCAGGTAGAAATGCAGGTTGTGCAGCGTCGCCAGCCGCACCCCCAGGATCTCGTTGCACCGGTCCAGGTGCCGCAGATAGGCGCGCGAATAGCGCTCGCAGGTGCTGCAGCCGCAGGCCGGATCGATCGGCCCGGTGTCCCGTTGATGCACTGCATTGCGGATGTTGATGACGCCCTCGGAGGTGAACAGATGCCCATTGCGGGCATGCCGGGTCGGCATCACGCAATCGAACATGTCCACCCCCCGGCCGACGGCGGCCACGATGTCCTGCGGATAGCCCACGCCCATCAGATAGCGCGGCCGCGCCGCCGGCAGGCGCGGGGCCAGGAAATCGAGCACCTGCAGCCGTTCCTCCTCGCTCTCCCCGACCGCCAGGCCGCCGATCGCGTAGCCCGCGAACTCGCGCTGCGAGAGCGCTTCGAGCGACTCGAGGCGCAGATCCTCGTACATGCCTCCCTGGACGATCGCGAACAGATGACCGGGCGGCGCGGCCGGCCCCGGCGGGCCCGCGTCGCGGTAGTAGTGGTCGTGGCTGCGCAGCGCCCAGCGCATGGAGCGCTGCATCGACTCGCGCGCGACCGCGTGCGAGGCGGGATAGGCGGTGCAATCGTCGAATGCCATCGCGATATCGGATCCGAGCGCGCGCTGCACGTCCATCGCATCCTCCGGCCGCATGCGCACGCTGGCGCCATCGACCGGCGAGCGGAAACTGACCCCCTGCTCGTCGATGTGCCGCAGGGCGGCCAGGCTGAAGACCTGGAAACCGCCCGAATCGGTCAGGATCGGCTTCATCCAGCCCATGAAGCCGTGCAGGCCGTCCCGATGCAGCGCGATGATCTGCGCCCCGGGACGCAGCATGAGGTGGAAGGTGTTGCCGAGCACGATCTGGGCTCCGAGCGCCTCGAGCTCCTCGGGCGTCATCGCCTTGACCGTACCGTAGGTCCCGACCGGCATGAAGGCCGGTGTATCGATGCTGCCATGGGGTAGCGTCAGGCGCGCGCAGCGCGCCGCGCCGTCCTGCGCCAGCAACTCGAAGCCCGGCGCGGCGGGGCGCCGCGGCGCGCCCGCAGCACTCATGGCGCATCCCCGCAGGGCGCCGCCGCGCTGGGGAGCGCTTGCGGGAACACCAGCATGGCGTCGCCGTAACTGAAGAAGCGGTACTGCTCGCGGATCGCGTGCGCGTAGGCCGCCAGCACCGTCCGCCGGCCGGCGAACGCCGCCACCAGCATGAGCAGTGTCGATTGCGGCAGGTGAAAATTGGTCAGCAAGGCGTCGACCACCTGGAAACGATAGCCCGGACGGATGAACAGCGCCGTCTCGCCGCTGGCCGGCGCGAGCGCCGCGGACTCCAGTGCCCGCGCCACCGTGGTGCCGACCGCGACCACGCGCGCGCCGCGCGCCCGCGTGCGCTCGATCGCGGCCACGGTCGCGGCACTGACCTGGTAGCGCTCGCGGTGCATGACGTGCTGCGACAGCGACCGGCTGCGGACCGGCTGGAAAGTGCCCGCCCCCACGTGCAGCGTGATCAGCGCGCGCTCGATGCCGCGCCGCTCCAGCGCCTCGAGCAGCGGCTCGTCGAAGTGCAGGCTGGCGGTCGGGGCGGCCACCGCGCCCGGCACGCGCGCCAGCAGGCTCTGGTAGCGCTCGCGGTCGAACTGCTCGGCCGGGCGCTCGATATAGGGCGGCAGCGGCACCTGGCCGTGGGCCTCGAAGAACGCCACCGCGGCATCGGGCAGCTCCACCTCCCAGAACTCGCCGCGCCGGCCGACGATCGTCACGGCGCCGCCCGCGCTCTGCAGCGCCATGCCGGCACGGACCGACTTGCTGTCGCGCAGCTGCACCAGCGCCCGGCTGCCCTCGAGCGCTCGTTCGAGAAACATCTCGACGCGGCCGCTGGTCGGCTTGCGCACCGCCACGCGCGCCGGCAGCACGCGCGTATCGTTGAAGACCATGAGATCGCCGCGTTCGAGCAGCGTCGGCAACTCGCTCATGCGGCTGTCGCGCCAGCGTGCGCGCGCACCGTCCAGCAGCAGCAGCCGGCTGGCCGAGCGCTGCGGCAGCGGCGTCTGCGCTATCAGCCGCGCCGGCAGCTCGTAGTCGAAGTCGTGCAGCGTCGGCTCGCCGCACGCCCCGGCAGGCACGTGCCCGTTCAGGTTGCGCAACCTATCCAACGGCCGAAGAAGACCAGGCCGATCCACGGCACGATCGAGCGCACGCCGGCGATGCGCGCCGCGACGCCGGGCATGTGGCTCGACTGCGAGGTCGGGATCGCCCGCAGCTGGTTCTGGAAGCAATTGCTCGATGCGGCATTGGATCTCCAATCCGCCCAGTGATGCACCACCATTGGCATGACCGGTCCCTTTGTCCGCTGGCGCCGATTTGTGCTAAGTTGAAGCGATGGACGTCGATCCACGATCCATGACCGCGGCTGTCAGGAAGGCGCCCGCAAAGTGGATGCCCTGGGCATCCGGGCCTTCACGCCGATCTTCGTAGCTTACTACGATCCGCGGCCGCCATTGCCGCGGCGCACGCGGTGTTGGTGGCCTCGCTCGGAGTCGAACCGAGATGGGCAAGCCCGGTCGATTTTGAGTCGACTGCGTCTACCAGTTCCGCCACGAGGCCGTCGAATGCTCCTGGGCCCGCAAGCGATGCGCGCGTCTTGCGATGCAGGACTTCCTGCGGTGCGGTTACGATACCTCAATCCTCTATGAAATTCTGTCCAGCATGCGGCCAGCCCGTGCAGATGCGCATTCCGCCGGGCGACAATCTGCCGCGGTCGGTGTGCACCGCGTGCGGCAGCATCTATTACGAGAATCCGCGCCTCGTGGTCGGCTGCGTACCCGAATGGCAGGGCCGCATCCTGCTGTGCCAGCGCGCGATCCCGCCGCGCCGCGGCTACTGGACCACCCCGGCCGGCTTCATGGAGAACGGCGAGACCCTGCAGGGCGCCGCGGCACGCGAGTCGCTGGAGGAGGCGCAGGCGCGGGTCGAGATCGGCTCGCTGCTGGCCATCACGCATGTGCTGCACGCGGCGCAGGTGCACGTGACGTTTCGGGCGCGCATGTTCGATGGCAGCTTCGCCGCCGGCCTCGAGAGCCTGCAGGTCGGCCTGTACGAGGAGGCCGACATTCCCTGGGACGAGATCGCGTTTCCAAGCATCGAGTTCGCGTTGCGCTGCTACTTCGAGGATCGGCGCGCCGAGCGCGAGGAACTGCATTTCAGCGACATCAATCGATCGCTGCCGCCATAGCCGGCTTTCGGCGCACCCGCGGGTTTGGCACAATATGCAGCGTCGCACCGGCGAGCCCATCGGCCGGCTGTCGCCCCGGGCCCCGCCACAGGATCGATCGGAGCATCAATGACCTTTGTCGTCACCGAGAACTGCATCAAGTGCAAATACATGGATTGCGTGGAAGTCTGCCCGGTCGACTGTTTCCACTTCGGTCCGAATTTCCTCGTGATCGATCCGGATGAATGCATCGACTGCACGCTGTGCGAACCGGAATGCCCGGTGGAGGCGATCTTCTCCGAGGAGGAGCTGCCGGCGGGACAGGAAGACTTCAAGCAACTCAATGCCGAGCTCGCCAAGCAGTGGCCCGTCATCACCGAGAAGGGCGAGCCGCCGGCCGACGCCAAGCAATGGGAGGGCCGGCCCGACAAGCGCGAGCTGCTGGAGCGCTGAACGGCTGCGCTACGGCTGCAGCTTCTTGAGCTCTTCGACCAGCTCCGCCGGCGGCAGATAGCCGCCGACCAGGGTCCCGTTCGAGGCCACGATGCCCGGCGTGCCTTGCAGGCCGATGGCCTTGCCGAGTTCCCATTCACGCAGCACCGGCGTGTTCGCACAGCGCTTGGCCTGCAGCGGCTGGCCAAGCTTGGCTTCGGTCAGGGCGGCCTTGCGGTCGGCCGAGCACCAGACCTGCTCGGCCTTGAACCAGGACTCGGTGTTCGGCCCGCTGCGCGGGTAGAACATGTAGCGCACGCGCACACCGAGGCGGTTGTACTCGGCGATCTGGCGGTGCAGGGCGCGGCAATAGCTGCAGTCCACGTCCGTGAACACCGTGACCGTGTACTTCGGCTGCGGCGGCGAGAACACCACCATGTCGGATTCCGGAACGGCGTCGATGAGCGAGCGCCGCAGCTCGCTGCGGCGCGCTTCGGTGAGATCGTCGTGGCTCGCGACCACGTAGAGATCGCCGTTGAAGAGATACTGGCCGTCCTGGGTCATGTAGACGACGTCGGCGCCGTGGCGAATTTCGAACATCTTCGGCACCGGCGTCGGCCGGACGTCCTCGACACCGACGCCGGCCAGCTTCGCCACCGCGCGCAGGGTCTCCTCGGAGGCGGCCGCCGGTTGTGGCAGCGCAGCGGGCGGGGCCGGGGCAGCCGCCGCGGGCGCGGGCCCGGATGCGCCGCTCGGTGCAGCGCTCGCGCGCTGCGGCGCGACAATCATGCTGAAGACCAGCGCCGCGGCCACGCCGATCGACGCCCGCCGGGCGGCTCGAACAGATTTCATGCTGCGAAGGATAGCATGCCTGGGTGCCTGCGGACCCCGGGCCGGGCGCGTCAACCGCGCGGGTGATGCTGCGCGTGCAGTTCTTTGAGCCGCTCGCGGGCCACGTGGGTGTAGATCTGGGTGGTCGACAGGTCGCTGTGGCCGAGCAGCATCTGCACCACGCGCAGATCGGCGCCGTGATTGAGCAGGTGGGTCGCGAACGCGTGCCGCAGCGTATGCGGCGAGAGATCGCGATCCACTCCGGCCTTGAGGGCATAGCGCTTGATGATGTGCCAGAACGCCTGGCGCGTCATGCGGTCGCCGCGGCGCGTGGGAAACAGGAAGTCGGTGGTACGGTCGAGCAGGATGTCGTTGCGCGCGCCGCCGACGAAGGCCTTGATCCAGCGCACCGCCTCCTCGCCCAGCGGAATGAGCCGCTCGCGATTGCCCTTGCCGAGCACGCGCACCACGCCCTGGTTCAGGTTGACCTGGCCGAGCGTCAGGCTCACCAGTTCGGACACCCGCAGGCCGGTCGCATACAGCACCTCGAGCATGGCGCGATCGCGATAGCCGAGCGGATCGGCCACCACGGGTGCCGCCAGCAGCGACTCCACTTCCGCCTCGGTCAGCGACCGCGGCAGCGAGCGGCCGATCTTCGGCATCGCTATCTGCGCCGTCGGGTCCTCGCGCATGATGTTTTCGCGCACCAGGTAGCGGAAGAAGCGGCGGAACGAGGACAGCTGCCGCGCCGTGGAACGAGGCCGGGCGCCGGCCTCGACCCGCGCGGCGATGAAATCCATGAGTTCGGCGCGGCCGGTCTGCGACAGGCTGCGCGCGCGCTCCGACAGCCAGCGGTGCAACGCCACCAGATCGGCCCGGTAGGCCGCCAGTGTATTCGAGGAGAGCCCCCGCTCCATCCACACCGCATCGAGGAACCTGCTGATGAGCGGGTCAGTCGAATCGGTGCCGGATCTCTCCACTGTCGCTGTAGCCTGGCTGGTCAATGCGCTGCTCTGATGTAGGTTTGCCTCTCCGCAGCAGTATGCTGAGGTGCCCCGGCGCCACGATGTGATGACCCTCACAGGCAGGCGCCACCGTTAACATAAAGAGAACTGCATCACATACAAGACCATGCCTAATGCCAACTCGGCCGGCGATCCGGCCCGCACCGCTCCCCATGGGCAGCCGCCGGCGCCCGGGCGCATCACGCCGCTGCGGCTGGGCTACGGGCTGTACGTCTGGACGCTGTTCCTGCTGGTGGGCGTCCTGTCGCTGCCGCCGCTGCTGCTGCTGCCGCAATTGTCGCAGCGGCGCGCCACGGTGCGCGCGCTGGCACGCCTGATCTTACGGTCCGCCGGCATGCGGTTGGAACTGCGCGGCCTGTCGCAGCTGCCCAGGCCGTGCATCGTGGTCGCCAACCACTGCAGCTACCTTGACGGGGTGGTGATGGCCGCCGCGCTGCCGCCGATGTTCAGTTTCGTGATCAAGCGCGAGATGTCGGCGGTGCCGCTGGCCGGCACGCTGCTGCGCCGGATCGCGGCCGAATTCGTCGAGCGCCGCGATCGCCGCCGCGGGGCGCGCGATGCGCGGCGGCTGCTGCGCAACGCCGAGAGCGGACACGCACTGGTGTTCTTCCCGGAAGGCACCTTCAGCCACCAGGTGGGGCTGTTGCGCTTTCACATCGGTGCCTTCGCAGCCGCGGCGCGCGCCGACCTGCCCGTGGTGCCGGTGGCGATTCATGGCACCCGCCGCTGCCTGCCGGCCGACAGCCCCTGGCCGCGGCCCGGCACCATCCGCATCGAGGCGCTGGCGGCGCTGCCGGCGGCGCCAACCGGCCTCGGTGACGACAGGGGCGAGCGGGCCGCGGCGCTGCGCGATGCCGCGCGCGGCGCGCTG
>DAHUYP010000056.1 GCA_027315105.1 Gammaproteobacteria bacterium
CGATAATCGATGTAACCCTATCGATCTCGGCTGCGCTCCAGGAGCGCCCCTCGCGGCCGTCAAATGCCCGAACTCCGATTTCGCCGATCGCATGCCGCGCTCAATACTCCGCCGTCGGCGCCGGGCCCGTGGCTGCCAGTTGCCGCACGATCTCGCGGCGCGTGGCCAGCACCGCGGCCAGAGGCGTATGGCGCTGCGATGCGACTTCCTGCGCCGTGAAGCGGGCGATCGATTTCGAGAGCTCGTCGCCGTCGTAGCGCTCGGCGATCCAATTCAGGACAGCCGCCAGCCGCGCGTCGCTGAGCGCAGAGTTGGCGGCACCGGGAACGCGCAGGACGTAGTTGCGGCCGGCGGGAGTGCGCATGAACCTGGCGAGCGCGTGCGCCAGCGGCGGCACCTTGCCCGGTACGCCCTCGGCATGCGCGCCGTGGCAGCCCATGCAGTGGAGCATGTAGTCCTGGGCCGGTGCGGCGAATGCGCGCGCGCCGACGAGGCCGGCGAGTGCCGTCATGACCAACAGCCATGGCGGCCGGGTTCGGCGCTGGCGGCGCATGCCCATCATAAGCCGAGCGACGGCAGCAGCGCCGCGCGGTGCTGACGCACCGCCTCGCCGCTCGCGGGGCTGGCGCGCTCGGCGGCGATCTCCGCGGCACTCATCGGCGCGGCCGCCGGCGGCAGCGGCGCGAGATCGAACACCACGTAGTTCAGGACCGCGGCCAGCGTGTCATCGCTGAGGCGGGAAAAATCCGGCATCTTGAAGTTGTAGTGCTTCCGGTCGACCACCACGTCGCCGTACATGCCATCGAGCACGGTCATGGCGAGCTGGCGCCGTCCGTCGGCGCTGGCGATGTAGCGCGCCGGGTAACCGGTCAGCGGCGGGGCGAGCGAGGGCTGCCCCAGGCCGCCGTGGCCGTGGCAGACGACGCAATTGGCCTGGAACGTCGCCGCGCCATCGGCGTAGCGCGGCCCGGCCGCCGGATCGGCGAGCGCGGGCTGCCAGGCTGCGGCCAGCAGCGCGGCCGCGGCGACGCCAATCGCACAGCGGCACAGCAGGCTCATTGCTCCGCCAGTCCGAGGATGACCGAGACGGAACAATGATAGTTCGAGTCGCTGTTTGCCATGCACCAGTTGACGTCGTTGTTGCGCGAGAGCCGGTAGAGCGGCTTTTCACGTTCGTTGCGATTGCACTCGCAATTGCCGCAACTGGTCTTGCCGCAGCAATCGTTGTACGACACGAGGTAGTCGCGGCCGTCGCCCGGGTGGTGGCAGGTGCCGATCCAGGTGATCGGCGACATGGCCGTACCCGGAGGACAGGAGTGCGAGCTGCCGCCGCAGCAGGAGCACAGGAAGCCGTCGATGGCGCAGTATTTCCAGTATTCGCAGCTGTGCGGATCGTCGATCGCGGCACCGTGGCCGGGCTTGGTGGCGCCGCCCGCTGCGGCAGCGCCGGCCGGCTGCGGCGTGGCCGCCGCCGCCGTGCGATGCACGCGGTCGATCGGCAGCAACGGCAGCAGCAGCGAGCCGGTGAGCGCCTGGCCCAGCAGGCCGAGAAAGCCGCGGCGGGAGGTGCGCTGCGCCAATGAGCGCGAGGATTTTTCGAACAGACGGTCGAGCCGGTGCATCGCGTTGGCCTCAAGGGTTCATGAAGAACCAGGGGGTTTCGCCCAAGTGCTTCTCGACGTGCCGCAGGCGGCCCGTCAGCGCGTCGAAGACCGCCACCTCGGCGTTCTCGGCGGCCGCAAACAGCACCGGCGCGGCATCCTGCGATACCTGCACGGCGATCGCCGGGCCGAAGCGCAGCGGCTTGAGCGGCCAGCGCGCGATGCGGCGGTGCGTGCCGAGATCGAACACCCAGATCTCGGTGCCGCCGGCCTTGTGCGAGCCTTCACCGCCGCGGTGCATCGGCACGTACAGCCTGCCGAGCCTGCGATGGATGGCAGCCACCTGGGCGCCGCCGGGGCGCCAATGGCCTTGCTCCGCGGGGCTGAGCAGCGACCAGGGTGGATGGATCACCGGCTGCGGGCCGCTGAAGTCCACCTCGTGCACCTGGCCCAGGAACGACAGGAACGCGTAGCCGGTGTCGGTCGGCACGCCCTGGACGAAGACCGGATCGCGGTCCGCGTCGAAGAACACGTCCGAGAGTGCGCGCGAGGCTTCGAGGCCCTGGTCATCCAGCGTGACGGTCAGCAGCCGGCCGCTGTCGCACAGCGAGCTGACGCGGTTGCCACCCGAAGCGATCACCAGCGCGCAACCGGCGGTGTCGATCTCGCCGAGGACTTTCCTGTTGACGGGATCGAGCACCCCGAACGACATCGCCGGCGTGATGTAGGCGACATACAGGAACCGACCGTCGGAGCTATAGGCCAGATTGAAGTACGACGGCGGTGCCTGGGCGTGCTTGGGCGGCAGGACGATCTCCGCCGACAGCTCCAGGGTCGCGGTAGCGGTGAATTCCACCACGTCGGTGCGGGCGCCGTGCCCGCCGCGCGCGAAGTAGGTGGTGACCACGGCCGCGGTCGTGCCGTCGGGAGACAGCGTCACGCCGGGACTGAAGCCGGCATCGATCTGGCCCAAATGGCGGTAGCTGTCGCCGTCGAACAGCCGCACGCGCGCATCGATCTCGTTGGAGAATGCGTCGTCGACGATGTAGACCCAATGCGGACTCCTGGGCGGCAGGGTCTCGACGGTGAACTGCTCGGGTTGCAGCGGCTCTGCGGCCGTGGCGCAGCCGCACGCCAGCAGAGCCAGCCACGCCGCGCGAGACTGATAGCTACGCATTTCCGACTCCCTGTACGACCGAAACGGCCGCAATCGCGGCGTATCCGGGTATCCCCGCCCGAATGATAGGCCAAGCGCCGCACGGCCACCAAGACCATTCTGCGCCGCGACTGCGCCGGGCTGCAGGCGCGGCTTGCGGCGCACACCGAACCGCTCGATACAGATCTATCGATTATCGAATAGACTAGATCGGTATGCTCGAGCGCAGCGTGGAGTGGCCGATGCAGTCGCTGTGGTGCGCGACCGCGACCGGGGCGCCGGGCGGGCCGGCGCTGCAGGGCTCGGAGCGCGCCCAGGTGGTCGTCGTTGGAGCCGGCTATACCGGGCTGTCGGCAGCGTTGCATCTGTGCGAGGCCGGCCGCGACGTGGTGGTGCTCGAGGCCTCGCTGCTCGGTGCGGGGGGCTCGGGTCTCAACGGCGGCCAGGTCATACCGGGCGTCAAGCACGATCCGGACGTGCTCGAGCGCATGTTCGGCGCGACCGTCGGCGCGTCGATGATCGACACCGTGGCCTCCGGCCCGGACCTGGTGTTCGAGCTGATCCGCAAGCATCGGATCGATTGCGCGGCCACCCGCACCGGCTGGATACAGCCGGCCGCCTCCGAGTCGGCGCTGGCGCCGATCCGATCGCGCGTCGAGCAGTGGCGCCGGCGCGGGGCCCCAGTGGAAATGCTGCAACGCCGGCAGATCGCAGAGTTGCTGGGCTCCGAGCGCTATTGCGGGGGCTGGATCGACCTGCGCGCGGGCACCGTGCAGCCGCTGTCCTATCTGCTGGGTCTGGCTGGCGCGGCGCAGCGGTTCGGCGCGCGTATCTTTACCGGCAGCCCGGCCATCAAGCTCGAGCGCATCGGCGAGCAATGGAGCGTGCAGACGCCGCACGGGCGCATCCTGAGCCCGGCGGTGATCCTGGCGACCGATGCCTACACCGGCGGACTGGTCGACACGCTGCGCCGGAGCATCGTTCTCGTGCCGTCGTTTCAGGTCGCGACCGAGCCGATTCCGGAGTTGCTGCGACGCTCCATCCTGCCGCAGCGGCAGTCGGTGTCCGATACCTGGCATCTGCTGCGCTACTATCGGCTCGACGCCCAGGGCCGCCTGCTGCTCGGGTCGCGCGGCTTCTTCGGCGATGTGCCGGTCAGCACGGCGGCGCGCCATCACTACCGTGCGGTGCTGGAGATCTTTCCTCAGCTGCGAGGATTGCGCTTTGAATTCCATTGGGGCGGATGGGTGGCGATGACGGCCGATCACCTGCCGCACCTGCACGAACTGGCGCCGGGACTGTCGGCGGGACTGGGCTACAATGGCCGCGGCGTCGCCATGGCGACGGTCATGGGCCGGCTGTTGGCCCGGCGACTGCTGGGCGTGCCGGCCGCGCAGCTGGGCTTTCCGATCTCGCCCGTGCGGCCGATTCCGCTGCACCGTTGCAGCCGTCTCGGCGTGCGTCTGGCCTTGCAGTATCTGCAGCTACGGGCCGGATGGTCGCGCTGGCGCGAGCACGCGAGGCGCAGGGAGCGCGTCGCGTGACTGCCCTCTGGCCGGCGAGTCTGCCCAAAGTTGCGCTGCTCGTGGCGCTGGTAGTCGTGAACCTGCTGTTCGTCGTCCGCTGGAGTCGCCTCGGCAGGCACGGCCCGCAGCGCACGCGGCCGACGCCGGGCGATACCCTGATCGGCTTCGTCACGGACTTCTTCGATGCGCTCGGCATCGGCTCGTTCGCGCCCACCACGGCGCTCTACAAGCTGCGCGGCAGCCCGCACGATGAGCTGATTCCCGGCACGCTCAACATCGGACACAATGCGGCGGCATTCGTCGAGACGGTGATCTTCGTGACGGTGGTCGCGGTCGAGCCGGTGCTGCTCGCCAGCATGGTGGCCAGTGCCGCGGTCGGTGCCTGGCTCGGGGCGGGGATCGTCAGCCGCCTGGAGCGCCGGAGCGTTCAAATCTGGATGGGAATCGCGTTGCTGATCGCGGCCGTGTTCTTCGTCATGCGCAATCTGGGGGTGTTTCCCGCCGGCGGCAGCGTCATGGGGCTGGACGGCTGGCGCTTCGCTCTGGCGGTCGGCGCCAACTTCGTCTTCGGTGCCCTGATGAGCGTCGGAATCGGCGCCTATGCGCCGATCATGGTCATGTTGTTCCTGCTCGGCCTGCATCCCCTGGGGGCGTATCCGATCATGATGGGAACCTGCGGTATCGTGCAGCCAGTGGCGGGACTGCGTTTCCTGAAGTCCGGCCGCTTCGCCTGGGGCCCGGCGCTCGGGCTGACGATCGGCGGCGTGTTCGGAGTCCTGCTGGCGGTGCTCGTGGTCCGGCAATTGCCGCTGGCGGTGCTGCGCTGGCTGGTCACCGCCGTGGTGGGATATGCGGCGGTATCGATGCTGCGCTCCGCCGCCATGCCGCGCGTGGCGGCTCAGCCCTCGGTCTGAGCGCAGTCGATGCGAGTTCCATCCATGCTCGATCCGGCCGTCGGTAGCCTGATCACCGGTGCCCTGGCGCTGCTGTTCGCCGCTGCGGCGCGCCACAAGCTGCGCGATCCGACGCAGTTTGCGGCCGTGTTTGCCGACTACGGCCTGGCGAGCTGGGTGAGCCGCCTGCGGTTGACGTGGATCGTGCCGCTGTTCGAGCTTGCGATCGCCGCCGGGCTGCTGATTCGCGCCACACGAACGACGGCCGCGAGCGCCGGCGCGCTGCTGCTGCTGGGCTACGCCGCCGCCATCGGCATCAATCTGCGCGCCGGCCGCAGCGCGATCGCCTGCGGCTGCGGCGGTCCCGATGAGGGCCAGCCCATCGCCGGCTGGATGCTGTGGCGCAATTGGCTGCTCGCCGCGGCGCTCGGCGCGTCGGTGTTGCCATGGAGCGCCAGGGCGCTGGAATGGACCGATGGCGTGACGATCGGATTCGGGCTGATGGCGCTCGCGCTGCTCCATGCCAGCGCCGAACGGCTGCTGGCGCAACCCCGCACGTGGCGGCCGGCATCGTGGCGGAGCGCGCCGTGAGCGCGCTCGCGATCTCGAATATCGTGCTCTGGGCGGTCGTGGTCGCGCTGGCGTTCGTGGTGCTCGCCCTCACGCGCCAGCTGGGCGTGCTGCACGAGCGCATCGCACCGGCCGGTGCGTTGATGATCAACCGCGGCCCTGCGATCGGCGAGCGGGTGAGCGCGCTCGACGTGGTCGATCTCGACGGGCGCAGCCGGCGCATCGGCGAGCCGCGCGCCGACGGCAAGAGCACGCTGATTCTGTTCGTCTCGCCGACCTGCCCGGTCTGCAAGACCCTGTTGCCGGTCGTCAGATCGAGCAGCGAGCAGGAACGCGGCTGGCTCGAGGTGCTGCTGGCCAGCGACGGCGATCCCGACGAGCACCGGCGATTCGTGCAGCAGCAGGGCCTGGGCGGCCTGCCGTACATGGTATCGGCCGCGCTCGGGCTCAACTATCAGGTGAACCGCCTGCCCTTTGCCGCCCTGCTCGACGCGGGCGGCGTGCTGCGGGCGCGCGGCCTGGTGAATTCGCGCGAGCACCTGGAAAGCCTGTTCGAGGCACAGCGCCTCGGGGTCGCCTCGCTGCAGGATTACTTCGCGAAGCGGGCGTAGGCGGGCGTAGGCGAGTGCAGGCGAGTACAGGCGAGCGCAGGCGAGCGCATACGGCCCGTCCGACTACAGCCCGTCCAGAAAGCGATACAAGGCCGGGGCATCGCACTGCGCGACGTTGAAGCGCCAATGGGCCGTGGCGCGCGCGTCGGGACGGAACAGCTCGCCGGGCGCCAGCAGCACGTCCGCGCTCAGTGCCCGGCGCCAGAGTTTGCCGACCGAGTCGCCCGAGGGCAGCTTGGCCCAGAGGAACAGTCCGGACGGCGGGCGAAACGCCAGCTCGACGCCCCGCGACTCGAGTTGCGGGCCCACGCGCGCTTGCGCGGCGGCCAGCCGGTCGTGCAGGCGCTTCAAATGCCGGCGATAGCGACCGTGGGTGAGAATCTGCAGCACCACCTGCTCGATCAATTCGCTCGAGCCCAGCGAGGTCATGACCTTCGCGCGCGCCAGCCGCTGCGCCAGGCCGCGCGTGGCGACCAGATAGCCGGCGCGCAGCGCCGGCGAGAGCGTCTTGGAGAAGCTCGCCACGTAGACCACGCGCCGCAGCGCATCCAGGCTCGCGAGTGTCACGGCTGCGCGCGGCGCCAGATCGGCGAAGATGTCGTCCTCGATGATGGTCAGATCGTGCCGGTCGGCCAGCTGCAGGATCCGGTGCGCGCTGGGCAGAGCGGTGGTGGTGCCGGTCGGGTTGTGAAACGTGGTGTTGGTGAACAGGCAGCGAACCCGATGCCGCTTCAGCAGCTGGGCCAGCACGTCGGTATCGGGGCCGCTGTCGGTCCTGGGCAGCGCCAGCATCTGTACGCCGCGATAGCGCAGCAGCTCGAACAGCGGCGGATAGCCCGGATCTTCCACGATCGCGGCATCGCCCGGCGCCAGGCACTCGCGCACCACCAGATCGAGCGCCTGGCTGGCCCCCTGCGTGAGCACGATCTGGTCTTCACGCGCCGCGATGGCGCGCAGCTCGAGCAGCTTGGCGATGTGCGAGCGCAGCTCGGTCGAGCCCAGCGGATTGCCGTAGCCCTCCAGATGCAGCGGCGATTGCCGCGCCACGGCGCGCAAGGCGGCCCGCACACCTTCGGTGTACAGCCAGTCATGCGGCAGCCAGCCGCAGCCGGCGTCGACCTGGATCTTGCGGCCGCTGGCTTCGCGCCGCCGCTCCCAGACGGAGTCGGCCGGAAACTCCGGGCCCGGCGCCACCGGCGCGGCGGCGCACATCCGGGTGGGAACGAAGAAGCCCACGCCGGCACGCGCTTCGAGCACGGCCGCGGCCACCAACGCGTTGTAGACCTCGGCGGCGCTGAACGGACTGATGCGGTGTTCGCGCGCCAGCTGGCGCACCGAGGGCATGCGGGCGCCGGCGCGCAGGGCGCCGGATTGGATCTGCCGCCGCAGCTCGTCGGCAACGCGGGCGACGATGCCGCGCCGCGATGTTCGGTCGGATGGGTCCATGTGCCGTACTGACGAGAACTTCAGTACAGTATAGCTAATTGCCTCCGATGCCGTGTCTGGCCCCGGTCAGCCGCCCGTGCCACGCTGGGCCATGAACGCCAACCTCGCCAGCCCGGGCGCCGCCGGCGCCGCCGACCCGGTCGATCCGCTGCAGTCGCTGTGGATGCCGTTCACTCCCAACCGCCTGTTCAAGGCGCACCCGCGGCTGATCGAGAGCGCCTCGGGGGCCTACTACACGCTCGCCGACCAGCGCCGCGTGTTCGATTGCCTGTCGGCCCTGTGGTGCACGCCGTTGGGTCATGCGCACCCGAGGATCGTGCGTGCCGTACAGGAGCAGGTGCAGCGGCTGGACTTCAGCCCCAGCTTTCAGCTCGGCCACAAGCCGGCATTCGAGCTGGCGCGCCGGATCGCGCAGCTGGCCGGGCGGCCGCATGACCGCGTGTTCTTCGTCAACTCCGGTTCCGAGGCGGTCGACACGGCATTGAAGATCGCGATCGCCTACCACCGCATGCGCGGCGAGGCGTCGCGCACCCGCATCATCGGGCGCGAGCGCGCCTATCACGGCGTGGGGCTCGGCGGCACCTCGGTCGGCGGCATCTCCCCGAACCGCAAGATGTTTGCGCCGCTGATGCTGCCCGGAGTGGACCACCTGCCGCACACCTATTCACCCGATGACATGCGCTACAGCCGTGGCCAGCCGCAGTGGGGTGCGCATCTGGCCGACGAACTGGAGCGCCTGGTCGGACTGCACGATGCATCCACCATCGCCGCCGTCATCGTCGAGCCCATGCAGGGCTCGACCGGGGTCATCGTGCCGCCGCGCGGGTATCTCGAGCGCCTGCGCGAGATCAGCACCAAGCACGGCATCCTGCTCATATTCGACGAAGTGATCACCGGCTTCGGCCGGCTGGGCAAGCCGTTCGCCTCGCAATACTTCGGCGTGCAGCCCGACCTGACGACCTTCGCCAAGGCGGTCACCAACGGCGTGGTACCGATGGGCGGGGTATTGGCGCGCAGCGGGATCTACGACACCTTCATGAGCGGTCCGGAGCAGGCGATCGAGTTCTTTCACGGCTATACGTACTCGGGCCATCCGCTGGCGGTCGCCGCCGGGCACGCCTCGCTGGATGCATTCATCGAGGAGCGGCAGATCGAGCGCGCCGCGAGCCTGGCGCCGGTGCTGGAGAATGCCGTGCACACGCTGCGCGGGGAGCCGAACGTGATCGACATCCGCAACATCGGCCTGACCGCGGCCATCGAGCTCGAGCCCTGTGCGGGACAGCCGGGGCTGCGGGCGCGCCGCGTGTTCGAGCGCGCCATCGAGGAAGGGCTGCTGGTGCGCTTCACGGGCGACAGCATCTCGCTCGCGCCGCCGTTCATTTCCACGCCGGATGAGATCCTGGCGATGATCGAGGGTCTGCGACGTACGCTGCGCGCGCTCGCGACAGGCTGAGGCCCGGATATCGATTCCAGGAGGGAGTCACGCATGACCGTTCCCGCCAACCCACGTCCGGTCGCGGCGCCGGCGACCATCCCGCATTGGATCGACGGCCAGCCGGTGGCCGGCACGGGGCGCACCGCGCCGGTCTACAACCCATCCCTCGGGCGCGTGATACGGGAAGTGGCTCTGGCAACCCAGGCCGAGCTCGATCGCGCCGTGGCCAGCGCCGAGCGCGCCTTCGCCGTCTGGTCGCGGCAGACCGCCTTGCGGCGCGCACGGGTGCTGTTTCGTTTCAAGGAGCTGCTCGATCGCGACGCCCAGCGCATCGCGCGCACCGTCTCCGAGGAGCACGGCAAGACGCTCGACGATGCGCTCGGAGAAGTCACCCGCGGCATCGAAGTGGTCGAGTTCGCGTGCGGTGCCCCGCACCTGCTGAAGGGAGAGTTCAGCGACAGCGTCGGCCGCGGCGTCGACAGCTTCAGCCTGCGGCAGCCGCTGGGCGTGGTCGCAGGCGTCACACCGTTCAACTTTCCGGCGATGGTGCCGTTGTGGATGCTGCCGATCGCCTTGGTGTGCGGCAACACCTTCATCCTCAAGCCCTCCGAGCGCGATCCGTCGGCGTCGCTGCTGTTGGCCGAGCTGCTGGCGCAGGCGGGTCTGCCCGACGGGGTGTTCAACGTGCTCCAGGGCGACAAGGACGCGGTCGACGGTCTGCTGGATCACCCGAAGGTCGCGGCCCTGAGCTTCGTCGGCTCGACGAGCGTGGCGCGTCACCTGCAGCGCCGCGGCGCCGGAACCGGCAAGCGCGTGCAGGCCCTGGGCGGCGCCAAGAACCACATGGTCGTGATGCCGGATGCGGACATGGCGGCAGCGACCGAAGCACTCATCGGCGCCGCCTACGGCTCGGCCGGCGAGCGCTGCATGGCGATCTCGGTCGCCGTGGCCGTCGGCGACGCCACCGCGGATGAGCTGGTCGGCAGACTGACGCGGCGACTGGCGCAACTGCGGGTCGGGGCGTCCGATCAGGCCGGGGTCGAGATGGGTCCGCTCGTGACACCGGCGCACCTGGCGCGAGTGCGCGATTACATCGACATCGGGCTGCGCGAAGGTGCGACGCTGGTGCTCGACGGTCGCAACCACGGCGCCGCGTTGCGCGCCGACGGGTTCTTCCTCGGACCGACGCTGTTCGATCAGGTGCGCCCGGGCATGCGCATCTACCGCGAGGAGATCTTCGGTCCGGTGCTCGGCGTGGTGCGCGTGCCGGACTACCGCAGCGCGGTCGAGCTCGTCAACGCACACGAGTACGCCAACGGCACCGCGGTGTTCACGCAGAGCGGCGCCGTCGCCCGCGCGTTCGTCAACGACATCGAAGTCGGCATGGTCGGAGTCAACGTGCCGATCCCGGTGCCGATGGCGTTCCACAGCTTCGGCGGCTGGCGCAATTCGATGTTCGGCGACCACCACGCGTACGGTACCGAGGGCTTCCGCTTCTACACCCGCCTGAAGACCGTGACGCAGCGCTGGCCGGAGCCGGATTCGGTGCGCGCGGAATTCGTCATGCCGACGATGAAGTAGCCCTTACCCGCGCCGCAACTCTCCGATCGGGCAAGGGCTCGCGCCGCGCCGGCCGGGTGGCGGCGCATCCGCGCACCCAGGGCGCCTTGCGTCCTACGGCGCGGCGGCCGGTTGATCCGCGGCCGCGGCCGGGCTCCACATCTCCCGCTTCAGGCGCCATTTGCCGTCAGTGCCACGGTGCAGGACCAGCAGCATCACGCCCTGGCCGTCAAACGGCGGCTTATCCGGCGCGAGCAGGACGACCTGATGTTCCTGACACCACTCGGACGCCCAGTCGCCGGAGGTCTCGATGTCGGCGCACCGCAGCTCGAATTTCGCCATGCGGGCACCCGGCAACCGCGCCGTGACGGCGTCCAGAAACGCGGCGATCGCCTTCCTGCCGACGAGCGGTCTGGTCGACGGCAGCAGGCTGACGCCGTCAGCTTCCCACAGCGCAATGGTCGCCGCATTGTCCATGTGCGTGGTCGCCTCGGACAATGCGCGATTGAAAGCCTCGATCCCGGCGCGCGCCGTGGGATTGGTTACGGCCGCGTTGCCCGCGTTGCCCGCGCCGGCCGCGCCCAGACAGGCACCGAGCAGCAGGACTGCACCCAGCCGCGTTCTCATCCTGCACCTCCATTCGCCGTGCGCGCGAGCACCGATGGGTCCCCGGCTCGACCGCACGCGAGCGGCTCGCACTGGAATATCATCGCCGAAAACCCCGCAGCCGTCGCGCACGGCGAGGGGCGCGCCGCGCGGCCCGCGGCGGGTTCCTGATGGCAGGGCATGCCGCGGCCGATGCACGTCACTCGCCGGGATGGTAGGTCCGTTCGGTGTGGCCCCGCAGCTGGGAGGGGTAGAAATAGACCTCGCGCAGATCACCGCTCGCATAGCGTGTGGCTTCGTCGTCGAAGTGCGGTGAGCGCGGATCGCCGCTCTCGCCGCCGGCAGTGACCGCCAGTGCCCGGACCCGCGGGCCGAACTCGACCACGGCCACGAAGCTGTTGCCCGCGGTGCCGTAACGGAGTTTGGTTCCCGGGTAGCGGCGCGCTTCGAAGGCGGCCAGAGAGCCCCATTTGGACGAGGTGAACGGCACGGCGATGCTCGGCCTGGCGTCATCGAACTGTTGCACGATGTCATCGCTCACGCGCTGGAAGCGGTTGATCTGTCCCCACGGTACGCGCCAGGAGCCGAAATCCTTCGCCAGCCGGTCCGAGGCCGCGGCGAGCGCCGCCAACTTCTGTCCGGCGGAGGTGTGATCGGCCACGTAGTCATAGATCGGTATGCCGGCGGCCTTGGCGGCGGCGGCCGACGCGTTCCAGAGCTGCTCGCCCCAGAACACCGCCAGCGAGGTGGCGGCGGAATCGGCCGACCAGCGATCATCCCAGACGCGCAGCAACGCCATCTGATCCGCCAATGCGCTCCTGAGCGGATCGGCGGCCGGCAGTTGATCGTAAGCCGACGTCAGCGTCGGGATGAGCCGCGCGAAGGCGGTCAGATAGGGGTCGAAAGCGGCCGCGATCAGCGTTTGCGGCGTGAAGTCCCTGCGGTCCTTGAGCACCAGGTTGGCATGGATGCCGCGCGCGTTCTCGCCGGCGCTGTCCATGTAGCGCGGATAGTCCTTGGCCTTGGGACTGTACGGACCGGCGGCCGAATACGGCCAATTGTTGGTATTGGCGATCCAGCCGTTGGCCGGATCGAGCAGCCGCGGCAGTTCGTCGAGCCGGTGCACGCCCTTCCAGTCGGTGGCGGGATCGGCGCCGTCCACCGGGCGGGTAAAGTCGAACCGATCGTCGCGGCGAGGCATGAACTGCGGATGCAGATAGGCGATGTCGCCGTCGGCGTCGGCGAAGATCGTGTTGTTGGAGGAGTTGGCCTGGAGTTCGGCCACCTTGAGAAACGATCCGTAGTCGCGGGCCTTGGTGCGCAGGAACGACTGCGCCAGCGCTTCCACGGGCTTGTACATCAGCGCGATGCTGATCCACTTATCGCCCTCCGCGCGCACGATCGGGCCGTGGTGCGTGCGGTAGACCGTGAAGCTGCGCCCGGCGATCGTGCCTGCGGCCGTGCGGTAGGGTACCGTGATGGCCGATGCCCTCACCGGCCGCTCGGCATCGCCGTAGCGGTAGAAGAGCCGGTCGCCGTGCCGGACGATCGTCTCGGCGAATTCGTCCACCGCATCGGCGCCGGTGGAGGTGTGCATCCAGCCGACGCGCTCATTGAACCCCTGGTAGATGAAGAACTGGCCCCAGGTCACCGCGCCGTAGGCGTTCAGCCCCCGAGCGCTCGTGGCCTGCAGCTCGGAGCGAAAGAAGAACGAGGTGTGCGGGTTGATCAGCAGCAACGCGTGGTGAGCGGCGGTGTTGGAGGGGGCAATGGCGAAACCGTTGGATCCCGAAGGCGCCCGCGGCCGCTCCGGCGCCAGCGTCTCGGGCGGCGCCGGGGTACGCTGGCCGTAGAAGGCCTCGAGCTCTCGCAGCGACACGCGCTCGATGTCGCCGCCGATGCTGCCCTCGGTGAAGCTCAGGGCCATCCAGGGCTCGAAATGCCTGATGACCCGCGGTGTGACACTCGGATGGATCGCCAGATAATAGTTGAGAGCATCGGCCCAGGCGTGCATCAGCCGCTTGAGCCACGATGGACTGGCCGCATAGCGCGCCCGCAAGTCGGCAGGATCGACGAACAGCTTCATGCGCAGATCGCTGTACACGGCGCTTTCGCCTTCGGTCTCGGCCAGGCGGCCCAGGGCATTGATATAATTGGTCTCGACCCGGTTGAAGTCGTCTTCCGCCTGCGCGTAGACCATGCCGAACACCGCGTCGGCATCGGTGGCGCCCCGGATGTGAGCGATGCCCCAATCGTCGCGCACGATGCTGACGGCGCGGGCCTGAGCTTTCCAGCGCGCCATGTCCTCGGCGGCCGCAGACGGCGGCGGCCAGAGGGCCGCAGCCGCCTGGGCCAGCAGCAAGCCGATGATGCGCAATGCCCGCATTGGATTCGACAAGTACGTCCGCCTTGGTGTCTCGGAGTGGTCACGGTGTTGAAGGTGGCCGGCCGTCGCGTCCCGGTTCGATCGGTATCCGCAGCGCGGGCACGGTGCGAATCGTTGTACCTGTATCGGTCGCGCCCGGTCAATAATCGCAGCCTGTCCGGTTCGCGCGTGCAGCTGATCTGCGCGCAATCCGGCCGGCGCGGCCGGCCGGGCACTTGGAGAAGGACCAGAGCCATGAGTTCCGAAAGTCGCCGGGCGCTTCGCGCGAGCGCTCTCGGGCTGTTGTCGTCGTTGTCCATCGGCTCGCTGGCCATCGGCGCCGATGGCACCGCTCCGGCGCAAGCGGCCTCCTGGACCGCGAGCTTCGGCACGCGCGTGCAGGCGCTTGCACTGTTGCAGACATTGAATGCCGAGCTGCTGAGCCACGACAGTGCAACGCTGACGCTGGAGCGATGGTGCGGTGTGCATCGGCTGGCGTCGCCGGCCCGGATCGTCGCCGAGCGGGATCCCGGGCTGGACAAGCCGCCGTCGCCCGAGCAGCGTCGCGAGCTCGGTGTCACGCCGGCCGATGCGGTCCGCTACCGCCGCGTGAGGCTGCTGTGCGGTACGGTGGTGCTGTCGCAGGCGGACAATTGGTACGTGCCTGCGCGCCTCACGCCCGAGATGAACCGGCAGCTCGACAGCACCGACACGCCGTTCGGCCGCGTCGTGCAGCCGCTTCATTTCCAGCGCCACACCCTGTCATCGAAGCTGCTATGGCATGCGCTGCCCGACGGGTGGGAGATGGGCGCAGCCGCCGCCGATGACGGCGCCGCAGAGCGCCCGATGCCCTCCGAGCTGCTGGAGCATCGGGCGCTGCTGAGCCTGCCTGACGGTACGCCGTTCAGCGAGGTCGTGGAAACCTATACCGACCGCGTCCTGGCCTTTCCGGTGCCGCGGCCCTGAAGCGAACAGGATGATGCGATGCCAACCGTGTTAGTGGCCTGGAGCGGCGGCAAGGACAGCACGCTGGCACTGGCGCGGCTGCGGCAGAGCCCTGATTGCAAGGTGGCCGGCCTGCTGACCACGATTGCGCCGGCCGAGGATCGCGTGAGCATTCATGGTATCCGCCGCACCGTCCTGCATGCACAGGCCGCCGCGCTCGGGCTGCCGGTGTTCGAGGCGCCGTTGGCTTCCAAGTCGAGCAATGCCGACTACGATGCCGCTTGGGCGGCGGCGCTGCAGCGGGCCCGGTCCGGGCTTGGCAGCATCGAAGGCGTTGCGTACGGCGATCTGTTTCTCGAGCAGGTGCGCCGCTACCGCGAGCAGCAGGGTGTGCGGCTCGGCTATACCCCGGTGTTCCCGCTGTGGGGCCTGGACACCGCGCAGCTTGCGCGGGAGTTCATCAGCGCGGGCTATGAGGCGTACCTGACCTGCGTGGACACGACCCAGCTTGCAGCGGAGTTCGCCGGCCGGCGGTTCGACCTGTCGCTGCTTCAGGACCTGCCTTCCTCGGTCGATCCGTGCGGCGAACGCGGCGAATTCCATACCTGCGTGGTGGCGGGGCCCATTTTCCGCCAGCCGATCGCGGTTACGGGCGGTGAGCGAACCCGGCGCGAGGAGCGATTCGAGTTCTACGACCTGGTGCCGGCGCGCACGCCGCGCGCGCCGCCTGCGCCGGCGCCGCCGGCGACGGTCTAGTCGGCGAGGTCCGCGCCAGGCGTCCGTGTATCGACGAAGCCCAAGAGGACTTGCCCCCCCGGGCGGTTCAAGGAGTCGCTGCGATGAGATACGCGCTGTTGGTCTACGAAGATGAATCCGTCTACGGGCCCGGCAAGAGCGGTCCGGCCAGCCAGCAGGTCGCCGGCCGGCACACGGCCTTCGGCAGACAGTTGGGCGCCCGCCGGCTCGGCGGCGCGGGCCTGGCGGCGACTTCGACGGCCACCACGGTGCGCACGCAGGCAGGCGCCCAGACCGTGCATGACGGGCCGGTCGCGGAAGCGAAGCAGCAATTGGGAGGTTTCTACCTGATCGAAGCCCCCGATCTGGACGCCGCGATCGCGATCGCCGGGAAGGTGCCGCTGTTCCAGGATGGCGCGGTGGAGATCAGAGCGCTGCTGGGCCCGGGCTGATCGGCGCCTATTTGCCGGCGGCGCCCGCTGCGGGGCCCTGTGCCGCCTGCGTGCCCGTGAGCACGCCGGCGCCGCTGATGAGGATGTCGACCTGGTCGCCGCCAGCCCAGAATCCATGCGGCAGGCCATAGTCGGAGCGCCGGACATGCGCATCGGCAACGAAGCGGCAGCTGGCGCTCGCTCCGGTAGTGCGCTCACACTGCAGGTGGCTGACGTTAAGCGCCACCGCTCGCGTCACTCCGCGCAGTGTCAGCTCGCCGCGCGCGATCGCGCGGTCGCTGCCCTCGAACTCGACGCGCCGCGCATGGAAGGTCATTTGCGGGTAGCGCTTCACATCGAGCCAGTCCGTGGAGCGCAAGCGCGCGTTCCAGTACCAGTTGTCGCATTCCACGGACTGAGTCTGAACCGTGACGTCCACCCGGCTCGCCGTGCCGCGCCGATCGAGCACGAAACTGCCGGAGAATTCGCGGAAATGAGCCTTGACCCAGGACTCGCCGAGCCATTGCACGTTGAATGACATCTGCGTGCCGAGCGAATCAAAGTCGTAGCTGTCGCCGGCCTGCGCCGGCAGCAGGATCAGCTGCGTGCATAGCCAAAGCAAGCGCTTCATGGGGTCACTGTTTCGCAGCCGGACGATTTGCGGCCGGGCTGCGATGGTGAGTGCGCGCGGCGCGCCCGTCGGTTGGAGAGCGGGCGTGCGCGGCGGTCGAATCGGTCGAACCCGGTCCGCGGAATGCGCCGCCGTGAACCGGCGGGCGAGGCCGCGGCCCGTCGAGCCGGCGTCCCGGCGGCCTGGGCAATCAGCCGTCCCAGTACGCCTCCACCAATGCATGCATTCTGCGCCACAGGGGCCCCGGCGCACCGCCGCCCACCGGCACGCCGTCGAGCGTGGTGACCGCAACCACGCCGCGCGTCGCGGCGGTCAGCCATATCTCGTCGGCCGCGCGCAGCTGCGCTTCCGTGACCGGCTCGACGCGCCGCACGATGCCATGCCGGTCCGCGAGTTCCTCGATCAGGCCGCGCGTGGTTCCGGGCAGCAGGCGCGGTGAATTAGGCGGCGTCCGGATCTCGCCGCCCGCGATCACGTGGACGCTCGAGGCGCTGGCCTCGGTCAGATAGCCGTCGCGCAGCAGAATCGTCTCGGCAGCCCCGGCTTCGACCGACTGCTGGCGCAGCAGCACGTTTGCCAGCAGCGCGACCGATTTGATGTCGCAGCGCGCCCAGCGGATGTCGCCGGCCGTGATGCAGCTGACGCCGCGCTCGAGGACCTCGGCCGTCGGCTGCGGCAGCGGCGCGCAGAAACCGAACACCGTCGGTTCGATGTTCGGCAGCGGCGCATGGTTGCGCCCGTATTCCGCGCCGCGTGACACCTGCAGATAGACGTAGATGTCGCCGCCACCGTTGGCTGCGATCAACTGCTCGACGATGCCGCGCCATTGCATCGCATCGTGCGGGTTGCGGATGCGCAGCTCGTGCAGACTGCGCGCGAGCCGCTCCAGATTCGCCGCCAGGCGCCGCGCTTGCCCGCGGCGCACCGGAATGACCTCGTAGACGCCGTCGCCGAACAGAAAGCTGCGATCCAGCGGCGAGATGCGCGCCTCGCGCAATGGCATCAGGTTGCCGTTGAGATGACAGACAGGCAGCGGCTCGGCCATGCGCGTGCCGCTACTTCTGGAACCAGAGCAGTACGCCGTCGCCGAGCCGGCTCCACAGGCCGCCGAGCGGCACGTCGGCCAGCGGAAACAGCGGTACCGACCTGACCGGCCTGCCGGCGACCAGGACCTGCAGCTCCCCGACCGGGGTGGCGGCGCTGAGCGGTGCGATCAGGCGCGGCCGAGCGATCGCCGTGGTCTCGATGCTGCCGGCCTGCCCGCGGGCGACCACGATGTTGACGTCGACCGCCGGGCCGATGCCGTAGAACTGCTCGGAAGCCTCGTACACCCGCGGCTTGAGCACCATGGTTCCGTGCTTCTTGACGCTCACGGTCTGATAGAACGTGAAGCCGTAATTGATCAGCGCCGCGCTTGCGTCTTCGCGGCCCTTGATGCTGTTGGCGCCCAGCACCACGGCGATCAGGCGCATGTCCTGGCGCCGGGCGGAACTCACCAGGCAATAGCCGGCAGCATCGGTGTGGCCGGTCTTCAGGCCGTCGACCGACGGGTCGCGCTCCAGCAGACCATTGCGGTTCTGCTGCTTGATGTTGTTCCAGATGAATTCGTGGACCGAGAACCACGCATAATATTCCGGGAATTCGCGCAGCAGCGCGGCAGCGAGCAGCGACAGATCGCGCGCGCTCATGTAGTGAGTCGGCGAGGGCAGCCCGGTGCTGTCGTCGAAGTGGGTGGTTTTCATCCCGAGTCGCCTGGCGTACTCGTTCATCAGCTGCACGAAGGCCGGCTCGGTGCCGCCGACGCGCTCCGCCAGTGCGATCGTGGCATCGTTGCCCGACTGCACGATCATGCCCTTGATCAGGACCTCGGCCGGCACCTGGCTGCCGACCTGCACGAAGGTGCGTGAGCCTTCGGCCTTCCAGGCATGCGCGCTGATCGTGATCGGCTCGTCCAGCTTCAGCGTTCCGGCCTTGAGCGCCTGGAAGACGACATAGCTGGTCATGAGCTTGGTGAGGCTCGCCGGCGCCTCGCGCAGATCGGCGTTGCGCTCGGCGAGCACCTGGCCGCTGAGGTAGTCGATCAGGATGTAGGCGCGGGCGTCGACGTCCGGCGCGGTGGGGACCATCGGCGCCGCTGCTGGCGGCGGGGCGGGCGCGGCCGCCGCGGGCGCGGCAGCGCGCGCCGGATCCGCGCCGGGCTGGGCGCACAGCGGGAATAGCAGAGCCAGGCACGAGCCGAGCAGCGGGGCGGACAGTTTCATGCGTCTGAGATCCGTCGTTGAGCCGAACCGCAAGTGTAGCGGCTGCGTTCAGTCTTGTGCGAGCCTGGCACCGGAGAATCCAAGCGCGGCCAGCTGCGCGAGCAGCCGGTCGAATTGCTGCACGCTCGATATGGGCCCGATGCGCACCCGCTGCAGCGGCTGGCGCGCGTCCGCGGCGAGCGTAAACACCGAGCGCAGTCCGGCGGTGCGCAGCCGCTGCGCCGCGCGGCGCGCGTTGTCGGCGTTGGCGTAGGCACCGACCTGGATGTAGAAGGCGCTGCCGGACGCAGGCGGCGCGGCCGTCGCGGATGCCGTGGTCGACGCGGGTGCCGGGGCGCCTGAATCGTCCGTGGCCGTGGCCGTGGCGGTGGCGGTGGCGGTGGCGGTGACTGCGGCCGCGGCCTGGGGCGTGTCCGCCCGCTCGGCGCCCGCACGGGCGGCATTCTCCAGCAGCGCGGGCGCGCTGACCGCCACGGCGCTCGCCGGCGGCACGCTGCCGATGCCGACGCCCGCGGCCGCTGCCGCCGGCGCATCGACCGGCAGCGACGCCGTCAAGGTCGGTGCGGCGGGCGTCAGCGCCTCGACCTGCACGAAGGCGGTGCCGCTGCGGATCATGTCGAGCTTGACGGCGGCGGCATAGGACAGATCGATGATGCGATTGGCCACGAACGGCCCGCGGTCGTTGATGCGCACCACCACGCTGTGCCCATTCGAGAGGTTGGTGACGCGCGCGTAGCATGGCAGCGGCAGCGTCTTGTGCGCGGCGGTCATCGCGAACATGTCGTACGGCTCGCCGGTCGAGGTACGCTGGCCGTGGAATTCCGTGCCGTACCAGGAGGCGACGCCGCGCTCGACGTATCCGGCGGCGCTGGCGAGCACCACGTAGCGATGGCCATCGACCTGGTAGAAGGGCGGGTTGCCGTGCGCGCTGCGCGGCTCCTCGCGCGGCACGGCATCAGGGATCCGATCGACCGGCGGTGCATTGCGCGGCAGCACCGTCGGTGCCGGACCGCCAGCCGTGCTGGGGCGATGCGGCGTGTGAGCGCAGGCGCCGAGCAGTGTCAGCAGCCCCGCGGGGGCCGCGCACCGCCATGCACACCGGCTCAAAAGGCGGGCTCCCGCTCGATCTGCAGCTTGAGCGCCTGCGCCAGATCGTGCACCGCCATCGCGTACAGCGGGCTGCTGTTGTAGCGCGTGATGACGTAGAAGTTCTGAAATCCGACACGATAGCCCATCGCGTCCTGCTGCGGCGCCGCCAGCAGCACCGCCGGCGTGTCGTCAGGCAGGCTGCTCGACACCGACAGGCCGCGCTCGCGCAGGGCACCCAGCGTGTCGTTCAGTGCCAGGTGATCGGGCGGGGTGAGGCTCTGATCGGCGGGCAGCCGAGCCTCTGCCAGCACCGGGCTGCCGTACTGCCAGCCCGCCCGATGCAGGTAGTTGGCCGTGCTGGCGAAGATGTCGCCCCAATCGCCCCACAGATCGCGGTGCGGCGAGCGGTCCTCGCTGACCGCGAATTTGCGATAGCTCGAAGGCATGAACTGCAGCGCGCCCATGGCGCCGGCGTAGGAGCCGCGGATGCCGAGCGGATCGAGATTGTCCTCGCGCGCGAGCAGCAGGAATTCGGCGAGCTCCTTGCGAAAATAGCCGGCGCGCGGCGGATAGTCGAATGCCAGCGTCGCGAGCGCGTCGATCACCCGATAGCGGCCGGTGACGCGGCCGTACTGCGTCTCCACGCCGACGATGGCCACCAGATACTCCGGCGGCACCTCGTATTCGGTGGCGACCTGATCGAGCAGTTCCTTGTGTTCGCGCCACAGCGACACGCCGCTCTCGATGCGCGCCGGCGTCAGCATGTGGGCGCGATATTCCCACCATTGCAGGGTCTTCTCGGCCGGGCGCGCGATGGCATCGAGGATCCGCGGCTGCGGCTCGGCGGCGCCGAGCAGCGCCGTCAGCCGATCGCGATCGAAGCCCTGAGCGACCAGCTGATCGATGAAGCTGCGGATCTCGGGCCGGCCGAGATCGAAGTGCGTGCGATCGGCGGCGGAGTCCGCGCTCGCGCCCGACGATGCGGCCGGCGCCGAAGACGGCGCGCGCGCGGCGGCGGCCGTTCCGGCCGCGGCGCCGAGTGCCAGGACGAGGAGCCATCGGCGTGTCGTGGCGCGCGGCATCGGCCCTAGGATCCAACCAGTTTGCGGTGTGAATACAGCCCCATGAGGATGCCGAAGCCTGCCAGCAGCGTCACCACCGAGGAACCGCCGTAGCTGACCAGCGGCAACGGCACGCCGACCACCGGCACCAGGCCGCTGACCATGCCGGCATTGATGAACACGTAGACGAAGAACGTCAAGGCGATGCTCAGCGCCAGCAGCCGCGAAAACGTATCGTTGGTCTGCATCGCGAGCCACACGGAGCGCGAGACGATGAACAGGTACAACGCCAGCAGCAGCAGCAGGCCGATGAGCCCGAATTCCTCGCCGACCACGGCGAAGATGAAATCGGTGGAGCGCTCGGGCAGGAACTGCAGCTGCGCCTGACTGCCGTTCATCCAGCCCTTGCCGAATACGCCGCCCGAGCCGATCGCAATCTGGCTCTGGATGATGTGGTAGCCGGCGCCGAGCGGATCGGTGCGCGGGTTGAGGAACGTGAGCACGCGCTCGCGCTGGTAGTCGTGCAGGAAATGCCAGCCGCCCACCGCGGCGCCGGCTCCCAGCAGCAGCAGCAGCAGCACGAGCCGCAGCGACAGACCCGCCATGAGCACCAACAGGGCGCCGCTGGCGGCGATCAGCGCCGCGGTGCCCAGATCCGGTTGAATCGCCACCAGACCGGCGGGCACGAAGATGATCAGCGCGACGAGCAGCAGCGATTTCCAATCGGGTGGCAACGGGCGATCGTGCAGGTACCACGCCGCCAGCATCGGCACCGCGAGCTTCATGATCTCCGAGGGCTGGAAGCGAAAGATGCCCAGATTGAGCCAGCGTTGCGCGCCCTTGCCGATGACGCCGGTGACCTCGACCACGAGCAGCAGCAGCACGCCGGCCAGGTAGAGCCAGGGCGAGAGCCGGCGCAGGAAATTCGGGCTGGCGTGGGTGAGCGCGAGCATCGCGGCGGCGCCGAGCGCCAGGCGCATCAGCGTACGCAGCACGGTCACCGTGCTCTGGCCCGAGGCGCTGTAGAGGATCACCAGGCCGTAGAGCGACAGGAAACCAAGGCCCACCAGCAACGGCCCGTCGAGATTGAGCGCCGACAGCAGCTTGGCCGTCGACGACAGCGTACGGCGCGTACGCGAACGGCCGGTGTCCTCAATCACCGGCGTGGCCCTCGGCGGCGGCGCTGTCGGGCGGCGGCGGCGTGTCCGGGCGCAGCAGATAGGCGTCCATGACCTTGCGCGCGATCGGTGCTGCGGCGCTGGCGCCGAAGCCGCCGTTCTCGACCAGTACCGCGACCGCAATCCGCGGTGCCTCGACCGGTGCGAAGGCGATGAACCACGCGTGGTCGCGCAGCCGTTCCGGTTCCTGCTGCGTGAGCTTGTCGCTGCGCGAGACCGTGAAAACCTGTGCAGTGCCGGTCTTGCCGGCCACCGCGTAGGCCACGCCCTTGAACGGTCCGGCAGCGGTGCCGCAGACCGGATTGCAGCCGGTCGCGCCCTGCATGCCGCGCAACACCAGATTCCAATCGGCGGCACTGACGCCTTCGATCGGCGGATTCTCCACCGGCGGGATCGGCGTGATGCTGCCATCGGACCGGCGTATCCCGGTCACGAGCCGCGGCCGGAAGCTCTTGCCGCGCTCGGCGAGCTCCGCAGCCACGTGCGCCAGCTGCAGTGGCGTAACCAGCAGGTAGCCCTGGCCGATGCCCAGATTCACGGTTTCGCCCGGATACCAGGCCTGCTTGAGAGTCCTCATCTTCCATTCGGGCGAGGGCAGGACGCCGGGCTTCTCGCCGCTGATGTCGATGCCGGTCAGGGCGCCGTAGCCGAACGGCGCCATGAAGGCCGCTATGCGATCGACACCGATGGTGGAGGCCAGGCCGAAGAAATACACGTCGCAGGAGCGCGCTATCGCCTGCACCAGATCGACATTGCCGTGGCGGCCACTCTTGCCCTCGCGGAACAGCAATGCGCTGTGCGGCAGGTGGAACACCCCGGCGCAGAACTCCTCCCGCGCGGGATCCACGACATGGTTGGTCAGGCCCGCCAGCGCGATCACCGGCTTGATGGTCGAGCCGGATGGATAGGTGCCGCGCAGCGCACGGTTGAACAGCGGCTTGTCCATGTCGTTCGCCAGGGAGTCGTACTCGCTACGCGACAGCCCGCGTGCGAAGGCCGCGGGATCGAAGCCCGGCTTGCTGACCAGCGCGAGCACGTCCCCATTGCGAGGGTCGATCGCCACGACCGCGCCGCGATGATCGCCGAGCCCGTCTTCGCCGGCCTGCTGGGTCGCCAGGTCGATCGAGGACACCAGATCCTCGCCGGCGATCGGCGGCGCGGAATGCAGCTCGGGGGCGTAGGCGCCCTGGCGCTGCACCGAACGGCCCTGGGCGTTGACCAGAATTTCGTGAAAACCGTTCTTGCCGTGCAGCGCCCGCTCGTAGGCGCTCTCGATGCCGAGTTTGCCGATCAGCGTGGTGCCTGCGTAGGCGGCGCGATCGATATTCTCCAGGTCCTGCCCGCTGATCGCGCTGACGTACCCGAGGGCGTGCACGGCAAGCCGGCCGTAGGGGTAGTGACGCGTCTGTCGGGTCGCCAGGTCGACGCCCTGGAATTGGAAGCGGTGCACCGCGAAGCGGCCTATTTCCTCGTCCGTGAGCCGCAGCCGCACCGGGACGCTGTCGAAACTGCGGCGCGACATGATCGTACGGCGGATGTCTTCGATCTCCTCCGGATCGATCAGCCTGAGCGCCACCAGGCGCCTGATCGTGTCGTTGAGATCCGGCACCTGCTCGCGGATCAACTCGAGCTGGTAGGCCGGCTCATTGTCGGCCAGCAACCCGCCGTTGCGGTCCAGGATCAGGCCGCGGCTGGCCGGGATGGGATCGAGCCGCACGCGATTGCCCTGCGAGAGCTCCACGTAGTAGTCGTGACGCACGACCTGCAGGAAGACCAGCCGGCCGATCAGGGTCAGTACCAGCACGGTGATGACGACGAAGGCCCCGAGCGTGCGCTGCGAGAACAGCCGTTGCTCGTTCCAATGGTCCTTGATGCGAACGCGGGGGTCCACGATTCTCGAGTCGTTCAGATCGCTCTATCGAACACTCAGCGTGCGGCGTAGAACCGGCCCAGAACGCCGGCCACCAGCGGCCAGATCAGCCCGCCGGTCAGAGTATGCACCCAGCGGGTCGGTGCGGAGAGCGGGTGGCCGCTCCAGCCGTCGATCACCCACAGCAGAAACTCATAAACCATCAGCGCCGCAAATACAAACAGTGATTGCTCAAACAGCGGCTTGGCTCTCACCAGCAGGTGCAGCCGGATCGCCAGATAGGCGACGAAGGCCAGCGCCAGCGCATGCTCACCCAGCAGCGAGCCTTGGAACACGTCGAGCGCCAGGCCGCTGGCGAAGCCGAGCAGCACGCCGCCGGCGCGCGGAATCATGATCGACCAGTAAAGCACGGTGAGCACGAGAAACGCCGGCCGCAGCACGGCGAGCCACCCCGGCAGCGGCAGGACGCTCAGTACCAGCGCGATGATCGCGGTGGTCAGGATCGTCATCCGCGGACGCCGATCGCTCATGGCGCGGTCCGATGGGGCGGGAACGGGGCGCCGGCGGCCATGGTCAGCCGTCGCCGTCGTCGCTTTTCGGCGGCGGTGGCGGTGGCGGTGGCGGTGTCGCTGTCGGCGCCGGCGCCGGCGCCGGCGCCGGCGTCGGCTTTGGCACCGCCTTCAGCTTCGATCTCGCCTTCGGCGCCGGCGGCGGCGCCGAGGCCGCCTTGGGCGCGGGTTCGGGCGCGATCGGCGGGGTGGGGGCCGGCGCGGCCGGGTGCGCGGCATCGAATTCCAGCAGGATGACTTCCCGGTCGCGTTCGACGTTCGCCAGCGGCTGCGCGCGCACCTGTGCCAGCAGCTGATTGCTCTCGCGCCGCACGCCGGTGATGCGCGCCACCGGCAGTCCGGCCGGGAAGACCCCGCCGAGCCCCGAGCTGACCAGCAGATCGCCGCTCCTGACGTCGGAGTTGATCGCAAGATAAGGCAGCAGCAGTTCGCCGCTGCTGCCGGCACCGATCGCGATCGAGCGCAGGCGATTGCGAGTCACTTCCACCGGGATGGCATGCTCCGGATCGGTGACCAGGATCACCTCGGCACTCCAGGGGCCGACGCGCGCGACTTGCCCCAGGATGCCGTTGCCGTCGACCACGGCCTGATTCACCGTCACGCCGTCGCGGCCGCCCTTGTTGATCACCACGCGCTGGCGCAGCGGGTCGGTCTCGACGTCGATGACCTCGGCGAGCTGCCATTTCTTGACCAGCGGCGGCAACGCCTCACGCAGGCCGCGCAGCTCGGCATTTTCCTGCTCGAGGGCGGCCTGGCGCATGGCCTTGAGCTCGGTCGCGCGCAGCTCGGCGCGCAGCCGCTCGTTTTCGGCTCGCAGTGCGCCGCGGGTCGTCAGGCTCTCGGTGAGCCACTGCAGCGCCGCACGCGGGGAGCTGACGGCGACCTGCACCGGATAAGCGGCGGCGTCGAGCGCATAGCGCAGGCGCTGTACCCAGTGGCCGTGCTGGTCGTAGTACATCAGCGCCACCGACACGAGGGCGTAGACGGTGAAGCGCAGTCCCGCCGACGGCCCGCGGCCGTACAGGGGTCGATCCACCTCGGTACCGAAGACCGCCATGCCTCACGCCAGACGGCTGCGACTGTTATTGCAGACCGAAATGTCCGGGCCCCATCTGATCCATGAGCTCGAGTATGCGCCCGCCACCGCGCGCGACGCAGGTCAGCGGGTCGTCGGCCACCACCACCGGCAAGCCGGTCTCTTCCATCAGCAGCTTGTCGATCTCGCGCAGCAGCGCGCCGCCGCCCGTGAGCACGATGCCGCGCTCGGCGACGTCCGCGCCGAGTTCGGGCGGAGTCTGCTCCAGGGCCTGCTTGACTGCACTGACTATTCCCTGCAGCGGCTCCTGCAGCGCCTCGAGAATCTCGTTGCTGTTGAGCGTGAAGCTGCGCGGTACGCCCTCGGACAGATTGCGCCCCTTGACGGACAGTTCGCGCACCTGCTGGCCCGGATAGGCCGATCCGATCTCGATCTTGATGCGCTCGGCCGTGGCCTCGCCGATCAGGATGCCGTAGTTGCGGCGGACGTAATTCATGATCGCGTCGTCGAAGCGGTCACCGCCGATGCGGGCCGAATTGGCGTAGACGATGCCATTGAGCGACAGGACCGCGACCTCGCTGGTGCCGCCCCCGATATCGAGCACCATGGAGCCGCGCGCCTCCTGCACCGGCAGGCCGGCGCCGACGGCTGCGGCCATCGGCTCGCTGACGATGGCCACGTTGCGTGCGCCGGCGCCCTCCGCCGATTCGCGAATCGCCCGGCGCTCGACCTGGGTCGAGCCGAACGGCACGCAGACCAGGACGCGCGGCGAGGGCTTGAGGAAGCGATTGCCGTGTACTTTATTGATGAAGTACTGCAGCATCTTCTCGGTGTAGGTGAAGTCGGCGATGACGCCGTCCTTCATCGGGCGCACGGCCGTGATGTGCCCGGGCGTGCGCCCGAGCATGCCCTTGGCCTCGGCGCCGACCGCGACGATGACCTTGCCGCCGCGCGAGGGCTCGTCCTGGACCGCGACCACGGACGGCTCGTTGAGAACGATGCCCTTGTCGCGCACGTAGATGAGCGTATTGGCGGTGCCGAGATCGATCGACAGATCGCTGGAGAAATAGCCGCGCAGGCGTTTGAACATGAGAGCGGCGAACCTTTTGGTAAGCGTATGAAAAGCGGGCGCTAATCTAGCAACCGACAGGACATTCCACAAGGCGAGGTGTATGATTTCGCGCCGTTTTTTCTGCCGGAAATCGAACCGATTGCGATGAGCCTGAACCACCGAGACATCGAGAATATCGCCTATCTTGCACGCCTTGCGCTGACCGTGGAGGAGATTCCGGTCTATGTCGAGGGACTGTCTCGCATTCTTGCAATGGTGGCGGAGCTCGAGCGCGCCGATACCAGCCAGGTGGAGCCGATGGCGCATCCGCTGCCGGGCCAGCGCACCCGCCTGCGGGCCGACGTGGTCACCGAAACCGACCGGCACCAGCTGTTCCAGCGCAACGCACCCCAGGTGGAAGCGGCCCTGTACCTGGTGCCGCGGGTCATCGAATGACCGAGCTGCACACGATGACGGTGGCCGAGCTCGCCGCAGCCCTGCGCTCGCGCCAGGTGTCCAGCGTGGAGCTGGCGCGCTCGTTCCTGGCGCGCATCGAACGCCATCAGGCCGATCTCAACGCGTTCATCAGCATCACGGCCGAAGCCGCACTGGAACAGGCCGGCAAAGCCGACGAGCGCCTGCGCGGCGGGGACGCCGGCGCGCTGACCGGCGTGCCGATCGCCCACAAGGACATTTTTTGCACTGCGGGCGAGAAGACCACGTGCGGCTCGCGCATGCTGGCGAATTTCGTCTCCCCCTACGATGCGACGGTGGTCGAGCGCCTGCGGGCCGCCGGCGTCGTCATGCTGGGCAAGACCAACATGGATGAGTTCGCGATGGGCTCGTCGAACGAGACCAGCTACTTCGGCCCGGTGCGCAATCCGTGGGATCCGCTGCGCGTGCCCGGCGGCTCCTCCGGCGGCTCGGCGGCGGCGGTGGCGGCGCGGCTCGCGCCGGCGGCGACCGCAACCGACACCGGCGGCTCGATCCGCCAGCCCGCCGCGCTGTGCGGCGTGACGGGGATCAAGCCCACCTACGGCCGGGTGTCGCGCTATGGCATGGTGGCGTTCGCCTCGAGCCTCGATCAGGGCGGATTGATCACCCAGAGCGCGCAGGACGCCGCCCTGCTGCTGGCCGCGATGGCGGGCTTCGACGAGCGCGATTCCACCAGCGTCGAGCTGCCGGTGCCGGACTATGCGGCCGGGCTCGAGCAGCCGCTCAAGGGCCTGAAGATCGGCCTGCTGAAGGAATTCTTCGACCGGGGCCTGGACGACGAGATCGAGCGGCACATCCGCGCCGCACTCGACGTGCTGCGCGCGCAGGGTGCGGTGCTCAAGGAAGTGAGCCTGCCGAATCTGCCGCTGTCGGTGCCGACCTACTACGTGGTTGCGCCGGCGGAATGTTCGTCCAACCTCGCGCGCTTCGACGGCGTGCGCTACGGCTATCGCTGCGAGAAGCCGCGCGACCTGCTCGATCTGTATCAGCGCTCGCGCGGGGAGGGCTTTGGCGCCGAGGTCAAGCGTCGCATCATGACCGGAACCTACGTGCTGTCGGCCGGCTATTACGATGCCTTCTATCTCAAGGCACAGCGCGTACGGCAGCTCATCAGCAACGATTTCGAGCACGCCTTCCACGAGGTCGACGTCGTGATCGGGCCGACCACGCCGACCGCGGCGTTCGAGCTCGGCGCCAAGACCAGCGATCCGGTGACCATGTACCTGAACGACATCTACACGATCGGCGCCAATCTGGCGGGCCTGCCGGCGATGTCCGTGCCCTGCGGCTTCGTGCAGGGACTTCCGGTCGGCATGCAGATCATCGGTGCGCACTTCGGCGAGGAGCGGCTGCTGAACGTGGCGCATCGCTACCAGTGCGAAACCGACTGGCATCGGCGCGCGCCGCCGGGATTCGTGGCATGAGGCCGGGATAATGGAGTGGCAGACCGTCATCGGGCTCGAGATCCACGCCCAGCTCGCGACGCGCTCGAAGATCTTTTCCGGCTCGGCCACGACCTATGGCGCTCCGCCGAACGCCCAGGCCAATCTGGTGGACCTGGCCTATCCCGGCGTGCTGCCCGTGCTCAATGCGGAGGCGGTGCGCATGGCGGTGAAATTCGGGCTGGCGATCAATGCGCGCGTGATGCGCCGCTCGGTGTTCGCGCGCAAGAACTACTTCTACCCGGATCTGCCGAAGGGCTATCAGATCAGCCAGTACGAATTGCCGATCGTCTGCGGCGGCGCGGTCGACATCGTGCTCGAGGACGGTACCGACCGCCGCATCGGCGTCACGCGCGCGCATCTGGAGGAGGACGCGGGCAAGTCGCTGCACGAGGGCCTCGCGGGACTGAGCGGCGCCCTCACCGGCGTCGACCTCAATCGTGCCGGCACGCCGCTGATCGAGATCGTGTCCGAGCCGCAGATGCATTCGGCCAAGGAAGCGGTCGCCTACATGAAGAAGATCCATACGCTGGTGCGCTATCTCGGCATCTGCGACGGCAACATGCAGGAAGGCTCGTTTCGCTGCGATGCGAACGTCTCGCTGCGGCCGCGCGGCGCGGAAAAGCTGGGTACGCGCGCCGAGATCAAGAACCTCAATTCCTTCCGCTTCGTCGAGAAGGCGATCAACTACGAGGTGGCGCGGCAGATCGAGCTGCTCGAGAGCGGCCGGCAGGTCACGCAGGAGACGCGGCTGTACGACGCCGATCGCGGCGAGACCCGCTCGATGCGCTCCAAGGAAGAGGCCAACGATTACCGCTATTTCCCCGATCCGGATCTGTTGCCGGTGGAGATCGATCAGCCCTATATCGACGCCGTGACCGCCGACCTGCCGGAGCTGCCGGACCAGAAGGCGCAGCGCTTCATCAGCCAGCATGGCCTGTCGGCCTACGACGCGGGCGTGCTCACGGCCGGCGCCGAGCTGGCCGATTACTATGAAGCGGTGGTGCACGAGCTCGGCGGCCATCCCAAGGTCGCTGCCAATGCGGTGATGGGCGAGCTCGCGGGCCTGCTCAATCGCGACGGGCTCGAGATCGCGGCCAGCCGCGTCAGCGCACGGAGGCTCGCCGGCCTGCTCAGGCGCGTGGTCGACAACACCATTTCCGGCAAGATCGCGAAGGATGTGATCGAGGCGATGTGGGAACAGGGCCAGGAAGCCGACAGCATCATCCAGGCGCGCGGCCTGCGGCAGATCACCGACGAGTCGGCGATCGAAGCCGCCATCGACGCGGTCATGATCGCCAATCCGTCACAGCTGGCGGACTATCGCGCGGGCAAGGAGAAGCTGTTTGGTTTCTTCGTCGGGCAGGTCATGAAGGCGACCGGCGGCAAGGCCAATCCGGCGCGCCTGAACGAACTGCTGAAGAAGAAGCTGGGTGGCTGAGGCGCTGGCAAGGGTCGACGGGGAACTGCGCCGATTCATGCTCGAACGCCACCCCGTGCGCGGCTTCTGGATCCGGCTCGACGGCGCCTGGCGCTCGCTGCGCAGTTTCCATCGCTATGAGCCGGCGGTCGAGGCGCTGCTCGGCGAGGCGGTGACGGCCTCGGTGCTGCTGGCCGCAACGCTCAAGTTCGAAGGCACGCTGTCGCTGCAGCTCGCCGGTGACGGGCTGGTGAAGCTGCTGGTCGCGCAGTGCACGCATCGGTTCGAGATCCGCGCGGTGGCGCGTGCGGCCGAGGGTGCAGCCGGGGCGGCGAGCTTTCGCGAACTGGTTGGCGACGGCCGGCTGACCGTCGCGATCGAGGCCGAGGAGCGCGCCGCCCGCTATCAGGGCGTCGTCGGGCTCGAGGGCGCGGGTCTCGCGGCCTGCCTGGAAGCCTATTTTGCCGCCTCCGAGCAGCTGCCGACCCGCATCGCGCTGACCGCGGACGGCGCGCGCACCGGCGGCGTGCTGCTGCAGAAGCTGCCGTCCTCGCCGGCGCAAGGCGAGGCGCTGGCGGCCGTGTCGCAGGACGTGTGGGAGAGCCTGCAATCGCAGATGCCTCTGCTCGCGGCGCCGCTGTTGCGCCTCGGGACGGCCGAAGAGGTTCTGCAGCGGGTCTGCGGCGAGCACGACTGCCGGCTGTTTGCCCGCGCGCCGGTGCGCTTTGCCTGCCGCTGCAGCCAGGCGCGCGTGGCGGACCTGCTGCGCTCGCTCGGCGCGGAGGAGATGCGCGCCATCCTGGCCGAGCAGGGCTCGGCCACGGTGACCTGCGAGTTCTGCGGCCGGCCGTACCGCTTCGACGCGATCGACATCGAGCGGCTATTCACCGAGGGCGCGAGTCCCGACACGCCGCGGTCGCTCAATTGAGCCGCGCGTGCGGGCCTGGCGCGCCCCCGGCGCTCAAGTCCTGAGCGAGAACGGCGTGAAGTTGGTGTCGCGGTCGTAATAATCCTCCCGCTCGGCGCGCTTGAGAAAGCCGACGATGCGGTAGGTCACGGGCGTCATGACGATCTCCCAGCCGCTCTTGAGCAGGTACTGCGTGAACATCACGGTCTCGAGCAGCCGGGCATCCCACAGGCCGTAGAACGCGATCGAGTAGAACAGCATCGAGTCCACCAGCTCGCCGCACAGCGTCGAGCCGATGGTGCGGGTCCAGAGCCAGCGGCCACTGGTCCAGATCTTCATCTTCGCCATCACGAAGCTGTTGACGAACGATCCGCACCAGAAGGCGACGATCGAGGCGGCGACGATGCGCGGCGTGTTGCCGAATACGGCTTCCACCGCGCTTTGCTTGTCGCGCCATTGCGCCGCCGGCGGCAGCGCGACGATGACGCTCGCCATCAGGGAGGCAAAGGCCAGCGCCACGAACCCGGCCCAGACCACGCGCCGGTCGCGGGCATAGCCGTACACCTCGGTCAGGATGTCGCCGAACACGTACGACAGCGGGAAGAACAGCACGCCGGCCATGAAGGTCACGCCGCCCACCAGCGGCACCTGCACCGTGGAGACCTTCGCCGGCCCGATCAGGTTGGCGCACAGCAGGATGCAGACGTAGGCCGCCATGAAGAAGTCGTAGTAGCGGAACTGGCGCGGCTGCGCGGCGCCCGGCGCGGCCGGGGTCCCGGCGCCGGGGGCGGCGGATCGCGAGCTTTCCATGTCCATGGGCACGAGGTCCTTGGCAGCGGGTTCGAGGCTCGAACGGCCGCAGCCTGCAGCACGGGCGCCGCCAATGCAACGGCCCGGCGGTACGGCCGGCTACGGCGGCGCCATCTCGTTCAGATACGCCGGCCCGCCCAGATTGGCCATCTGCCGCAAGGTCCAGTCGCGCTGCTCGAGCACGTAGCGCGAGGGCGCGTCGACCCGCAGTCGCAGCGGGTTGGGCAGCACCACGGCCAGCAGCGCGCTCTCCTCGCGCGTCAGCCGGGCGGCGCTCTTGTGGAAGAAGTGGTGCGCGGCGGCTTCCACGCCGTACACGCCGCGGCCGAATTCGGCGATGTTCAGGTAGACCTCGAGGATGCGCTCCTTGGGCCAGAGGGTCTCGATCAGCACGGTGAACATCGCCTCCAGCCCCTTGCGCACGAAGCTGCGGCCGGGCCAGAGGAACAGGTTCTTCGCCACCTGCTGGGTGATGGTGCTGGCGCCGCGCAGCTTGCGGCCGCGCTCATGGGCGCGCACGGCCTCGCGTATCGACTTGAAATCAAAGCCGGCGTGAAACGGGAACTGCTGATCCTCGGCGGCGATCACGGCAATGGCCGCCTGCGGCGAGATGTGCTCCAGATCCACCCAGTGGTATTCGGTGCGATAGCCGGCATCGCGCGTCGCCAGCGCCTGCAGGCGCGCTTCCAGCATGAAGGCGCTGGTGGGTGGATCGATCCAGCGCAGGCCCAGCACCAGCGCGAGCGCCAGCAGCAGCGCGGCCATGACGCCCAGCGCCAGCGCGCGGCCGATGCGCGCGGCCAGGGCGAGTGGGGCGCCCGGCCCGCCCTCAGCGCCGGCGCGGTTGCGCTGCGCCTTCCCCATGGCGTGGCGGCGTGATGCGGTTGCGCGCGGCCGAACGGATCACTTGGCCGGTTCGAGGCGACTGACCTGCGTGATCAGTACGTCCTCCAGCGGCGCATCGGTGTAGCCCTTGCGGCGGCCGGTGCCCACGGCCGCGATGCGGTCGATCACGTCCATGCCCTCGGCTATGCGGCCAAAGACCGCATAGCCATATTGGCCGGGCCGATGATCGAGAAAGTCGTTGTCCGCGAGGTTGACGAAGAACTGGGAGGTCGCGCTGTGCACGTCGTCGGTGCGCGCCATCGACAGCGTGCCGCGCTCGTTGCGCACGCCGTTGGCGGCCTCGTTGCGCACCGGCGGATGGGTCTTCTTCTGCACGAAATCGGCCGTCAGGCCGCCGCCCTGGATCACGAAGCCGGGGACGATGCGATGGAAGATGGTGCCGGCAAAGAAGCCCTGGTCCACGTAGCGCAGGAAATTCTCCACGGTCTGCGGCGCATCTTCATCGTAGAGCTCGACGATGAAGGGGCCGTGGGAGGTCTCGAATCGAACCATGGGCGTGTTCCTCATAAAATGCATGCTCCCGAGCCCGCCGAGGCCGGGGCACATCCGGCGCCAGGCCGTCCCCCGCGGTCCCCAGTCATGGCCATTGCGCCTGCGTGACGCGTTCCCGGCCTGCCAAATCGCTGCGGCAGCGTACGCGAGCATAGCCGGCCGCCACAAGCGCTTGCGCAGCATCGGCGGCCTGCGCCGCGCCGTGTTCCAGCACCAGCCAGCCGCCGCGCAGCAAGTGCGCGCGCGCCGCCAGCGCGATGTGCCGCAGGTCCTCCAGTCCGCTCGGGCCGGGGCTGAGCGCGCCGGCCGGCTCGTAGCGCAGCGCGTGCAGCGCCGGGTCCCCGGCGGCGATGTAGGGCGGGTTGCTCACGATCAGGTCGAACTGCCGGCCCGCCAGCGGCGCCAGCCAGTCGCCCTGCAGGAACTCGATGCCGCGCAGGCCCAGGCGCTCGGCGTTGAGCCGGGCGACGCCCAGGGCGGCGGCGTCCAGGTCGGTGGCGACGATGCGCCACTGCGGTCGTTCCGCCGCCAGCGCCAACGCGATGGCGCCCGATCCGGTGCCCAGATCGGCGATGGTGGCGCCGGGCTGCGGCAGCAACGCCAGGCAGCACTCGACCGCCAGTTCGGTCTCGGGCCGCGGGATCAGTACCGCGGCCGTCACCTGCAAGGGCAGCGACCAGAACTCGCGCTCGCCCGTCAGATAGGCCAGCGGTTCGCCGTGCGCACGGCGTGCGAGCACGGTGCGGTATTGGGCCGCGGCGGCGGCATCGACCGGCTCCCCGGCGTGCGAGTGCAGATAGCTGCGCTGCCGGCGCAGGACATGAGCCAGCAGCAGCTCGGCGTCCAGCCGCGCCGAATCGCTGCGCCCGGCCAGCTGCGCGTGGCCATGCTCGAGCAGGCGTCGAACGCTCGCCTCGCCGGCGAGGCGGTCTGCTAAATTGCCATGTTCTGCCATCATGGAAGTGATTATGAGCGTATCGCCGCCGCCGCCGGCCGCCAACATCGCCAGCGTGAGCCAGTTGCTGGAAATGACGACACAGTTGTTCCGTCTGACGGTGCTGAAGTGCCTGCCGTTCGGGATGGTCGCGGTGCTGTGCGCCGAGGTGCCGAACTTTTACTGGATCGCCAGCGGCCACACGCTCGAGCATGGCTTCCCGACCGATTCGAGATACTGGGCGCTGTCGCTGCTCGCCGGCGCGGTCTCATTGTATATCTTCAGCGCCATGATGCTGCGGCAGCGGGCTTTCGCCGCAGGTGCGGCGGTGAACGTCGGCGCCGAGCTGGCTGAGGCCGCGCGACGGCTGCCGGTGCTGCTGCCGAGCTGGCTGCTCATGCAGCTCAGCTTGTTCGTCGGTTTCATGCTGTTGATCGTGCCCGGGGTATTCCTGCTGGTGTGCTACCTGGTCCTGCTGCCGGTAGTGCTGTTCGAGCCTCATAATCCCATTTCGGCGCTGGTGCGCTGCGTGGCGCTGGTGCGGCCGCATTGGTGGAAGGTGCTGGCGACCCTGGTCATCGCGCTGCTGGCGGTGCTGGTCTGCATGCTGGTGGTCGCCGCGCTGCTGAATATCCTGGCGGCCATGCTCGCCGGGCAGGGACCGGCCTTCGAGGCGATCGTGGCCGCAGGGACGATCGCGATCGGCGCCGTCGTGGTGGTCTTCATGAGCGCTCTGGCGCTGACGCTTCATTCCACGGCCAGCAATTCGGCCTGATATTCCTGCTGCAGGGCCTGCAGCAGTTCCTCGAGCCGCCCCTCCATGATCTCGGCCAGGCGGTAGAGCGTCAGATTGATGCGGTGATCGGTGACGCGGCCCTGCGGGAAATTGTAGGTGCGAATGCGCTCGGAGCGATCGCCGCTGCCGACCTGCAGCTTGCGCGACTGCGCCTGCGCCGCCTGCTGCTTCTCCTGCTCGGCCGCGAGCAGCCGCGCGGCCAGCAGTGCCATGGCGCGCGAGCGGTTCTTGTGCTGCGAGCGCTCGTCCTGGCACTCGACCACGATGCCGGACGGCAAATGGGTGATGCGCACAGCCGAGTCGGTCTTGTTGACGTGCTGTCCGCCGGCGCCCGATGAACGATAGGTGTCGATGCGCAGCTCCGCCGGGTTGATGTCGACTTTGTCGATTTCATCGAGCTCCGGCAGGATCGCGACGGTGACCGCGGACGTATGAATGCGGCCTTGGGTTTCGGTTGCCGGCACACGCTGCACGCGGTGCGTGCCGGACTCGAACTTCAATCTGGAGAACGCGCCGCGGCCGACGATGCGGCAGATGGCCTCGCGAAAGCCGCCATGCTCGCCCGGACTCTCGCTCAGCGTCTCCACCTGCCAGCCCTGCGATTCGGCGTAGCGGCTGTACATGCGCAGCAGGTCGCCGGCGAAGATCGCGGCCTCGTCGCCGCCGGTTCCTGCACGGATCTCGAGATAGATGTTGCGCTCATCGCGCGGGTCGTGCGGCAGCAGCAGCTGCTGCAGCTCGGCGCGGCGCTGCTGCATGGCGCGTTCGACCACGGCGGCCTCCTCCTCCCCGAGCGAGCGCATGCCGGCATCGGTGTCGCTGCCCATGGCCTGCGCCGCGGCCAGCTCGCCCTCCAGCCGCCGATACTCGGCGAAGGCGGCCGCGGTCGGCTGCAGGCGCGCGTACTCCACCGATAACTCACGGAATCGCTGGGGGTTTCCGGCGAGCTCAGGGTCGGCCAGCAAGTGGCTGAGCTCTTCGAAACGCTGTTCGGCCTTTTCGAGTTTTTCGCGGATCGATGGTTTCATCTTCAGCTATAGTCTAACGGTCATGAATTCCTGCCACCGCACTGTCACGCGCGCGCAGCTGCTCGGCAGCGCCTGGCTGGCCTGCGTGGCCTCCCTGCCGGCCTTGGCATCCTCGCGCAGCGCCGCTTCGGCGCACGACATCGAGGAGTCCAATGCCCTGATCATGACGGCGGAGATCGCGCTGCAACGCGATGACTGCGGCCGCGCGGCCGCGAACTACACGACCGCGGCGCAGCGCATGTCCGACGCCAAGCTCGCCGAACGTGCCGTCGGCGTGGCGCTCGACTGCGGACAGTACCAGGCGGCGGCGCAGGCGGCCGCGCGCTGGCGGCAACTGACGCCGTCCGACCCCGCAGCGCTGCGCGCGACAATGCGGGCGGCGCTGGGGCTTTACAAGATCGACGACGCCCGCAGTGCGTTCGAGAGCTGGCTCAAGGAGGGCGGACAGGCCGCGGCCTCGAGCGCCCCGCGACAGGGCGGCGGCAGTGCCGCCGGGGGCGCGGCGGCCGGCGGCGGCGATGGCATGGCCGAAGTGGTCATGCAGGTGGCGCAGGAAGCCGGTGTGCCGGCGACGCTGGCGATGCTGCGGGGAGTACAGGTGGCGCCGCTGCAGAGCGCTCCGGCGCAACTGGCCTTGGCGGATCTGGCGCTCGACGGCTGGAATTACCGCGAAGCGCTGCAATACGGGCAGCGCGCCCTGAGCGCCGGCGCCACGCGCGCATCCGCGCAGCTGATCATGGCGCGCGCGTTCGCGGGCCTCGGGGAGAGCGAGCAGGCCGTCGCGGCCGCGGCCGAGGCGCGCACTGCGCCGTCCAAGGAGGGCAGTTTCGCCGCCGCCGACGTGCTGATCCTGCTCGGTCGCGAGCGCGAGGCGCGCACGGCGCTCGAGGAACTGCGCGACAATCCGGCGCTGCGCGCGCAGGCCGAGCGGCGGCTCGGGCTGCTGGCGTTCAACCGCGGCGACTTCGAGCAGGCGCAGAGCATCTTCTCGGACCTGGTCAAGGATCCCGAATCCTCCGCCATCGCCGTGTACTACCTGTCGGCGCTCGCGGAGCGGCGCGGGGATACGACCGCGGCCTTGCGCGGCTATCAGCTGCTGAGCGGCACGCCGCTCGAGTCCGCGGCGCGCTCGCGTGCCGCCGACATCCTCTACAAGGAGGGCCAGCGCGATCAGGCGCTGGCGTTGCTGCAGCCGCGTGACGATGCGACGCCGTCGGCGCGCCTCGAGGGCGAGGTCGCGCAAGCGCAGCTATTGTCCAATGGCGGCGAGGCCGACCAGGCGCTGGCGCGCATCGACGATGCGCTGGCGCGTTTTCCGGGCAACCCGGATCTGCTCTACCAGCGGGCCATCGTGCTGGAGAAGGCGGGACGCACCGAGGCCGCCATCGCGCAGCTCGACAGCCTGTATCGCGAGCGCCCGCAGGACAGCACCATCAGCAATGCGCTGGGCTTCATCCTCGCCGACCACGGCCGCGATCTGCAGCGCTCGGAGCGGCTGATCAGCCAGGCGCTCAAGGCCGAACCCGACAATCCGGCCATTCTCGACAGCCTCGGGTGGCTCGATTTCCATCGCGGCATACCGCGAGCGGCGCTGCCGATCCTGCAGCGGGCGTTCCGGCTGGACCAGGACGGCGACATCGGGGCGCATCTGGGTGAGGTGCTCTGGGCGCTTGGAGACAAGGCCAAGGCACGAGAGACCTGGAACCGCGCCCTGATCATCGATCCGGACAATGCACTGATCAAAGCGGCACAGCAGCGCGCCGGCGTCCCATCCGTGCCCCTCCAGGGTCCGGGCACATCCATCTGAGTCCGATGGCGATCGGCGGCCATGGCAGCGGCGTGGTTCGCGCGCAGCGTGCCGGCGGCGCTCAAGCGGCGTTGCGTCTCCTGGGGCTGGCACTCGGCCTGGAGCTGGCCGCGTGCGTGTCGGTGCCGCGGCCGGCGGGCGTTCCCGCATCGTGGCCGCAGCGCCTGTCGGCGCTGCAGGCTCTGAACCGCTTCGAGCTGCAGGGCCGCCTGGCGGCCTCCAACGGCGCGGACGGCTTCAGTGCCGGGCTGCACTGGCGGCAGCAGGGCAACGAGGCCAGCATCGACCTGAGTGCGCCGATGGGATTTGGTGCGGCGCACATCGAGCTCGGGCAGGACCGCCTGCAGGTGACGACCAGCAAGGGCGTCACGCTCGACGCCGCCGCGGCCCGCGATGAGCTGCGTACGAGCCTGGGGTTCGAGCCGCCGCTCGACAGCCTGCGCTACTGGCTGCTGGGCGCGAGCGATCCATCGAGCGCGGCGCAGGAGTCGCTCGACGCCCAACAGAGGCTGATTCATCTGGAGCAGGCGGGATGGCAGGTCGATTACACGGAATACAGCCTGGTGCAGCAGCAGTGGCTGCCCCGGCGCCTGACCGTCACGCGCCAGTCGTTGCGATTGCGGGTCGTGGTCAATGCGTGGCGCCTGAATTCATGAGCGGCGCGGCGGCGGGTATGCCCGAGAGGCCGCGACCGTGAGCGAGCGCTCGTGGTGGCCGGCGCCGGCCAAGCTGAACCTGTTCCTGCACGTGATCGGGCGGCTCCCGGACGGCTATCACGAGCTGCAGACCGTGTTTCAGCTGCTGGACCGCTGCGATCGGATCGGGCTCGGCGTACGCACGGACGGCCGCATCGAGCGCCTGGCCGGTCCGCCGGGCGTGGCGCCGGAACAGGACCTGGCGGTGCGTGCGGCACGGGCGCTGCAGCGCCATACGGGGGTCGCGCTCGGGGCCGATATCGAGGTGGTCAAGCAAATTCCGGCGGGCGGCGGGCTCGGGGGCGGCAGCTCGGATGCCGCGACGGTGCTGCTGGGGCTCAATGCGCTCTGGGGCACTGGCCTGGGTCTGCCGGAGCTGGCGCGGCTCGGAATCGCGCTCGGCGCCGACGTGCCGGTGTTCGTGCTCGGGCGGTCGGCCTGGGGCGAGGGTCGCGGCGAGCGCCTGAGCGCCCTGGAGCTGCCGGCGCGCAGCTTTCTGGTGATTCATCCGGGGGTTGCAGTGAGTACCGCCGAGGTCTTCCAGGCCCCTGAATTGACACGAAATTCTCCCGTCATCACAATACGCGCCTTTTCGGAGGGCCGCGCCGGCAATGTCTGCGAGCCGGTGGTGCGCGCGCGTTACCCCGAAGTCGCGGAGGCGCTGGATTGGCTCGATGCACAGATCGATGCGCACGGCGCGCCGATCCGCGCACGCATGACCGGCACGGGCGCGTGCCTGTTCGCGAGCTTCGAACGCGCGGAGGATGCAGAGCGCCTCGCGGCGCGAGTTCCGGATCGATGGAGCAGTTTTGTCGCGCATGGTCTGAACCGCTCGCCGCTGCATGCCATGCTGGGCATGCAGAGCTGAGGACGGCTGCTGGGGTGTCGCCAAGTGGTAAGGCAGCGGGTTTTGATCCCGCCATACGGAGGTTCGAATCCTTCCACCCCAGCCACTCTCGCCGTGGATGACGTGACTTGAAACGATGAGCGTGCCGGTACACCGATAGGGAATGGCTGATCGTGGATTCGGAAGCATTGACTCTGTTTGCGGGAAACGCGAACCCCGCGTTGGCGCACGAGATTGCGCGTCACCTGCGCGTGCCGGTCGGCCGCGCTTCGGTGGGCCGTTTCAGCGATGGTGAAGTCAACGTCGAGATCATGGAGAACGTGCGCGGGCGCGACGTGTTCATCGTGCAGCCCACCTGTCCGCCGGCGAACGATCATCTGATGGAGATGCTGGTGATGATCGATGCCTGCCGGCGCGCGTCGGCGGCACGCATCACGGCGGTGGTGCCGTACTTCGGCTACGCGCGCCAGGATCGACGCCCGCGCGCGACGCGCTCGGCCATCACGGCGAAGCTCGTGGCCGACATGATCTGCAATGCGGGCGTGCACCGGCTGCTGACGCTGGACCTGCATTCGGACCAGATTCAGGGCTTCTTTGCGATCCCGGTCGACAACGTCTACGGCTCGCCGGCGCTGCTGGGCGACCTCTGGCGGCAACGCTATCCGGACCTGATCGTGGTCTCGCCCGATGTCGGCGGCGTGGTGCGCGCGCGCGCCTTCGCGAAGCGGCTCGACGACGCGGAACTGGCGATCATCGACAAGCGCCGGCCGCGAGCGAACGAGTCGAAGGTCATGAACATAATCGGCGAGGTGCGCGGCAAGACCTGCGTGCTGGTCGATGACATGGTGGATACCGCCGGCACCTTGTGCCTCGCGGCGCAGGCATTGAAGGACGAGGGCGCGAAGAAAGTCGTCGCCTACATCACGCACGCGGTGCTTTCGGGCGGCGCGGTGGAACGAATCGCCGCCTCGGCGCTCGATGAGCTGGTGGTGACCGATACGATTCCGCTGTCGCCGGAAGCGCGCGAGTGCGGGCGCATCCGCCAGCTGTCGGTGGCGTCGCTGCTTGCCGAGACGATTCGCCGCATTCGCGACGAGGAGTCGGTGAGTTCGCTGTACATCGATTGATGGTCGCAACGAAGTCGAAGGGTGGAGGCGCATTGGTCGCGGTGCGCTTCCGAAGTGGCAAATAGTCAGGAGTCAAGCATGCGCATTACATTTCAGGTTGGCGCGGATACGCGTCACGATCAGGGCAAAGGTGCGAGCCGCCGCCTGCGTCGTGCCGGCAAGGTACCCGCGGTTCTCTACGGCGGCCACGGCGAGCCGCGCAGCATCACGCTCGATCATCGGCAGCTGCTGACGCTGATCGACAACGAGAAATTCTATTCCTCGATCATCAGCGTCAACGTCGACGCGCAGCAGCAGCCGGCGATCGTGCGCGACGTGCAGATGCACCCGGCGCGCAATGCCGTGGTGCACGTGGATCTGCAGCGCGTGATCGAGAACGAGAAGCTCAAGATTCATCTGCCCATACACTTCAAGGGCGAGGCGGTGGCGCCGGGCGTGAAGACGCAGGGCGGAATCGTGTCGCACCTGATGCAGGACGTGGAAGTGAGCTGCTTGCCGAAGGACCTGCCCGAATTCCTCGAGCTGGATCTGTCGAGCATGCAGCTCAATGAATCGAAGTACCTGGCGGACGTTCCGCTGCCGGAGGGCGTGACCATTCCGGAGCTGGCGCATCGCAACCCGCCGGTGGTCTCGGTTCACAGCCCGCGTGCGGCGGAGCCGGAGCCGGAGGCGGCAGCAGCGGCGGCGGTCGAAGGTGCGGTGGCAGCAGCTGCGGCGGCACCGGCGGCGGAGGCGGCTGCGGCGGGGAAGAAGGAAGAGCCGAAGAAGGAAGAGGGCAAGAAGGAGGCCGCGCCGAAGAAGGAAGGCGGCAAGAAGTAACCCGCTGGTCCTCGCCGGCCCGATCGCTCGCGCTTCCGGGCCGGCGTGGCCGGCGGCGCCGGCGGTCGCGTCCGGGCGGTTGCCGGCGGTGCGTGAGCTCGCGCGCCTGAGCCCCAACGATTGAGATGATCGTGGCTGGATTACCCCTCAAGCTCATCGTCGGTCTCGGCAACCCCGGGCGCGAGTATGCGCGCACGCGGCACAATGCCGGCTGGTGGTTCGTGGATGCGCTGGCCGCGCGCCACGGCGGCAGCTGGCGGCATGACGCGCGCCAGCACACCGAACTTGCGCGCGCGCGCATCGGCGGCAGCGAGCTCTGGCTGCTCAAGCCGACGGCGTTCATGAATCGCAGCGGCGCGCCGGTCGCGGCGGTGGCGAATTTCTACCACGTTGCCCCGGAGCAGATACTGGTGGTGCACGACGAGATCGATCTGTCTCCGGGCGTCGCGCGGCTCAAGCAGGGCGGTGGCCACGGCGGCCACAATGGACTGCGCGACGTGATGGCGCACATCGGTGCGGATTTCTGGCGTCTGCGCCTGGGCGTGGGTCACCCGGGGGCCAAGGAGCTCGTGCTCGATGCAGTGCTCGACCGGCCGACCGCGGCCGAGCAGACGGCCATCGAGGATGCGATGTCGCGCGCGCTCGAGGCGATTCCGGAGTTGCTGGACTCGGGCGCACAGAAGGCGATGCATCGGCTGCACAGCGGCAATGAACGGCCGGGCGAGGGCGCCTAGCTGCGCAACACACCGGGCCCCGGGCGTTCGATGAGCGCGGCCCACTTCCTCGAGGGACGACCATGGCTATTCAATGCGGCATCGTCGGTCTGCCGAACGTTGGCAAATCGACGCTGTTCAATGCGCTGACGCAGGCGCAGATCGCGGCCGAGAACTATCCGTTCTGCACCATCGATCCGAACGTTGGCGTGGTGGCGGTACCGGATGCGCGACTCGGTCAACTGGCCGACATCGCGCGGCCGGAGAAGATCGTGCCGACGGCGGTGGAGTTCGTGGACATCGCGGGCCTGGTCGCGGGCGCGTCCCAGGGCGAAGGGCTGGGCAATCAATTCCTGGCGCACATCCGCGAAGTCGATGCGATCGCCCACGTGGTGCGCTGCTTCGAGAACGACGACATCGTGCACGTCGCCGGCCGCATTGACCCGCTCTCGGATCTGGATACGATCAATACCGAGCTCGCGCTCGCCGACCTCGGTTCGGTCGAGAAGGCGGTGGATCGCGCGGCCAAGGCCGTCAAGAGCGGCGACAAGGATGCGCTGCGCCGGCGTGAGTTGTTCGAGCGCGTGCGCGCGCTGCTCAACGACGGTCGCCCGGCGCGCTCGGCCGGGCTGAGCGACGATGAACGTCGCGAGCTGCGCGAGCTGCACCTGCTGACCGCCAAGCCCGTGATGTACATCGCCAACGTCGATGAGGCGGGTCTCGCGCATCCCGACGGCAATGCGCACGTGAGCGCGCTGCGCGCGCGCGCCGCGTCCGAGCATTCGGTGGTGGTGCCGGTCTGCGCCGCCATCGAAGCGGAGATCGCGCAGCTGGCCGAGGCCGAGCGCGCCGAATTTCTGCGCGACCTGGGACTGTCGGAGCCGGGCCTGAACCGCGTGATCCGCGCGGCCTACGAGCTGCTGGGGCTGCTCACATACTTCACCGCCGGCCCCAAGGAGGTTCGTGCCTGGACCATACGTGCCGGCAGCACGGCGCCGCAGGCGGCCGGCGTGATTCACACCGATTTCGAGCGCGGCTTCATCCGCGCCGAGGTCATTGCGTTCGAGGACTACGTCCGGTTCCGCGGCGAAGCCGGGGCGCGCGAGGCCGGGCGTTTGCGGCTGGAAGGCAAGGAATATGTCGTGCACGAGGGCGACGTGATGCATTTCCGGTTCAACGTCTGAGCCGGCGATCCGGTCCGTGTCTGGCCGGACGAGGCCTGGCCCGCGCACAGCCGCCCGCACCAGCCCCTATCACCGGCACTGCCCGCAGCGCCTGCCCCGGTGGCCAAATGGCTTGAAAGATCGATAGTGCACTATCTAACTTTCCGGCTTGGACGGCGGGCCCGACACGCCTGCGCCGGACCAGGCGTCGTGCCGCGGCGATGAGCTCTACCGGCGCCGGGCCAACTGACCGTGCCCGCGCAAATTGACGTTTACGCCGCGGATACAACGACTTAGAATGCGCGTCCCCGACGGCTAGGTAGCTCAGCTGGTTAGAGCGTGGCACTCATAATGCCGAGGTCGTGGGTTCGAGTCCCACCCTAGCCACCAGCTTTGTATTCCACCAATATCCATAGATATCCAGAGACCGCCATAAACAATCAGTAGAACAAGATGTTATCGGCGAATTGGAGTCCAAGGAGGTCCGAAGATCTTGGTTGACAGCCGATATCGATTGGGGGCATTTTTGGGGGCATAAGGGCAACAGTTATTGGAGATGCCCCCATGCCTCTCACCGACGCCGCTGCGCGAAATGCTCGCCCCAGTGAAAGGACCTTTCGTCTGTTCGATGGTGGCGGTCTCTATCTCGAAGTCGCAAATACTGGCGCGAAATATTGGCGTTTGAAGTACCGCTACGCAGATCGCGAAAAACGCTTGGCGCTCGGCGTTTATCCGGAAGTCGGGTTAAAGCTCGCTCGCGATCGTCGCGAAGACGCTCGTCGTTTGCTGGCGGCAGGCGTGGACCCGAGCGCGGCGCGGAAGGCTGAGAAAGCTTCGCGCACCGCTGCAGCCGGCAACACATTCGAGACGATTGCGCGCGAGTGGTTCGAGACCAACCGGCTATCTTGGGTCCCTGAGCACGCCAACAAGACGTGGCATCGCATCGAAAAGAACCTCCTGCCCTGGTTAGGTAGCCGACCGCTTGTAGAAATCACGCCGCCAGAGCTGCTGAGCGTTCTTCGCAGGACCGAAAGTCGAGGCAAATTGGAAACGGCCCGGCGCGTACGGCAGATCGCCGGCAAGATCTTTCGCTATGCCGTCGCCACGGGTCGCACTGAGCGCGACCCCTCGCAGGATCTTCGTGGCGCTTTGGCGACTCCGATCACGAAGCACTTGGCCGCCATTACAGATCCGAAGCGCGTCGGACCGCTGCTGCTAGCGATCGATGGCTACGGTGGTACCCCGACAGTCTGCGCCGCGCTGCGTTTGGCGCCGTTGGTCTTTGTGCGTCCCGGCGAGCTCCGGCAAGCGCGCTGGGTCGAATTCGATCTCGACGGCGCTCAGTGGCGCATACCGGCTGAACGAATGAAGATGAAGCAGGCTCACGTCGTACCGCTCTGCGATCAGGCGATCCAGATCGTACGCGAACTCCAGCCGCTGACGGGGCAGTTTGAATTCGTATTTCCGAGCGCGCGATCGCCACGTCGACCGATGTCAAACAATGCCGTCAATGCGGCGTTGCGCTACGTTGGGATCGATCAGGAAACAATGTGCGGCCACGGATTTCGCGCAATGGCGCGCACGATCCTGGACGAAGTGCTTGGCTATCGAGTAGATGTTATTGAGCACCAGCTTGCGCATGCCGTTCGCGATCCGAATGGACGCGCCTACAACCGGACAGCGCACCTCGACGCGCGCCGAAGAATGATGCAGGGCTGGGCCGACTTCCTTGACGGTCTGCGCGCTGAACACGTTAGGGTCAGCGACGCCGCCATAGAGATCGAGCGGTCAACGATTAGCGCCGGCTGATCTGAACGCGGCCCGCCAGCCACGCTTGCACTTCTCCTTCAAGCCAACCTACGGCACGCGCGCCAATTTTGACGCGACGAGGGAAGCATTGCTCCGCCTCCAATTGATAGACCATCGAACGGCAGAGGCCAGTGACTTTGCACACTTGCGGCAAACGCAAAACTTGAAGCACCGAGTCAGACGCAGCGGGTTGGGCATTCATGGACGACCCTCGGCATTATGCGGATCCGGTCGTTCGGGGATGAGTTGTCACTCACGTAAGAGCCTTTCATCTTTGAGAACAAGGGTCACGCTGAGTTTCTGGCTATTTTTGATAGAAACTCAAGGTGCAGCGGCGCCGGTAGAGGCAGAATGCCATGATCATTCTCTTTCACCTTTCAGCTGCGCCTTTGGACGCGCGTCAAGCGACGTTTTTGACATCGGTCGCCAAGTACTTTGCTCTGCCCGTAAAATAGTTCATGTCGCATATCTTGCATGGGGTGCAAGGGGTCCCGAGTTCAAATCTCGGCGCTCCGACCAGTTAAAATGAACGGATCGGTAGAGTCCTGGACCCCCTTTTGTACCCACTTGTGAAGTGTGGCCGCTGATTC
>DAHUYP010000064.1 GCA_027315105.1 Gammaproteobacteria bacterium
CAGGCCGGTGGCACGGCGCCGCGCGGCGGCGGCACCGCCGGCGGCGGCAGCTGCGGCGGCGATTGCAGCCACGGCGCTCGCGAGCGGCGATACGCAGCTGGTGGCCGCGCCCGCGGCGGACGCTGCGCCCGCAGCCGAGGCGCCGAGCGCCGGCCCGCTGCGATTGGACGCCTCGTTGTCGATACGCGAAGTCGGCGAACGCGTCCTGCAGCTCAAGGCGTGGCTGGCGGCCGGACGATCGGAGTTGGATGTGAGCAAGCTCGAGACCATCGATACCGCGGGGCTGCAGCTGCTGCTGGCGGCCGCCGCCGCCGCGCAGCGCAGCGGCGCACGGCTCAGACTGATCGGCGGCCAGAGGCTGCTGGCCGGCGCCGCCGGCGCCCTCGGGTTGGCCGAACCGCTGACGGCGGCGGCGGAGATACTCCCATGAGCGCGCCGGATCGCGCGGCGCGCGCGCAGAGTCCGGACGGCGGGGAAGCCGCCGCCACGGCGAATGTCGCCCTGGCCGCGGAGTTGCGGCGATTCCTCGAGCTCGGAGCGGCGCAACTCGATGCCGCCATGCGCGAGAGCGATGCGCGGGTGGACAAGCTCGCCTGCGCGGTCACGGCCGTGTCGACGGATGCGCGCGAACTGGAAATGCACGTGCGGGCGCTGGACGGCGGCAATGCCGAGGAGGCGCAGCGGGCGCGCCAGCGGATCAAGCAGCTGGCGGACGCGCTCGCCGCGCACGTGCAGGCGACGATCACGTCACTGCAGTTCTACGACAAGCTGATACAGCGCCTGACCCACGTGCGCGACGGACTCGCGATTCCTTCCGATTCCACGGCCAACGCCGTCGATCCGGCGGGAGCGGACTGGAATTCGATGCTCGAGCAGGTGCGCTCGCGCTACAGCATGGTCGAGGAGCGGGTATTGTTCGACTTCATGATGCGCGGCCTGAGTGCCGATCAGATGCTCAAGGCGCTCACCGGACTGCGTGCATCCGCGTCGCCCGGCGAACTCGAAGTGTTCTGAGCGGCGCCACATGGCCGGGGAGAAGTCAGCCATGGCCGGGGGGGCAGACGGCTCGCTGGCGCGCGAATACGAGTTCTCGGCCGAGGATTTCGAGCGTGTGCGCCGGCTGGTGTACCGGCAGATCGGCATCTCGCTGTCCGATTCCAAGCGCGAGCTGGTGTACGGACGGCTGAGCCGCCGGTTGCGGGCGCTCGGTCTCGAGAGCTTCGACAGCTATCTGAAGATCGTCGAGGCCGACGGCGCACCGGAGCTGCAGCATTTCTGCAATGCCATCACCACCAACCTGACCTCGTTCTTCCGGGAGAATCACCACTTCACCTTTCTCGCCACCGAGTGGCTGCCGGCGCTGGAGGTCAGGGCCGGAGCAACGCGGCGCATCCGCATCTGGTCGGCCGGCTGTTCCACCGGCGAGGAACCGTATTCGATCGCGATGGTGATCCTCGAGACCCTCGGCGAGCTGCGCGGCTGGGATATCCGCATCCTGGCCACCGACATCGACAGCAACGTGCTGGGTCAGGCCCGCCGCGGGGTCTACGGGGGCGATCGGCTCGAGAAGGTCGAAGGTGATCGCATCCTGCGCTGGTTCGAGCGGGCGCCCGCGGGCGACGAGTACATGGTGCGCGATGAGGTCAAGAAGCTCGTGACCTTCAATTCGCTCAATCTGATCGGCGCATGGCCGATGCAAGGCCCGTTCGACCTGATCTTCTGCCGCAATGTCGTGATCTACTTCGACCGCCAGACGCAACGCCAGGTGATCGGCCGCATGGCGGCGCTGCAGCGTCCGGGCGATTGCCTGATCCTCGGCCATTCCGAATCGCTGCTCAGCATCAGCGACCAATACCGCCTGGTGGGCAACACCATCCATCGGCGGGTGGTCTGATGGAGCCGCCGTCCGACGCGCGCGTGGCGACCGACAAGCGTGCCAATGCGCAGCAGTTCAGCCACATTCAGCGCCGCTTCGATGCCCGCATCAACGCCGTGGTGGCGACCCTGCATCCGGGCGACTATTACGTCGCGCTCGAGGGCGAGGTGATCGGCACCGTGCTCGGCTCCTGCGTCTCGGCCTGCGTGCGCGACAATCGCCTGGGGATAGGCGGCATGAACCATTTCATGCTGCCGGTGGACCAGTCCGAGGGCACGAGCTCCTGGGGCAGAACGGCGAGCGCGGCCACGCGCTTCGGCAACGTCGCCATGGAGCGGCTCATCAACGGGCTCCTCAAGCTCGGCGCGCGCCGCAGCGACCTGGAGTTCAAGCTGGTGGGCGGCGGCAAGGTGCTCGAGGCGATGACCGATGTCGGCTCGCGCAACATCCAGTTCGTGCGGCAATACGTGCAGGCGGAAGGTTTCAAGGTCGTGGGCGAGGACCTGGGCGACGTCTATCCGCGCAAGGTGCTGTACGATCCGGCGACCGGCAGCGCGCGCGTGAAGCGCCTGCCGCGCACCGACCGGTTGCTGGTAGCGGACGAGAGACGCTACATGAGCGACATCGACCATGCCCCGGTCGGCGGCGAAATCGAGCTGTTCTGACGGCAGGCAGGGAGGCGCAAGCGTATGGAGCGGTCGATTGCAGACAAGCGCATCAAGGTGCTGATCATCGACGATTCGGCCCTGGTGCGGGCGTTGCTGACGAAGATCCTCGATGCCGAGCCGGCACTCGAGGTCGTCGGCACCGCGCCCGACGCGTTCGTGGCGCGCGAGAAGATCAAGGCTCTGAACCCCGACGTGCTGACGCTCGACGTCGAGATGCCGCGCATGGACGGCCTGCAGTTCCTGCGCAACCTGATGCGCCTGCGGCCCATGCCGGTGGTGATGTGCTCGTCGCTGACCGAACGCGGCGCCGACGTGACGTTGACCGCACTGGAGCTCGGCGCGGTCGACTTCGTGACCAAACCCAAGATCGACGTCGCCCATGCGCTCGAGGGCTACGCCGACGAGCTGATCCAGAAGATCAAGGTGGCGGCGGTGGCGCGCGTGCGTGCGCTCGCGCCGCGCCCGGCGCCGGCCGGTGCGCCGGCGGAGGGCCAGCGGCCCGCGGGCGCGCTGCATTTCCGGACCACCGATCAGATCGTCGCCATCGGCGCCTCGACCGGCGGCACCGAGGCGATCCGCGAGGTGCTGTCGCGGCTGCCCGCAGATGCCCCCGGCACCGTCATCACGCAGCACATTCCGCGGGCGTTCAGCGGCCAGTTCGCGGCCCGCATGGACAGCTGCTCGCAGCTCAGCGTACGCGAGGCCGAGGACGGTGCGCTGATTCAGCCGGGCCTGGCCTTCATCGCCCCCGGCGATCGGCATCTGCTGGTCGAGCGCGACGGTGCACGCTACCGCTGCCGGCTGCGCGATAGCGAGCCGGTGAACCGCCACCGGCCGAGCGTGGACGTGCTGTTTCGCTCCGTGGCCGAGAACGTCGGGGCCAACGCCATGGGTGTGATCCTGACCGGCATGGGCGCCGACGGCGCCCGCGGCCTCAAGCAGATGCGCGATAAGGGGGCGGTCACGATCGCGCAGGACGAGAAGACCAGCGTGGTCTGGGGGATGCCCGGCGCGTCGGTCGCGCTCGGGGCGGTCGACCACGTCCTGCCGATCGAGAAGATCGCCGAGGGGCTGGCGCATTTCGCCGAGTCGAAGGAACAGCGACGTGTCGCCGGAAGCTGAACAAATCCCGGGCGGCGGCATCAAGTTTTGCGCGCCGCGGCCGAAACTTGCATCAGGACCTGGCCGGATTTCGGCAATTGATCCGCGCGCGTTGCAGCAATGTGACGCAGTTCGCAACTCAGAGTCTGGCAGCATCGAGTTGGAGACGTGCCCATGAGCCGTTGGATTCGCAGTCTTAAATTTTCGACCAAGCTGACGGTGATCGTCGTCGCGGCGATGGTGCCCATGGTCGTGCTGACCGTGCTGTACCTGTCCGAGAAGCAGAAGAACATCGAGGTCGCCGGCCGGCAGCTGGCCGGCCTGCACGCCTACCAGAACCTCGAGGCGATGCTGCTGCCGATCGGCATGCACGAGATCTGGAGCGCCGCGGCGGCGGCCGGCGAGAGTGTGGGTGACAAGCTGCAGGCTGCCGGCAACGACGTCGAGCGCGCCATGAGCCAGCAGGAGGCGATGCACGATGACTACGGCGCGCCTGCGGGCGAGCAGCAGCGGCGCTGGAACGACATCAAATCGGCCTGGAACGCCATCGTATCGAGCCGGCCGGCGTCGGTGGCCGACGTGGTGCGCGCGCATAGCCAGATGCGGCGCAAGGTGCTCGAGTACCGGGACTACATCGCGACCACCTCGGATCTGGCGCTCGACAGCGATCCGGTGACCCATTTCCTGATCGACGCCACGGTCATGCAGCTGCCGAATTACGAGAGCTACGTGACCGAGATGCGCTCGCACGCCGCCAGCGTCGGCGCGGCCGGCAAGTCGAACCCGGCGGATCTCGAGGAGATCGGCCGCACTCAGGCGCTCGCGCAGGGCGCCCTGGAGCAGATCGACGACGACATCCGCCAGGCGGCGGAAGGCGGCGCCGCCGGCGAGGCGGTGCGGGCGAGCGCCGGGCAGATGCTGGGACAGGTCAAGAGCGCATTCGACGGCTTCCGCAAGTACGTCAAGCAGAGCGTGACCGGCGGCACCGCCGATTCGCTGGATGCGGTGCTGCAGAATGCGGCGCAGCTGACCCCGGCGATCAGCAGCTTTCACGACTCGATGCAGCGGGCGACCGAGAAGCAGCTGATGCATTCCGCGGACCGGCTGCGCGGCACGCGCGATCGCATGGTGCTGCTGGTGGCCCTGTCGCTGCTGGTGGGCGTAGGCTCGATGATCATCGTCACCCTGACCACGGTCGGCGGCATGAATCACGCGGTCACGGTCGTCTCGCGCCTGGCGGAGGGCGACTACACGCACGAGATCAAGGTGGACGGCAGCGACGAGCTGGCGCGCATCATGCAGGCGCTCAACGCGATGCAAGGCAAGCTCAGCGGCGTGCTCAGCGGCGTGAAGGACAGCGCGGTCACGGTCGCGGCGGCGGCGCGGCAGATCAACGCCGGCACTGCGGATCTGTCCTCGCGCACCGAGCAGCAGGCCGCGAACCTCGAGGAGACCGCATCTTCGATGGAGGAGATGACTTCGACGGTGAAGCAGAATGCCGATAATGCCAAGCTCGCCAACAAGCTGGCGCAGGACGCCCGCGGCCAGGCCGAGCACGGCGGCACGGTCGTGCAGCAGGCCGTGTCGGCGATGGGCGCGATCGACGTGGCCAGCAAGAAGATCGCCGACATCATCTCGGTCATCGACGAGATCGCGTTCCAGACCAATCTGCTGGCGCTGAACGCGGCGGTCGAAGCGGCGCGCGCCGGCGATCAGGGCCGTGGTTTCGCGGTCGTTGCCAGCGAGGTCCGCAATCTCGCGCAGCGCAGCGCCTCGGCGGCGAAGGAGATCAAGGATCTCATTCACGACAGCGTCAGCAAGGTCGAGGAGGGCAGCCGGCTGGTGAGCGAGTCGGGCCGACACCTCGGCGAGATCGTGGCCTCGGTCAAGAAGGTCAGCGATGTGGTCGGGGAGATCTCCAGCGCCAGCCAGGAGCAGGCGGCGAGCGCCGACGAGATCAGTCGCGCCGTGATGAAGATGGACGAGGGCACGCAGCAGAATGCCGCCATGGTGGAGCAGGCCAGCGCTGCGGCAGCCTCGATGAACGACCAGGCCGTACGGCTATCGGAAGTGACGGCATTCTTCAAGCTGCGCGGCGCCGATGGTCGCGGGCCCGGCAACGCGGAATACTTCGGCTCCGGCGCCGTGCAACGATCGACGGCACCGGCGTCGCCCACGCCGCCGGCCAAGCCGGCGGCGGCCCCCAAGAGCAACCCCGCGGCGCGCACGGAACGCCGCGCGGCCGCACGGCCGTGGTCGGCGCCGGGCGCAGCGCCGGCCGCAGCGCCGGCTGCCGCGCCGGCTGCCGCCCCGCGGCCGGCGCTGCGCAAGGAACCCCCGGCCGCGCCGCCGGCGGCTCCCATGGCCTCGGGCAGCGACTGGAGCGAGTTCTAGAGGTCCGTGTGCCGCGGCGCAGGAGTCAACGACGGCTGATGCGAAGGGATGATGAGCGTACATAATTCCAATCCGGCAAGTGCTGCGCCGGTGCAGCGTGACGCCAGCATGGAGGCGTTCGAGTTCGTGCGCGAGCTGGCGAGCGCGCTGACGTCGAGCGCGATCGAGCTGCCGAGCTTTCCGGACGTCGCGGTGCGGGTGCAGAAGGTCCTGTCGGAGGATTCCGCGAACTCGGCGCGCGTGATGCGCGTGCTCGGGGCCGAGCCGGTGCTGGCGGCCCGCGTGCTGTCGATGGCCAATTCGGCGGCGCTCAACCCGGCGGGCAAATCGGTGGCCGACCTGCGTGCGGCCGTCACCCGCCTGGGATTCGACGCGCTGCGCTCGGCGGTGATCGGCTTTGCGATGGCGCAGCTGCGCCGGGCCAAGTCGTTCAAAGGCATCGAGCGGCACTTGAACGTGCTCTGGCAGCACAGCGTGCTGGTCGCGGCACTGTCGTTCGTGGTGGCGCGGCGTAGCGCCAGGATCAGTCCCGATACGGCAATGCTCACCGGCCTGGTGCATGGGGTCGGCAAGCTCTACATTCTGACGCACTCGATGCGCCATCCGGTGCTGTTCGGCGACCAGGCGATGTACCAGCGCATCGTGCGCGACTGGCACGGCAACATCGCCAAGGCGCTGCTCGAGAGCTGGTATGTGGCCGACGAAATCGTCAACGCGGTGCACAGCTACGAGGACGACGCGCGCGAGCCGCGCGGCGCCGGCGGCGTGCTGGCCGACGTCCTCGAAGTCGCCGAAGCGCTCTCCATGTACAAGGATTCTGCCGAGCTGATTCGCGCCCGGGTCGAGGGCCGCAAGGCGGCCGTGCGCCTGGGGCTCGATGCCGACACCTGCCAGGCGCTGGTGACCGAATCGGCCGCGGAACTCGCGGCCCTGCGCGACGCGCTCGGGCATTGACGGCCGCCGCGGGCCGTCAGGCCGGCGCGCGCCAACTGCGCTCGTGCGCCGCGCTCGCGGCAAGTCGGGTAGGATGGTTCTCCGAGCGGTCCGCGCGCCCGTGGACCGTGCCCCAATACCATCCGGCCCCAATACCATCCGGCAAGGACCTGGCGATGCGATTCGAGGCCCCGGGCCCCCGATCCACGTTCATCGGCTTTCGCGAATTCCTGGCGCTGACGGCCGCGCTGATGGCGACGCAGGCGCTCGCCGTCGACACCATGCTGCCGGCGCTGCCGACCATCGGCGAAGCCCTGGGGCTGAGCAACGCCAATCGCGGCCAGTGGATCGTGACCGCCTACATCGTCGGCGTGGGCATGGGGCAATTGTTCTGGGGCCTGATCTCCGACCGCTTCGGGCGCCGGCCGGCGCTGTTGAGCGGCCTGGCGGCGTACGCCGCGGCGGCGGTGCTGTCGGGGCTGACGAGCAGCTTTGCGACCCTGCTCTTCTGGCGCCTCGTGCACGGCGCGTCCGCCGCCAGCATGGTGGTGGCGCGTTCGGTGGTGCGCGACCTGTACTCCGGCCGCCAGATGGCACGCGTGATGTCCCTGACCTTCATCGTGTTCCTGGTGGTGCCGGTGATGGCTCCGAGCCTCGGCCAGCTGATCCTGTGGCTGGCGCCGTGGCGCTGCATCTTCGTCATCTTCGGTGTGTTTGCGGCCGGCGTGTGGCTGTGGGTGCTGTTGCGGCTGCCGGAGACGCTGCACCCCGAGTACCGCCTGGCGCTGACGCGGCGGCACATCGTGCATGCCGCCAAGCTGGTGCTGGGCGAGCGTGCATCGCTGTGCTACACGCTGGCGATGACGGTGATGTTCGGCGCCTTGCTGGCGTACATCGGCATGGTGCAGCAGATATTCGCCGACGTCTTTCATCGCGCCGCTCTGATGCCGGTCATATTCGCGCTCTGCGCCGCCTCGATGGCCGTCACGTCATTCCTGAATTCCAGGATCGTGGAACGGGTGGGCATGCGGATCATCTCGCAGGCCGGCCTGCTGGTGTACCTCGGGGCCACCGGGCTGCACGTTCTGGTGGCGCTGTTCGGCTACGAGCGGCTCTGGACCTTCGTGATCCTGCAGTCGGCGACCCTGGCCTGCTTTGGCCTGGCGATGTCGAATTTCGGCGCCATGGCGATGGAGCCGGTCGGCTCGGTGGCCGGCATCGGCGCCGCGCTGCAGGGTTTCGCGACCACCTTCGGCGGTGCGCTGCTCGGCGCCGTCATCGGCCGGGGTTTCCACGGCTCCACGCTGCCGCTGGCGCTGGGCGCCTTCCTCTGCGGCCTGGCGAGCCTGGCGTTCGTGCTGCTGGCCGAACGCGGGCGCCTGTTTCGGCCGCACCACGCGCGCGACGCCGGACTCGCGGACAGCGGCGGCGCGAGCCTGAAGCGCCTCGGCGCGCACTAGCGATAACCAGCATGGTACCTTTGCCGCCATGACGGCCATGACCTTGCGGCTCTACGAACTGGCGGGCGCGCAGAGCGATCGACGATTCAGTCCCTATTGCTGGCGCGTGCGCCTGGCGCTGGCCCACAAGGGCCTGCCGGTCGACACCATCCCATGGCGGTTGACCGACAAGCAGGCGATCGCGCCGTCGAGCCAGGAGCGCGTGCCGGTGCTGGTGGACCGCGGCCGCTGGCTGTCGGACTCGTGGGAGATCGCGCAGTACCTGGAGGCGGCCTATCCGGATGCGCCGTCGCTGTTCGGCGGCGCGGCGGGCCAGGCGCTGAGCCTGCTGCATACCAGGTATGGCGATACGTTGAATGCGGCGATCTTCCGCTTCGTCGCGCTCGACATCTGGCGGCACCTGCACGAGCAGGACCGCGACTATTTCCGCACCACCCGCGAGCGGCGCGTCGGCATGCCGCTCGAGACGCTGGTCGGCGATCGCGACCAGCGCCTGGCCGCGTTTCGCGACAGCCTCGCGCCGCTGCGCCTGACCCTCAAGGCACAGCCGTTCCTGGGCGGGGAGCGGCCGCTGTATGCCGATTATGCGGTGTTCGGCGCGTTCCAGTGGGCGCGCTGCATCAGCCCGTACGCGCTGCTGGCGGCCGAGGATCCGATCGCGCTCTGGCGCGCCCGCCTGCTGGACGCGTTCGACGGCCTGGCGCGCGCGGCGCCGGGCTACGATGCGTAGGCGGTCAGCGAAAGTCGCGCGAGTCGCGCTGCAGCCCGTGCAGCCACGCTGACGCGTCGCGCAGCCGCCGTGCGATCACGTGCGCGACGCGATCGCGCCGCTGCAGCGTGCCCTGGACCACCAGCAGGCTCGCTTCGAGCGCGCAGCGGCGCTGCGCCGCGAACACCTTGGGCCAGAGAATGACGTTGACGATGCCGGCCTCGTCCTCGAGCGAGGCGAACACCACACCCGAGGCCGTGGCCGGTTGCTGCATGTGGGTCACCAGGCCGCCGACGCGCACCGCGCTGCCATCGGCCAGCCGCTGCAGATCGTGACTGCTGCGAAAGCCCCGGCGCGCGAGCGCCGGGCGCAGCAGTGCCAGCGGATGGCGGCCGGTCGTGAGGCCCAGATGCCGATAGTCGGCGAGGATGTCCTGGCTTTCGGTCGGCGCCGGCAGCGCCGCGGGTGATTCGCTCGCCGACAGGCCGGCGATGAGCCCGGGCAGGCGCTCGACGCCGAGGGCCTGCCAGCTGGCCTCGTGCCGGTGCGAGCTCAAGGCACGCAGCGCGCCGGCGGCAGCCAGGGCCCGAATCGAGCGCTGCGACAGGCGGGCGCGGGCGGCGAGCTCATCGATGCCCGCAAAGCCGCGCTGCAGGCGCTCGGCCACGATGCGTTCGCCGTCGGCCGCCGGCAGGCCGCGCACCAGCCGCAGGCCCAGGCGCAGCGCGGGCTGCCGTTGCGGCGCGCCGCCGGCGCGCTCGAGCGTGCAATCCCAGTGGCTGGCGGTGACGTCGGCCGGCAACACGCTCACGCCGCTGCGGCGCGCATCCTGCGTGATCTGCGCCGGCGCATAGAAGCCCATCGGCTGGCTGTTGATCAGCGCGGCGGCGAAGGCGGCCGGCTCGTGACACTTGAGCCAGCAGGAGACGTAGGTCAGCAGCGCGAACGAGGCGGCATGGGATTCGGGAAAGCCGTATTCGCCGAAGCCCAGGATCTGCCTGTAGATCTGCTCGGCGAATGCCGGCGGGTAGCCGTTGCGCGCCATGCCGCGCAGCAACCGTTCGCGGTAGGGTTCGAGCCCGCCGCGGCGCTTCCAGGCCGCCATCGCGCGGCGCAGGCCGTCGGCTTCGCCGGGGGTGAAATCCGCGGCCACCACCGCGATCTGCATGACCTGCTCCTGGAAGATCGGTACGCCGAGGGTCCGCTGCAGCACCGCCTTGAGCGCTTCGCTCGGGTAGGTGACGGCCTGCGGCCGCTCGCGGCGCTGCAGGTAGGGATGCACCATGTCGCCCTGGATCGGTCCGGGCCGCACGATCGCGACCTCGATCACCAGATCATAGAAGCTGCGCGGCCGCAGGCGCGGCAGCATGCTCATCTGCGCGCGCGATTCGATCTGGAACACGCCCACGGTCTCGGCGCGGCAGATCATGTCGAAAGTGGCCTCATCCTTCGGCGGAATGTCCTGCATGCGCAGATGCTGGCCGCGATGGCCTGCGACCAGATCGAAGCAGCGGTGCAGGGCGGTGAGCATGCCGAGCGCGAGCACGTCGACCTTGAGCAGCCCGAGCGATTCCAGGTCGTCCTTGTCCCATTGGATGACGGTACGATCGGGCATCGCCGCGTTCTCGACCGGCACCAGCGCGCTCAAGGGCTCGCCGGAGATCACGAAGCCGCCGACGTGCTGCGACAGATGGCGCGGGAAGCCGATCAGCTCACGCACCAGGGTCAGCAGCCGTTGCAGGCGTGCGGGCTCGATGCGCAGCCCGCTCGCGGCGAATTTGTGCTGTATTTCGCCCGGCTGGTCCCACCACACGTGCAGGCGCGTCAGGCGATCGATGTCGGCCGCGCCGATGCCGAGTGCGCGCGCCACGTCGCGGACCGCACTGCGTGTGCGGTAGCAGATCACCGTGGCCGCGAGCGCCGCACGCTCGCGGCCGTATTTGCGGTAGATGTACTGCACCACTTCCTCGCGCCGCTCGTGCTCGAAGTCGACATCGATGTCCGGCGGCTCCTTGCGCTCGCGGCTGATGAAACGCTCGAACAGCAGCTGCATGCGCGCCGGATCGATCTCGGTGATGCCGAGCGCATAGCAGACCGCGGAGTTGGCGGCCGAGCCGCGGCCCTGGCACAGGATGTTCTCGCGCCGCGCGTATTCGACGATGTCGTGCACGGTCAGGAAGAAATGCTCGTAGCGCAGCTCCGCGATCAGGCCGAGCTCCTTCTCCACGCCGGCGCGTACCGCGGCGGGGACGCCCTGCGGCCAGCGGCGCGCCAGGCCGGCCTCGGTCAGGGCGCGCAGGTGTCCGCTGGCCGTGCGGCCTGCCGGCACGAGCTCGGGCGGATACTCGTAACGCAATTGCGAGAGCGAGAAATCGCAGCGTTCGGCGATGGCGATGCTCTGCTCGAGCAGCGGCGGCGGATAGAGGCGATGCAGCTCCGGCAACGAGCGCAGCCGGCGTTCGGCGTTCGGGTACAGCCGCCAGCCGGCCTCATCGACGCGGCAGCGGTGGCGGACGGCCGTGAGCACGTCCTGCAGCGCGCGCCGCGCGCGCGCGTGCATGTGCACGTCGCCGCTGGCGACGGCGGGCAGCTCGCTGCGTCCGGCGAGCGCCAGGGCGGCGGCGAGGCGCTCGGCGTCGTCGGCGCCGCGGTGCAGCTCGACGGCGAGCCAGGCGCGCGCCGGGAAGAAATCCCGCAGCCACAGGGCCTGCGCGGCGCTGGCCCCGGGGTCTGGCGCCCACAGCGCGAGGCACTCGTCGAGGCCGGATTCGAAGTCCGCTCGCGTCAGGCGATACTCGCCCTTCCCGGTCCGCCGCCGGCCGAGCGTGATGAGCCGGCAGATCTGCCCGTAGGCCCGCTGCGAAGGCGCCAGCAGCACCAGCTTGAGGCCGCAGACGGTGCGGAACTCGGCGCCGATGATGAGCTTGAAGCGCCGGTCCGCCGCCGGCTCGGCGGGCAGCTCGCGCGCGGCCTCGTGGGCGCGCACGACGCCGGCCAGCGAGCATTCGTCGGTCAGCGCGAGCGCCCGGTAGCCGAGCGCATGCGCCCGGACGACCAGCTCGGCCGGATGCGAGGCGCCGCGCAGAAAGCTGAAGTTGCTCAGGGCGTGCAGCTCGGCGTAGCCGCTCATACCCACAGCCCCTGCAGATACCAGCCGCCGTGGCGCAGATCGTGAAACACCCACAACCTCGCACCATCCGCGCCGCGCGCCACATAGTAATCGCGCGCGGCATCGCCGTCGTCCCACCAGCCGCTTTCGATGCGCTCCGGGCCGCTCAGCAGCTCGGGCGCAGCCTCGATGCGCCGCGGGGCCGGCAGCAGCGCACAGGGGCGCATCGGCAGCATCGCCGGCGCGCCGGCGCCGGCGATCTCGCCGCTCTCGCGGCTCTCGCGCGGCGGCCGATGCCCGTGCCGCGGCGCGACGCAATCCCAGGCGCGCTCCGGCCGGTAATCGGCCCGGCTCTGCAGGCCCTGGATCCGGCTCTCGCCAAGCCGCGCCCGCAGCCGATCGAGCAGCAACTGCAGCTGCTGCAGCCGTTGCGCATCGCTGCCGAACAGATCCGCCTGCACGATGGCCGGGGACGTGAACTCGAGGGCCTGCAGGATCAGCGCGCTCACCGGGGCCTCGAGCAGCGTGCGCTGCAGGCGCTCGCGCGCGAGCAGCAGGAATTGCGCCGCATCGCGCGCGGGCGCGGACAGACCGATCGTCACGCTGCCGGCAGGATGGCGGCGGTGCTCGAACTCGAGCGTGAAGTGCAGCACCGAGCAATCGCGGCCGCGAAGATAGCCCTGGAATTCCAGCAGCAGCCGCTGCAGCGGGAACAGCAGCGCGTTCGTATCATGCACCTCGCCGCCGAACTCGCAGCGCGCGCGATAGGCCGCAGGCGCACGCCAGGCGGGCCGCGGGTCGCTCGCCGCGCCGCACAGGCGCTGCAGATAAAGGCTGGTCTCGGGTCCGAAGCGGCGCGCGATCGCGGCAGCAGGCAATGCGAGCACCTGGCCGATGCAACGCAGCCCGGCCGATTGCAATGCGCTCAGAATCGCCTCCGGCAGGGCCAGCAGCGACAGCGGCAATGGCTCGAGCCGCGCGCGCAGCTGCGGCAGCGTGAACGCGCAGCGCTGCGGCGGGGTGCGCGTGCCGACGGGCGCGTCGACATGCGTCAGCAAGGCGGCGCCGCTGGGCGAGGGCGCGAGCGCGCAGACATGGCTGTAGCCCAGCAGCGTCAGGCCGGCTTCGAGCTGCGCGAGCAGCGCGGCGTGGCCGCCGAACAGGGCGCGGCTGGCACCGAGCTCGAGCCAGAGCAACGGCTCATCGGCCAGGTGATAACTGACCAGGCTGGTCCACTGGTAGGCCCAGCCGGCCAGGCGCTCGATCGCTGCGCGCTCGACGGCGGCACGCTCCATGACGGCGTGCCCGGTGCTGCAATCCGCGGTGCTCGCCGCGCGCTGCGCGACGGCCGCGAGCGCTTCATGCGCCAGCCGCGGCAAGCGGATGCACAGCCACAGCATCGGCGCTCCTGCAATGCAGCCGCAGACCGGCGCGGCCAGCGCGCGACTTGTGGATCTCGACCATGACGCCGTCGGCCGCGGCGTGCAGTCGCAGCCGCAAGGCGGCCGGTGAGGCCTCGCGCGCCGCCTCGGGCGGCCGATAAAGAACGCCGAGGCTGCCGCCGGCCTCGGCCGCGAGCTGCAGGCGGCGCACGTTCCTGTCGACGATATGCGCCGGCCAGCCGAGCACGGCGCCGACCGCCGGGCAGCGCAGCGCCTGTTCCGCGGCCCACAAGGATTCCTGCAGGCTGCCGGTCTGGATGAGCAGCAGGCGTTCGAGCGGCAAGCCGCGCGCGGCGAGTGCGGGCGCGTACGGCAGATAGGGCGGGGCGATCCAGGCAATGTAGCGACCGGTGCGCGCCAGCCTCGACAGGGCGGGCATCAACAATGCCAGCTCGCCGATGCCGGCCGCATCGCTCATCAATTCCGTGACGGCGCCGATGGGCCAGCCGCCCCCCGGCAGGTTGGCATCGAGCTCGGGGAAGCCCGAAGGCGCCGCCGCCGGCGTGCTGCGCCGGGCAGTCCCGGTGCGGCACAGCTGCGCGAGCTGTTCGAGCAGCGCGCTGCGCTGCGGATCGCCGGCCGCGGGCGCCGTCACACGAACTCCTCGCCCCGATGCGGCAGCTGCGTGCGAACGATGCCGACCACCACGCCTTCGATCTGGCAGTCCTCGCGGCGCAGATCGATCTCGAGCGCTGCGAACTCGGGATTGGCCGGCTCGAGCCGCAGCAGCGCCCCCTGGCGGCGGTAGTACTTGACCGTGGCCTCATCGCCCAGCCGCGCAACCACGATCTGCCCATTCGCGGCCTGCGGCGTGCGGTGCACGGCGAGGATGTCGCGATGCGCGATGCCGGCATCGCGCATGCTCTGGCCGTGAGCGCGCAGCAGAAAATCGGCGCGCGGACGAAACAGGGCCGGATCGATCGCGATCCGCTCCTCGAGGTTGCTCAGCGCGAGGGTGGGGACACCCGCCGCCACGCGACCGTAGAGAGGCAGCAGCGCGGGCTCGATACCGGCGGGCGGATCGTGGGGCAGCAGACGAATGCCGCGTGCGACACCGGGCTCGAGCGCCAGGTAACCCTTGCGCTCGAGCGCGCGCAGGTGCTGCTCGATGCCTTGGCGGTTGCGCAGGCGCAGTGCCTGTGCCAGATCGGCGCGCGTCGGCGGCCGGCCATGGTGCGCCATGAACTGGCGGATGAGCCGCAGGATCTGCTGCTGGCGCGGGCTCGGCTGGTGCAGGTTCGATGTACGGGGGGTATCGGATACCATACGTTTGTATGGTATCGGTTCACGCGGCGAAAAGCAGCCGCCTGCCATGGAGAGCCGCCTGCCATGGAGATAAAAATAGTTTATAAAACAATCTGTTGAAAAATAACCCGGCCTCGATCACCATCAGGCCGCTGACCGCTCATCGGTCACGAGTCAGGCGGGGTGTAGCGCGCGCCTTGCGTCGAGAGTGCACGGAAGGCAGCGCTGGACTGGCCATCGGGACCGAGCATGAAACATCAGTCAGATCGGGGTGGGTCGCGACTTCCGCGGCCGCTGTTTCGTGCGGCGCGCTCGCTGTCCAGAGTGCAATACAACCTGCGCGGCGACATTCATCGGCTGCTGCACCGGCGCCGCAGGATCGACGACCTGAGGCGGTTCGAGCGCCGCTGGTTCTCCCAGAACGGCGAGGACGGCATCCTGCGGATCATCTTCGAGACGATCGGCGTGACCAACAGGTTCTGCGTCGAATTCGGCGTCGAGGATGGCCGGCAATGCAATACCCGCTATCTGCTCGAGAAGGCGGGATGGACCGGATTGCGCATGGATGGCGCCGACCACGACGCTCGGTTCGGCACGATACGGAAGGAATTCATCACCGCGGAGAACATCTGTGCGCTGTTCGCAAAGTACGCGGTGCCGCGGGAATTCGACCTGTTGTCGATCGATATCGACGGCAACGACTACTGGGTATGGCGCGCGATCGAGGGCTATGGCCCGCGGGTCGTGGTGATCGAATACAACAGCTCGCTGCCGCCCGATCAGAGCAGGGTCATCGCCTACGATCCGGCCTTCCAGTGGGATGGCACGAATTATTTCGGCGCCAGCCTGCTCGCGCTGGCCAGGCTCGGGCGCAGCAAGGGCTATACGCTGGTTGGCTGCGAGAGCCAGGGCGTGAACGCATTCTTCGTGCGAGATGACCTCATCGGCGAGCGCTTCACGGTCCGATCGGTCGCGGAGCGGTATGCGGCGCCGGGATACGGGGTGGTTCGGGACGGCCGATTCATCGGCCATCGTCCGACGCCGCGGATCGCCGAGATGGTGCAGGTCTGATGCGCTTGCGGCACGCGCTGAGCGCCTGCCGGCGGCTCGATCCCTACCGACCGTCGCCGGCAGGTTCGTTCGCCGCGGCGGCGAACGCCGAGCTCAGGAACCAGGCGTCGATCTGCGCCAGCGGCATGGGCCGGGCATAGAGATAGCCCTGGAACAGGCTCGCGCCGAGCGCCGTGAGCTGGCGGCGCGCCAGATCGGTCTCGACGCCCTCGATCACCACCTGCATGCCGAAGCTGCGGCCGATGGACAGCGCGGCGGCGATGATGGTCTCGCCGCCCTGGCCGAGGCTCGCGACGAAGGAGCTGTCGACCTTCATGGTGTCGGCGGGGAAGCGCTGCAGGTAGGCGAGCGAGGAGTAACCGGTGCCGAAGTCGTCGATCGCCACGGCGATGCCGCGGGTGCGCAGCTGCATCACCAGTGCCAGCACCCGCTCGGCGTCCTGCGAGAACACCGATTCGGTCAGCTCCAGCTCCAGCTCCTGCGGCTGCAGCGTCGCGGCGCTCAGCGCATCGTCCAGCTCGGTCAGGAAGCCGTCGTGCAGCAGCTGCTGCATGGAGACGTTGACGGCGACGCGCGCGCAATAGCGGCCGGCGAGCTGGCGGGCCTCGCGGCAGGCGCGGCGCAGGATCCACTGCCCGAGCCGCGGCATGTCGCCGCTCTCCTCGGCCAGCTGGATGAACTGCGACGGCGGTATCGATCCCAGGCTCGGGTGCTGCCAGCGCGCCAGCGCCTCGAGCGTGCGCACGCAGCAGGCCTTGCTGTCGATGATCGGCTGGTAGTGCAGATGCAGGGCGTCGGCTTCGATCGCCTCGCGCAGCGCCACCAGCATCTGATAGCGATATTCGACGCGGTGCGCCCAATCGGCGCGGAACAGGCACGACACGCCGCCGCCGCGCAGCCTGGCCTGGCGCGCGGCGATGCCGGCGAATTTGATCGCGGTCTGCGCATCCCCGGTGTGCAGCGGCACTCCGGCGATGCCGATGCTGGCGCGTATGCGCTGCACGGTGTGCTGCAGCGAGATGGGCACCGCCAGCTGCGCGATCAGGGCATCGGTGCCGGCGAGCACGGCGGTCTCATCGACGAAATCGACCGGCAGCAGGACCGCGAATTGCTCGTCGCCCCAGCGGCCGATGCCCAGCGCCGCGGGGCAGTGCTCGCGCAGCCGGCGTCCGATCACCTGCAGTACCTGGTCGCCGGCGGCGTGCCCCTGCACCGCATTGATGTCGCGCAGATTCTCGATGTTGATCATCAGCAGCGCGCAGGCGCGCGACTCGTCGGTGCGGTCGGCCTGGTCGCAGATCGATTGCAGCATCTCGGTGAAGTGCGTGCGGCTCGCCAGGCCGGTGACCGGATCCTGGCTGACGATCTGCGCGGTCAGCGCCCGGCGCAGACCGGTGTTCTCGATGCTGGCCTGGCAGAAGTGTTCGACCGCGGCTTCCACGGCGGCGTGCAGCTCCGGCGGCGGACAGGGCTTGCTCAGGAATTTCAGCACCTGCGCCTCGTTGACGGCCGCGATCGCGGCGCGCAGATCGGTCTGACCGGTCAGCAGCACGCGTCCGGCGGCGGGCGCCAGCGTGCGCGCGCGCGCCAGGAAGGTGGCGCCGTCCATGCGCGGCATGCGCATGTCCGAGACGATGGCAGCGACGTCGCGGTCGCGACGCAGCACCTCCAGGCCCTCCGCGCCGCTGAGCGCGGTCACGATCTCATAGCGGCGGCCGAGCTGCAGGCTCAGGCCTTCGAGCACCTGCGGCTCGTCATCGACGCAGAGTACCTTGTGGCGGCGATTCTCGGCCATGGTGCGCGCTCTGCCCGGGCGGCGTCATTCAGCCGCAAGCCGTTGCGCCAGCTGCGCATCGGCGTCGGTGTCGATGTTCCAGGCGCGCAGGCAGCGCACGACCTCGGGGCGGGCGACGAACGCGGCATCGAGCCGGTCGAGCAGCCTGGCCGGCTGCTCGGCGGTGGCGTCGATGACCGCGTCGGCGACGTGCACGGCCGCGAGCACCTGCGTCTGCCCGTGTTGCACGTGACTGGGCGTGTGGTGATAGGCCACGGCCTCGATCAGGTCCAGCGGCAGGCCCCAGAGGCCCAGCAGGTAGGCCCCGACCTGCGGGTGGGCGACGCCGAATAGCTGCGCCTCGACCTCGTGGCAGGGGCGTTGCGAGCTGCGGGCCAGCGCGACCATGCGCTCGAACTGCGACGGTGAGCCGAGTGCCAGCACGGCTTCGCCGATGTCGAGCAGCAGCGCCGCGGTGAACGCCTCGTCGGCCTGGCGCGATTCGCGCAGCAGCGTGCGCGCGAGGCACGCCTTGCGCAGCGAGCGCGCCTGCAGGTCCTGCAGCAGCTTGCCCGCGGCCGGCGAGTCCTCCAGTGCATTGAACACGCGGGCCGACAGCGCCAGCGACTTGATCATCTCCATGCCGACGTAGGTGACGGCGGCCTGTATCGAGGTGATCGGCGCGCTGCGGCGGAAGAACGCCGAGTTGACGAGCTGCAGCACCCGGATGCACAGCGAACTGTCCTTGCTCACGATCTGCGTGATGTCGGCGGTGTGCGCATTGGGCTGCGACATCGCGGCCGACAGCGCCTGGAAGGTCTGCGCCGTCGCCGGCAGCGTGCCGAGCCTGCCGATCAATGCGCGGACGGGCTCGTGCTGCAGGATCGCGCGCAGCGAGCAGGCACGATCGACCACCTCGCACAGCGCCTCCGCGCTGCAGGGCTTGCTCAGGAACTGATGCGTGACCGCTATGGCGCGCACCATGGCCCCGTCGTCCACGCTGCCGCACAGGCACAGCCGCACGACGCCCGGGTGGCGATCGCGCACCTCGGCCAGCAACTGCGGCCCGTCCATGATCGGCAGGTCGATATCGGCGACGATGGCGTCGAAGGCCTGCCGGTCGAGCTCGGCCAGCGCCGCGGCGCCGGTGCCGACAAACACCAGCTGCCACGGCGGCCGCTGCTGCGAGAGACCCCGTCGCAGGCTCTCGCACACCAGCGGCTCGTCATCCACGAACAGCACCGTTCTCATGCGGCCTGCTCCGGGGCCTGCTGCAGCGGCTGCTGCGGCGCGCGCTCGCCCTGACAGTCGAGCGGCAGGCGCACGAAGAACACCGTGCCCTTGCCGACCTCGCTGTGAAAGTCGATGGTGCCGCGGTGGCGCTTGACGATGATGTTGTGCGACAGGGCCAGGCCCTGGCCGGTGCCGCGGCCGACTTCCTTGGTGGTGAAGAATGGCTCGAAGATCCGATGGCGGATGTCCTCGGCGATGCCGGTGCCGCTATCGGCGACGCTGATCAGGACGCTGTCGCCGTCGAGCCGCGAGGCGACCGTGATGAGCCCCTTGTGCGCGCTGCCGTCGACCGCTGCGGCGACGGCGTGGGCGGCATTGACCAGCAGGTTGAGCAGCACCTGGTTGAGCTCGCCGCCGTGGCAACGCACCGCGGGCAGCGGCGACAGGTCGAGCTCGACCTCCGCCACGGGCTTGTATTCGGAGCGCGCGACCACCAGCGCAATGCGGATCAGGTGATTGAGGTCGACGTCCGCCATCTCGGGACGATCGGGGTAGGCCAGCTCGCGCATCGAGCCGACGATCTCGGCGACGCGCTGCAGGCCATCGAGCGAACGCTCGATCGCCTTGGGCAGATGCTCGGCCAGATACGGCAGATCGGCGCTGAGCGCCGCGACGCGGTTGGAGTTCGCGGCATCGGCGGCCGCCATCGAGCGCAGCCCGCCGGTGAGCTGCAGCAGCTCGTGCGCCGCATCGCGGATGAAATGCAGGCTGTCGCTGACGAACTGGATCGGGGTGTTGATCTCATGCGCGACCCCGGCGGCGAGCTTGCCGACCGACTCCAGCCGCTCGGCAGTGGCCAGCCGGCGCTCCGCTTCCTTGCGCTCGGTGACATCCAGTTGCACGCCGGCGATGCGCCGCGGCTGGCCGCCGCCGTCGCTCTCGACCGGTCGCCCGCTGCAGTGGATCCAGCGCCACGAGCCGTCCTTGCAGCGCATGCGCAGCTCGGTGCGAAATCCGCCCGGCGCCGGCTGCGATGGATTGATTACCGCGAGCGCCGGCACCAGGTCGTCGGGGTGCACCAGCGCCTGCCAGCACTCCAGGCTGGGCTGCATTTCATGCGGCTCATAGCCGAGCATGGTCCACCAGCGATCGTTGACCCAGGACTCCCCGGTGTGCGGATTGAAGTCCCACAGGCCCAGATTGGCGCTGCTGGCTGCGACCGCGAGCCGGTCCTCGAGCGTGCGCAGCGCCCGGTGCGCATACACGACCTCGGTGACGTCGCGCCCCTCGGCCAGGATCCACAGCACCGCGCCGTCGTCGTCGAACACCGGCAGCAGCGAGAAGTCGACCATGCGCGCGTCGCGCCCGGGTCCGTGCGGCTGGTATTGGAAGCGCACGAATTCACCGCGGCCGGCGCGCTCGATGCCGTCGCGCAGGCGGGCGATCTGCGCCTCCGGCTGCTGTGTCCAGAAGGGTGTCTGCCACAGCGGACGGCCGACCGCGGCGTCGAGTGCGATGCCGGCGGATTTGAGCGAGGTGCGATTGGTTTCGAGCAGCACGCCGTCGCGCGAGAGCAGTGCTGCGAGCTGATAGGTGTAGTCGAACACCGTGCGCAGCCGCTCGAGCCGCTGCTGCAGGCGAAACCGCCCTTCACGATCGATACTGATGTCGAGCAGCACGCCGGCGACGCGCCGGGCCCTGCCGCTGCGGTCGCGCTCGATGCAGCCGACCTCGAGCAGCCACGCCCAGCTGCCGTCCTGCCGGCGCGCGCGGTATTCGCTCTTGTAGCCGCAGCCCTCGCCGTCGATGTGACGCGCGCGCGCGGTATGCACCGCGATGCGCTCGTCCGTGTGCAGCAGGCTGTCCCACCACTCGGGGCTTTGCGGCACGCTGAGCGCGTCATAGCCGAGCATCTGCGCACGCGCCGCGCTCGAGCGCAGCTCGCCGGTGCGTAGATCCAGGCTCCACGCGGCCGGTCCGTCGTGCTCGCCTGCCGGCGCGGATCGCATTGGCTCGGTGCGCATGGGGTTGGTATCGGCCCCGACGGCGCGGACTTAAGCTCCCCGCGGGCACTGCAAGTGCCGCAAGTGCCGAATCAATAACAGGAAACCGGAACTCCGGCTGGCCGCATGCCGTGTTACGCTAAAAGCGTGGAGTGCGTCAGGATTCACAGATTCATGGGTCGTTATGGTGAATGCGGCGGCCTCGTGGCCGCGTCGATTCGTGCATGGGCGCTTGCGGGGCTGCTGCTCGGCTGCCTGCCGGTGCAGGCGACGGTGTATGTGCTGCCCAACCCCGACGATGAGGTGGTCGGCGAGGACCAGAGCGTGGAAACGGTCTACGAGGACACCCTGTACGATCTGGCGCGCAGATTCAGTCTCGGTTCGGAGGAACTGATCCGCGTCAATGCCGGGATCGATCCCTGGCTGCCGGGGGCCGGCAGGCAGATCCTCGTTCCGGGGCGCCATATCCTGCCGCCGGGGCCGCGCGAGGGCATCGTGGTCAATCTGCCCGAGCACCGCCTCTACTATTATCCGAAGGCGCGGCGCGGCGAGCCGCGCGTCGTGATCACCTATCCGGTCAGCATCGGCAAGATGGACTGGCGCACGCCGATCGGCGTGACGCGCGTGATCCAGAAGGAAAAGAATCCGGTCTGGTATCCGCCCGAATCGGTGCGCAAGGAGCACGCCGCCGAGGGCGATCCGCTGCCGGCGCGGGTGCCCTCGGGACCGAACAATCCGCTCGGCCTGTTCGCCATGCGGCTGGCAGCCGGCAACGGTACCTACATGATCCACGGCACCAACAACCCGATCGCCGTCGGCCTCGCAGTCACGCACGGCTGCATCCGCATGTACCCGGAGGACGTCTCGCAGTTGTTCCCGATGATTCCGGTCGGCACGATGGTGCGTCTCATCAATGAGCCGGTGAAGGTCGCCTGGGTCGATGGCCAGCTGCTGCTCGAAGCGCATCCGCCGGTGGATGCCCAGGGCCAGAGCTTCGAGCCGGACGTGGATCAATTCGCCGATCTGCTGCGCTCGGCGGTCGGCGACAGCACGGTCGCGATCAACTGGGACTATGCGCGCGATGTGCTGCGCAAAGCCGACGGCGTGCTGGCCGTGGTCGGCCTCGAGGCGGATCTGTCGGCGCTCAGCGCGGATGAGAGCCCGCAGCCCTAGTCGCGGCGGCCGCCGGAGCGGCGGATGATGATCACGCTCACCAGTGATTTCGGTGCGCGCGATCCCTACGTCGGGATCATGAAGAGCCGCATCGTGCAGCGTGCGCCGCTGCTGCCGGTCATCGACCTGACGCATGAGGTCACGGTGTTCGCGCCCGAGGAGGCCGGCTACTGGCTGTATTGCTGCCATCCGCAATTCCCGGCCGGCACCGTGCACGTCGCGGTGGTCGATCCGGGGGTCGGCGGTGCGCGCTCGATCGTGGTGCTCGAGGCCGGCGGACAGGTGTTCGTGGCGCCCGACAACGGCCTGCTGGGCCTGATCGTGCAGAGCTGCGCCGGCGGCCGGGCCTACCGCGTCACCGAGCAGGCGCTGGCGCGGCTGGACATCGCGCCTCGCAGCGCGACCTTTCACGGCCGCGACATCTTCGCGCCGCTGGCGGCGGAGCTGGCCTGTGCTCGCATCGAGCCGGCGCAGCTCGGCCCGCCGCATACGCCGCTGCCCGGCCGCCTGCGGTGCGCCGCGCGACAGAGCGACGGCTCGGTCCTCGGCACGGTGGCCGTCATCGACCGCTATGGCAACGCGCTGACCACCATCACGGCCGCCGCGCTCGGCGGCTTCGCCGCACCGCAGGTGCGGCTCGACGGGCGCACCCTGCGCCTGGTGCGCACCTACGAGGAGGCGCGGATGCACGAATGCGTCGCGCTGATCAACTCCTCCTCGATGCTGGAACTGGCTGCGCGGCAGGCCAGCGCCGCGCAGCAGTTGAACGTCCAGCCCGGCCGGGAGGTCTATGTGGTGGAGGGCTGACGCGGCGGCTGGGCCTGGCTCTGGTGCGTTGCGAGAAAGTTGAACGGCGGCGCAAATCAGCTATAGTTCGCTGCCTGAAGTGCGCCTTTACGCGTGTAACTATTTGATTTTTGTAGCTTTTCTTCAGCGAAAATACGATGTCTGAACGCGATAACGAGAGCTTCGATATAGACGAAGAATTCATCATCGAGTCGGAGGACAGCACCGACTATGATGGCCTGCTGGCCCGCGTCGACAAGCGCGTGCGCGCGCAGGGCAAGCGCGGCAAGGCGGCCTGGAGCCGGCTCGAAGAAGTGCTGGCCGACCGCAAGCTCGAGAAAGACCTGCGCGACGTCTTCGACGACGACGACGTCTGAACGCGGCTGCCGGGTAGGACGCGGCGGTACTGCCCGGCGGCACCGGCGCGGTTAGCGCGCCAGGGCGCCGCCTCATTACACACGGATAGTCCATGGCTCCACCTGCCGAGTCTTCCTGGGTCGTGCTCAAGTTCGGCGGCACGAGCGTCTCGACGCTGCGCAACTGGCGCAACATCGCCGCGGTGGTGCGAGCGCGCCTGGCCACCGGCGCGCGCGTGCTGGTGGTGCACTCCGCCGTCAGCGGTGTTACCGATCGACTCGAGAAGCTGCTGGCCGCGGCGCTCGACGGCGCGCACGAGCCGGCGCTGCAGGGCATCGAAGAACGCCATCGTGCGCTGGCCGCGGAGCTGGGCATCGGCGCGAGCGCGCAGCTCGAGGGCTACTTCTCGACGCTGCGTCAGATGGCCTCCGGCATCGCGCTGATGAGCGAAATCAGCGACCGCACGCGGGCGCGCGTGCTGGCCACCGGCGAGCTGATGGCCACCGAGCTCGGGGCGCGCTTCCTGCAGGCGCAGGGTATCGAGGCGCGCTGGTGGGATGCGCGCACGGGATTGTTCGCCGAGCAGCGCGCCGGCGCCGCGGCGCGCGCCAACTATCTGTCGGCGACCTGTGAGTTCGCGCCGGACACGCCGCTGCAGCAGCAACTGGCCGCCACCGCGGGCGTGATCGTCACCCAGGGATTCATCGCCAGCGATGCCGCCGGCGACACCGTGCTGCTCGGCCGCGGCGGCTCGGACACCTCGGCCGCCTATTTCGCCGCCAAGCTGCTGGCGCGCGGGCTGGAGATCTGGACCGACGTGCCCGGCATGTTCAGCGCCAATCCGCGCCACACGCCGCAGGCGCGGCTGCTGCGCTCGCTGCACTACGACGAGGCGCAGGAGATCGCCAGCAGCGGCGCCAAGGTGCTGCATCCGCGCTGCATCCTGCCGGCGAAGTCGCAGCAGATCCCGATCGCGGTATATGACACCCAGAGCCCGCAGCTGCCGGGCACGCACATCAGCGCCGACGGCGGCGATGGCGGCGCCCAGGTCAAGGCGGTCTGCATCAAGAAGGGCATCACGCTGGTGTCGCTCGAGAGCCCCGGCATGTGGCACGAAGTCGGCTTTCTCGCCGACGCGTTCCAGGTGTTCAAGCGCCACGGCCTGTCGGTGGACCTGGTGTCGACCTCGGAGACCAACGTCACCGTGTCGCTCGATCCGGCGGCCAATTCGCTCGACCGGCAGGTGATCGAGCAGCTGCGCGCCGATCTGTCGCAGTTGTGCCGCGCCCAGGTGATCGGCCCGTGTGCCTCCGTGAGCCTGGTGGGACGCAACATCCGCGCGATCCTGCACCAGCTCGGCGAGGCCTTCGAGCTGTTCGCCGAGCAGCGCGTCTATCTGGTCAGCCAGGCCGCCAACGACCTGAACTTCACCTTCGTGGTCGACGAACAGCAGGGCGATCGGCTGGTCAACGAGCTGCACGAGCGGCTGATTCGTCCGGTGCGGGCCGGCTCGATCCTCGGTCCCACCTGGCAGGAGCTGTTCGCGCCGGCGGGTACGGCCCCGACCCAGGCCGCGCAGCCGAGCTGGTGGCGGCAGCGCCAGTGGCGCGAGCCGCTGCTCGCGCTCGCCGCCAGCCACGAGTGCGCCTACGTCTATGAGCCCGGCGTGGCGCGCGCCGCCGCCGCGGCGCTCACGGGCCTCAAGGGCGTGGATCGCGTGCTGTACTCCATGAAGGCCAACCCGAATCCGCAGCTGCTGCGCGTGCTCGCCGCGCAGGGGCTCGGGTTCGAGTGCGTGTCGCGCGGCGAGATCGAGTGCCTGCTCGCGAGCGTGCCGGAGCTGGCGCGCACGCGCATCCTGTTCACGCCGAATTTCGCGCCGCGCGAGGAATATGCCTGGGCGCTCGAGCAGCGGATCCAGCTCACGATCGACAACCTCTACATCCTGCGCCAATGGGGCGGGCTGCTGCGCGGCCACAGCGTGTTCATTCGCATCGATACCGGCACCGGCCGCGGCCACCACCAGCACGTGCGCACCGCCGGCGCGCACGCCAAGTTCGGGGTGCCGATCGCCGCCATCGATGAAGTCGCGCAGCTGACGCGCCAGCATGGCGTCACGGTGGTCGGCCTGCACGCGCATGCCGGCAGCGGCATCCTCGATGCCGGCAACTGGGCGGAGGTCGCCGGCACGCTGCTCGGCCTGGCAGCGCGCTTTCCGCAGCTGCGCGTGATCGACGTCGGCGGCGGCCTCGGGGTGCCCGACGCACAGCAGGCGGCCGGCGTGGATCTGCAGCAGCTCGACACGGTCTTGCTGGCGGCACGGCAGGGCCGGCCCGAGATCGAGCTGTGGATCGAGCCGGGACGCTACCTGGTGGCGGCCGCCGGCGTGCTGCTCGCGCGCGTGACGCAGACCAAGTCCAAGGACGACGTGCACTACATCGGCATCGCGACCGGCATGAACTCGTTGATCCGCCCGGCGCTCTACGGTGCCTGGCATGAGATCGTGAACCTGACGCGCCTCGAAGAGCCGGCCACCGAGATCGTGAACGTCGTCGGCCCGATCTGCGAGAGCGCCGACTTTCTCGGCCACGACCGGCTGCTGCCGCCGACGCGCGAAGGCGACGTGCTGCTGATCGCGAACGCCGGGGCCTACGGCCACGCGATGAGCTCGCGCTATAACCTGCGCGAGCCGGCGGCGGAGTTCCTGCTCTAGCAGCCGCTGCGGGCCCGGGCGGGCGCGGGGCGCGGGGCTAGCGGCCGGGGCCGCCGCGCTCGGCGTGGCGCTGGGCGAGCTCCTCGATCACGGCGGTGAGCGGCAGCGAGCGCGCACGCAGCAGCAGCAGCAGGTGATAGAGCAGATCGGCGCACTCGCCGATCAGCGGTGCATCGGCCTCGCTGACCGCCGCGAGCGCGACTTCGAGCCCCTCTTCACCGAGCTTCTGCGCCACCCGGCGTATGCCGCGGGCATACAGGCGCGCGGTGTAGCTGCCTTCGGGATGGTCGGCGATGCGCTGATCGATCACCTGCTCGAGCTCGGCCAGAAAGCTCAGCCGCTCGGCGGCGGTGCGCGCCGCGGGCTCGTCGCCGAAGCAGCTGGCCGACCCGGTGTGGCACACCGCCCCGGCCGGCAGCGCGCTCACCAGCAGCGCATCGGCGTCGCAGTCCAGCCGCACATCCACGAGCTGCAGGAAATTGCCGGAGGTCTCGCCTTTTTCCCACAGGCGCTGCCTGGAGCGGCTGAAGAACACCACCCGGCCGCGCTCGAGCGTCGCGCGCAGCGCCTCGCGCGTCATGTAGCCTAGCATCAGCACGCTGCCGCGGCGCGCGTGCTGCACGATGGCCGGCACCAGCCCGCCGAGCTTCTGCCAGTCGACGCGCTCCAGATCGCCCAGCTGCAGGCCCGTGGCAGGCGGCGTGCTCATGGCCGCACCTCGATGCCGTGTGCGCGCAGCTCGCGCTTGAGCGCCGGTATGGCGATGGCGCCGCTGTGAAACACGCTGGCCGCCAGGGTCGCGTCGACCTGCGCCTCGCGGAACGCACGCTCGAAGTGCTCGATCGTGCCGGCGCCGCCGGACGCCACCAGCGGCACGCGGCACAGGGCGCGCACGCGCTGCAACTGCGCGATGTCGTAGCCGTGGCGCGTGCCGTCGGAGGCCATGCAGTTGAGCACGATCTCCCCGGCGCCGCGCTGCTGCACCTCCTGCACCCAGGCCAGGGTATCGCGGCGGCTGTCGCAGGCGCGGGACGGGTCGCCGGTGAGCTGATACACCCGATAGCCGTCGTCGGTGGTCTGACTGTCGATGCCGACCACCACGCACTGGGCCCCGAAACGCTCGCTGAGCCGGTCGATCAGCTCCGGGTCGGCGAGCGCCGGGGAATTCACCGAGATCTTCTCCGCGCCGGCCTGCAGCACCCGCTCCGCATCCGCGACCGAGCGAATGCCGCCGGCGACGCAGAACGGGATGTCCAGCACGCGCGCCACGCGGCTGACCCAGTCGCGATCGACCGAGCGGCCCTCGGGGCTGGCGGTGATGTCGTAGAACACCAGTTCGTCGGCGCCCTGGTCGCGATAGCGGGCCGCCAGCTCGAGGATGTCGCCGACCACGCGGTGCTCGCGAAAGCGGACGCCTTTGACGACCTGGCCGTCGCGCACGTCCAGGCAGGGGATTATGCGTTTTGCAAGAATGGTCGCAGCTCCTCGATGGCGATGCGCTCTTCGAGCAGGGCCTTGCCGCTGATGGCCGCCGGCAGGCCGAGCGCGGCGAGCGCGGCGAGGTCGGCACCGTCGCGGATGCCGCCCGAGGCCTGCCAGGCGATCTGCGGGAAGCGCTGCAGCGCCTGCGCGTACAGCGCCAGGTTCGGGCCGCCGAGTGCGCCGTCGCGCTCGACGTCGGTGCACAGCACGTGCTTGAGGCCGGCCGCGGCGAACGCATCGACGGCATCCCAGAGCGAGAGCGCGGTCTGCTGCTGCCAGCCGCGGGTGCACAGCCGCGGCACGCCGGCCGCATCGAGCCGCACGTCGAACGCCAGGCAGACGCGCTCGCTGCCGTAGGTGCCCAGCCAGCCGATCACCTGCTCGCGCCGCTCGACCGCCGCGCTGCCGATGACCACGCGCGCGATGCCGTGCGCGAGCAGATCGTCCACCGTCGCGCCGTCGCGTACGCCGCCGCCGACCTGCAGCCGCACGGCGCGCTGCGAGGCGAGCTGATGGATCACGCCGCGGTTGCCCAACGTGCCGTCGCGGGCGCCGTCGAGATCGACGATGTGCAGCCAGCTCGCGCCGAGGCGCTGATAGCGCAGCAGCAGCTCGTGCGGCTCGAACTCATAGCGCGTCTCGGCGGCGAAATCGCCCTTGAGCAGGCGTACGCAATGGCCGGCGCGCAGGTCGATCGAGGGTATCAGCAGCATGCGAGGCCCGTCACAGGTCCAGGAAGTTGCGCAGGATGCGCGCCCCGGCCGCGGCCGAGCGCTCGGGGTGGAACTGCACGCCGCGGAAGTTGTCCCGCCGCACCACCGCCGCCAGCGGCTCGCCATGGCGCGTGGCGGCGAGCGTGCAGGCGTCGACCGGGGCGGCATAGCCGTGCACGAAGTAGAAGTAATCGCCGGCGCCGATGCCGCGCAGCAGCGGATCCTCGCCGAGCAGCTCGAGCGTGTTCCAGCCCATGTGCGGCACCGGTCGGGCCGGGCTTGCGTCCAGGCGCCCGACGCGGGCGCCGAGGATGCCGAGGCAGGCGGTGTCACCTTCGGCCGAATGCCGGTACAGCAGCTGCATGCCGAGGCACACGCCGAGCAGCGGCACGCGCAGCTGCGGAATGAGCCGGTCGAGGCCGGTGCCGCGCAGCCGGCGCATGGCGTCGCCGGCGGCGCCCACGCCCGGCAGCAGCACGCGCGGCGCCGCGGCGATCACTGCCGGCTGGTCGCTGACGATCGAGCGCGCGCCGAGCCGATCGAGCGCGTACTGCAGCGATGCCAGGTTGGCGCCGCCGCTGTCGATGATCGCGACGTCGACGCGCTGCGGGTCGCGCTCGAGGCTCATCGGGCGCCCGCCCTCACAGCGTGCCCTTGGTGCTCGGCAGATCGTAGCCCGCGCGCTGCAGCGCGGGCCGCAGCGCCCGGCCGACGCCCTTGAAGCAGGCCTCGATCATGTGGTGCGTATTCTCCCCGCGCACCGTCAGGTGCAACGCCGCACCGAGGGAGTCGGCCAGCGAGCGGAAGAAATGCGGCACCAGCTCGGTCGGCAGCGTGCCGATCTGCTCGCGGCCGAACGTGCCCTCGAACACGAAGCAGGCGCGGCCCGAGAGGTCGAGCGCCACCTGCGCGCAGGCTTCATCCATCGGCAGCAGGAAGCCGTAGCGGCCGATGCCGGCCTTGTCCCCGAGCGCCGCGCGCAGTGCCTCGCCGAGCGCCAGCGCGCAGTCCTCGACGGTGTGATGCTCGTCGATGTGCAGGTCGCCGCGGCACTGCAGCTGCAGCTGGAAGCCGCCATGCTTGGCGAGCTGCTCGAGCATGTGATCGAAGAAGCCGATGCCGGTCTGGATGCGGCTGGCGGTGCTGCTGTCGAGCTCGAGCTGCAGCTCGATGTCGGTCTCGCGCGTGGTGCGCCGCAGCTGCGCGCGGCGTGCGAGCAGCGCGCGCGCGATCTGCGGCCAGCGCTCGTGCTCGGCGCCGCCGCTGCGCACGCGCAGCGCGCGGATGCCGAGGTTGCGCGCAAATTCCACATCGGTGTCGCGATCGCCGACCACGGCGCTGCGTTCGCGGTCGATCGGCTGGCGCTGCAGGTAGTCGTCCAGCAGCGCAGTGCGCGGCTTGCGGCATGCGCATTGCTCGTGGGCGAAGTGCGGGCAGATGAAGCGCTCGTCGAACTCGATGCCCTGCGAGCCGAACAGCTCGAGCACGAAGGCCTGCACCTGCTCGAAGTGCTCGCGCGGATAGTGCGTGCTGCCGAGCCCGTCCTGGTTGCTGACCATGACGAAGCGATAGCCGGCGCGCTTGAGCTCGCTGAGTGCGCCGATCACGCCCGGCAGCAGCCGCACCTTGTCGAGCCGGTCGACCTGCTGGTCGGCGGGCTCCTCGATCAGGGTGCCGTCGCGGTCGATGAACAGGATGGCCGCGGCGCTCATGACAGGCTCGCGAGCAGCCGATCGTTCTGCTCCGGGCTGCCGACGCTGATGCGCAGCGCCCGGGTCAGCTGCGGGGCGGCGCGCAGGTCCCGCAGCAGCAGCCCGGCCTGGTGTGCGCGCTGCAGCGCCGCGCCGGCATCCTCGAACTCCACCAGCAGGAAGTTGGCGTCGCTGGGCCAGACCGTGACGACGCCGCGCCGTGCGCGCAGCGCGGCGGCGAGGCGCGCGCGCTCGGCGAGCAGGGTCGCGACCCGCTCGCGCGCCTGCGCGAGCGCGGCCGGCTCGAGCGCCTGGAACACCGCCTCGATGCTCGGCTGCGTGACCGCGTATGGCTGAATGACCTTGCGCAGCAGCGCGATCACGTCGGGCTGCGCGAGCAGCGCGCCGCAGCGTGCGCCGGCCAGCCCGTGGGCCTTCGACAGCGTGCGCAGGATCACCAGCCCCGGATGGTCGTGCAGGCGCGCCGTGAGCGAGGCGGCGGCCGCGAATTCGACGTAGGCTTCGTCCACCACCACCAGCGCCCGGCCTTCGAGATCGCGGGCCAGCCCCAGGATGGCGGCGCTGTCCAGGCGGTTGCCGGTCGGATTGTTCGGCGAGCACAGGAACACCAGCTTCACCTGCGCGCTGCAGCGCTCGCGCACCGCGGCGTCATCCAGGGCAAAGCCGCGCGCGCGCAGCAGCGGCACTTCCACCGGCGCTGCGCCCTGGATGCGCGCGGCGACCGCGTACATGCCGAAGGTCGGCGGGCACAGCAGCACCGCGTCCTGGCCGGCGCGGCAGTAGCTGCGCACCAGCAGGTCGATCGCCTCGTCGCTGCCGCGGCTCGCCAGCAGCATGTCGGACCCGACCCCGTACAGACCGGCCAGCGCGGCGGTCAGCTCGTGCGGATGCGGCTCGGGATAGCGGTTGAGGCCGGCGAGGGAGCGGTCGGCGCCGGCGCGCCAGGGCAGCTCATTCGCATGCAGGCGGATCAGGCCCGGCTCCCAGACGGCATGCTCGTACGCCCTCAGGGCGCGGATCTCGGGCCGCGCGATCTCGGTGAGCCAGCTCATGCCGCGCCCTCGCGGCGCACGGCCGCCAGGCGCAGCTCGACCGCGGCCGCGTGCGCATCGAGCCCCTCGAGATGCGCCAGCGTGCAGGCGGTGGGCCCGAGCTCGCGCAGGCCCGCGGGACTGAGTTCCTGCACCGTCATGCGGCGCGTGAAATCCTGGACCGACAGGCCGCTGTAGGCGCGCGCATAGCCGTAGGTGGGCAGCACGTGATTGACGCCGGAGCAGTAGTCGCCCATCGCTTCGGGCGACCAGTTGCCGAGGAACACCGAGCCGGCATTGTGGATGCGTTCGAGCACCGCGCGCGGCTGCTGCGTCTGGATCAGCAGGTGCTCGGGCGCGTAGTCTTCCGCGAGCGCGATCGCCTGCTCGAGGTCCGCGACGATCAGGATGCGGCAGCCGCCGAGCGACTGCTGCAGGATCGCGCGCCGCGACAGCGACGTCAGCTGCTCCTGTATCGCCGCGCCGACCGCGCGCGCCAGCGGCGCGCTGGCGGTGACCAGGATCGCCTGCGCCTGCGGATCGTGCTCGGCCTGTGCCAGCAGGTCGGCGGCGACGAACTCGGCGCGTGCGCTGTCATCGGCGATCACGAGGACCTCGGAGGGGCCGGCCGGCATGTCGAGCGCGGCGCCGGCCGGATCGGCGGCCACCAGCTGCTTGGCGGCCGTCACCCAGGCGTTTCCGGGTCCGAAGATCTTCGCCACCTTCGGTACGCTGGCGCTGCCGTAGGCCATCGCCGCGATCGCCTGCGCACCGCCGATCTTGAAGATCTGGTCGACCCCGCAGAGCTGCGCCGCGACCAGCACGGCGGCATTGGCGCGGCCGTTGCGCTGCGCCGGCGTGCACAGTACGCGCTGCGCGCAGCCGGCGATGCGCGCCGGCACCGCCAGCATGATGACCGTGGAGGGCAGCGGCGCGGAACCCGCGGGCACGTACAGCCCGACCGCCGCGAGCGGCCGAATCAGGCGCTCGCAGCGCACCCCCGGCTGCACCTCGAGCGACACCGCGCCGGCGAGGCCGGTGCGGTGAAAGGCATCGACGTTGGCGATGGCGGTCTCGATGGCCGCGATCTGCCCGGGGGCGAGCTCGGCGCGCGCGGCCTCGATCTCGGCGCCGTCCACGCGCAGTTCGGCGAGATCGATGCCGTCGAACTCGCGCGTGCAGCGGCGCAGCGCCGCATCGCCCTCGGCCCGCACGGCATCGATGATCGCCTGCGCCTGCGAGACGGTGCGCGGCTGCAGCGCGGCGCCCGGTCGGGCCAGGGCATTGCGCCGGCCCGGCTCATCGAGGCGTTGCCAGTCGAGGATCTGCATGCGCCTAGGCCAGCATCTTCTCGACCGGAAGCACGAGCAGGGCGCTCGCGCCGGCCTTCTTGAGCCCCTCGAGCGTCTCCCAGAACACGGTCTCGCGGCACACCGCGTGCACCGCGACCCGGTCGGGCGAGCCCTCGAGCGGAATGATGGTCGGGGATTCGCTGCCCGGCAGCAGCCGCCGGATCGCGTCCAGTGCCGAGCGCGGCGCGTGCAGCATGATGTACTTGCTTTCCTTGACCTGCTCCACGCCCTCGATCCGCAGCAGCAGGCGCTCGACCCACTCGTCCTTGGCCGGCGACAGCGCCACCGGCGTGCGAATCAGCACTGCGTGGCTCTGCAGCACGGTCTCGACCTCGCGCAGGTGATTGGCCTGCAGCGTCGAGCCGGTGGACACCAGGTCGCAGATCAGGTCGGCGCGCCCCAGGCGCGGTGCGATCTCGACCGCGCCGGAGAGCGTGACGATGTCGGCCGTCAGGCCGTGCTGCTGCAGGTAGCGGCCCAGCAGATGCGGGTAGGTGGTGGCGATGCGCTTGCCCTGCAACGAGCGCGGGCCGTCGTAGGGCTGCTCGGCCGGCACCGCCAGCGACAGGCGGCAGCGCCCGAAGTCGAGCGTGCGCAGCGCCTCGAAGCGCGCCGGCGCGCCGCGCGCGGCGAGTTGCAGGCGCTTCTCTTCCAGCACGTTGAGCCCGACCAGCCCGAGGTCGCAGACGTCCTCCTGCACCAGATCCGGAATGTCGTCGTCGCGCACGAACAGCACGTCGAGCGGCATGTTCTCCCCGTACCCCATGAGCTGGTCCTTGCCGCGCGAGAGCTTCAGGCCGCAGCGCGCGAGCAGATCGAGCGACGGATCGGTGAGCCGCCCCGATTTCTGGACCGCCAGCTTGATGCGCGTCTCCTTATCCATGCTGCGCTCCGTCCACGCGCTGGGCCGCCAGGGCGTAGCCGCCGTTGCCCTGCGCCAGATAGCGCGCCACCCGGCCGATGGTCGTGATGCTCACCCCGGTCTGCCGATGCACCTCGCGATACGGCAGCCCGCGCCGCAGGCATTCGACCACGGCCCAGCGATCGGCCATCGCCTGCAGCTCGGCCGGCGTGCACAGATCGCGCAGGAAGGCGCGGCATTCCTCGACGCTGCGCAACGTCAGTATGGCCGCGATCAGGTTGCGCTCGGCGAGCGCTTCCTGGCGCGCCGACAGTTGCCGATGGGATTTCATGGTGGTTGCGGCAGCAGCTGCTCGAGTCGATGTATTAATGTAGTAGCACACTAGCACGATAGTATGGTGCGCGCAAGCCGCGCGGCCGCGGGACGCTTGACCCGAAGCCGTGCCGGACCCTAGACTGATTGGCACTCATCGAGACCGGCTGAGGGAAAGGCCCTTCGACGCCGGGGCAACCGTCGGACTTCCGACACGGTGCCAACTCCTGCGGTCCATGGCGACGGTCATGGCCGATAGATGAGGGCCTGCAGGCGAGCGCTGTCCCGTCCGAACGCGGCAGTGCATCGATGGTGCAGGCGTCGGTCCGCAGGAGTGCTCGACGGGCACGGCCATTGGCACTGCGGAGCGATACTTGAGTTCAGTCCCACGGCGAAATGATCCCAGCGCCAGCCACGCTGCCGGCGATGATGCGGCGAGCGCCGCCGTGCCGGCGCGGCAGGGCGTCTGGCAACTGCCGCAGCGCCTGAGCCTGCACCATGGCGGCAGCCTCGAGCGGCCGCGGATCGGCTGGCGGCTGGCCGGAGCGCCCGCCGCGCCCGTGATCGTCGCGCTCGGCGGCATCTCGGCCCATCGGCGCGTGTTCGACGACGCGCAGCCGCGCGAAGGCTGGTGGCACGAGGTGGCCGGGGCCGGCCGCGCGCTCGACAGCACGCGCCTGCGCATACTGGGCATCGACTACCTGGGCGGCAGCGGTGAGTCGAGCGGTCCGGTGAGCGGCGGTGTGTTTCCCAGCGTATCGACCTACGACCAGGCACAGGCGCTGTGCGCGCTGCTCGATCACCTTCGGATCGAGCGCGTGCGCGCGATCGTGGGCGCCTCCTACGGCGGCATGGTGGGGCTCGCCTTCGCCGAGCGCTACCCGGAGCGGCTCGAGCAGCTGCTGGTCATCAGCGCCGCAGACCGTGCCCATCCGATGGCCACCGCCTGGCGCAGCGTGCAGCGGCACATGGTGCGCTTCGCGCTGTCGGCCGGGCGCGGTGCCGAGGGCATGGAGGTGGCGCGCGCGCTGGCCATGACGACCTATCGCAGCCCGGAGGAGTTCGCCGCGCGCTTCGGGCACGTGCCGCGGCAGATGGACGGGCGCTTCGTGTTTCCGGTCGAGGAGTATCTGTTCGCGCGCGGACGGGCCTATGCCGCGCGCTACCTGGCCGAATCCTTCCTGTGCCTGTCCGAGTCGATCGATCTGCACGCGGTCGACGCCGCGCGCATTGCAACTCCGACCGCGCTCGTGGCGGTGCGTGAAGACCAGCTGGTGCCGCTGGCGGATATGCGGGCCCTGGCCGCCAGGCTGCCACGCGCCCGCCTGCACGAACTGCGCTCCCTCCACGGCCACGATGCCTTCCTGAAGGAAGCCGGCGCGCTGCAGCCGCTGTTCGAGTCCCTCCATGAGCCACCATCCATGAGCCAGCACCCATGAGCCCGCACCCATGAGCCCGCACCCATGAGCCCGCACCCATGAGCGATACAGCCGATCCCGTGACGCGCGCGGTGCGCGCCGGACTCGAGTCCGATGCGATCACCGGCGCGGTCGTGCCGCCGATCCACCTGAGCGCGACCTATGCCTTTCGCGGCTATGACGACAAGCGCACCTACGACTATTCGCGCTCCGGCAATCCGACGCGCGATCTGCTCGCGGCCGCGCTCGCGGAGCTCGAGGGCGGCGCCGGCGCGGTGATCACGGCCTCGGGCATGGCGGCCGTGACGCTGAGCACGCAACTGCTGCCGTCGCGCTCGCGCGTGGTGGCGCCGCACGACTGCTACGGCGGCAGCTATCGCCTGTTCGAGGCGCTCGATCGCCGCGGTGATCTGCAGGTCGAGTTCGTGAATTTCGGCGATGACGCCGCCCTGCGCAGCGCCCTGTCGCAGCCGACCGCGCTGCTGTGGGTCGAGACGCCGAGCAATCCGCTGCTGCGCCTGACCGACATCGCCGCCGTATCGATGCTCGGCAAGGCGGCCGGGGCGCTGGTGGCGGTGGACAACACCTTTCTATCGCCGGCCTGGCAGCAGCCGCTGCGCTTCGGCGCCGATCTGGTGGTGCATTCGACCACCAAGTACATCAACGGCCACAGCGACGTGGTCGGCGGGGCGGTGATTGCGGCGCGCCCGGAGCTGCATGAGCGGCTGCTGTGGTGGGCGAACTGTCTGGGACTCACGGGCGCCCCGTTCGACAGCTTCATGACCCTGCGCGGACTGCGTACGCTGCACGCGCGGCTGGCGATTCACGGGCGCAACGCGCTCGAGCTGGCGAATTGGCTCGCGCGCCAGTCGCAGGTGACGAAGGTCTTCTATCCGGGTCTGCCGAGCCATCCGGGCCATGAGACGGCGCTGCGGCAACAATCCGGCTTCGGTGCCGTGGTGAGCTTCGAGCTGGCCGGCGGCATTCCCGCGGTCAAGGCATTCGTCGAGGGCATGAAGTATTTCTCGCTGGCCGAGTCGCTCGGCGGCGTGGAAAGCCTGATCGCGCATCCGGCCTCGATGACTCATGCGGCCATGCACGAAGCGGCGCGGCGGGCCGCCGGGCTGACCGACGGCTTGCTGCGACTGTCGGTCGGCATCGAGGCGTTCGAAGACCTGCGCACGGACCTGGCGGCGGGGCTGGCGCGCAGCGCGCAGGTGTGATCGGACGCCGGCGCGGGAGGCATCTCAATGGGCGTTCGGCGGCGGCAGTTCCTCGCCTGCGTGCTCGGCGCCGCGGTGGCGGTGCCTGGGGTCGCCGCTGCGGCGACGGCACCGGATTCGAGCGGCACCGACGCCAGCGCGGCGGCCGCGGCCAGCGAGCCGGGACGCTGGAAGGCGCACACGTTCGACTTCTGGTTCATGGGGTTCACCGCGACCTATTCCTGCGATGGCCTGGCCGACAAGCTGAAGCTGCTGCTGCAGCAGGCCGGTGCGAGCAAGGACGTCAAGGTCGTGCCCCTGTGCACGCGCGATTACGGGCGGCCGGACAGCTTCGCCGAGGCCAAGCTCACCTTCGCCAGCCTGCAGCCGGTGAGCGCGGGCAGTTCGAGCGGTGCGGGCGCCGCCGAGCCGGTCGTAGCGGGCGTTTGGCGGCACGTGGTGCTCATGCCGCAGCGGCCGTTGCTGCTGCAGGGCGGGGACTGCGAGCTGGTGGAGCAATTTCGGCAGCGGCTGCTGCCGCTGTTTGCGACCCGCAACCTGCAGGACCAGGTGAGCTGTGTGCCCTATCAGGACAGCGGCAACCAGTTTCGCCTGAGCTTCGAGGTGTTCGTGGCGGCGGCCGCCGGCGAGCACACGAACGCCGACACGAACGCGGAGCAGAAGACCGGCCGGACGCCGTGAGCGCGCCGGCGGTTGAATTCCCTTGACCTAAAGCACTAGAATCCGCCCGCCGGTGGACGGTGTTGGTGTCGGACCAACATGCCGTAAAGCCGCAGATAGTGCGGCCAAGTGCTTGATTAAGAAGCCCCACATGGGGCTTTTCTTTTTTTGGACCAGCGGTAAGTTGATGGCGGTTTCGAGCATCAGGCACTTCCAGCATGCCAGCGCCGTTACGCGAGAAGCTGATTGCGCTGACCGAGCCGCTGCTCGGCCAGCTGGGCTACGAGCTCGTCGACCTGGAATACGCGGCCGGCCGCACGAGCGCGGTACTGCGTTTCTTTATCGATAGGCCGCAGGGGATCGGGCTCGAAGACTGCGAGCGCGCGAGTCATGAGCTCTCGGCGCTGCTGGATGTCGAGGATCCCGTGCCGACGACCTACACGCTGGAGGTGTCCTCGCCCGGACTGGACCGGGTGCTGCGCACTCCCGCACATTTTCAGCGCTTCGTCGGGGAACGCATCTGGGTGGAATTGCGGGTCGCCCGTGAGGGACGGCGACGCTACACTGGGCGGCTCAAAGCGCTCGACGCCGAGGGGATTGAAATGGACGTGGATGGCACCAGCGTAGCGGTGGCATTTGCCGATATCGGCCGCGCGCGGCTGGCGCCGCTGTGGTCCTGAGGGCTGGAGGAGCTTTCGATGAACAAAGAGATTCTGATGGTCGTCGATGCCGTCTCGAACGAGAAGGGCGTCGATAAGGAGATCATCTTCGAGGCGCTGGAGGCGGCGCTGGCTTCGGCTGCCCGAAAGAAGCACGGCGAGGACTGGGACGTGCGCGTCGCGATCAACCGCAAGACCGGCGACTACGAGACCTTCAGGCGCTGGAAGACGTTCGCCGACGATTCCACGGAGCTGGAGAATCCGTCCGCCGAGCTGCGGCTCGAGGACGCGCGTGACATCAACCCCGACGCCCAGCCCGGAGCATTCGTGGAGCAGCCGATGGAGTCGGTGGCGTTCGGCCGCATCGCCGCGCAGCAGGCCAAGCAGGTGATCGTGCAGAAGGTGCGCGAGGCCGAGCGCGCGCAGGTCGTGGATGCGTACAAGGATCGCATCAGCACGCTGGTCAGCGGCGTGGTCAAGCGCATCGACCGCAACGGCATCTACGTCGATCTCGGCGGCAACGCCGAGGGCTTCGTGCCGCGCAGCGACATGATCCCGCGCGAGCAGCTCAAGCCGCAGGACCGGGTCAAGGCGTTCCTGCGCGAAGTGCGCGCCGAGCCGCGCGGTCCGCAGCTGTTCCTGACGCGCACCGCGCCCGAGTTCCTGATCGAGCTGTTCAAGCTCGAAGTGCCGGAGGTCGGACAGGGCCTGATCCAGATCCTGGGCGCCGCGCGCGACGCGGGCATCCGCGCCAAGATCGCGGTGCGCAGCCAGGATCCGCGCATCGATCCGGTCGGGGCCTGCGTCGGCATGCGCGGCTCGCGCGTGCAGGCGGTGTCGAACGAGATCGCCGGGGAGCGCGTGGACATCATCCCGTTCGACGACAATGCGGCGCAATTCGTCATCAATGCGATGTCGCCGGCGGAAGTGCAGTCGATCGTGGTCGATGAGGATTCGCACAGCATGGACATAGCGGTCGCCGAGGACAAACTGTCGCAGGCGATCGGCCGCGGCGGCCAGAACATCCGGCTCGCCAGCCAGCTCACCGGCTGGGAGCTCAACGTGATGACCGAATCGGATGCCGAGGCCAAGAGCGAGACCGAGGCGCGGGCGCTGGTCGAGACCTTCATGAAGCAGCTCGACGTCGATGAGAACGTGGCCAACATCCTGGTGCAGGAGGGCTTCTCGACGGTCGAGGAGGTGGCCTATGTGCCGGCGGCCGAGCTCGCGGGCATCGAGGAGTTCGACGAGGACATCATCAAGGAGCTGCGCAACCGCGCCCGCGACGTGCTGCTGACGCAGGCGATCGTGAGCGAGGAGACGCTCGAGCAGTCGATGCCGGCCGACGATCTGCTGACGCTCGACGGCATGCGGCCGGATCTGGCGCTGGCGCTGGCGCGCCGCGGCGTGCGCACGCGCGATGAACTCGCCGAGCAGGCGATCGACGATATTTCGGATATCGAGGGGCTGTCGCCCGACGAGGCCGGCAGCCTGATCATGAAGGCGCGCGCGCACTGGTTCGAGGCGCAGCATTGAATCCCATGCGCAAGAGCGCCCGCGCGCGGCCGCAGGTGAGGACACATGGCTGATGTAACGATTGCCCAGTTTGCCGACGTGCTGAAGGTCCCGGTGGATCGGCTGATCGCGCAGCTCGATCAGGCCGGTATCGCCGTATCCAGTCCGCAGGACCGGATCAGCGAGGAAGCGAAGCTCGAGTTGCTGACTCATCTGCGCCGCAGCCACGGCAGCGGCGAGGGTTCGGCGCCCAGCCGCATCACGCTCAAGCGCAAGACCCAGAGCGAGCTCAGGCTCGCCGGTACCCAGGGCCGGGCGCGCACCGTCAATGTCGAGGTGCGCCAGAAGCGCACCTACATCAAGCGCGACGTGCTCGAGGGCCAGGCGCGCGTGCAGCAGGAGCAGCTCGATGCGCAGCGGCGCGAGGCCGAGGAGGCGCAGCGCGCCCTGAGCGAGCGGGCCGAGGCCGAGCGTCGCGAGCGCGAACGCATCGAGGCCGAGAACCGGCATCGCATCGAGGAAGAGCAGGCACGCAAGAAGGCGCAGGAGGAGGCGCGCCGGCTGGCCGAGCAGCGCGCCAGCGAAGAGGCCGAGCGCGAGCGGCAGCGACGCGGCGCCGAACCGGCGCGCGAGGCGCATCCGCAGCCGCACCCGCATCCGGCGCCGCCGCCGCGCGAGGAGAGCGAGGACAAGCAGCGCACGCGCTATGGCCGCGAAGAACTGCATATCTCCGGTGACGTGAGCGCACGCCACAAGAAGAAGAAGCGGCTCAAGGCGCGTGCCATGCCGGTCAGCGGCAGCGAGGCCAAGCACGGCTTCGAAATGCCGACCGCGCCGGTCAAGCGCGAGGTCGCACTGGGCGAGACCATCACGGTCGCGGAGCTGGCGCAGAAGATGGCGGTCAAGGCTACCGAGGTGATCAAGGTGCTGATGAACCTCGGCGTGCTGGCGACCATCAATCAGCCGATCGAGCGCGATACCGCCGTGCTGGTGGTCGAGGAGCTGGGCCATACGGCCAAGCTGCTGCGGGAGAATCAGATCGAGGAGGGCCTGCAGGGCGAAGAGGCCGCCGGCGAGCAGCTCGAGGTGCGTCCGCCGGTCGTCACCGTGATGGGCCACGTCGATCACGGCAAGACTTCGCTGCTGGACCATATTCGCCGCACCAAGGTCGCCGCCGGCGAGGCGGGCGGCATCACGCAGCACGTCGGCGCCTATCACGTCGAGACGCCGCGCGGCTCGATCACGTTCCTCGACACACCCGGCCACGCGGCCTTCACGGCCATGCGCGCCCGTGGCGCCAAGGCCACCGACGTGGTGGTGCTGGTGGTGGCGGCCGACGACGGCGTCATGCCGCAGACCATCGAGGCCATTCAGCATGCCAAGGCGGCCGGCGTGCCGATCGTGGTCGCGGTCAACAAGATCGACAAGTCCGACGCCGATCCGGAGCGCGTGCGCACCGAGCTCGCCAAGCACGAGGTCATCCCGGAGGAATGGGGCGGCCCGTACATGTTCGTGAACGTCTCGGCACGCACCGGTGCGGGCATCGATCAGCTGCTGGAAGCGATCCTGCTGCAGGCCGAGGTGCTCGAGCTCAAGGCGCCGCGCACCGGGTTTGCGGCCGGTGTGGTGATCGAATCGAGCATGGAGAAGGGCCGCGGCGCGGTCGTCACCGCGCTGGTCAAGCGCGGCACGCTCAGGGCCGGGGATGCGCTGCTGGCGGGTGCCGAGTTCGGCCGCGTGCGTGCCATGTTCGACGAGAACGGTCAGCCGATCACCGAGGCGCCGCCGTCGATGCCGGTCGTGGTGCTGGGCCTGTCCGGTGCGCCCAACGCCGGCGAGGAGCTGCTGGTGGTCGAGAACGAGCGCAAGGCGCGCGAAGTGGCGCTGTATCGCCAGGGGAAGTTCCGCGACGTCAAGCTGGCGCGCGCGACCACGCGGGCCGAAGACGTGTTCTCGACCATGGGCGAGACCAAGGCCGGCGTGATCGCGGTGCTGCTCAAGACCGACGTGCAGGGCAGCGCCGAGGCGCTGCGCGATGCGCTGGTCAAGCTGTCGACCGAGGAGGTGCAGGTGCGCGTGATCGCCAGCGGCGTGGGCGGCATCGCCGCCTCGGACATCCAGCTCGCGGCGGCCTCGAAGGCGCTGGTGATCGGCTTCAACGTGCGCGCCGACTCGGCGGCGCGCGAGGCGATCAAGGAGACCGGCGTCGAGGTGCGCTACTACAGCATCATCTACGAAGCCATCGACGACGTGAAACAGAAGATGAGCGGTCTGCTGGCGCCGGAGATCAAGGAGCAGATCGTCGGGGTCGCGCAGGTGCGCGAGGTGTTCCGCTCGAGCAAGTTCGGCGTGGTCGCCGGCTGCCTGGTGACCGAGGGCATGGTGCGGCGGAACAACCCGATCCGCGTGCTGCGCGACAACGTGGTGATCTTCGAGGGTGCGCTCGAATCGCTGCGCCGTTTCAAGGACGACGTCGCGGAAGTGCGGGCCGGCACCGAGTGCGGCATCGGCGTGAAGAACTATCAGGACGTGCGCGTCGGCGACCAGATCGAGTGTTTCTCGCGCGTCGAGGTGTCGCGCACGATCCAATAGCCGGTCGTGGCGAGCGTGATCCATGCACAAGGCCACTGCCCGAAGCTCGCGCATCGCCTCGCAGATGCAGCGTTCGCTCGCAGCGCTGCTGCGCCGCGGGCTCAAGGATCCGCGCGTCGGCAACGTCACCGTGACGGCGGTGGAGGTCGCGAACGACCTGGGCCACGCGCGCATCCACGTGCTGCCGTTCGCCGCCGCGCAGCCGCCGGCACAGGTGCTGGAGGGGCTGCGCAGCGCGGCCGGCTACCTGCGCGGTGAGCTCGCACGCGAGCTCAAGCTGCGCCATGCGCCGCGGCTCGAGTTCGAGCTCGACACCGCCATCGAGCAGGCGCAGCGGCTGAGCTCGCTGATCGACAGCGCGGTCAGGACCGACCGCGCGCGCGCCGGGCAGGACGGTGGCGGGCAGGACGGCAGCGGGCAGGACGGCGGCGGGGGCACCGCGACCTCGAGGGTGAGTAGCCGTCATGGCCCCGCCCGGACGCCTGGCGGGGCCATGACTGCCCCGCGCCCGTGCGGCATCCTGCTGCTCGACAAGCCGGTCGGACTGTCCTCCAACGCGGCGCTGCAGCGCGTGCGCCGCCTGGGAGCGGGCGTCAAGGCCGGGCACACCGGCAGTCTCGATCCGCTCGCGAGCGGCATGCTGCCGATCTGTCTGGGCGAGGCCACGAAGCTGGCGGGCGAGCTGCTCGCGCTGCGCAAGGCCTATCGCTTCGGCGTGCAGCTCGGCGAGCGCTCGGAGACCGGCGATGCGGAAGGGGCCATCGTCGAGCGCTGTCCGGTACCGCCGCTCACGCCGGCGGCCGTCGAGGCCGTCCTGGGGCGCTTTTGCGGTGCGCAACAGCAGGTACCGCCGATGTACTCGGCCTTGAAGCGCCAGGGCGAGCCGTTGTATCGCCTGGCGCGGCGGGGCTTGACCGTGGAGCGCGAGGCGCGCGCGATCGTGATCGACAGCCTGCAGCTGCTGGAACTGGCGCCCGAGCGCCTGGAGCTGCAGGTGCTGTGCTCCAAGGGCACGTACGTGCGCGTGCTGGCCGAGGATATCGCGCGTGCGCTCGGATCCTGCGGCCGGCTCTACAGCCTGCGGCGCGAATACGTCGAGCCGTTCGCCGGCCAGCGCATGTTCGGGCTCGAGCAGCTCGAGGCCCTCAGCCAGGCGCGCGAGGCCTGGCCGTTGTTGCCGGCCGACCGCGCCGTGGCGCATTTGCCGGCGCTGCACCTGCACGCGGCGGCGGCCGGCGCCCTGCTGCACGGGCGTGTGCTGCCACTCGCGCAGGCGCAGGGCGAGCCGGCCGCCGCCGGCCCGGACGCGGTGACGGCCGCCGCCGGGGACGGGCGGGGCGAGCAGCGCCTTTGGCGGCTGTACGATGCCGCCGGGCGTTTTCTGGGGCTCGGGCTCAGCGATGCGGCCGGCATGCTGCGGGTGCGACGGCTCTTCAGCCAGCCGCTCGCCGTGTAACTCCCTGTTCGGCTTGAGACAAGCGGGGTCTGCGGTTAGAATGCGCGGCCTTCAAAACGACCTACGACATCCAGCAGCACAGAGGTTTCCCACGCAATGTCCTTGTCCACGGAACAAAAGAGCGGTGTGGTTGCGCAATACCGCCGCGATCCGCGCGATACCGGATCGCCCGAAGTCCAGATCGCGCTGCTGTCCCAACGCATCAACGGTCTGGGGGAACACTTCAGCGCGCACAAGCGCGATCACTCCTCACGCCGCGGTTTGGTGAAGCTGGTCAACCAGCGTCGCAAATTGCTGGACTATCTGAAGGCCACTCGTCCAGCGAAATACCAGGAGCTGGTGGAGAGCCTAGGCCTCCGCCGCTGACGCTCAAATAAGGCCGCGCCCAATCCACCCGGAAGCGCGGCCTTCTACTGTCTGCCCCCCATCATTGCCGAGGATTGAAGCGTGACTGTCTTCAAGAAGACTTTTTCATATGGTCCCCACACCGTCACCCTGGAAACGGGCGAGCTGGCGCGACAGGCCGACGGCGCGGTGCTCGCCACCATGGGCGAGACGGTCGTACTGGTCACCGCCTGTGCGGCCAAGTCGGCCGTGCCGGGCCGCGATTTCTTTCCGCTGACGGTCAACTACATCGAGAAGACCTATGCCGCCGGGCGCATTCCGGGCGGCTTCTTCAAGCGCGAAGGCCGGCCTTCGGAGCGCGAGACGCTGACCTCACGCCTGATCGATCGGCCGATCCGTCCGTTGTTCCCGGACGGGTTCAACAACGAGGTGCAGGTGGTGGCCACCGTGGTCTCGCTGAATCCCGACATCGACGCCGACATCCCGGCGCTGCTGGGCGCCTCCGCGGCGCTGGCGATCGCCGGCGTACCCTTCAATGGGCCGATCGGGGCGGCGCGCGTCGGCTATCGCGACGGCAAGTATCTGCTCAACGCGGGCCGTGCCGAGCATGCGCAGTCGCAGCTCGACCTGGTGGTCGCGGGCACGCAGGCCGCGGTGCTGATGGTCGAATCGGAGGCCAAGGGGCTGTCCGAGGACGTGATGCTGGGCGCCGTGGTGTTCGGCCATGAGCAGATGCAGGTCGCGATCCGCGCGATCCAGGAGCTGGCCGCCGTGGCCGGCAAGCCGCGCTGGGACTGGCAGCCGGCGGCCGCCGACTCCGCCCTGGTGAGCGCCGTGGCCGCGCGCGCCGAGGGCCCGCTGGCGGAGGCCTACCGCGTCACCGAGAAGCAGCAGCGCTACACCCGCCTGGCGGAGATCAAGAAGCAGGTCGTGACCGCATTGAGCGGCGGCGAGACGCCGCAGTGGAGCGCAGACGCGGTGAAGGACGAGCTGTTCAAGCTCGAGAGCCGCATCGTGCGTGCGCGCATCCTGGCGGGCGAACCGCGGATCGACGGCCGCGACGCGCGCACCGTGCGTCCGATCACCGTCAAGGTCGGCGTACTGCCGCGTACGCATGGCTCGGCGCTGTTCACGCGCGGGGAGACGCAGGCGCTGGTGACCACGACGCTCGGCACGACGCGCGACGCGCAGATCATCGATGCGCTCGAGGGCGAGCGGCGCGAGCCGTTCATGCTGCACTACAATTTCCCGCCGTTCTCGGTCGGCGAGACCGGCATGATGGGATCGCCGAAGCGCCGCGAGATCGGACACGGCAATCTCGCGCGGCGCGGTGTCGGCGCCATGATGCCCGAGATGGCCAGCTTCCCGTACGTGATCCGCGTGGTGTCGGAGATCCTCGAGTCCAACGGCTCGAGCTCGATGGCGAGCGTCTGCGGCACGAGCCTCGCGCTGATGGATGCCGGCGTGCCGGTCAAGGCGCCGGTCGCCGGCGTGGCCATGGGCCTGGTGCTCGAGGGCCAGCGCTTCCAGGTATTGAGCGATATCCTGGGCGACGAGGATCATCTGGGTGACATGGATTTCAAGGTCGCCGGCACGCGCGACGGTGTCACGGCGCTGCAGATGGACATCAAGGTCGAGGGCATCACCGCCGAGATCATGCGTGTGGCGCTCGCTCAGGCGCGCGCCGGCCGGCTGTTCATTCTCGACGAGATGGCGAAGGTGATCCGCGAGCCGCGCCCCAAGATGTCCGAATGGGCGCCGTCGATCATCACGCTGAAGATCGATCCGGAGAAGATCCGCGACGTGATCGGCAAGGGCGGCGCGGTGATCCGCCAGATCACCGAGGAGACCGGTACCACGATCGACATCGAGAACGACGGTACGGTCAAGATCGCCTCGGTGAGCGGCGCAGCCGGGCGCGAAGCGCAGCGGCGCATCGAGCTGATCACCGCGGACGTCGAGGTCGGCCGAGTCTACGAGGGCCGGGTGGTGAAGCTGATGGACTTCGGCGCCTTCGTCACGATCCTGCCCGGCCGCGATGGCCTGGTGCATATCTCGCAGATCTCGGACGAGCGCGTCGAGCGCGTGTCCGACAAGCTCAAGGAAGGCGATCAGATCCGGGTCAAGGTGCTGGAGGTGGATCGCCAGGGCCGCATCCGGCTGTCGATGCGCAACGTCGACGCCCCTAACGCGGCCTGACGGGCGGCCGGCCGCGAGCCCCGGGCCTCAGCTGGGAGCCGCGGCCTTCATCAGCGTGCGGAAGATCTCTTCCTGCGCGCTGTGCCAGCGCTGATAGTTCTGATGGGCGAGGTGCATGGCCGCCGCCGCCATGTCTTCGGTCGGCGGTTTTTCGCTCAGGAACAGCCGCAGGCTCTGCTCCAGGTAGCTCGAGAGCATGCCCTCGAGTCCGGCGTCGTGGCTGCGGATCAGTTCGGCCAGGAAATCCTGGCTGAGGATGGTGCCGTTGCGCTGTTCCTGCTCCGAGATGACCTGCAGCAGCACCGGCCGCGTGATGTCCTGCTGGCTGCGCTTGTCGATGACGCAGAACTCGACCCGTCCGAGTACCAGCCGCCGCACATCATCCAGGGTGATGTACCGACTCTCCACCGTATCGTACAGCCGGCGGTTGGGGTATTTCTTGATGACCCGTAGATCGCTCATACGAAGCCCTCGTGTGACCAAGGCCCGTAGACCTTTACGGCCATGCGGCATGGCATACCATAGTACAAGCGCCGAAGGAACCCAAATCTATCGGTGTCCGTCCCACAAGCGGCCGCGGGCGGCCGGGAAGGGTGGTCGGAGAGGCGGGGGCAGCGCGCCGGGACGCGAGCCCGGGGGGCCCGCGCGGGCAGGCGAATTGCGCCGGGGCGGGGCCGGCTCTAGCGGTAGCGGTCGTCGCGATCGCCGTACTGGCGCTCGCGCCGCTCCCGCCGTTCCTGGGCTTCGATCGACAGCGTGGCGACCGGGCGGGCCTCCAGGCGCTTGATGCCGATCTCCTCGCCGGTCTCCAGACAGTAGCCGTAGCTGCCGTCCTCGATCCGCTTGAGCGCCTCGTCGATCTTGCGGATCAGCTTGCGCTCGCGATCGCGGGTGCGCAGCTCCAGGCTGAATTCCTCTTCCTGGGTGGCGCGATCATTCGGATCCGGAAAGTTGGCGGCCTCGTCCTTCATGTGCGAGACCGTGCGATCGACCTCTTGCATCAGGTCGCGCTTCCAATTGAGCAGGATCTGCTGGAAGTGCGCCAGCTGCTCCTTGCTCATGTACTGCTCGCCGCGCTTGGCGACGTACGGTTGGACGTTGCGGGGTCCGGCCAGCAGGCTGCCCGGTTCCTGGCCCTCGTCCCCTTCCTCGACCTCGGGCAGCGCGCGCGCGCGCGCGCCGATCGTCTTCAGGGACTCTTGGGCCGGCACGACCCTGGCTGCAGGTGCGGACCTGGCCGCAGGTGCGGACCTGACTGCAGATGCGGACCTGACCGCAGGCGCGAACCTGGCTGCAGGCGGGGTCTTGGCGGCCGGCGCGGTCCTCGCGGCGGCCGCGGCGTGCGCTACCGGGGCGGCGGCCGCATGATTGCCACGGGTCTCGGATTTCTTCGCTGCTCTGGAGTCCGGCTTGGCCGCGCTGGCGGCCACTGCCTTGCGGCTCGCCGCGACCGGCTTATGCGGTTCGGCGCGGCGCGGCGCGGGCCGGGCGCTCGGCGCTTTTTTCGGTCTGCTGGCCTTGGATGCGGGCTTTTTGCCGGGCATCGACTCGCTCCTGGAGATCACCGGTCGTTTGAGAACGCGCGATTATACCGACGCATGGATCGCTGTACAGTGCCGAAAATTCGCTGTGCCGGCGGGATATTACGGCCTGGTGACGGCTCCTGGAGCGGGCCCGCCCGGGGGCCGAGGCGCCTTTTGGTCCTCCGGCATGAAGTCCCGGGACCATGACGCATGGATCACGGCACGGCACGGTACGGCACGGATCTCATCGCGGCAGGCGTGACGGCACCGGTTCGCAGCCGCGCCCGTTGCGGCTAAAATCGAGCTGACGTTGCGATCTGGCATGATCGTCCCGCCGGCAGGGCGCAGCGGCTCGAAAATCAACAATGACGTGGCAACTTCCCGGCCAGCTACGGCAGGCGCGATCCCCGGCGCACGATACCTCTTTTCCTATCAGTTACTTGCGAAGCAGTGGGTGCGACGCGCCGCTGCAAGCTCACGCCGTCGTTGCCGCGGGCGAATCGCGCCGCACCTCGGCCCACCATTTCCACAGCACATAGATGGCCGGATAGATCAGCAGCTCCAGCAGCGAGCTCGTGACGATGCCGCCGACCATCGGGGCGGCGATGCGCTTCATCACGTCGGAGCCGGTGCCGCGCGACCACATGATCGGCAGCAGACCCATCAGGATCGCGAACACGGTCATCATCTTGGGCCGCACGCGCTGCACCGCCCCGTCCATGACGGCGTCCTGCAGATCGCTCAGGCCGTGCATGCGCCCCTCGCGCCGCCAGCGGTGATACGCGACATCCAGGTACAACAGCATCACCATGCCGGTCTCGGCGTCCACACCGGCCAAGGCGATGATGCCCACCCAGACCGCGACGCTGAGGTGGTAGCCGAGCAGCCACAGCAGCAGGAACGCGCCGACCAGCGAGAACGGCACGGCGGTCAGTACGATCAGCACCTTGGCGAGCGAACGCGTATTGAGGTAGAGCAGCACGAAGATCAGGGCCAGCGTGACCGGAATGACGTACCTCAGGCGCTGCGCCGCGCGCTGCATGCCTTCGAACGCACCGCTCCATTCCAGCGTGTAGCCCGCGGGCAGCGGCACCATCTTCGCAACCGCCTGGCGGGCATCGTGCAGGTAACCGCCGGTGTCGCGGCCCGCGATGTCCACATAGACATAGCCCACCAACTGCGCCGCTTCGCTCCTGATCGAGCCGGGGCCGTCGGTGAAATGGATCTCGGCCAGCTCCTGCAGCGGCACTTGAGCTCCCGCCGGTGTGGCGACCAGTACGCGTTGCAACCTTGCCAGATCGTCCCGCAGCTCGCGCCCGTAACGCACGTTCACCGGGAAGCGCCGGCGGCCTTCGATGGTCTGCGTGACGTTGGCCCCGCCCACGGCCGCCATGATGCTGTCCTCGACATCCGCCACCGACAGGCCATAGCGGGCGATCGCCTCGCGCCGGATGTCGAAGTCCAGGTAGTAGCCCTGGCTCACGCGCTCGGCGAAGGCGCTGCGCGTGCCGGGAACGGCATTCAGGGTTGTCTCCACCTGCGAGAGGATCTGCCCGATCACCGTAAGCTCCGGGCCGAACACCTTGACACCGATGGGGGTGCGTATGCCGGTCGACAGCATGTCGATGCGGCCCTTGATCGGCATGGTCCAGCTGTTGGTGAAGCCGGTCATCTGCGCGCGCAATGTCCGGTCCATCTCGGCGATCAACCTGTCGGGCGTCAGGCCCGGGCGCCACAGCGCCGCGTTCTTCAGGCTGATGACCGTTTCGACCATTTCGAGCGGCGCGGGGTCGGTGGCGGTGTCGGCGCGTCCGGCCTTGGCGAATACTCCCGCGACTTCGGGGATTGCCATCAGAATCCGGTCCTGCTCCTGGATCGCGCGCGCCATCGTCTGGATGGAGGCCCCGGGTAGCGTCGCCGGCATGTAGAGAATCGACTCTTCCCACAGCGGCGGCATGAACTCGCTGCCGAGCCGGTGGTAGATCGGCACGATCGCGGCGATCGCGAGCAGCGCCATGCCGATCATCGGGTAGCGCAGCTTCAATGCCCAGCGGGCGATGGGTTGGTAGACCCGCTTGAGCAGCCGGTTGAGGGGATTGCCATCCTCGGACGGGATGCGGCCTCGAATCAACAGCATCATCAGAAACGGGGTGACGGTGATCGACAGCAGCGCCGCGAACAGCATGCTGAGAGACTTGGTATAGGCGAGCGGCCTGAACAGCCGGCCCTCCTGGTCCTGAAGCGCGAACACCGGCAGGAAACTGACGGTGATGATCAGCAGCGAGAAGAACAACGAGGGCCCGACTTCCCTCGCGGCGTGGATCAACACTTCCAGGCGCGGGCGTCGCAACGCCGCGGGACTGGCCTGCTCGCGCTCGAGGTGCTTGAGGGAGTTCTCGATCATCACGATGGCCGCATCCACCATCGCTCCAATGGCGATCGCGATGCCACCCAGGCTCATGATGTTGCTGCTCAGGCCGAGCCAGTGCATCGCCAGCATGGCCATCAGCACCGCCAGCGGCAGGGTGATGATGGCGACCAGGGCGCTGCGCAAATGGAACAGGAAGACCAGGCAAACCAGACTGACGATGAGGCTCTCCTCGAGCAGTTTCTCGCGCAGGGTCTGCACCGAGTGCCGGATCAGCGCCGAGCGGTCGTAGGTCACCAGCAGCTGCACGCCTGCCGGCAGCGACGGCTGGACTTGCTCCCGGATGACCTGCTTGACGCGATTCAGGACGTCGTAGACGCTCTCGCCGAAGCGCACCACGACGATGCCGCCGGCGGCATCACCCATGCCGTTGACGTCGATCACACCGCGCCGAATGTCCGGTCCGATCTGCACGAAGCCCACGTCCCGCACCAGAACCGGTGTGCCGTCGGGCCCCGCCCCCAAGGCCACGGCCTCGATGTCGGCGGCGGTTCGAATGTAGCCTCGGCCGCGCACCATGTATTCCTTGCCGGTGAACTCCAATACCCGTCCGCCGACCTCCTGGTTGCCGCGGCGAATCTGCTCCACCACCTGGTTGATCGGGATCCTGTAGGCCAGCAGCTTGTTCGGGTCGATGGTGACCTGATACTGCTTGACGAAAGCTCCCACCGGCGCCACTTCCGCCACCCCGGGCACGGCGCGGATCTGGTACTGGACCTGCCAATCCTGCAGGGTGCGCAGGTCGGCCAGCGAATGCTTCCCCGAGGTGTCGATCAGGGCGTATTCAAGCGCCCAACCGACGCCGGTCGCATCCGGTCCGAGCCGTGGCGAGACGCCCTGCGGCAGCTTGCCGGCCATGCCGCTGAGGTACTCGAGCACGCGGCTGCGCGCCCAGTACAGGTCCGTACCGTCCTCGAAGATGACGTACACCAGGGAGGAGCCGTAGAAGCTGTCGGCCCGCACCGCCTTGACTCTGGGCGCGGACAGCAGCTGTGTGACGATCGGGTAGGTGATCTGATCTTCGATGACGTTCGGACTGCGGTCCTCCCAATCGGTCGCGACGATGACCTGCACGTCCGAGAGGTCGGGGATCGCATCCAGCGGCGTATGCCATGTCGCCCACAGCCCGCCACCGACGATCGCAAGGCTCAGCAGCAGCACGAAGAAAGGATTGCGAGCGCTCCACTCGATGATGCGGGCGATCATGGTCGCTCTGGGGCGGGCCGCTGGCCGCTCGTCGACCCGGCGTCCATCCCCGGCATGCCCGCCATGCCGCCGGCGCCGGCCTCCAGCCGGCTCTCCGAATCGATCAGGAAGTTGGCGGACGTCACCACCGTATCGCCGGCTTGCAGCCCTTCGAGGATCTGGAAGCGATCCGCGAACCGCACCGGATTGATCTTCACCTGCACCGGCACGAAGCGGTCGGCGGCAACCGCGCGAAAGGCGATGTCACGCTCACCGGTACGAATGACGGCCGAGGCGGGAACGGTCAGACCGGTTCCCATCGCGTGCGTGATGGTGACGTCGCCAAACATACCGGGGCGCAATTGGCCCGCGGAATTGCGCAGCTCAATGCGCACCTGCACGGAGCGCGACCTTTCGTCGACCACCGGATCGATGAACACGACCCTGCCCGTGAGCTGATGCAGCGGCAGCGACGCAAACGACACGCTGACGGGCATGCCGAGCGCGACATGCGGCAATTCGTACTCGAACACCTTCGCCTGCACCCACACCTTCGACAGATCGGCAACCACGTACAGGTCGTTCTGGGGCGTGACGTACTGGCCCTCGAACGCCTGCTTTTCCAGCACGGTGCCGGAGAGCGGGCTGCGCAGAGTCAGCGCCTTGCGCGGCTCGCCGCCTTTCTCGAGCGCATCGATCTCGTCCTTGGGTACGTCCCACAGCTCCAGGCGCCGGCGTGCGGTTCGCACGACGGTCTGCTGGTCCCCGACCTCATCCAGCCCGGACCTGGCGGCCTGCAGCGCCGAGAGATATTCGCGTTGCGCCGAAAAGAACGCCGGACTGTAGATCGTGAGCATCGGGTCGCCGGCCCTGACCTTCTGGCCCGTGAAGGAGACGTAGAGCTTCTCGACCCAGCCTTCGGTCTTCAGGTGGACGTGCGCAATCCTGGTCTCATCGGGCTGCACGATACCGACGGTCCGGATCGTCATTCGCAGGGCCGTGCGTTCCGCCGTTCCGAGGGTGACGCCGATGCGTTGCTGCACGGCCGGCGAAATGCTGACCGCCGCGTGGTCCGCGGGTGTCGGGGCGCCGGCCGCGGGGGCGGTGGCCGGCGCCGGCATGTCCATGCCGGGCATCGACATGCCGGGCGGCATGTCCGCCGTCGCGCCCGTCTGAGCGTGAGCATGCAGTACGACGCCGAGGGCCGCGGCCGCGGCCAACGCCAATCCAAGCGATCCTCGATATGCGCACGCTGGCATGCAGACTCCTCGGGTACCGTCGGGCTATCGGGCCGGCGGCGCGGCCGCTCGGACCCGGGCAACCGGCGGTTGGCCCAGCGTCTCGATATCCACACCCGCAAGCGCCTCGAGCTCGGCCAGACGCTGTTCGCGTTCGACCTGGGATTGGGCCATCGTCCGGCGAACCGTCAGCAACATTCGTTCGCTGTCGATGAGGTCGGCGAAACCGATCGTGCCCGCGGCGTAGGCATCGCGGGAATTGGCCACCAGCTGCTCGGTGGCCGGCACCACACGCTGGCGGAAGAACCCCGTCCGTCGCTCGGCATCGCGCATCAGATACAGGCTCGCGACGAAGCCCGCGGCGCGTTCCCGCCGGGTCTGCCGCAGCACGGCCTCCGAGGATCGAGCCATGGACTGCGCTTCATCGATCGCAGCGCGGATCGCCGGTACCTTCGTGGGCAGCATCAGCATGGTGCCGAGCGACTGGGAAAGACTGCCGTTGATGCTTCCCGAGGGACTGATATCCGGCAAATACGCCAGCCTCGCGAGCTCCATGGCGTCCTGGCGTCCGGCCACCTGCTGGGCGAGCGCCGCGAGCTCGGGGTTCTGCGCGACGGCCACGGCAATGAGCCGTGAATCGTCGGCGGCAACGAGGCGCGGTGCGGGCAGATGCGGCGGCAGTCCCAGCGGCGCATCGGCATCGCGGGCGAGCATCCCATTGAGCGTGCCGCGCAGCGAGCTCGCCTTGGCCTGCAGGCCCGCCAGGTCGTCTTCCACGGTCCGTGCCTCGATCAGCGCCTTGAGCAGATCCTGCAGCGGACCGCCCGCCTGAGCGCGGTCGGCGGCCGAGTCCGACAGCAGCTCCAGGAGCTTCAGATTCTCGCGCTCGATGCGAATGAGCTCCTCGGTCAGCGACAGGTCCAGATACGCGGACAGCACCTTGCGCTGCAGCTCGAATTTGATCGCCCGGAACTTCTCGCCCGCTTCTCGCGCCGCATCCAGCGCGACCTGCCCGGCGGCGCGCACTTTCACCGGCAGCGACAGATCCATCGCAGGATCGAAGCCGGCGCCGAAGGTGGTGCGGTTCCAGGATTTCATGCTGCCCGGCGAGAACAGGTAGCTGAAGCTCAGCGCGACGTTGCTGTTGGGCCAGGTCGCGGCCTGGTCGATGCGCGCCAGCGCCGCCTTCCACTCGAAATAGGCGGACTCCAGTTCGCCGTTGGCGAGGAACGCGCGACTGAGCACGTCGCGCCAATCCGCTGCCGCTGGAAGCGCCGGCAACTGCCGCGCCTCCAACCTCGGCTCAAAAGGCGGCGCGGCCAGCCGCAGGCTCGCGCGCTGCTGTTGCGCGCCCTGCGGGGCAAGAACGCAGCCGGCCAGGCCGAGCCCGATCGCCACGCCCACCGCGAGCGCGAGCGCACGGCGAGCCGCGGCCGCACGGGCCCGGCCGGCCGGCGCTGCGCCAGCGGCAGACTGAAGCACTGGCGACTCGCGCGCGCCAGGGTCGGCGCTCGAGTTGGCTGCAATTGGCGCTGCGCGTACGACCATGCCCGCCCTGCGGTGAGAACTTGCCGGCATCTTACTGTCCTGCGGCAGGCAGCGGAATGCGCTCTTCCACCCAGACCCCGTCCGCCGGCGCAATTTGACAGCCATCCGCGATGCCGACATCTTGACCGGCGCCTGAGCTGCAAACTCGCGGAGCCGATCGCGCAAATCCTGGCCGATATCGTCCTGCTCGCGCACGTGAGCTTCGTGCTGTTCGTCGTGTGCGGCGGCTTGCTGGCGCTGCGCTGGCGCTGGCTGATCTGGCTGCATCTGCCGGCGGCGCTGTGGGGCGCCGCGATCGAATTCGGCGGCTGGATCTGCCCGCTGACGCCACTCGAGAACCGGCTGCGCGCAGCCGCCGGCGAGGGCACCTACGCCGGGGATTTCATCGCCCATTACCTGAGCGCCGCGCTCTATCCCGCCGGGCTGACGCGCGCCGCGCAGATCGGGCTCGGAGCGCTGGTGGTGGCGCTCAACCTGCTCGCCTACGGGCTGGTGTGGCGCCGCCGCCGCCGCCGCTAGTCAGGGCAGCGTCACGGCCGGCGCCGGGTGCCAGCCGGGCGCGCGGCGCTCGGCGATCACGCTGGTGTAAATGCCGCCTCGCACGTTGAAGCGCGCGGTCAGGCGCATGAAACGCGGCGCGATCGCGCGCGCCAGATGGTCGATGATCTCGTTGGTGACCGCCTCATGGAAGCTGCCGCGGCCGCGAAACGACCAGATGTAGAGCTTGAGCGCCTTGAGTTCGATGCACAGGCGGTCGGGCACGTACTCGAGCTCGAGCGTGGCGAAGTCCGGCTGGCCTGTCTTCGGACACAGACAGGTGAACTCCGGGATGCTCATGCGGATGGTGTAATCCTGCTCGAGGGCCGGATTGGCGAAGGTCTCGATCGCGGTGGATGGCTGGGTCGGCATCGGCTGGGTCGATCTGCGTCGAAAGCGGGGCACGGATAATCTACACTAGCGCCGCTCCAGAGCGCCAAGCGGTTCGCACCCCGGCACATTCCGAGGCACACCCCAGGACGTCAATGCGGCTCAACAAGATCAGGCTCGCCGGCTTCAAGTCCTTCGTCGATCCGACGGCCGTGCATTTCCCGGGCAACCTCACCGGTGTGGTCGGCCCGAACGGCTGCGGCAAGTCCAACATCATCGACGCGGTGCGCTGGGTCATGGGCGAGCTGTCGGCGCGACACCTGCGCGGGGACTCGATGGCCGACGTCGTCTTCAATGGCTCGAGCGCCCGCAAGCCGGTCGGCACGGCCTCGGTCGAGCTGATGTTCGACAACAGCGACGGCAAGATCGGCGGAGCCTACGCCGGCTACAGCGAGATCTCGCTCAAGCGCGCGGTCTCGCGCGACGGCAGCTCGGCCTATTTCATCAACGGCGGGCGTTGCCGGCGCAAGGACATCACGCAGCTGTTCCTCGGTACCGGCCTGGGTTCGCGCAGTTACGCCATCATCGAGCAGGGCATGATCTCGCGCGTGATCGAGGCGCGCCATGACGACATGCGCGCGTTCATCGAGGAAGCCGCCGGCATCTCGCTCTACAAGGAGCGGCGGCGCGAGACCGAAATGCGCATCGCCGATACGCGCGAGAACCTGGCGCGGCTGCAGGACCTGCGCGACGAAGTTGACAAGCAGATCCGCCACCTGCAGCGCCAGGCCAACACCGCCCGGCGCTACCAGGAGCTCAAGGCTCAGGAGCGCACCCTGACCGCCGAGCTGCTGGCATTGCGTCTGCGCGAGCTTGACAGCGGCGCCGCGGTGCAGGACGGCACGGTGCGCGAGTGCGAGCTGGCGATGCAGCAGGCGCTCGCCGAGCAGCGTTCCGCCGAGGCGGCGATCGAGAAGCAGCGCGAGTTCGCAGGCGAGCTCGGTGCGGCGGTGCAGCGCGTGCAGGGGCGCTACTACGAGCTCGGGGCGGAGGTCACGCGCACCGAGGAGAACATCCGCTATACGCGCGAGCGACGCGAGCGCGCGCGCACCGAGCTGTCGCAGACCAACGCCAACCTCGGCACGCTGGCGCAGCAGATCGTGCGCGACGAAGAGCAGCTCGCGAGCCTGCGGGCCGAGCTCGCCGAGCTCGAGCCGCTGGTCGAGGCGCGCCGCCACAGCGAGCAGCTGGCCGCCTCGGCGCTGGCCGAGGCGGAAGCCGAGCTCGCCGGCTGGCAGCAGCGCTGGGAGACGTTCAACCGCGAGCTCGGCGCCGCGACGCAGAGCTCGCAGGTGGAGGCGGCGCGCATCGAGCAGCTCGAGAGCCAGCGTCACCGCCTGCAGGCGCAGGCCGACCGCCTGAGCCTGGAGCTCGAGGCGCTGGCCTCGCAGCAGGCCGAGGCGCCGATCGCAGGCTTGAGCGAACGCGAAGCGGTCTCGCGGGGCGCGGCCGAGACCCTCGGCCGCGAGCTCGATGCGGCGCTATCGGAGCTGCAGGCGCTGCGCTCGGCGACCATGCGAACCGACTCCCAGCTCGAGCAGCTGCGGCGCGAGCGCGAGCAGGCGCGTTCGGAGCTGCTGTCGCTCGAGGCCCTGCAGAAGGCGGCGCTGCGTGAGAAGAACGCGCGCGCCGGCGCCTGGCTGTCGGATCTCGCAGGCGCGGCGGGCAGGCCGCGCCTGGCGGAGGCGATCGAGGTCGGATCCGGCTGGGAGCGCGCGGTCGAGACCGTCCTCGGTGACTACCTCGAGGCAGTGGGGGTGGATGGGCTCGATGCGCTCGAGCAGACCCTGCCGGCGCTCGATGCCGGCAGCCTGAGCTTCTACGAGCGCTCGGCGGCGAGCGCCGCGGCGCCGGCGGGAACCCTGGCGGCGCAGGTCAGCGGACCGCAGGCGGTGCGCGCGCTGCTCGAGCGCGTGCACACCGCACCCTCGCTGGCTGCTGCGTTGCGACAGCGCTCGCAGCTCGCGGCCGGAGAATCGCTGATCACGGCGGCCGGCGAATGGGTCGGGCGCGACTGGCTGCGCGTCAATCGCGGCGGCGACGTGCATGCCGGAGTGCTGGAACGCGAGCACCGGCTGAAGGGATTGCGCGAGCGCTGCGCGGCCGCCGACGAGCGCGTGCGCTCGCTCGAGCAGCAGATGGCTGCGCTGCGCGCGCAGGTGAGCGCGGCGGAACAGCGCCGCGATGCGGCCCAGACCCATATCCAGAGCGCGCACCGCGAGCATGCCGAGCTGCGCGGCCAACTCGAGGCGCTCAAGGCGCGGCTGGAGGCGGCGGCGCTGCGGCGCGCGCGCATCGAGGCCGAGCAGGCCGAAGTCGCGCTCGACGCGGCGCGCTCGCAGGAGAGCCTGGCGCGTGCGCGCGCCGCGCATGAGGGCGCGATGGACGAGCTGGCACGGCTCGACGAGCAGCGCCTCGCGCTCGAGGACGAGCGCGAGCTGCGGCGCGAGCAGGCGGGGAGCGCCCGCCAGCGTGCCCAGGGCGCGCAGCGCGAGCTGCACGACGGCCTGATCCGCCTCGAGAGCCGGCGCTCGGCCCAGGGCTCGATGGCCGCCGCGCTCAGCCGCATGCTCGAGCAGCGTGCGGCGCTGCAGGCGCAACGCGCGAGCCTCGAGAGCACGCTGGCCGACGGCGATGCGCCGATCGCGGAGCTGGAAGTGCGGCTGCAGGACCATCTGGCGCGGCGCCTGGAGGTCGAGGCCGAGCTGGCAAGTTGGCGCCGGCAGCTCGAGGACTGCGAGCACGAGCTGCATGCGCTCGAGCAGCGGCGGCTGGCGGCCGAGGAGCGCGTCAACGCGGCGCGCGAGGCGATGGAGCAGGCGCGCCTCGCGGCGCAGGAGTCGCGCGTGCGGCGCGAAGCCCTGCTCGAGCAGTTCGCGCACACCCGCTGCGAGCTCGAGGCGGTGCTGGCCAATCTGAGCGCCGAGGCGCAGATCGAGGCGTGGGAGCAGCGGCTCACCGAGCTGCGCGGCGACATCGAGCGGCTCGGCCAGGTCAATCTGGCCGCGATCGACGAGCTGGCGGAGCAGACCGAGCGCAAGAGCTATCTCGACCGCCAGTTCACCGACGTCAGCGATGCGCTCAATACCCTGGATCAGGCGATGCGCAAGATCGATCGCGAGACGCGCACGCGCTTCGACGATACGTTCACGCGCATCAACGCCGGCCTGAAGGACAAGTTTCCGCGCCTGTTCGGCGGCGGCCATGCCTATCTCGAGCTGGTCGGCGAGGATCCGCTCAGCGCCGGCGTCGCCGTCATGGCGCGGCCGCCGGGCAAGCGCAACAGCACCATCTCGCAGCTCTCGGGCGGCGAGAAGGCGCTGACGGCCGTGCCGCTGGTGTTCTCGTTCTTCGATCTCAAGCCGGCGCCGTTCTGCCTGCTCGACGAGGTCGACGCACCGCTCGATGAGCACAACGTCGGCCGCTTTTGCGATATCGTGCGCGAGATGTCCAATCGCGTGCAGTTCATCTTCATCACCCACAACAAGGTCACGATGGAGCTCGCCTCGCAGCTCATCGGCGTGACCATGAACGAGCCGGGGGTCTCGCGCCTGGTCGCGGTCGATATCGACGAGGCCGTGAAGCTCGCAGTGGTCTGACCCGGTAGGACTCATGGCGGCGTTACGCTGGATTCTGTTGCTGGCCGGACTGGTGTTCCTGGTGGCGCTGGCGGCCTGGGAAATGCGCCGTCCGCGGCAGGGCGGGCGCGACCCCGCGCAGCGCGCCGAACGCAACGAACCGGGCCTGGGCAGCCTCGGCGGGGAGGCACCAGCGGCGCGGGCGGGGGCGGCGCACGGCGGCCTCGCCGGCGAGGGCCGCACCCGGGCCGCGCCGCCGCCGCGCATCGATCTGCCGCCGCTCGAGCCGATCGACGAGCTGCCGCAGTCCGCCGGGCCGGATGCGGCAGCGCCGATCCAGGCCCCCGAACCCGATGCCGCGCTGGAATCGGCGGTCGCGGCGCAGCCGGAGGCGCAACTGGGCAGCAGCCTGATGACCGAGCTGCCGCCGGCGGCCGCCTCGGGGCCGCCGCCGCTGGTCGTGGACTGGCCGCCCGAAGCGCAACGCCACATCATTTCGCTGCGCCTGGTGTCGGCGAGTGGCGAGCGCCTGTCGGGACGTGCGGTGCGCCAGGCGCTGGCGGCCTGCGGCTTCGTGCACGGGCCGCTCGCCATCTTTCATCAGCCCGCGGCCGACGGGCGGGCGCTGATCAGCGCCGCGAATCTGAGCAGCCCCGGGACCTTCGAGCCGCTGACGATGGACTTCCAGCGCTTCGCCGGCGTGAGCCTGTTCGCGGTGACGCCCGGTCCGCTGCCGCCGCCGGCCACGCTGACGCACCTGCTCGAGACCGCGCGCGATCTGGCCGAGCGCCTGCCGGCGCGGCTGCAGGACGAGCAGGGCTTGCCGCTCGACGCGGCCCGCCTCGAGGCCTTGAAGCGCACGGTGCAGGAGCTGCCGGCCGGCACGCTGCGCGCGGAGCCGGCTGCGTGAAGCCGGCGGCGCGGCGCCTCACCGAGCTGCGTGAGCTGATCGACCAGTACGACTACCGCTACTACGTGCTGGACGATCCGGCGGTGCCGGACGCCGAATACGACCGGCTGATGATCGAGCTGCGCGAGCTCGAGGCACGGCATCCCGAGCTCGTCACCCCCGAGTCACCGACGCAGCGCGTGAGCGGGCAGATCGGCAGCGGGTTTGCCGAGGTGCGCCATCGGCTGCCGATGCTCTCGCTCGACAATGCGTTCAGCGACGAGGACATCATCGCCTTCGATCGCCGGGTACGAACACGGCTCGGCCGCGAGGCGCACGAGATCGAATACTGCGCCGAGCCCAAGCTCGACGGCTTGGCCGTGTCGCTCACGTACCGCGCGGGCCGGCTGCACCAGGCGGCCACGCGCGGCGACGGCACCACGGGCGAGGACATCACCGCCAACATACGCACCATTCGTGCCGTACCGCTGACGCTGCGCACGCCCGCGCGCGTGCCGGCCGAGGTCGAGGTGCGCGGCGAGGTATTCATGCCGCTGGAGGGATTCAGGCGCCTGAATGCGGCCGCGGCCAAGGCCGGCGAGAAGGTGTTCGCCAATCCACGCAATGCCGCGGCCGGCAGCCTGCGCCAGCTCGATGCGCGTATCACGGCGGCGAGGCCGCTGGAGGTGTTCTTCTACGCGCTCGGGTATTGGCGCGGCGGCACGCCGCCGGCCAGCCAGACCGCGCTGCTGGCGCAGTTCGTCGAGTGGGGGCTGCGCACCAATCCGGAAGTGCGCGCGGTGCGCGGCGCCCAGGGCTGCCTGGAGTTCTTCCGCCAGCTCGGCGCGCGCCGCGCCAAGCTCGCCTACCAGATCGACGGCGTGGTCTACAAGGTCAACGACCGTGCCGACGAGGCGGCGCTCGGCTACGTCTCGCGCGCGCCGCGCTGGGCGATCGCGCACAAGTTTCCGGCCGACGAGGAGCTGACCGTGGTGCGCGAGATCGAATTCCAGGTCGGCCGCACCGGGGTGCTCACTCCGGTGGCGAGGCTCGAGCCGGTCGCGGTCGCCGGCGTGACCGTCAGCAATGCGACGCTGCACAACATGGACGAGATCGAGCGCAAGGACGTGCGCCGCGGCGATACGGTGATCGTGCGGCGTGCCGGGGACGTCATCCCGGAGATCGTGCGCGTGCTGCCGGAGCGCCGGCCGCGCGGAGCGCAGCGGCCGAAACTGCCGCAGCACTGTCCGATCTGCGGCTCGGCGGTGATCCGCATCGAAGGGGAGGCGGCCGCGCGCTGCAGCGGCGCCTTCAGCTGCCCCGCGCAGCGCAAGGAGGCGCTGCGGCATTTCGCCAGCCGCCGCGCCCTCGATGTCGAAGGCCTGGGCGAAAAGCTGGTCGATCAGCTGGTGGACCAGGGGCTGCTGCGCGGCCCGAGCGACATCTTTGCACTCGAGCTGCCGCAGTTGGCGCAGCTGGAGCGCATGGGCGAGAAGTCGGCCGCCAACCTGCTGGCGGCGATCGAGCACAGCCGCGCCACGACGTTGCCGCGGCTGCTCAACGCACTGGGCATCCCGGGTGTCGGCGAGACCACCGCCAAGTCGCTGGCCGAGCATTTCGGCTCGCTGCAGGCCCTGGAGCGGGCCTCGCTCGAGCAGCTGCTCGAGGTGCCGGACGTCGGCCCGGTGATCGCCGCCAGCGTGCAGGGCTTCTTCGACGACACACGCCATCGCACGGAGCTCGAGCGCCTGCGCGAGCTCGGCGTGCACTGGAAGGAGGGCCCGGGCGTGAGCGCGGCCGACCGGGCGGCGCTGCCGCTGGCCGGCGTGAGCGTGGTGCTGACCGGAACGCTCAGCGGCATGACGCGTGAGCAGGCACGCGCACGCCTGGCCGCGCTCGGCGCCAAGGTCAGCGGCTCGGTCTCGAAGCAGACCGGCTATGTGATCGCCGGCGCCGAGCCCGGCTCCAAGCTCGAGCGCGCACGCGAGCTCGGCGTCACGGTGCTGGACGAGGCGGGGCTCGCGCAACTGCTGCAGCGGACCTGAGCGCCACGGCGCGGCTGACCGCCCGGCCCGGCGCGGGCGGTCATGCGCCAGGTCCGGATCGGGCTACAGGTTCTTCTGCACCTGGGCGTTCTTGAGCAGATCGTCCTCGTAGGCCTTGAACTTCTTCTGCTCCACGAGCTGCGACACGCGATCCTTGACCTGTTCGAGCGGCGGCACCGGCGTATCGCGGGTGTCGATCAGCTGGATGACGTGCCAGCCGTACTGCGACTGCACCGGGGTCTGGGTGAACTCGCCCTTCTTGAGCGTCACCACCGCGTCGGCGAACGGCTTGACCATGTTGGCCGGCGAGAACCATCCCAGGTCTCCACCCTGCTCCTTGGACGAGTCCATCGAGTCCTTCTTCGCCAGCTGTTCGAAGTTGGCGCCCTTCTTGAGCTGGTCGATGATCTTCTGGGCGGCCTCCTGGGTCGAGACCAGGATATGGCGCGCGTGATACTGCATCTTCGGCATGGCCGCGACCTGCGCCTCGTATTCGGCCTTGATCTCGGCATCGGTGGGCTTCTTGTCCGCCAGATAGTGCTGGGCGCCCGCCTGCTGCAGGATCTGCAGGCGCGAGAGCGCCAGCAGCGGTGCCGTATCGCCGCTCTTGTCGAGCCCTTCCTTGAGGGCCTGCTGCGCGATGAGCTCGCCGCGAACGAGGTTGTCGAGCAGCTGCTCGCGCTGCTCGACACTCAGCTCGGAAGCGGGCTTGCCGGCGGTGTTCTTGACGTAGTAGTCGAACATCGCGCGGCTGATGGGCGTGCCGTTGACGGTCGCAACCGTCCCTTCGGCCGACTGCGCGGGGTTCGCGGTCGGCGCGCCCTTGTTGCAGGCAGCGAGCAGCAGCAGCGCCGCAAACGAAATTCCTTTGACAATATTCATCGTATTTCCCGTAAGGTTGCGTTGATTACTTGGTGAACTCTTCGGGCGTCAGCGTCTGCATCGCCACGGCATGCAATTCGGTCTCGAACAGGGGCGCGAGGGCCTGGTTCACCAGGCGGTGACGCTGCAGCGGCCCGAGACCGGCGAAGCGTTGAGACACGATCCGCAGCCGAAAGTGCCCCTTGCCGCCGGCGCTGGCGTGGCCGGCATGCGCGGCGCTGTCATCGTGCACCTCCAGGTGCGACGGCTGCAGGTGCTGCTCCAGCAGGGCCTGGATCTGCGCTGTGGTCGCGGGCCTGCTCATGAGGCGTGGGCGCCGGGATTGTCGGTGCGGGCGGAGAGCCACAGCGCCTGTGCCATCGCAAACAGCGCGAACGCCGCGCTCAGCCCGAAGACCTTGAAATTGACCCAGGTGCGCTCGCTGGCGGCGTAGGCGACCCAGAGGTTCGCACCGCCCAGCAGCGCGTAGAACAGCACCCACAGCCGGTTCAAGCGCAGCCAGGTGGCGCGCGGCAGCGAATCGCTGCGCTCGACCAGCGGCGCGAGCAGCCGCTGCGCCATGGGTATGCGGCCGATCCAGGCGCTGCCGAGGCTGGCCAGGGCGACGAGCCAGAGAAATATGGTCGGTTTCCACTTCAGGAAGCGCGGGTCGCGCAGGATCAGGGTGGCGCTGCCGAGCGCGAGCACCAGCAGCGCGCTCATGGCATGCAGCGGCGGGACGCGCCGCAGCCGCACCAGGTCGAGCAGCACCAGGGCTGCCATGGCGACCATCAGCACGGCCGTTGCGACGTAGATGCCGCCCAGATAATAGGCTACGAGAAACGCCGCCAGCGGCGCGAGATCGAACAGAGCTTGCATCCGTACATCGAGTCGCCTGATTGGGCCGCTATGATAGCGAATCTACCCTCCCGGCGCAGGCCATGGCCCAATTCTTCGAGCTGCATCGGCAGAACCCGCAGCCGCGGCTGATCCGGCGCGCGGCCGAAATCGTGCGCCAGGGCGGGGTCATTGCCTATCCGACCGACTCCTGCTACGCGCTGGGCTGCCACCTCGGCGATGCCGCCGCCCTGGAGCGCGTGCGGCGCATCCGCGGGGCCGACCGGCACCACCATTTCACGCTGGTGTGCCGCGACCTGCGCGACATCGGGCGCTTCGCGCGCGTCGATACCTGGCAGTTCCGGCTGCTCAAGGCCGCCACGCCCGGACCGTTCACCTTCCTGCTGCCGGCCACGCGCGAGACGCCACGGCGGCTGCAACACCCCAAACGGCGCACCATTGGCATTCGCGTGCCGGATCACCCGGTACCGAAGATGCTGCTCACCGAGCTCGGCGAGCCGCTCATGAGCTCCACCCTGCTGCTGCCGGGCGAGCCGTTGCCGCTGACCGACGCCGACCAGATCCGCGCCCGGCTCGAGCACCAGCTCGACGCCATCCTGGACGGCGGTCATTGCGGCATCGAGCCCACGACCGTGGTCGATCTGACGGCCTCGCCGCCGGTCGTGATCCGCCAGGGCAAGGGCAGACTTGCCGGCAGCGAGTGGGAAGTGGTCGGGAACCCCGTATAATCTGCTCTGTACAAGCTTAGGGCCCGCCGGCCGCGCGGGGAAAACAGAACAGGATGAGTGCCGTTCCCCAAGGCAAGCGTGTGCTCTCCGGCATGCGCCCCACCGGTCAGCTGCATCTGGGCAACTTCCACGGCGCACTGCGCAACTGGGTCGAGTTGCAGTATCAGTATGAGTGCTATTTCTTCGTCGCCGATTGGCACGCCCTGACTACCGGCTACGAGGATACGGCGGGCCTGCCGCAGGCGGTCCACGAGGTGGTGATCGACTGGCTGGCGGCCGGCCTGAATGCGGGCGTGGCGACGCTGTTCGTGCAATCGCACGTGCCCGAGCACGCGGAGCTGCACCTGCTGCTGTCGATGATCACGCCGCTCGGCTGGCTCGAGCGCGTGCCGACCTACAAGGACCAGCAGGAGCAGCTCAAGGACAAGGATCTCGCTACCTACGGCTTCCTGGGCTATCCGCTGCTGCAGAGCGCCGACATCCTGCTCTATCGGCCGGCGTTCGTGCCGGTCGGGGAGGATCAGGTGGCGCACGTGGAGATCACGCGCGAGATCGCGCGGCGCTTCAATCACCTCTATGGCCGGGAGCCGGATTTCGAGCACAAGGCCGAGCGCGCGATCAAGGAACTGGGCGGACGCAACATCACGCTCTACCGCCAGCTGCGGCGCCGCTTCCAGGAAGCCGGCGATCAACCGGCACTCGAGCGCGCGCGCGCGCTGGTGGAGAGCAACACCCGCATCACGATGGCCGATCGCGAGCGGCTGCTCGGCTACCTGGAGGGCTCCTACGTCAGCATCCTGCCCGAACCGCAGGTGCTGCTGACCGCCAGTCCCAAGGTGCCCGGCCTGGACGGCCGCAAGATGTCCAAGTCCTACGGCAACACCATCTCGCTGCGCGAGGACCCGGATACCGTGGCGGCGAAGCTGCGCACCATGCAGACCGATCCGGCGCGCGTGCGCCGCACCGACCCCGGCGATCCGCAGAAATGTCCGGTCTGGGACCTGCACAAGCTCTATTCCGACGAGGCGACCCGGCAGTGGGTCGATCAGGGCTGCCGCAGCGCCGGCATCGGCTGCCTGGACTGCAAGAAGCCGCTGATCGAGCGCATCGTCGAGGAGGTCACCGGCATGCGCAAGCGCGCGCAGGAGTTCCAGGAGAATCCGGAGCTGGTGGCCAACCTTCTGGCCGAAGGCGGCGAGAAGGCGCGCGAAGCGGCGCGCGCGACGCTCGACGAAGTGCGGCGCGCCATGCATTTGCGCTCGCAATGATTTATAAGGTTCGCGGCACCGGGGCCCGACGTGAAGGTTGATCAATCGAGGCAGTCGTGAAGCCGGACCTCAAGATCGTGGTGTCCAACGCGCCCGCGCCGGCCCTCATCGAGGGCTCCCCGGAGCAGGTCGAAATGCCGTTTGCGGTGGTCAACGGCGAGCCGATCACGCAGCTGCCGCGCGACCTGTACATCCCGCCGCAGGCGCTGGAGATCTTCCTCGAGGCCTTCGAGGGCCCGCTCGACCTGCTGCTCTACCTGATCCGCCGGCAGAACGTCGACATCCTCAACATCCCGCTGGCCGAGATCACGCGCCAGTACATGCAGTACATCGAGCTGATGCAGGACCTGCAGCTCGAACTGGCCGGCGAGTACCTGGTCATGGCGGCCACCCTGGCCGAGATCAAGTCGCGCATGCTGCTGCCGCGTCCGCCGGGACAGGCGGAGGACAGCGAGGAGGATCCGCGCGCCGAGCTGGTGCGGCGGCTGCAGGAATACGAGCGCTTCAAGCGCGCGGCCGCCGACATCGACCTGCTGCCGCGGCTGGAGCGCGACGTCTGGCAGGCGAGCGCCGAGCTGCGCGAGCGGCCGGCCGCGCGCAGCCTGCCGCAGGTGACGCTCAGGGAGATGCTGCTCGCGTTCCGCGAGGTCGCGCACCGCGCCGAGATGTTCGCCCATCACCACGTGCGGCGCGAACCGCTGTCGGTGCGCGAGCGCATGAGCAACATCCTCGCCGCGCTCGAGCAGGGCAGCTTCGTGGAATTCTCGCAGCTGTTCACGCTCGAGGAAGGCCGCGCCGGCGTGACCGTGACCTTCGTCGCCATCCTGGAACTGATGCGCGAGGGCCTGATCGACATCGCGCAGACCGAGCCGTACGCAGCGCTGCACGTGCGCGCGGCGGGGGCAAACCGTACACTGCATCTGGTGGCCGACAATACGCCGGCGGATGCGGATGCGGATGTGCCGGGGCCGCAGTCCCCGGCCGACGATGGCGGAGCGTTGGAATGAGCCAGAGCGAGATCAGGAACACCATCGAGGCGGCACTGCTGGCGGCCGGCAAGTCGCTGACCGTCAATGAGCTCTCGCAGCTGTTCGAGGAATCGGAACGCCCCACGGCGCCGTCGGTGCGCGCGGCGCTCGAGGAGCTGGCGGCCGATTACGCCGCGCGGGTGGTCGAGCTCACGGAGACCGGCGCGGGTTTTCGCATCCAGGTGCGCCGGCAGTACGCCGCCGCGGTCGCGCGCCTGTGGCCCGAGCGGCCGCAGCGCTACTCGCGGGCGCTGCTCGAGACGCTGTCACTGATCGCCTACCGGCAGCCGATCACGCGCGCCGAGATCGAGTCGGTGCGCGGGGTCGCGGTCAATCCCAACATCATCAAGACCTTGCTCGAGCGCCAATGGATCCGCGTGGTGGGCCATCGCGACCTGCCGGGGCGGCCGGAGCTGCTCGGCACCACGCGCGAGTTCCTCGAATACTTCAGCCTCAAGAGCCTTGATGAGCTGCCGGCGCTCGCCGATCTGCATTTGCTCGGCGAGCTCGATCCGCAGCTCGACCTGCCGGTCGCCGCCGAGCCGGGCGCGACCGAGGCGCCGACCGCGACGGCGGCCGAGAGCGCGTCGCTGGAAGGCGAGGAGGGGGAGGAGGAGCCCGGCGAGCCGGAGGCGGCGGAGGATGAGGAGTTTTCGGCGGCTCCCGAGGCGACGAGCGGCCTGGTCGCCGCCTCGAGCGACGACGCCCCCTGAGCCCTCGCATGCCGGCCCCGCGCCCAGCCGAGCGCCTGCAGAAGGTGCTGTCGCAGCTCGGCCTGGGCTCGCGACGTGAAGCCGAAGCCTGGATTCGCGCCGGCCGCCTGACGGTCAACGGCAAGCCGGCGCTGCTCGGCATGCGGGTGGGCGCCGACGATCTGCTCAAGCTCGATGGCCGAACCATCCGCCGCCGCCCGATGAGCGCGGCGCCGGTGTTCCTCTGTCATCGCTCGCCGGGGGAGCTGCTGCTGCCGCCGCGGGCGGGCGCGGCGCCGCGGGCGCCGGCCGGCGAGGGCGTGGCGGCTGCGAGCCCGGTCGCGGCGCGCGGGGCCAGCATCGCCGAGCGGCTGCCGCGCCGCGCCGGGCGCAGGTTCATCAGTATCAGCCCGATGCCGGCGGTCGACGGCGGCCTGGAGCTGCTGACCGCGGACGGGGCGCTGGCGGCGCGCCTGCAGCGCTCGGTGCACGCGCTGGAAGCGGAATACAGCCTGCGCGTGCGCGGCGAGCTCAGCGGCGAGCAGCAGCTGGCCATCCGCGAGGGCATGCTCGACCGCGGCCAGGCGGTCAAGGTGCTGCAGCTCGAGCCCACCGGCGGCGAGGCGAGCAATCGCTGGTACCGCCTGATCACCGTCGGCGCGAGCGGCAACGACGTGCGCCAGCTGATCGAGCGGCAGGCGGTGACGCTGGTGCGCGTGCTGCGCACGCGCCTGGGGCAGCTCGAGCTGCCGCGCACGCTCGCGCGCAGCCGCTGGCGCGAGCTCAGCGCCGAGGAGCTGGCCGGCCTGTCTGGCAATCCAGGCGCTGGCCGTTGACGCCGCGGCTGGCCTCGCTCAGCAGCCACAGATACGGCCGCACGACGTCCTCGGGCGCGGCCAGGCCGCTCATGTCCTCGGCCGGGAAGGCCTGGCGGCGCATGCGGGTGCGCACCGCACCGGGATCGAGCACGTTGACGCGCAGATTGCCGCTGCTCTCGAGCTCTTCCGCGAGCACGTGGCTCAAGGTCTCGATGCCGGACTTCGATACCGCATAGGCGCCCCAGAACGCATCGGCCCGACGGGCGGCGCTGCTGGTGGTGAACACGATCGAGGCGTCGCGCGAGGCGCGCAGCACCGGCAACAGCACCTGCGTCAGGGCGAACGCGGCGGTCAGGTTCACGTGCAGCACGCGGCACCAGGTGGGCACGTCGAAGTGCTCGATCGGCGCCAGGGTGCCGAGAATGGCGGCGTTGTGCACCAGGCCGTCGAGGCGTCCGTAGCGCTGCAGCAGCGCTGCGGCGAGCTGGTCGTAATCGCGTGCGACGGCCTTTTCCAGATCGAGCGGCGCGATGCTGGCCTCGGCGCCCCCGAGCTCCGCGATGCGCGCGTGCACCTGTTCGAGCTTGCCGACGGTGCGGCCGATCAGCACCACTTCGGCGCCGTGCGCGGCCGCGGCCAGCGCGACCGCGCGCCCGATGCCGTCGCCGGCGCCGGTGACGGCGATGACGCGGCCCTGCAACTGGGCGGCGGTCGGCTCGAAACGCTGGTGGATCGGCAATGCCGGGGCGGCCGGCGGCTCGGGTGTGGCGCTCATGGGCGTTGCTCGACTCTTCAGTGCATGTGAAAGCGGCGGCGGGCCGCACGTCGGGCGGCCCGCCAGGCGAGGATATTGTCGGCGAAACCATCGAGCGGCGCGGGCCATTCGTCGCCGCTGCGCCGCTGCCGGCGGCGCCAGCGCGCGGCCGCCAGCGCCGCCCAGACCAGCAGCGGCGCGAGCCGCGGCTGCAGCGCGGCGTCGATGCGCTGTGTGTGCCGGTGCAGTGATTGGAGCGCCGCGCCGGCGAGCTCCGGATCCGGCGCGCGCTCGCGCGCGGCGCTCTCGAGCTGGTGCGCGAGCCGGCCGATCTCGCCGAGGCACTGCCGCAGCGGCGGCGGGCAATCCGGCGCGCCCAGCGCCTGCGCCAGCAGCACGAACAGCGCGCGCGCCAGCGCGCCGCCCGCCTCGTCCCGCAGCGCGCGGGCGGCCAGGTCGCTGGCGGCCGCATCCACCAGGGGCAGCAGGTCGAGCCCGCGGCTCTCGGGTTGCCGCGACTGCAGGCTGCGCAGCCACGGATGCTGCGGCTCACCGCGGCCGAAGCGCAGCGCCTCCTGGTGCCACCAGTCCAGGCGCACGTGAATCACCGCATGCTCCCCGCCGACGCCGACGCCGACGCCGGCGCCGATCTCATCGGCCAGTGCCAGCAG
>DAHUYP010000072.1 GCA_027315105.1 Gammaproteobacteria bacterium
CGACGTCCCGCCAGCACCCCCCGTCAGCGCGCGTAGCTCAGCACCCGTCGCAGCAGGCCGATGAACACGGCGCTCCAGGCCGCGATCGCGATCGCCTGGAACAGCGTCGGCAGCCAGCCGACGAAGTCCAGCTCCATCATGCCCGCCATCTGGCGCGTGCCGACCGCATACATGCCGAGCGGAAACACCGCACCCCAGTACTGCGGGTCGTAGCGCAGCGGGAAGCGCTTGTAGACGTGGCGCCAAACGCCCAGCACCAGCAGCATCGGTATCCACCAGGTGCCGGTGGCCCAGTAGAACACCGTGAACCCCTTCAGGAACGGCAGTAGCGAATGCAGGAACGGCGCGTCGGCGGCGTTGGCGATCAGCTGCGCACCGGCCAGCGTCGAGATCGCCATCGCGCCCATGTTGATCCAGTACGGCGGCGTCAGGTCGCCCGGCGAGAAATGGAAGAACGTGTAGCGGTAGAAGATCAGCGACATCATCCAGATGTACAGCATGCCGCCCCACAGCCACATCGACAGTGCGAAGAAGTTCAGCTCCAGCCGTCGCGGCTGGGCGAGGTGCGCGGCGATCAGTGCGGCGAGCACCGCCAGCGACTGGGTCGCCACCACCGCCAGCAGCCAGTTGCCGGAGATGCCGCGATCGAGCGCGGGCTTGTCCTCCTTGATCGTGAAGGCGGCGAAGATGCTGTAGGTCAGGCCCACCCACAGCAGACCCGCCAGTGCCAGCAACGCGATCGCGAGGCGCAGGCTGGCCGTCAGCAGCACCAGCTGGCTGCCGAGCACCGCGGTGGACGCCACCATGGTGAAGAATCCGGGACCGCGCAGGTGATCGACCAGATCGGCGCCGAAACGGCGCGGACTGCGCAGCAGGCGCAGCGCCGTCAGCACCCACAGCACCGCCCAGGCGGCGAGATTCAGGCCCAGCAGCGCCAGCGCCGGCGCATCCAGGCCGCGCAGCCGCAGGCCGATCGAGATGACCCCGGTCGCCATGACCAGGGCGAAGTTCGCCGGCGACAGCTCGGCCAGGTCGGCCAGCGCCCGCGCCGTGCGCGGCGCGGCGCGGCGTGTACCCGGTGCGCTCACGGCGGCCGCGCGGCGCCGCCGGCGGACGGACCGCGCCCGTGCGCCGCGATCATCTCCGGCAGGTCGGTCTCGGATTGGATCTGCGGGAAATGGCTGCGCTCCATGCGCAGGATCGCGAAATGCATCCAGCTCAAGGCGCTCGCGACCAGCGCGAACAGCAGCATGAAGCAGCTGGTCCAGATGCCGACCAGATCGTTCATCAGGCCGAAGGCGATCGGCAGCACGAAGCCGCCCAGGGCGCCGATCATGCCGACCATGCCGCCCACGGCGCCGACCGATTCGGGGTAATAGGTCGGCACGTGCTTGTACACCGCGGCCGAGCCCAGCGACATGAAGAAGCCCAGCACGAACAGCAGCAGGGCGAAGGGCAGCAGCCCGATCGCGAGGCCGAACTGGATCGGCCCGCGGATGCCCTCGACCGTGTAGCGGGTCGCCGGATACGACAGCAGGAACGTGCACACCAGCGACACGCCGAAGGTCCAGTACATCACGCGGCGCGCGCCGATGCGATCCGACAGCCGGCCGCCGACGATGCGGAACAGGCCGGCCGGCAGCGCAAAGCAGGCGGTGATCAGGCCGGCGCGGGTGATGCTCAGACCGTAGACGCCAATCAGGTAACGCGGCAGCCACAGCGACAGCGCCACGAAGCCGCCGAACACGAAGAAGTAATACAGCGCGAAGCGCCACACCTGCAGATTCTTCAGCGGCGCCATCTGCCGCACGAAGTACGCCTGGCCGGAGCCCTGGGCGCGCCGATGCTCCAGACCCGGATCGTCGCGCACCGCCAGGTAGAACACGATCGCCGTGGCGGCCAGCGCCAGCGCCCACAGGCGTGCGACCGCCTGCCAGCCCCAGGCGCCCATCACCGTCGGCGCCAGCAGCGCGGTCAATGCGGCCCCCACGTTGCCGGCGCCGAAGATGCCCAGCGCCGTGCCCTGCCTGCCGGGCGGAAACCACCTGGAGACGAACGCGACCCCGACCGCAAACGAACCGCCGGCGATACCCATCGCCAGTGCGGCCAGCAGGAAACCCGCATAGGTGCTGGCCGTGCTCAGCAGCCCGGTCGCCGCGGCCGCCACCAGCATGACGGCGGTGAACACGCGCCGGCCGCCGAATTGATCGGCCCAGATGCCCAGGAACAGCCGCGTCACCGCACCGGTGAGTATGGGCGTGGCGATCAGCAGGCCGAACCCGGTCTCGCTGAGCCCGAGCTGCTGCTTGATCCGCACGCCGATGATCGAGAACACCGTCCACACCGCGAAACACATCGCGAACGAGAACGTGCTGAGCCACAGGGCCCGGCGTTGCCGGCCGACGAAGACCGCGTCCTGATCGTGCATGGGACTACCTCCGGCGGCGCGGGTCGGCAGCGGCGGCCGCCAGCGCCTCGATCTGCTCGAGGCCCCGCACCTCGTAGCGCTGCGCCAGAGCGAGCAGGTAATGCTGCAGCTCGCGCTGGCGCAGCTGCAGTTCCAGGTAATCGCAGATCTGCCCGCGCACCTCATCGAACCCGAGCGCTGCACCGGGCCTGATCTCATCGACGCTCACCACGTGGTAGCCCCAGCGCGACTCGACCGGAAAGGCCGCGAGCCCCTCGCGCAGGCGGAAGATCTGGCGGTCGAACTCCGGCGTGGTCTGGCCGCGCTGCAGCCAGCCGAGCTCCCCGCCCTGCTGCTTCGACGGACAAGCCGAGAAGCGCAGCGCGAAGTCGGCGAACGGCACCGGATCGGCCTTGAGCTCGCCGATCAGCCGCTCGCCCTCGCTCCGGGCATGCAGGCGTGCGGCGGCATCGTCGGCCGGCGCGCTCAGCAGGATATGGCGTACGCGGATGCGGTCCGGCGTCCGAAAGCGCTCGCGGTTCTGTTCGTAGTAGCGCCGGCAATCGCCTTCGCCGGGCACCCGGTCCTCGAGCTCGCGTTCCAGCAGCATGCGGATAGCCGCTTCTTCCTCGGACTCGCGGCCCTCGCACGGCCGCTCGCCGGCCAGTCTCAGCCGCTGCACTTCCCGCTGCAGCAGCTCGCGCACCACCAGCGCGCGCGCGGCCGCCGCGCGCGCGTGCTGCGGCGTGATCGCGCGGTGGTGCTGCATCTCCCGCCCGATCTGCGCCTCGCTGATCGGCGTCGCGCCCACGAACAGGTGGCACGGCGCCGCGCTGGCCATTTCGGCGCTCACGAGCGCAGCCTGTAGTGCAGCGCCGGCTGACGGCGGCGCACCACCTGGTACGGCCGCCACAGGTAGCTCAGCGGGATGCTCCACACGTGCACCAGCCGGGTGAACGGCGCGATCAGGAACAGCGTCATGCCGAGCAGCAGGTGCGCCTTGTAGACCCAGTTCACCTGGGCGATGAACGCGGCGGCGCCCCAGCGGAAGGTGACGATGCGCTGCGCCCACTCGGCCAGCGCCATCATCACGCCGCCGTCCATGTGATGGCTGGAGATCACGATGGTGTACAGGCCCAGCAGCAGCTGCGCGAGCAGCAGCACCAGGATCAACGTATCGCCGGGGGCGCCCGTGGCGCGCACGCGCGGGTTGGTCAGCCGGCGCAACAGCAGGATGCCGAGGCCGGCCAGGCACATCAGTCCGAACACCCCGCCGACCACCATCGCCAGCAACTGCTTCTGCGGCGCGCTGATCAGCACCGAGTAGATCGAATGCGGTGTCAGCAGGCCGACCAGATGACCGCCGAGCACCACCATGATGCCGACGTGGAACAGGTTGCTGCCCAGGCGCATGCCGCGGCCGGACAGCAGCTGGCTCGAGCCGCTGCGCCAGGTGTACATGGCGCGGTCGAAGCGCGCCCAGCTGCCGATAAGGAACACCGCCATGACGATGTACGGATAGAGCTGGAACGCGAACTGATCGAGGTAGTTCATGGCTGCACCTGCGCTTTGGCGCCCGCTGGCGGTTTGCGGCTCGGGGTGGCGCACCCGTCGGTGCTCGCCTCGGCGCCGAATCGCACCGCCTCCTCCTCCCACAACCGATCCATCGCGGCGGGCGTGTCGTCGCGCTCTTCCTCACGGGCGCGGCGGCGCAAGGCATCGGTGTCGAGCGTGCCCTCGGCCAGGTCCACCAAAGCCTCGAGCAGCACGCCGTAGGGGCTGTTGCGCTCGAGCGCGCGGGCCGCGAGCATGGCGAGGATGTGGCGCACGTGGCTCAGCCAGTCGCGCCCCTCCTCCGGCGGGCGCTGCGAGAGGTACTCCAGCAGCAACGGCAGGTAGTCGGGCAGCTCCCGCGCCGCGAGCTCGAAGCCGTGGCGGCGATAGGCTTCGATCAGATCGACCATCGCCTGGCCGCGAGCGCGTGATTCGCCGTGGATGTGCTCGAACAGCAGCAGGCTCATCGAGCGGCCGCGGTCGAAAGTCGCGAGCCAGCGGTCCTGTGCGTCCAGCGGCTCGGCGTCGAGCAGATCCTGCACGAAGCGGCTCAGCGCCGCGCGGCGCGGCGCCGACAGCGCCGGGTCGTCCACGGCCTCGAGCAGCTCGGCGCGGTGCTGCCACAGTTCGTCCTGCGGATAGTCCAGCAGCACGCCGATCAGCTTGAGCGATCTCATGGCGTCACCTCGCGCGTCTCGCGCGCCTCGCGGCGCGTCGGCTGCACCGCGAACGTGGTGAGCTTGCGCTGGCCGAACAGGTCGGCCGGGCTGTCGCCGCCGCAGCCGTTGCCGAACGTGAAGCCGCAGCCGCCGCGCTCGCCGAATGCGTCGTTGGCATATTCACGGTGCGCGCTCGGGATCACGAAGCGATCCTCGTAGTTCGCGATCGCGAGGTAGCGGTACATGTCCTCGGCCTGGGCGACGCTCAGGCCCGCCTGCCGCAGCACCGCCAGGTCCTCGACGCCATCGACGTTGCGCGCGCGGCGCCAGCAGCGCATCGCCATCATGCGCTCGAGCGCACGCACCACCGGGGCCTCGTCGCCCGCGGTCAGCAGGTTGGCGAGGTAGCGCACCGGGATGCGCAGCGAGGCGATGTCCGGCAGTTCGCCGTTCATGCCTACGCGGCCGCGCTCGGCGGCGGACTGGATCGGCGACAGCGGCGGCACGTACCACACCATCGGCAGCGTGCGGTATTCCGGATGCAGCGGCAGCGCGAGCTGCCAGTCGATCGCCAGCTTGTACACCGGCGAGGCCTTGGCCGCCTCCAGCCAGCTCTCGGGGATGCCCTCCCGGCGCGCCGCCTCGATCACCCGCGGATCGGACGGATCGAGAAAGATGTCCAGCTGCGCCCGGTACAGGTCCTTCTCCGCCGGCGCCGACGCGGCCTCCTGGATGCGCTCGGCGTCATACAGCATCACACCCAGGTAGCGGATGCGGCCGACGCAGGTCTCCGCGCACACGGTCGGCTCGCCCATCTCGATGCGCGGGTAGCAGAAGATGCACTTCTCGGATTTGCCGCTCTTCCAGTTGTAGTAGATCTTCTTGTACGGGCAGGCCGACACGCACATGCGCCAGCCGCGGCACTTGTCCTGGTCGATCAGGACGATGCCGTCCTCCTCGCGCTTGTAGATCGCGCCGCTCGGACAGGCCGACACGCACGCCGGGTTGAGGCAGTGCTCGCACAGGCGCGGCAGGTACATCATGAAGGTCTGCTCGAACGCGCCGTAGATCTCCTTCTGGATGGCGTCGAAGTTGCGGTCCTTGGCACGTTTGGCGAACTCGGTGCCGAGGATTTCCTCCCAGTTCGGACCCCAGTTGATCTTCTGCATGCGCTCGCCGCTGATCAGCGAGCGCGGACGCGCGGTCGGCTGCTGTCGGCCCTCCGGCGCCTGGTGCAGGTGCTGGTAGTCGAAATCGAACGGCTCGTAGTAATCGTCGATCTGCGGCAGGTCGGGGTTGGCGAAGATCTTCGACAGCAGCCGCCAGCGCCCGCCGCTGCGCGGGATCAGCTTGCCGGCGGCGCTGCGCACCCAGCCGCCGTTCCACCGGTCCTGGTTCTCCCATTCCTTGGGGTAGCCGATGCCGGGCTTGGTCTCGACGTTATTGAACCAGGCGTACTCGACGCCTTCGCGCGAGGTCCAGACGTTCTTGCAGGTGATCGAGCAGGTATGGCAGCCGATGCACTTGTCGAGGTTCAGCACCATGCCGATCTGCGCGCGAACCTTCATGACGCCACCTCCCCGGCGGCCTTCGGCGCGGGCTCGCCGTCCAGCCAGTCGATCCTGCTCATCTTGCGCACGATCACGAACTCGTCACGGTTGGTACCGCAGGTGCCGTAGTAGTTGAAGCCGTAGGCCAGCTGCGCGTAGCCGCCGATCATGTGGGTCGGCTTGAGCACCACGCGGGTCACCGAGTTGTGGATGCCACCGCGGCCGCCGGTGATTTCGGAGCCCGGGATGTTGAGGATGCGCTCCTGCGCGTGGTACATCATCGCCATTCCGGGCATCACGCGCTGGCTCACCACCGCGCGGGCGGTGATCGCGCCGTTGACGTTGAACAGCTCGATCCAGTCGTTGTCCTCGATGCCGGCCGCGCGCGCGTCATCCTCGCTGAGCCACACGATCGGCCCGCCGCGCGACAGCGTCTGCATCAGCAGGTTGTCGCTGTAGGTGCTGTGGATGCCCCACTTCTGGTGCGGCGTGATCCAGTTGAGCACGATCTCGCGGTTGCCGTTGCTGCGCTTGTGGTGCAGCGGCTGCACCGTGCGGGTGTCCACCGGCGGCCGATAGCTCATGAAGCCCTCGCCGAACGCGAGCATCCATTCGTGATCCTGGTAGAACTGCTGGCGGCCGGTGAGCGTGCGCCACGGGATCAGCTCGTGGACGTTGGTGTAGCCGGCGTTGTAGCTGACGTGCTCGTCCTCGAGGCCCGACCAGATCGGCGAGGAGATGATCTTGCGCGGCTGCGCCTGGATGTCGCGAAAGCGAATGGCCTCGTGCCGCTTGCCGATCGCCAGGTGCGCGTGCTCGCGGCCGGTGAAGCCGCTGAGCGACTCCCAGGCCTTGACCGCCACGTGGCCGTTGGTCTCCGGCGCCAGATGCAGGATCACCTCGCAGGCATCGATCGCGCTGTCGATGCGCGGCCGGCCCTGGCTCACGCCGTCCTCGGTCACCCGATGATTGAGCCGGCCGAGGAACTCGACCTCCTCCTTGGTATCCCAGCTCATGCCCTTGCCGCCGTTGCCGAGCTTCTCGAGCAGCGGGCCGAGCGAGGTGAACTTCCGGTACAGGTTCGGATAATCGCGCTCGACCACCGCGATCGACGGCATGGTCCGGCCCGGGACCGGCGCGCACTCGCCCTTCTTCCAGTCTTGCACCGCGAACGGCATGGCGAGCTCGCCGGGGGTGTCGTGCAGCGTCGGCACCAGCACCACGTCCTGCTCGACGCCGAGCACGCCCGGGGCCAGGTCGCTGACCGCGCGCGCGATGCCCTTGAAGATGTCCCAGTCGCTGCGCGACTCCCACGCCGGGTCCACGGCCCTGGACAGCGGGTGGATGAACGGGTGCATGTCCGAGGTGTTGAGGTCGTCCTTCTCGTACCAGGTCGCAGTCGGCAGCACCACGTCCGAATACAGCGCCGTGGTGCACATGCGGAAGTCGAGCGTGACCAGCAGGTCGAGCTTGCCCTCGGGGATCTCGTCGCGCCACTTGATCTCGCCGGGCTTGACCGCGCCGCGCTCGCCCAGATCCTGGTCCTGCACACCGTGGCGGGTGCCGAGCAGGTGCCGCAGCATGTACTCGTGGCCCTTGCCGGAGGAACCGAGCAGGTTGGAGCGCCAGACGAACAGCACGCGCGGGAAGTTCTGCGGCGCGTCCGGATCGGCGTAGGCGAAGTCGAGCTTGCCCTGCTGCAGCTGCTCGACCACGTAGCCGGCCGGCGTCTGTCCGGCCTGCGCGGCGGCCGCCGCGATGCGCAGCGGATTGCGATCGAGCTGCGGCGCGCTCGGCAGCCAGCCCATGCGGATCGCCTGCAGGTTCAGATCGGCCAGGCTGCCGCGGTACTTGTCCGGATCGGCCAGCGGCGAGAGGATCTCCTTCACCTCCAGCTTCTCGTAGCGCCACTGGTCGGACATGAAGTAGAAGAACGAGGTGCCGTTCATCTGCCGCGCCGGGCGCATCCAGTCGAGCGCGAAGGTCAGCGGGATCCAGCCGGTCTGCGGGCGCAGCTTCTCCTGGCCCACGTAATGCGCCCAGCCGCCGCCGCTCTGCCCGACGCAGCCGCACATGACCAGCAGGTTGATCAGCCCGCGGTAGTTCATGTCGTTGTGGAACCAGTGGTTCAGGCCCGCGCCAACGATGATCATGCTGCGGCCGCGGGTCTTGTCGGCGGTGCGCGCAAATTCGCGCGCGATCTCGATCACCTCGGCGCGCGATACGCCGGTGATGCTTTCCTGCCACGCCGGCGTGCCGGGCAGATCCTCGTCGTAGCTCGCGGCCACGTTGCCGCCGCCGAAGCCGCGATCGACGCCGTACTGCGCCAGCAGCAGGTCGTACACGGTCGCGACCGCCCACTCCCGGCCGTCGGCGAGCGTGAGCCTGCGCACCGGGATGTTGCGCTCCAGGATCGGCTCGAACTTCGATGCGGTCCAGCGATCGTGCTCGATGCCGCCGAAGTACGGGAAGCTCACCGCCTCGATGCCGTCGTTGGCATCCGCCAGGCTCAGGCGCAGGCGCGTGGCCCGGCCGGCGCTGTCCCGCTGCTCGATGTTCCACTTGCCGTGATCGCCCCAGCGAAAGCCCACCGAGCCGGCCGGCACGGTGATCGCGTCCGTGTTCTCGTCATAGGCGAGCGTCTTCCACTCCGGGTTGTTGCCCTCGCCCAGTCCGCCCAGATCGCTGGCGCGCAGGAAGCGGCCCGGCACCAGCCGGCCGTCGGCGCGCCGCTCGAGCTGCACCAGCAGCGGCAGGTCGGAGTACTGGCGGCAGTAGTCGGTGAAGTACGCCGATGGGTTGAGGACGTGGAATTCCTTCAGGATCACGTGGCCGAACGCGAACGCCAGCGCCGCATCGGTGCCCTGCTTGGGATGCAGCCAGTGGTCGGTGAGCTTGGCCACCTCGGAGTAATCCGGCGTGATGGCCACGGTCTTGGTGCCGTTGTAGCGCGCCTCGGTGAAGAAGTGCGCGTCGGGCGTGCGCGTCTGCGGCACGTTGGAGCCCCAGGCGATGAGGTAGCGGCTGTTGTACCAGTCGGCCGATTCAGGCACGTCGGTCTGCTCGCCCCACACCTGCGGCGAGGACGGCGGCAGGTCGCAGTACCAGTCATAGAACGACAGGCAGGCGCCGCCGAGCAGCGACAGGTAGCGCGCGCCGGCGGCGTAGGACACCATCGACATCGCCGGGATCGGCGAGAAGCCGATCACGCGGTCGGGTCCGTGCTGCCTGGCCGTGTACAGGTTGGAGGCGGCGATGATCTCGTTGGCCTCCTCCCAGCGCACGCGCGCGAAGCCGCCCAGGCCGCGCCGGCTCTTGTAGTCTCTGGCCTTGAGAGGATCGCCGACGATGCTGGCCCAGGCCTCGACCGGGCTCATCGTCCTGCGGGCCTCGCGCCACAGGCGCAGCAGCGCGCCGCGCACCAGCGGATATTTCAGGCGGTTCGCGCTGTACAGGTACCAGGAGTAGCTGGCGCCGCGCGGACAGCCGCGCGGCTCGTGGTTGGGCAGGTCCGGACGCGTGCGCGGGTAGTCGGTCTGCTGCGTTTCCCAGGTCACCAGGCCGTTCTTGACGTAGATCTTCCAGCTGCACGAGCCGGTGCAGTTCACGCCGTGAGTGGAGCGCACGATCTTGTCGTACTGCCAGCGCGAGCGGTAACCGTCCTCCCAGTTGCGGCTCTCGGTCCTGGTGACGCCGTGACCGCCGGCGAAGCTCTGCGGGTTACGCCTGAAGAACTGCAGTCGGTCGAGGAAGTAGCTCATGGGAATGCTCCCCGGATACGCAGCCTGTCGGCGCACCGAGCCTGAGTGCCGCGGTCAGCTGCCGGCTTCGAACCTCGGGAACAGCACCGTGTTCTCGAGTGTGATGTGCTCGATCAGGTCGGCGGCCAGCTTTGCCGCCCCGGAATAGAGCGCCTGCCAGGAACGGCAGGCCCCGTCGGGCACGGCGAAACCGCCGGTGATGTGTTCCAGCCGCTGCAGATGCTCGCCGTGCTCGGCGTGGTCGTGACGCATCCGTGCGATCGGTGCGCCGAGCCCGCCCCCGGCGCATTGCAGCATCGCCGGAAACAGGATCATCTCTTCCTTTCTCATGTGCGCTTCGAGTTCGGTTCGGATTTCTTGTAGCAGCTCCGCCAGGCCGTGCGGAAGCCGTGGATGATCCGTATGGACGGCCTGCACCTTGCGGGCGAGCTCGATGAGCTGCGTCAGCTCGCGCCGGTGGGTCTCGTGATAGCGGCGCAGGATGTGATCGATGAGTGCGGCCGTGTCGCCGTGCTCCGGGGCGGCGGCGGCCGCTTCTGCGGCCGGCTCACCGGTGGTTCGAAGTGTCATGGCAACCCTCCTTCATCGTGCTGCGCGCGACTGTGCGCGCGCGCTCGTTCGCCGTTGCTCCGCGTCCGCGACCCGGGCTCGGGCCGCCAAATTGGTATTTCCAATGCATATTTAAGCCGATATAATAGGAATTGTAAATACCAATTAACGGAAGCCAGCATGCGCCTGACCGCATTCACCGATTTTGGGCTGCGCACCCTGATGCTGCTCGCCGGCGCGCCGGACAGCCCGGTCACGACCGACCAGATCGCCACCGAGTTCAGGATGTCGCGCAATCACCTGACCAAGGTGGTGCAGAATCTGGCGCGCGGCGGGTTCGTCATAACGCAGCGCGGCGCCGGGGGCGGGCTGCGCCTGTCGCGCGACCCGAAGTCCATCACGATCGGCGAGGTGGTCCGATTCATGGAGCGGCGCTACGCGCTGGTCGAATGTTTTCGCAGCGATGGTGGTAACTGCGTATTGACACCGCATTGCCGCCTCAAGTCGAAGCTGGCCGCCGCGCAGGAAGCCTTCCTGCGGCATCTGGATGCGGCAACGCTGGCCGAATGCGCCTACCCCGTGAAGCGGCATCCGGCCTTCATCGGCGCCCGGCGCGCGAGCGCTTGATCCGTATCAAGTCGGCTCGCCCCAATGGGTGTAAAATAATGCGGTTGTGCGGCACACCGGACATTTACCCATTCACTCGCCTGACACCACGCTGGAAGACCCGATGCACTGCGGCGCAGACGCGCGCGTCGAGGTGTCCTGCCGCGGCTGTGCGCTCAGCCGCATCTGCCTGCCGGCGCGGCTGTCGCCGCCGGAGACCCGCCTGCTCGAACAGGCGGTCGAGCGCGGGCGGCCGCTGGCGGCCGGCGCCAGCCTGATCCACGCCGGACGGCGCCTGCAGGCGCTGTACGTGGTGCGCGGCGGATCGGCCAAGTCCATCGGACTGTCGATCGAGGGGGATGAACAGATCCTCGGCTTTCACCTGCCCGGCGAGGTGGTCGGGCTGGAAGCGTTCGCCCGGGATCTGCACCTGTGCGAAGTGGTCGCGCTCGAGCCGATGCGCTTCTGCCGGATTCCGGTGCGCCGGCTCGAGCCGCTGATGCAGGCGCTGCCCGGCCTGCGGCGCGAGATCATCCGCCTGCTGGGCCAGTCGCTGCAGGAGGCGCAGCGCCAGCGCTCCTGCATGGGGCTGGCCGATGCGCGCCAGCGGCTCGCGGGCTTCCTGGTCGACCTGTCGCGCCGGCTCGAGCAGCGCGGCCTGTCGGCGCGGCAATTGCGCCTCAGCATGAGCCGGCGCGACATCGCCAATCACCTGGCGCTGACCCTGGAAACCGTGAGCCGCACGCTCAGCGCCTTCAAGCGCGCCGGCTGGCTCGCGGTGCGCCTGCGGCAGATCGAGATCCTGCAGCCGCAGGCGCTCGCGGCCCTGTCCGGCGCCGCCTGACGGCGGCTTTGCGCCAGATCAACTCCGGGCCGGGCGCGCCACCCCATACTGCCGGCCGCAGCGACTGCACGGCGCCCCGCGTGGCACCGTTCCCAAGAGGTAACGAGGTTGGCGATCACAACTGAGGTGGGTTCGGGGGCCGCCGCCGGCACCGTACAGTCGCTGCCTGCCCCGCCACCGCCTCGGCTCGTGCACCGCACCCCGCTGGCGCTGCTGCGCTCGGCCGCGACGGTGCTGCCGACGCGGCTGCTCGAGCGGCTCGCGGCGCGCATGATCGGCCGCCTCGGGCGCTCGCATCCCCGGCTGCTTCGAAACCTCGAGCGCATGGCGCCCGCGGTCATCCACATCGCGCCGCACGACTTGCCATACCGCTTCGTCCTCACCGTCGGCCGCACGCCGGTGACGCTCGGCATCGCCGCCCGCGACGCGAGCGGCGCCGATGCGTCGGTGGTGGCGAGCGTCGCCACCCTGGTGGATCTGCTCGAGGGCCGCATCGACGGCGACACGCTGTTCTTCCGGCGCGATCTGACCATCTCCGGCGACACCTCGCTCATCGTCGGGCTGCGCAACGTGCTGGACCGCGACGAGCTGATGCTCGCCGATGAGATCGCGCGGGCGTTCGGGCCGCTCGCGCCGCCGGCGCGCGCGCTCGCGCGCGCGCTCGATCACGTGCTGGAGCGCGTCGGCACGCGCCTCGCGGCGATGCACCGCACGCTGCATCCGCCGTCCGGATCCGGCGCCGACCTCGAAGCACAGCTCGAGCGCTGCCGCGGCGAGATCGAGGCGCTCGCGGCCCGGCTCGGGCGGCTCGAAGCGCGCCAGAAGCGGCGCGACGAGAAGGCGGCGTGAGCGCGCGCTACCTGGAACTGGTGTGCCCGGCGGGTACGCCGGCGGCGCTGCGCGCGGCGGTCGACGCGGGAGCGGACGCGGTGTACTGCGGCTTTCGGGACTGCACCAACGCCCGCAACTACCCGGGGCTCAACTTCGATCCGGACGAGCTGCGCGAGGGCATCGCCTATGCCCACGGCCGCGGCTGCAGGGTGCTGGTGGCGATCAATACGTTTCCGCGCGCCGGGGATGCCGGGCCCTGGCATCGCGCGCTCGATCAGGCGGCGGCGGCCGGTGCCGACGCCGTCATTCTCGCCGACATCGGCGTGCTCGACTACGCCACCCGTCATCATCCGGGACTGCGGCGCCACCTGTCGGTGCAGGCATCGGCGGCCAATGCGCCCTCGATCGCGTTCTACCGCCAGCACTTCGACGTCAGGCGCGTGGTGCTGCCGCGGGTGCTGTCGGTCGAGGATGTGGCGCAGCTGGTGGCCGAGAGCGGCATCGAGACCGAGGTATTCGCCTTCGGCAGCGTCGGGCCGATGTCGGAAGGGCGCTGCTTCCTGTCCTCCTACCTGACGGGCCTGTCTCCGACCAGCGAAGGCGCCTGCGCCCCGGCCAGCCACGTCGCCTACCTCGAGCGCGACGGGCGTGTGCTGTCCTCGCTCGGCGAGGTGACGCTCAACTCGTTCGCGCGCGGCGAGCCGGCGGCCTACCCCACGCCCTGCAAGGGGCGCTACGTCACGCACGGGCGCGCCTCCTATCTGTTCGAGGAACCGGTGGCCTTGAACGCCATCGGCATCCTGCCGGAACTGAAGGCCGCCGGCGTGACCGCGCTGAAGATCGAGGGCCGCCAGCGCGGCCGCGCCTACGTCACGCACATCGTCGGCACGTTCAGGCGGGTGCTCGATGCGCTCGCGCGCGGCGACTTCCCGGCCACGGCGCTCGACGAGCTCAGGGGCGAGGCCGAGGGCGGCCGCGACACCTTCGGCGCCTATCGCAAGGGGTGGCGGTGAACGGCGGCGCGCGCGCGCAGCTGACGCTGGGGCCGCTGCTGTTTCACTGGCCGGCCGAACGGCGCCGCGATTTCTATTTTCGCATCGCCGACGAGGCGGCGGTCGATACGGTGTACCTCGGCGAGGTCGTCTGCTCCAAGCGCGAGCCCTCCTTCGAGCCGTTCTTCGATGCCGTCGTGGCGAGACTGCGCGCCGCCGGCAAGGACATCGTGGTATCGACGCTGGCGCTCGTGACCTCCAGGCGCGAGGTCGCGAGGATTCGCGAGCTCGCCGCGCGCGGCCTGCTGCTCGAGGCCAACGACGTCGCCACCCTGCAGCTGCTCGCGGGTGCCCCGCACGTCGTCGGCCCGCATATCAACGTCTTCAACGAAGGCACGCGCGACTTCCTGGTCGGCTGCGGCGCGCGGCGCATCGTCGTGCCGGTGGAGATGTCCGCGGCCTCGATCCGGGTGATCGCGGCCGGCGCCGCGCCGGCCGGCGTCGAGGTGCAGGTGTTCGGGCGCCAGGCGCTGTCGGTCGCGATGCGCTGCTATCACGCGCGCTCGCACAACCTCACCAAGGACCACTGCCAGCTGGTGTGCGGCCTGGACCCCGACGGCCTCGCCGCCTCGACCATCGACGGCCGGCCGATCCTGACGATCAACGGCACCCAGACGCTCTCGCGCGGCTACTGCGTGCTGCTGCCGGAGCTGGCCGGCCTGCGTGAGCTCGGCGTCACCCACCTGCGGCTCTCGCCGCAGGCGGTCGACATGGTACAGGTGCTCCGGCTGTATCGTGACGTGCTCGATGACCGGCGCTCCGCGGCCGAAGCGCTGCAGGCCCTGCGCACCGTCACCGGCGATATCCCGTACGTGAACGGCTTTCTGCACGCGCGCGAGGGGCTCGCCTGGTCGGAGCCGCCGGCGGCTCGAACCACCGCCCAGGGCGCCGGCGTCGGCGCGGCGCTGCGCCGCTGAGCCGCGGCGACTCACAGGGAGAGCGACCATGAGAGTACTGCTGGTCTATCCGCGCGGCCCGGATACGTTCTGGAGCTTCCGGCACGTGCTGCCGTTCGTCTCCAAGAAGGCTGCCTTCCCGCCGCTCGGGCTGCTGACCGTGGCCGCCATGCTGCCGCGCGCGTGGACCCTGCAGCTGGTCGATCTGAACGTCTCGGAACTCCACGATGAGGATCTGCGCCAGGCCGATTACGTCTTCCTGAGCGGCATGATCGTGCACCGGCAATCCGCACACGAGGTCGCGGCACGTTGCGCGGCGCTCGGCAGGACCGTCATCGCCGGTGGCCCGCTGTTCACCACCGGCTATCGGGATTTCCCCGAGATCCCGCACTTCGTGCTCGGCGAGGCCGAGGACCTGGTCGGACGGCTCGTGGCGGACATGCAGCGCGGCGCGCTGCAACCCGTCTACCGCGGCGCCGACTGGCCCGACGTGCGTAACACGCCGGTGCCGCGTTGGGATCTGGTGCGCATGCGCGACTACGTCACCATGCCGGTGCAGTTCTCGCGCGGCTGTCCGTTCAACTGCGAGTTCTGCGACATCGTGGTCATGAACGGCCGTGTGCCCCGTACCAAGGAACCGGCGCAGGTGGTGCGCGAGCTCGAGGCGCTGCGCCTGGCCGGCTGGAGGGACATGGTCTTCATCGTCGACGACAATTTCATCGGCAACCGCAAGCGCACCCGGGACCTGCTCACCGCCATGATCGCATGGCGCGCGCGCGCCGCGCCGCGCATGGGCTTCCTGACGGAGGCGTCCGTCAATCTCGCCGATCACGAGGAATTATGCGAGCTGATGGTCGAGGCCGGCTTCAAGAAGGTGTTTCTGGGCATCGAGACCCCATCCGCCGGCGGCCTGGCGGAATGCGGCAAGACGCAGAACAGCAAGCGCGATCTGGCGCACGCGGTGCAGACTCTGCAGCGCAGCGGTCTGGAAGTGATGGCCGGATTCATCATCGGCTTCGACTCCGATCCGCCGGATATCTTTGCGCGGCAATTCGAGTTCATCCAGCGCACCGGGGTGGTCACCGCCATGGTGGGACTGCTGACCGCGTTGCCGCAGACGGCGCTGTACCAGCGGCTGGCGCGCGAGGGACGCCTGCTGGCCGAGACCTGTGGCAACAACACCGATGCGGCGGTGAATTTCGTGACGCGCCTGGACCGGGATTTCGTCATCTCGGGCTACAAGGAACTGATGCGCAAGCTCTATGCGCCGCGTCACTATCACCAGCGCATCCGCGCCTTCCTGCGGACCCTGGAGCGGCGCGGCCCCGCGATGCGGCTGTCCTGGTCGGACGTGCAGGCGTTCCTGAAGTCGCTGTGGCTGCTCGGCGTGTGGCACCGGGGCCGCGGCGCATACTGGGGCCTGTTCTGGTGGACGCTGCTCTCGCGTCCCGGCAAGTTCTCCGCCGCCATGGAGCTGGCCATTCTCGGTCACCATTACCGCCGGGTCGCCGACGCCCTCTGACGGCCATCGGCTGCGGTGAATCCCCGCGCCGGCGCAGCGTTCGTCACGCCGCGGCCGGCCCGGGCGCCGGCTTGACCGCGGCGAGCGCTAGAAACGCCGCGCCGACCGTGGTCATGGCGCTGAAGCGCGCGTCCAGGGGCGCCATCCACCGCGCGAGCACGGCGCAGCGCGGATAATAGATCGCGCCGCGCAGCGACTCGACCGCAAGGCCGGCCTGTTCGGCGAGCGCCCGCAGCTCGCGCGCCGTGCGGAATCTCCCCAGGCGCCAGAGCGGCGAGCCGAGCCAGCCTCGAATGCGGCGCGCGGCCGCCCAGCTGCTCCATTTGCCGAGCTCGCCGATCACCAGCCGTCCGCCCGGTCGAAGCACGCGCGCCATTTCGCGCAAGAGCGGCGCCGCATCCTCGACGAAGCACAGAATGGTGACGGCGGCGATGCGCTCGAAGTGTCCGTCCGGAAACGGGAGGCGTTCGGCGGCGGCGACTTCGAAGGCGATTTCGGCGCGCCGCGCCTGCGCGCGCGATCGGGCCGCCGCGATCATCGACTCCGAGGCATCGATGCCCGTGACCCGCGCATCGCGTTCCCACAGGTCGATTGCAAGGTCTCCGTCGCCGCATCCCACGTCGAGCACGCTGCGACCCGCAAGCGCGCCCAGCAGGCCGATGATCGTCCGGCGCTCGAGACGTTCCGTCATGACGCCGAGCATCGAGGCGCGCCATTGGGCATAGAGTCCGGGTCCGAGGCCTGCAGCAGCGCAACCCGGATCGGAGTCCTCGATCGGCATCTGGTCGGTCACGATCCGAACACTGCCCGATTCCGGCCGTGTGGCCATCGGGACAACTACCAACCCCGGGCGGCCGCGTCCCGGCCAGCGCGCATACGTTCCGCGCCGCCGTCAGGGCGGCGCGGGGCCGAAGCTCAGCGCGTGCGCCGGGTCCTGCGTCGCCGAAAAGAAGATCTTCCAGCCCTGCGCAGTGCGCCACAGGCCGTAGGTCACGCCCTGGCGCTCGAATACGCTGCCGTCGCGCCGATAGCGCGTGACCGTGCCGCTGGCGATGGCCGTGCTGGCGTCGAGCAGGCGCACCTCGAGCCGGTCCCAGGCGCTGTGGTCGTAGCCCTGGCTCACCAGCAGCGGCAGCAGGCGGCCGAAAGTCGCCTCCTGTGCGGCACGCGTCGCACGCACCACCGGACCGTCCCGGGTGACGCGCACCGCCGGCTCGCAATAGAACCCGGCGATGGCGGGTGCGTCGTGGCGGCTCCAGGCGTCCTCGTAGGCCTGCATGACCTGCACGACCGCCTGCTCGCCGTCGGGCTCGCCGGCGTACGCACCGGCGTGTGCGGCGCCGATGGCCAGCAGCAGCGCGCAGGCGTGCTGCATGGACCCGCTCCGGCGGCGCGATGCGCTCATCGGCGCCATCGCAGGCCCGCGAGCTCGCCGACCACGCCGCGGCGAAAGGCCAGCACGCAGGCGACGAACACCGCGCCGATGATGACGGTGACCCAGCCGCCGACCAGGTCCGACAGGTACTCTTGCAGCGTGACGATCAGCGCGGCGCCGATGACCGGTCCGAAGAACGTGCCGGAGCCTCCGAGCAGCGTCATCAGGATGACTTCGCCGGAACTCGATTGCTGCACGTCCGTCAGCGTCGTGAACCCGAGCACCAGCGCCTTCACCGATCCCGCGAGCCCGGCGAGGGCCGCCGACAGTACGAAT
>DAHUYP010000073.1 GCA_027315105.1 Gammaproteobacteria bacterium
CGGTCGCCGTCGCCGTCGGCGAGCTGCCGCATGGCGATGTCATGGCCGCTACCGCGGTGCCGTCGCGTGCGCCGGCCGCGAGCGCCGCCGCGGCCCCCCGCGCCGCGGCGGGGCGCGTGCGACTGGGGCTGAAATTCGACCAGGACAGCTGGGCCGAAGTCTACGACGCCGCCGGCTCGCGGCTGTTCTACGACCTCGGGGCCGCCGGCTCGGAGCGGGACCTGGCCGGCGTCGCGCCGCTGCGCATCGTGCTCGGCAATCCCCAGGGCGTCAGCCTCGAGCTGGACGGCCGCGCCGTGGCTCTGGGCGCTGCCGCCGGGCGCAGCGGCCCGATGCGCTTTGCGCTCGATGGCGCCGGGCGCGCGGTTGCGGCGCGCTCGTCACCGCCGGCCGCCTCCGCGCCCTCGCCGACCTCGGCGCCGTCGCCGCCCTCGGCGCCGTCGCCGCGACCCTAGCTGCCGGTCGGCCCGGAGAAATTCTTGAGCAACCAGATTCAGCCGGTGCGCGGCATGAACGACGTGCTGCCCGCCGAGATCGGTGCCTGGCAGCACGTCGAGCGGGTCGCGCGCGCGGCCCTCGCAGCGTACGGGTACGAGGAGGTGCGGGTGCCGATCGTCGAGCATACGGAGCTGTTCAAGCGCTCGATCGGCGAGTTCACCGACATCGTCGAGAAGGAGATGTACACGTTCCAGGACATCGGCGGGGAGAGCCTGACCTTGCGTCCCGAGGCCACCGCGGGGATCGTGCGCTGCGCGATCTCCAACGGACTGCTGCGCGGGGCGCGGCACAAGCTCTGGTGCCAGGGTCCGATGTTCCGGCACGAGCGGCCGCAGAAGGGCCGCTACCGGCAGTTCTACCAGATCGATGTCGAGGCCCTCGGCTTCCCCGGTCCGGACATCGACGCCGAGCTGATCGCGCTGACGGCGCGGCTGTGGCGCGAGCTGCGGCTCACGCGCGTGCGCCTGATGATCAATTCGCTCGGCACGGCGCAGGCGCGTGCCGGCTACCGCGAGCAGCTGGTGCAGTACTTTCGCTCGCATGAGAGCGCGCTCGACGAGGACAGCCGCCGGCGGCTCGGCGGCAATCCGCTGCGCATCCTCGACAGCAAGAATCCGCAGATGCGCGCGCTGATCGAGGGCGCGCCGCTGCTGCACGACTATCTGGATCCGGAATCCAGGGAGCATTTCGCGGCGCTGCGCGCCGCCCTGGATGCGCTCGGGATCGCATACGAAGTCAACCCGCGGCTGGTGCGCGGGCTCGATTACTATTCGCGTACCGTGTTCGAGTGGGTGACCGATGCGCTGGGTGCCCAGGATGCGGTCTGCTCGGGCGGGCGCTACGACGGCCTGACCGCCCAGCTGGGCGGCGAGCCGACGCCCGCGACCGGCTTTGCCATGGGGCTGGAACGGGTCGTGGCGCTGGTGTCGCAGCTGCCGGACGGGCCACCCGCGGCCGTGCCCGAGGTCTATATCGTGGCGAGCGGCGAGCGGGCGCAGCTGCGCGCCCTGGGCCTGGCCGAGCAGCTGCGCGACGCGCTGCCGGGTCGCACGGTGCTGCTCAATCTGGGGGGCGGGAATTTCAAGACCCAATTCCGCCGCGCCGATCGCAGCGGGGCGCGCGTGGCCGTGATCCTGGGGGACGCGGAGCTCGATCGCGGCGTGGCGGCCGTGAAACCTTTGCGCGGCGACGACGGTCAGACCGACTGTCCGTTGAGCGAGCTGCCCGCGCGCATCGCGTCGTTACTCTAGGGAGACTGTGAGTGGAAGACTATCTGAACGACAAGGAACAGTGGGAGCGCGTGCTGGCGTGGCTGCGCGAGCAGGGTCCGTGGATGCTGGCCGCCGTGGCGGTGACGGCGGCGCTGTTCGGCGGCTGGCGCTACTGGCAGTCGCGGGTCGAGCAACACGAGCTCGCCGCCGCGGCCCGCTATGAGCAGGTGATCGATGCCTTCAGCCACAATGACGTCGCTCGCGGCCTGATCCTGGCGGATCGGCTGGTCAAGGACTTCTCGTCCACCCCGTACGCGGATCAAGCCGAGCTGGCGGCAGCGCGCGTGCTGGTCGAAAGCAAGGAGCTCGACAAAGCCGCCGAGCGTCTCTCGAGGGTGATGGTGAGCACCAAGGATCCGGAGCTGGCGCTGATTGCGCGCCTGCGGCTGGCGCGGGTGCAGCTGGCGCAGGGACAGGCGGATGCGGCCCTGAAGACCCTGAACGCCGTGAACCCGGGCGCCTTCGCCGCCCGCTACGCCGAGGTGCGCGGGGATGCGCTGCTGGCCGAAGGCGATCGCGACGGTGCCCTCAAGGAGTACCGCGCGGCCCGCGGCGGCGCCGATACGCTCGATAGCGAGCTGCTGGATCTGAAGATCGGCGACCTGGCACGCTCGTGAAGATCGGTCCGGCATCGGCCCGGCTGGGCGCCGGCGCGCTCGGCATCGCCGTCTGTGTGACGCTGCTGTGCGGCGGCTGCAGCAGCAAGACCAAGACCGCCAAGAAGAACGACAAGCCGGCGGCACTGGTGCCGATGGCCAACCACATCGCCGTGCAGCGCGTGTGGTCGATCAAGCTGTCCGGCGAGGCGCCCAGGCTGCGGCTCGGGCTCGACGTTGCCGCCGCCGACGGGCGCGTGTTTGCCGCCAACCACAAGGGCATGGTGGCGGCGTATCAGCTCGACAACGGCCGGCCGATCTGGCACCGGGAATTGAAAGCGCCGCTGTCGGCCGGTCCCAGCGTGGCGCATGGCCTGGTGGCGGTCGGCAGCTCCAAGGGCGAAATCATCCTGCTGTCGGCCACCGACGGCCAGGTGCGCTGGCGCGTGCGCGTCAATTCCGAGATTCTGTCGGCCCCCGTCATCAGCGATAACCTGGTGCTGGTGCGGGGCGTCGATGGCAAGCTGCATGGACTGACGGTGAAGGACGGCAGCGAGGATTGGGTCGCGGACCAGCAGGTGCCGCGGCTGTCCCTGCGCGGCACGAGTCGGCCGACACTGGTGGGCGACCTCGTGATCTGCGGCTTCGACAACGGCCGCGTGATGGCCCTGGTGCGCCACAACGGCGTCACGGCCTGGGAAGCGACCGTGGGCCAGGCGCGCGGCAGCACCGAGCTGGCACGCCTGAGCGACGTCGATGCCAACGTGGTCGCCGACGGCGACGATCTGTTCGCGGTCGCCTATCAGGGGCGCATCATGCGCCTGGTGCTCGAGAGCGGCCAGGCGGTCTGGACGCGCGACATGTCGAGCTATCGCGGGCTCGCGGTCGACGGCGACGCGCTCTACATCTCGACCGCCGACGGCGAGCTGGTGCGGCTGGATCGCAACAACGGCACCGAACAGTGGCGGCAGAAAGCCCTGCTGCGCCGCCAGCTCACCGTGCCGGTGATCTACGGTGGGCGCGTCGTGATCGCCGACGCCGGCGGCGTGGTGCATTGGCTCGACGCTTCCACGGGTGATTTTCTGGCGCGAGCCCTGGTCGACAAGCCGGTCGGCTCCAAACCGATCGAATCGAAGGGTATCAAGGTCAAGCTGCGTGTGAGCAGTCCGCCGGTGGTGGCGGGCGGCCTGCTGCTCGTATTCACCGACTCGGGCGTGCTGAGCGCGTTTCGCACCAGCCAGGCGAGCGCCGCGGCCGCGGCCGCAGCGCCGGCCGGCGCAGGCGCGCCAGCGGCGGAGCCGGCACCAGCGGCGCAACCGGCGCAACCGGCGCAGCCTTAAGGCCGCGCTGCCGTCGCGCCAGGGCCCCGAGTCATGCTGCCGATCGTCGCCATCGTCGGCCGACCGAACGTCGGCAAATCGACGCTGTTCAATGCCTTGACGCACAGCCGGGCGGCCATCGTCGCCGACGTGCCTGGCGTCACGCGGGACCGGCAATATGGCTATTCCCGCGTCGGGCGCGTGCCGTGCGTGCTGGTCGATACCGGCGGCCTGCTCGAGCATCCCAAGGGCCTGGATGCGCAGATGCGGCAGCAGACCGAGAAGGCGGTGGCGGAGGCCGATCGCCTGATCATCGTGGCGGATGCCCGTGCCGGGGTCACGGCGCAGGACCTGTTCATCGCCCGCGAGCTGCGGCGCACCGGCAAGCCGGTGGTCCTGGCAGTCAACAAGGCCGAAGGGCTCGACAGCGAGCTGGTGACGGCCGAATTCCACTCCCTGGGGCTCGGCGCGCCGCGCGCGATCGCCGCGAGCCACGGTCAGGGCTGCCTGGAGCTGATCGATGCGCTGCTCACCGGGCTCGAGCCCGAACCTGCGCCGCTCGAGGACAGCGGCGCCATCCGCGTCGCGATCATCGGGCGGCCCAACGTCGGCAAATCGACGTTGATCAACCGGGTGCTCGGCGAGGAGCGCGTGATCGCCAGCGCCGCGCCCGGCACCACGCGCGACAGCATTCTGGTGCCGTTTCAACGCGACGGCCGCGATTTCCTGTTCATCGACACGGCCGGCGTGCGCCGGCGCGCGCGCGTCGAGGATCCGGTCGAGCGCGCCAGCGTCGCCCGCACGCTGCAGGCCGTCGCCGAGGCGCACGTGGTGATCCTGGTGCTCGATGCGCACGATACGGTCGGCGAGCAGGACGCGAGCGTGCTGGGGCAGGCCCTGGATCGAGGCCGCGTGATCCTGATCGCGGTGAACAAATGGGATGGCATTGCCGCCGAGCAGCGCGAGGAGATTCGCCGCCAGCTCGGACTGAAACTCGACTTCGTGCCGTTTGCGCCGCAGCACTTCATCTCGGCGCGCCACGGCACCGGTGTCGGCGAGCTGGTGCGCGATGCGATCCGCGGCTACGACGCCGCGATGCTGCGCATGTCCACGCCGGCGCTCACGCGCGCGCTCGAGCAGGCGCTCGAGGCGCATCAGCCGCCGCTGGTGCGCGGCCGGCGCATCAAGCTGCGCTATGCCCACCAGGGCGGGCGCAACCCGCCGCGCATCGTGATTCACGGCAATCAGACCGCATCGGTGCCCGAGTCCTACCGGCGCTATCTGGCCAACGTGTTTCGGGAGCGCTTCGACCTGTACGCCACGCCGGTGGCCATCGAGTTCCGCAGCGACGCCAACCCTTATGACCGGCTCAGGGCGGGGAAGGCGCGGCGCTCGGTGCGATCAAGAACAATCCCGGGTCGACAAAGACGCGGTTGAGCGCCACCGCAAAATGCAGATGCGGCCCAGTCACGCGCCCGGTGGCGCCCACCTTGCCGATGATGGCGCCGACGCGCACCGCTTCGCCCGGCCGCACGCCGATCGCCGACAGGTGGCAATACATCGTGATCAGGCCCTCGCCGTGGTCGACCAGCACGGTGTTGCCGTTGAAGAAATAATCGCCGACGTCGATGACGCGGCCATCCGCGGCCGCCTTGATCGGCGTGCCCAGGGCGGCGGCGATATCCATGCCCGAGTGCGGTGCGCGCGCCTCGTCGTTGAAGATGCGCCGCAGGCCGAAGGAGCTCGAGCGAACGCCGTCCACCGGCGGCAACAGCCGCAAGGTCGGAGGGGGCCGATCCTCGAAGGTGGCCAGTGCCGTGTGCAGGCGCGCCTGCTCGCGCTCGACACGCTGCAGATCGTGCGGCGACAGGTCCACCTTGCCGGGCGGCACCGTCAGGCGCTGCACCAGGTATTGCTTGGGATGGATCTCGAAGCTGATCGATTCGGCGGCGCGGCCGGCGGCGCGCCGGATCGCGATGGCGGCGCTCCCCGGCTCGGCGCTCAGCGGAATGCCGACCACCGCCAGCCAATGGTCGGCCTGCCGCAGCACCATGACGCGCTTGCCGTCGAAGCTGACCCCCGGCGCGGTGCCGCGATCGTCGTCCCTGGCGGTAATGGCCAGCAGCGCGACTCCGCCGGGTACGGCGCTGGCCTCGGGCAGCGCGAGCGCGAACGCACGGCAGGGTGCGAGCGCCCATAGCGCCCATGGTGCCCAGAGCGCCCAGAGCGCCCACAGGGGCCGGAGCGGCCGGTGTGCGCCGCTGCGGCATCCGGGTGCGCGTCCGGGTGCGCGTGCGCGCGGGCGCGGCGGCCCGTTCATGGCCGGCGTTCCAGCACCGTGGCCTGCAGGCTGCCGCTGGCCAGCCGCGCGTCGAAGCGCTCGCCGATGGCCAGTTGCCCGGCTGACGTCACCAGCGCGCCATCGGCGCTGCGCGTGATGACCGCAAAGCCGCGGCCGAGCGTTGCCAGCGGGCTGACGGCCTGCAACGCCCGCGCCGCGGTCTCGAGCCGCGCGACGCAGGCCGACAGGCGCGCCTGCCATGCGAACTGCAGGCGGCTCTCGAGATCATCCAGGCGCTGACTGGATTGCGCCAGGCGGGCGCCCGGGTGCGCCTGCTGCAGCCGGCGCGCCAGCGCGCTGAGCCGCAGGCGCTCGTGACCGAACTGCCGCCGCATGGCGGCGCCGAAGCGCGCGCCGAGCCGGGACAGCCGCGCCAGCCAGGCGCCGGCGTCGGGCACCGCCAGTTCGGCGGCGCCCGACGGGGTCGGCGCGCGCAGGTCGGCGACGAAGTCGGCGATCGTGAAATCGATCTCGTGACCGATGCCGGTGATCACCGGAACGCTGCAGCGGTAGATGGCGCGTGCCACGCGCTCATCGTTGAAGGCCCAGAGGTCCTCGAGCGAGCCGCCGCCGCGCGCGAGGATCAGCACGTCGCACTCGGCGCGCGCCGAGGCCAGATCGAGGCTGGCGGCGATCGCCGGCGCCGCCGCCGCGCCCTGGACGGGCACCGGATAGATCACGACCGCCGCGGCCGGGAAGCGGCGCTGGAGAATGTGCAGGATGTCACGGATCGCGGCCCCGGTCGGCGAGGTGATGACGCCGATGCGCCGCGGCGCGGCCGGCAGGGCGCGCTTGCGAGCGGCGGCAAACAGGCCCTCCGCGGCCAGCCTCGCCTTGAGTTCCTCGAACGCGCGCTGCAGGGCCCCGAGGCCCGCGTCCTCGAGACGCTCGACCAGCAGCTGATAGTCGCCGCGCTGCTCGTACAGGCTCACACGGCCATAGGCGAGCACCTGCTGGCCCTCGCGCGGCGTGAAGCGCGCGAGCGTATTGCGGGTGCGAAACATCGCGCAGCGCAGCTGCGCGTCGCGGTCCTTGAGGGAGAAGTACCAGTGGCCGGAAGACGGCCGCGCCAGGTTCGACAGCTCGCCCTGCACCCAGATCTCGCCGATACCCGACTCGAGCAGCGTGCGTACCTCACGGTTCAGCTGCCCCACCGAGTAGACGGCGCGCGCCGGGGCGGCCGCAGGCAGGGTCGGCAGCGCCGGCGGGATGGCGTCGCAGTCGGTCATTCGGTCGGGCATTTGCCGGGCATATTAACGCCGTCATGCGGCTTTGCAGGGTTGTGCGCTCATTCACGCGCCACGCGGCGCACCGGGGTTAGGCTTGGGCGGCGGTGCGACTCACGTCGCCGCGACGCGCGTCACGCGCCAATGGGTGAAATGAATGCTCGATCGACTCCTGCGGCCCGGAATCCGGCTGATGCACCAGCTCAGGCTGCCGGCCAAGTTTACAATAATCGCCGCGGCCTTCACGCTGCCGCTGCTGCTGGCGTTGTACGCGTACCTGGCCGACCTGCGGTCCGATCGCGGCACGATGCTGGCGCTGATCGCGGCCTGCCTGGGGGCGGCATGCTACCTCATGATGGGCTTCTTCCTGTCCAGCAGCCGCGGCTTCGGCGCGGTTCGCTCGCGCCTGCACAAGATTTCCCGCAGCCACTCCGGCTTCGACTTTCCGGCCAAGGGCCACGATGAGATCGGAATGCTGATCAACGCTCTCAACGGGCTGCAGGAGCTGGTGGGCGGAATCCGCGTCTCGGCCGGCAACGTCAATCGATCGGCCGAACAGCTCGCCCACGTCAATCGCGACATGGCGGAGCATCAGCAGATGCACGCCGCGGCCATCGGCGACACGGTCGACAGCGTCAAGCAGATTTCGGCCAACGTGCAGACCAATCTCGAGAATTCGAGCCACGCCAGTCGCTGCGCCGAGGAAGCCCACATGGTGGCGACGCGCGGCAAGGACATGGTGGACCGGGTGGTCGGCACCATGCAGGCCATCACCGGCTCGAGCCGCAGGATCGGCGACATCATCGGGGTGATCGACGAGATCGCGTTCCAGACCAATCTGCTGGCGCTCAATGCCTCGGTGGAGGCGGCGCGCGCCGGCGAGCAGGGCCGCGGCTTCGCCGTGGTGGCCGCCGAAGTGCGCAACCTGGCGCAGCGCGCGGCCGCCGCCGCCAGCGAGATCAAGAAGCTGGTCGGCGCCTCGATCGACGACGTGGATCGCGGCGCCAACCTGGTCGGCAGCGCCGGCGGCACGATGAACGACATCCTCGGCTCGGTGACCAAGGTGACCGAGATCATGAATCAGATCGCGAGCGCCAGCCGCACGCAGGCGCAGGACATCGCACGCATCAACAGCGCCGTGGAGCGGATCGACAACGGCACCGGGGAGGCCGGTCAGATGCTGCAGCAGATCGGCGCCGTGGCGGACGCGCTGCAGGAGCAGGTGAACTTCCTGATGTCGGCGGCCGAGGTGTTCGGCCACGCCTCGGATCACGCCGGTGCCGGCGCGCGCACCGGCGCGGGCGCCGGCGCGGCTCCCGGCGCCGCAGCGGTGCCGCTGCGCAC
>DAHUYP010000005.1 GCA_027315105.1 Gammaproteobacteria bacterium
CTCGATGGCTACATGGCACCGGAAGGAATGACCATGGAGAACCCCGGCTACAAGAACTGGGGCGCTAAGTGGGGTGCGCTGATGGCCTGGCTCCTCAATCAACAGTACTTTCGCGAGAACCTCAAGCTCGGACCAGGGGGAGAGGCCGGCCCGGTCAATGACCTGGTTCGCAGCACCACAGAGCGCATCGGCGCCAACATTATGGGGAAGCGAATGTTCGACCAAGGCGAGCGCGCCTGGCCAGAGGAGGCTCCGTTTCACACACCGGTATACGTTCTTACCAACGAGAAACGTGAACCCTGGGTGCGTCCCGGTGGGACGACCTTTTGCTTCATCAATGACGGGTCGGAGCGTGCCCTAGAGTTGGCTCGGGAATCCGCAGGCAGTCGTGATATTCGTATCGCGGGTGGAGCGGATGTGATCCAGCAGTACCTGAACCTGGGTGTCGTTGATGAGCTGGAAATCGCCTTGGCGCCCGTGTTGTTCGGCGGCGGGCGCCGTCTCTTCGAGAACCTACGCGAGCCCGGGCCGCAGTTTCGCATTGACAAGGTTCTTGATGGTCCAGCCGCCACACACTTGCGCTATGTGCGTCAGTGAGGGCGGCCTAACAACCGGTTGCAGCGGACGGTCCGCCGCGCGGCCCGCCGCCGAACCGAAGCGTTAGACAGCGCCATATAGGTTCTACCAACCACCGAGTCCAAGCTACCCGACTCACGGCTCTTCAGGGAGTGCGCGTGCCGGACCTGCATGAGAACAATCACTGGATCTTATTTTAGCCGTAAATCAGAGTCTTCTTAGCCATTTCTGAGGAGCTCTATCACCGACACTCCATTACCGACACATTGCAATCATCATCTATGTACGCATCACCGATATCACTTGAACTTGCCAAGAGAGTCGTGTCCCGAGCCGAGGACGAAGCTCTGTCCAACGGATGGAATATGGTCATCGCCGTCGTCGACAGTTCGGGGCACCTCGTGATACTGCACAGGATGGACCATGCCCAATATGGGAGTATTCCCATCGCTCAAGCGAAGGCGACGACGGCTGTGAACTTCAAGCGTCCGTCAAAACTCTTCGAAGACGCAGTCGCTGCCGGAGGGCTTGGCCTTCGCCTCCTGGCGATGGAAGGCCTCTGCCCGCTCGAGGGAGGTATACCACTTGTCCTGGGCGGAGCCGTCGTTGGCGCAATCGGCGTGTCTGGCGCGCAGTCGACGCAGGACGGCCAGGTCGCCCAGGCCGGGGCGAGCGTCGTAAATGGCTAACCGCGCATTGCACCGGCCTGCGCAAAAGGCAGCGCAGCCGGTCGGGCGTAGCATCCACGCGCCCCGTCAGCGCCGCCATCGCGGCGTGGACCTCGCGCGCCGCTGCTTGTCGGTCAGCTTTGCGGCCATCACCCCGCCTTTGTTCTGAACGGACCGGCAACGTGCAGGCAGATCCTTCAGTTCGGAACAATGTGGATGCCTGACCGCTTGCACTCCTGCGCTGCGGCAAGGCGCCTGGTCGATGGCTGCGCCGGCGGCAGGGCGCGGTAGGCGCGCTCGAGGCCATCCGTAAGCATGGATCAATCGTGGTGGGCGTTGACGTATCGGCGGCCGGCCTCGCCCATGGCACGCATGCGCGCTGGGTGGCGCAGCAATTGGCCAATGCAGTCGGCCGATTCGGCCGCGTCGCGCGCGAGTCGGCCTTCATGCCGTTGCCGCAGGCGATGAATCGTGCCTCTGGGAAATGCCGCCGAACGGCGGCCATGATATGCCCGGCAGTCCACCGCACGGCATCTTCATGGGGAGGATAATCGTATTTGCCGATGAACATCACCTTGGCTGATTGGCTATTCGATGAGGATGTCATGTTCAGAATGCTTCTCTCTGGGCCGCGATCACGAGACACGGTGAATCGGAAAGGTCGCGCATTCGGGAAGCCATTGAGCCGTGTGCCTCGAGGTCCGGGGCTTGCCGCCAGAATCGCTCGATTTGATTGGCGTGCAGCCGTATTCCCCTGACGGGCGGGACCGAGGCGGAGCAGGGTCTTCCGACAGGAGAACTCGAAGGGGAGAAGTCGCGGTTCCGCGAAGAGAGGATCAGCGCCAGGCTTGGGAGGCCGGCGTCGGCTACTCGACCGTCACACTCTTGGCGAGATTGCGCGGCTGATCGACGTCCGTGCCCTTGAGAATGGCGACGTGATAGGCCAGCAGCTGCAAGGGTACCGTGTAGACGATCGGCGCCTGAAAGTCGGTCACGTGCTTGGGCATCTCGATCACGTGTACCCCCTCGCTGGATTCCACGCCGGCATCCGGGTCGGCGATCACGTACAGCTCCCCGCCGCGCGCACGTACTTCCATCAGGTTGGATTTGAGCTTCTCCAGCAGTTCGTTGTTCGGCGCCACCGCGACCACCGGCATGCCGGCGTCCACCAGCGCCAGCGGGCCGTGCTTGAGCTCGCCCGCGGCGTACGCCTCCGCATGGATGTACGAGATCTCCTTGAGCTTCAACGCGCCCTCCATCGCTATCGCATGCATCGCGCCGCGACCGAGGAACAGCGCGTGGTTCTTGTCGGCGAACCGCAGCGCCAGGCGGTGCACGATCGGATCGAGCTCGAGGGTCCGCTCCAGTAGCGCCGGCAGCTCGATCAGACGCGTGATCAGGCTGCGCTCGCGCTCGGGGTCCGCGCCGTTGTGGCGCGCCAGCGCGATGGTCAGCATCGCCAGCGCGGTGAGCTGCGTCGTGAACGCTTTGGTCGATGCGACGCCGATCTCGGGGCCGGCGCGCGTGAGCATGACGAGCTCGGACTCGCGTACCAGCGAGCTCTCCGGAGCGTTGCAGATCGCCAGCGTCGACAGATAGCCGCTCTGCCGTGCCATGCGCAGCGCCGCGAGCGTGTCGGCGGTCTCGCCGGATTGGGAGACCGAGACGAACAGCGCATTCTTGCCGACTACCGGATTGCGATAGCGATACTCGCTCGCGATCTCGGCGCGGCACGGAATGCGACAGATCTGCTCGATGAAGTAGCGCGCCACGACGCCGGCGTGATAGCTGGTACCACAGGCGACGATGTGCACCGCTTCGACGCGATCGAAGATCGCGGTCGCCGGCGGGCCGAATGCCGCCTCGAGCAGCCGGCCGTTGGCGACGCGCTCCTGCAGGGTGTTGGCGACGGCGCGCGGCTGCTCGTGGATCTCCTTGAGCATGAAGTGCCGGTACTGGCCCTTCTCCGCCGCGTCGGCCGACAGCTCGGTCTCCCTGACCGGCCGGTCGGCGCTGTTGCCCTCGCGGTCGATGACCCGCACGCCACTGCGCCGGATCTCCGCCACGTCGCCGTCCTCGAGGAACATGAAGCGCCGCGTCACGGGCAGCAGCGCCGCGACGTCCGAGGCGACGAAGTTCTCCCCGACCCCCAGTCCGAGCACCACCGGACAGCCTACGCGCGCGGCGATGACGCGCTCCGGATCGCTCTCGCTGACGATCGCCAGCGCGTAGGCGCCCTCGAGCTCGGCGACCGTGGCCCGCACCGCCTTGAACAGGTCGCCGAGCTTCTGCAGGTGGAAGTGCACCCGATGCGCGACCACCTCGGTATCGGTCTCGGAGCTGAACTGGTAGCCGACGCGCCTGAGCTCCTCGCGCAGCTCCTCGTAGTTCTCGATGATGCCGTTGTGCACGATCGCCAGGCCGTCGCGCGACAGGTGCGGATGCGCGTTGCGCTCGCTCGGCACCCCGTGCGTGGCCCAGCGGGTATGGGCGATGCCGACCCGCCCGAGGATCGGCATCTGCGCCAGCGCCTCCTCCAGCGCGCGCACCTTGCCTACGGTGCGCAGGCGCTGCAGATGGTGGGCGCCGTCCAGCACCGCGATGCCGGCCGAGTCGTAGCCGCGGTACTCGAGGCGCTTGAGGCCCTCGATCAGCACCGGGACGATGTTGCGATCAGCGATCCCGCCGACTATCCCGCACATATCAACGCGCTTCCTTCCGCTTGCGATCGGCCTGCGATCAGGACTTGCGTCCGCCCTTGCGCGGCCGTTGCCAATGCTCGATCGTCACCTGCCGGGCGCGGGCCAGTGTCAGCTTGCCGGCCGGCGCCTCGCTGGTGATGGTCGAGCCGGCGCCGATGGTCGCCCCGTCGCCGATCTTCACCGGCGCGACCAGCATCGAGCCCGAGCCGATGAAGGCCGCGTCGCCGATGTCGGTGCGCAGCTTGTTCATCCCGTCGTAGTTGCAGGTGATGCTGCCGGCGCCGACGTTGACGTCGCGGCCGACGGTCGAATCGCCGATGTAGCTCAAGTGATTGACCTTGCTGCCTGCCCCGATCCGACTGTTCTTGATTTCGACGAAGTTGCCAAGGTGTACCCCATCGCCGACATCCGCCTGGGGGCGCAGGCGCGTGAACGGTCCGACCTGGCAATCGCTGCCGACGCGCACGCCCTGCACCACGCAGTTGGGATGCAGCACCGTGCGCGCGCCGATCTGCGCGTTGCTGAGCACGCAATTGGCCCCGATCCGCACGCCGTCGGCCAGCTCCACCGGGCCTTCGAGCACCACGTTCGCATCGAGCAGCACGTCCCGGCCGACGCTGATCGCCCCGCGCAGATCGATGCGCGCCGGATCGATCAGCGTGACCCCATGGGCCATGAGCTGGCGTGCGCGCCGGCGGCGGTACTCGGCCTCGGCCTCCGCCAGCTGCAGCTTGTCGTTGACCCCGAGTACTTCCGTCGCGTCCGCCGCCGTCAGCGTCGCGACGCTGCGCCGCTGCCGCACCGCCATTGCGACGACGTCCGTCAGGTAGTACTCCCCCTGGGCATTCTCCGGCGACAAGCGCGCCAGCCAGGCTCGCAGCAGCCGCGCCGGGGCGACCAGCACCCCGGTATTGACCTCGCGAATGCGCCGCTCGCGCGCGCCGGCGTCACGCTGCTCGACGATGCGCCGCAGCTGCCCGCGTGCATCGCGCACGATGCGGCCGTAGCCCTCCGGGTCATCGAGCAGCGCGGTCAGCAGCGCCACCCCGCCGTGCCGCCCGGCGCTCTCGAGCAGCGAGCGCAGGGTCTCGCCGCGCAACAGCGGCACGTCGCCGTACAGCACCAGCACCCGGTGCGTGTCCGGAATGCCCGGCAATGCCTGCAGCAGCGCGTGCCCGGTGCCGCGCTGCTCGCTCTGCCGCCACCACTGCAGCGTGGTCGCCTGCGCGAAGCGCTCGCGTACGGCTTCGCCGCCATGGCCATGCACCACGTGGGTCGCGGCCGGCACCAGGCTCGCCGCCAGCTCCAGCACGTGTGCCAGCAGCGGGGCGCCGGCCAGCGGTTGCAGCACCTTCGGGATGTCCGACCGCATGCGCCGGCCCTGGCCGGCGGCGAGGATCACGATCGACAGCGGTGGGGAAGCCGGCGTTGCCCGGAACGGCGCACGGCGCGCCGTCTTGGACACGGCTTTCGCGGCCCTGGTTGGCTTGCGCGGCATCCGGAAATTGTAGCAGTTTGACCGGCCTGGCCGCGGCCTAAAGCCGCTCGGGCCTCAGCCCTTGATCTTGCGCAGCCGCTCGATCATCTTCAGTTGTGCGGCGGCGCGCGCCAGCTCCGCCAGCGCCTCGGCCTGGGTGATCTTGTCGTACTGGCCGGCCAGCGCCTCCTCAGCCCGCTGCCGGGCGGCCAGCGCCGCGGCCTCGTCCAGGTCCTTGGCGCGGGCCGCGGTATCGGCCAGCACGGTGACCTTCTTCGGCTGCACCTCCAGCGCTCCGCCGCCGACGAAGAAGAACTGCTCCTCGCCCTCGGGCGGCTGCACACGCACCTCGCCCGGCTTGAGCAGCGTCAGCAGCGGCGCATGCCGCGGCGTGACGCCGATCTCGCCCTGCGAGGCCGGCAGGAACACCATGCGCGCCGGGCCGGAGAAGATCTCCCCTTCGGCGCTGACGATATCGACGTGGATGGTGTCCATTACTGCAGCGCCTTCGCCTTCTCGACCGCCTCATCAATGGTGCCGACCATGTAGAACGCCTGCTCCGGCAGCGCATCGAACTCGCCCTCGATGATGCCCTTGAAGCCGCGGATGGTCTCCTTGAGCGGCACGATCTTGCCGTCCTGGCCCGTGAACACTTTGGCGACGTTGAACGGCTGCGACAGGAAGCGCTGCACCTTGCGCGCACGGAACACCGACAGCTTGTCGGCCTCCGACAGCTCGTCCATGCCGAGGATCGCGATGATGTCCTGCAGCTCCTTGTAGCGCTGCAGCACCGCCTGCACGCCGCGCGCGGTGTTGTAGTGCTCCTCGCCCACGACCAGCGGATCGAGCTGCCGGCTGGTGGAATCGAGCGGATTGACGGCCGGGTAGATGCCGAGCGCGGCGATCTGCCGGTCGAGCACCACGGTCGCATCCAGGTGCGCGAAGGTGGTCGCGGGCGAAGGGTCGGTCAGGTCGTCCGCCGGCACGTACACCGCCTGGATCGAGGTGATCGAGCCGGTCTTGGTGGAGGTGATGCGCTCCTGCAGCACGCCCATCTCCTCGGCCAGCGTCGGCTGGTAGCCCACCGCCGACGGCATGCGACCGAGCAGCGCCGACACCTCGGTGCCCGCGAGCGTGTAGCGGTAGATGTTGTCGACGAAGAACAGGATGTCGCGCCCGCGGCCGCTGGCCTGCTTCTCGTCGCGGAAGTACTCGGCCATCGTCAGCCCGGTCAGGCCGACGCGCAGCCGGTTGCCCGGCGGCTCGTTCATCTGGCCGTACACCATGGCCACCTTCGAGTTGGCCAGGTTGTCCTTGTCGATGACGCCCGACTCGATCATCTCGTGATAGAAGTCGTTGCCCTCGCGCGTGCGCTCGCCGACGCCGGCGAACACCGACAGTCCCGAGTACTGCTTGGCGATGTTGTTGATGAGCTCCAGCATGTTGACGGTCTTGCCGACGCCGGCACCGCCGAACAGGCCGACCTTGCCGCCCTTGGCGAACGGCACCAGCAGGTCGATGACCTTGATGCCGGTGACCAGCAGGTCCTGGCCGCCCGCCTGCTCGTCGTAGCTCGGCGCCGGACGGTGAATCGGCCAGCGCTCCTTGGATACCACGGGGCCGCGGTTGTCCTGCGGCGAGCCGAGCACGTCCATGATGCGGCCGAGCGTGGCTTCGCCGACCGGCACCAGGATCGCGGCGCCGCTCGATTCGACCGCCATGCCGCGCTTGAGCCCCTCGGACGGGCCCATCGCGATCGCGCGCACCACGCCGTCGCCGAGCTGTTGCTGCACTTCGAGCGTCAGATCCGCCTCGACCAGTTTCAGCGCCTCATAGACCATTGGAATCGACCCGCGCGGAAACTCGACGTCGATGACTGCACCGATGATCTGCGTGATCTTGCCCGTAGCCATGTTCACCATCCTTCAGGGACGCACCGCCGGTGCGTCGTCCAATCGTATGTCCGTACCTAAACCGCCGCGGCGCCGCCGACGATCTCCGCCAGTTCCTTGGTGATCGCCGCCTGCCGCGCCTTGTTGTAGATCAGCTGCAGCTCGCTGATGAGCTTGCCGGCATTGTCCGAGGCGCTCTTCATCGCCACCATGCGCGCAGCCATCTCGCAGCCGACGTTCTCGACCGCGCCCTGATAGACCTGCGATTCGACGTAGCGCATCAGCAGGCCGTCGAGGATGTCGCCCGCCGAGGGTTCATAGATGTAGTCCCAGTGTTCCTGCAGCTCGGTCCCGCCGGCCTCGAGCGCCGGGATCGGCAGCAGCTGCTGTATCTGCGGCTTCTGCGACATGGTGTTGAGGAACTGCGCGTGCGCCACGTACAGGCGGTCGAGGCGGCCTTCGCGATAGCCGTCGAGCATCACCTTGACGGTACCGATCAGGTCCCGCACGTGCGGGCGATCGCCCAGGCCGGTGATGCTCGCGAGCACCGGCAGGCCGAGGCGCCGGAAGAAGGCCAGGCCCTTGCCGCCGATGACGCACAGGCCGATGCTCGCCCCCTTGGCCTGCCACTCGCGTATCAGCAGCAGCGCCGCCTTGAACACGTTGGTGTTGAGGGCACCGCACAGGCCGCGGTCGGTCGAGATGATCACCAGTCCGACCGACTTCGGCTCGCGCTCGATCAGGAACGGGTGGCGGTAGTCGGGGTTGGCCTCGTTCAGATGGCTGATGATGGCGCGCGCCTTGGCGGCGTACGGCCGCGCCATGCGCATGCGCTCCTGCGCGCGCCGCATCTTGCTGGCCGCCACCATCTCCATCGCCTTGGTGATCTTCTGCGTGCTCTTGACGCTGGCGATCTTGGAACGGATTTCCTTGGTGCCTGGCATGGCTGGATCCGTCAGGCGCTGGCGACGAACTCGTCGCAGATCTTCTTCAGCGTCGCTTCGTGCTTCTTGAGGGTCGGATCGGCATTGATGGCATCGAGCCTGTCGCGATGGCTGGAGCGCGCGAAGCCCTGCAGCGCGGCCTCGAAATCCACCACCTTGTTGCGCTCGACCTTGTCCATGTAGCCGTTGTTGACCGCATAGATCGACAGCGCCATTTCCGCCACCGACATCGGTGCGTACTGGCGCTGCTTCATGACCTCGGTCACGCGCTGGCCGCGTTCCAGCTGCCGGCGGGTCGCCTCGTCGAGGTCCGAGGCGAACTGCGAGAACGCCGCCAGCTCGCGAAACTGCGCCAGCGACAGGCGGATGCCGCCGCCCAGGCGCTTGATCAGATCGGTCTGGGCGGCGCCGCCGACGCGCGACACCGAGATGCCGGCGTTCATCGCCGGACGGATGCCGGCGTTGAACAGGTCGGTTTCCAGGAAGATCTGGCCGTCAGTGATCGAGATCACGTTGGTCGGCACGAACGCGGTGACGTCGCCGGCCTGCGTCTCGATGATCGGCAGGCCCGTGAGCGAGCCGGTGCGGCCCTTGACGCGGCCCTTGGTCGCCTGCTCGACGTACTGCTCGTTGACGCGCGCCGAGCGCTCCAGCAGCCGCGAGTGCAGATAGAACACGTCGCCCGGGAACGCCTCACGGCCGGGAGGACGGCGCAGCAGCAGCGAGATCTGCCGGTAGGCGACCGCCTGCTTCGACAGGTCGTCATAGATGATCAGCGCATCCTCGCCGTTGTCCATGAAGTATTCGCCCATGGTCACGCCGGAGTAGGCGGACAGGTACTGCAGCGAGGCCGGAGTGGACGCGGAGGCGGCGACCACGATCGTGTGCGCCATCGCGCCGTGCTCCTCCAGCTTGCGCACCACGTTGGCGATCGACGACTGCTTCTGCCCGATCGCGACGTAGATGCATTTGATGCCGGAGGATTTCTGGTTGATGATGGTGTCGACCGCAAGCGCGGTCTTGCCCGTCTGGCGATCGCCGATGATCAGCTCGCGCTGGCCGCGGCCGATCGGCACCATCGCGTCGATCGCCTTGTAGCCGGTCTGCACCGGCTGGCTCACCGACTTGCGGTAGATGACGCCCGGCGCGACGCGCTCGATGGGCGCCGTCGCCGCGGCGTTGATCGGTCCCTTGCCGTCGATCGGTGCGCCCAGCGCGTCGACCACGCGGCCCAGCAGCTGCGGCCCGACCGGCACCTCGAGGATGCGCCCGGTGGTCTTGACCGTGTCGCCTTCCTTGATCGATTTGTAGTCGCCGAGCACCACGGCGCCGACGCTGTCCTGCTCGAGATTCAGGGCCAGGCCGAACAGGCTGCCCGGGTACTCGATCATCTCGCCGTAGCGCACGTCGGCGAGGCCGTGGATGCGCGTGATGCCGTCGGTGACCGAGACGACCGTGCCGACGTTGCGGGCTTCCGTAACGTCCTTGAAACTCTCGATCCGCTGTTTGATCAGCTCGCTGATTTCGGTTGCCTTGATCGCCATGTCGGTTGTCCTGTTGCGAATTCGTTAAGCGGTCAGCTGGTACGCGATGTGATCGAGCCGTGAGCGCACGGAGCCGTCGATCACCAGGTCGCCGGCCTGCAGCACCGCGCCGCCGATCAGCGACGGGTCGGTCTGGCACTGCAGCCGCACCTGGCGCTTGAGCCGGCGCTCGAGCGCGGCCGACAGCGCCGAGCGCTGGGCGTTCCCGAGCGGGGCGGCGGAGGTGACCGTGACGTCGACGACGCCCTCGGCCTCGTCCTTCAGACGGTCGAACAGCGCCGAGATCTCGGGCAGGCAGGCCAGGCGCCGATTGTGCACCAGCGTGCGCACGAAGTTACGGCCGTGCTCGTCGAGCTGCGGTCCCGCCAGGTCCATCACCAGCTGCGCCAGCTGTGCGTCGCTGACGGCGGGATTGCCGAGCAGCCGGTGCACGCGCGGGTCCTGCACCACCGCGGCCGCGGTGCGCAGGGCCTCGGACCAGGGCCCGAGCCGCCGGGCGTCTCTCGCCTCTTCGAACGCGGCCCTGGCGTACGGTCGTGCGACGGTTGTCTTGTCGGCCATGCTGCGCCCGTCCTGCCTAGAGCTGCGTCGCCAGGCGGCCGATGAGGTCCGCGTGCGCGCTCGGATCGATCTCGCGCTCGAGCACCTTCGAGGCGGCGCGGACCGCAATCTGGGCCACTTCGCGGCGCAGGCCCTCGCGCGCGCGCGCGGTATCCAGCGCGATCTGCTGCTGCGCGGCCGCCAGCAGGCGCTGGCCCTCGGCGGTGGCGCTGCCCTTGGCCTGTTCGACCAGATCGTCGGCGCGGCGCTGCGCCTGCTCGATGATCTGCTCCGCGCGCTCGCGCGCCTCGTGCACGATGACATCGGCGCGCTCGCGCGCCTGCGCCAGCTCCTGCTGGCCCTTCTCGCCCGCGGCCAGCCCCAGCGCGATCTTGCGCGAGCGCTCGTCCATCGGGCCCAGGACCATCGGCCAGACGAATTTCATCGTGAACCAGATGAGCGCGATGAACACGAGCATCTGCACGATGAGCGTGAGATTGATGTTCACTGTCGTCTCCTGACCAGCGCGACTGCCGGCCCCGCCTTCAGTGCGTCAGCCCGGTGGTGAACGGATTCGCGAAAGTGAAGAACAGCGCGAAGCCGATGCCGATCATGGCAACCGCATCGACCAGCGCCGCGACGATGAACATCTTCACCTGCAGCATCGGCGTCAGCTCCGGCTGGCGCGCCGCGCCTTCCAGAAAGCGTCCGCCGAGAATACCGAAGCCGATCGCCGTGCCGAGCGCGCCCAGTCCAAAGATGATTCCGACGGCCAGTACGGTCATGGCCTGGACGTGTGCAATGTTTTCCATTCAACCCTCCTAGACGAAGCAGATGCGAAATCGACGTGATTACTGAATTCGAATGTCAGTGATGCTCGTGGGCCATCGCGAGGTAGACCACCGTCAGCACCATGAATATGAAGGCCTGCAGGGTGATCACGAGCAGGTGGAAGATCGCCCACACCAGTCCCAACACGAACTGCGCGAACACCGCGAGCCAGCCACCCACGCTGGACAGTTCCGAGAATCCCTGCAGCGACAGCGCGGCCAGCAGCATGAAGATCATCTCGCCCGCGAACAGGTTGCCGTACAGGCGCAGCGCCAGCGAGATCGGCCGCGCCAGCAGCGGTACGATCTCCAGCAGCAGGTTGGCCGGCACCAGCAGCACCTTGACGATCGGATTCCTGGCGGTGAACGGCTGCAGGGTCAGCTCGCCGAGGAAGCCGCCGAGCCCCTTCATCTTGATGCTGTAGTAGATGATGAGCGCGAACACGGTCAGCGACATCGCGAACGTGACGTTCAGGTCCGTGCTCGGCACGACCTTCAGATGCTCGATGCCCACGCCGCGGGCGAGGTCCGGCAGCAGATCCACCGGCAGCACGTCCATGGCGTTGAACAGGAACACCCAGCAGAAGATCGTCAGCGCCAGCGGCGCGATGAGCTTGTTGGTGCCGTGGAAGGTATCCTTGACCTGGCCGTCGACCTGCTCGACCACCAGCTCGACGAAGTTCTGGAATTTTCCCGGGATGCCCGCGGTCGCCCGGCGCGCCACCAGGTAGAACGTGCCGCCGAACAGTACCGCGAGCAGCACGGAGAAGAACACGCTGTCCAGATTGATGATGGAGAAGTCCACCACCCCTTTCGGCGCCCCGCTGGACAGGAACGTCAGGTGGTGGCGGATGTATTCGTTCGCGGTCAGGGCCTGTTCTGCTGCCATTTGACGTCTCGTGCGCTCAATGAATCGCCTCGAACCTCGCTACCGTCGCTCATCGCGGCGCGGCCCCACGCCGCTCAGCGCCGGCAGCGCGCCGGCAAGCGCGATCCAGACGACCGAGAAGGTCGCGATGTACGCGCCGAGCATCGGCAGCGCACCAACCCTGGTCGTCTTCAGGACCGCCACGAACAGCACGACGACGACGGCGACCTTGGCCGCCTCGCCGGCGTAGAGCGCGCGCATCGCGTGCTGCGGATCCGCCGCCGCGGTCCCGCGGAAGCTCAAGACCGCCATTGCAAGGCTCGCGACGGTGCTGATGCCGCCCCCGAGCGCCGCCGACAATGCGGCGCGGGAATCGGCGACCGCCCAGCTCAGGAGCGCGACGATCAGCGTCACGGCTGCCTGGCCCCGCACGACGCTGAGAGCCAGCCGCCGCGCAGTGGGCAGGTCGATTGCGATCAACGTAAGTCCCGCTCGTGGAGCGAACGCCGCATGGCCTATCCCTGACAGGATGCGAGCCGATTCGCCTCTACTCTAACTTGCCATAACTCCATGCGTCGCCGGGCGCCGGCCGTCATCAGGCAGGTGGCCCAGCCAAAAAGCCGGCGGATTATAGAGACCCCTCGCCCGGCAGTCCACAGCGCGACGCGCTCGCAGGCCGCCGCCGGCCGCGCACCGCGCGCAGCCCTCTCAAGGAATGTGCGCGAGGATGCCCTCGAGCTCGTCGAGGCTGTGATAGCGGATCACCAGGCGGCCGTGTCCGGCGCTGCTGTGCTCGATGCTGACGCGCGCACCCAGCTTCTCGGTCAGCTCGTCCTCAAGTCGCTGAATGTTGGGATCTATTGCCGCGGCCCTGGACTCCACCGCGAGTTTCGCCGGTTCGATCATGCGGCGCACCAAACGCTCGGTCTCGCGCACCGACAGACTTTTGCGCGCCACCAGGGCCGCGACCTCGGTCTGCGCCCGCCGCTGCGGCAGCCCGAGCAGCGCGCGCGCGTGGCCCATCTCGTGCTCGCGCTTCTCCAGCCGCTCGCAGACTTCCTCCGGCAGTTCCAGCAGGCGCAGCAGATTGCTGACCGCGGCGCGCGAGCGGCCGACCGCATCGGCAGCCTGCTGGTGGGTGAGCGCGAACTCGGAGATCAGGCGCTGCAGCGCGCGCGCCTCCTCGAGCGGATTGAGGTTCTCGCGCTGGATGTTCTCGATCAGCGCCATGGCGATGGCGGCTTCGTCCGGGACGCGCCGGATGACTGCGGGCAGCACGCGCAGTCCCGCGAGCTGCGCCGCACGCCAGCGCCGCTCGCCGGCGATGATCTCGTAGCGCTGCACGCCCTGCGCATCCGGCTCGCCGACCGGGCGCACGACGATCGGCTGCACCACGCCCTGCGCGCGGATCGAATCCGCCAGCTCGGTGAGCGTCTCCGCGCGCATGTCCGTGCGCGGCTGATAGCGGCCGCGCTGCAGGAGATCGAGCGGCAGCTGCGCGAGCTGCTCGTCCGGGCGCGCGCCGTCGGGCGCCGCGCCGGGCGGTGCGCCGGGGGCCGCGGCCGGCCTTGCCTGGCCCAGCAGATCGGCCAGCCCGCGGCCCAACGTCGGCTTTCTCTGTGTCATGGGCGGATGATAAACAAGGGCTCGCCGGCCCGTCCGGGTGTTGCGCGCAGCGCCGGTGACGGCGCTCTCAAGGCCGGTCCGCCGGCAGCGCCGGATCCGGCGCCCGGGCCGCCGCGCGCCCTTCGTCCTCACGCCGCAGCATCTCGCCGGCCAGCGCCAGGTAGGCCAGCGCGCCGCGCGACTCCGGGTCGTGCGCCAGCGCCGGCTTGCCGAAGCTCGGCGCCTCCGCCAGGCGCACGTTGCGCGGCACGCAGGTGTGGAACACCTGCTCGCCGAAATGCATCAGCAGCTGCGCGCTGACTTCGTTGGCGAGGTTGCTGCGCGCATCGAACATCGTGCGCAGAATGCCCTCGAGCGCCAGCTTCGGATTGGCGGTGGCGCGGATCTGCTCGATCGTCGCCACCAGCGCCGACAGGCCCTCGAGCGCGTAGTACTCGCACTGCATCGGGATCAGCACGCTGTCGGCTGCGACCAGCGCATTGACGGTCAGCATGTTGAGCGCCGGCGGACAATCGATCAGCACCAGGTCGTAGTTGCCGCGAATCGGCTCCAGCGCCGCACGCAGCCGCTGCTCGCGGCCGCTGCCCATGGCCAGCATGCGCACCTCGGCCGCCGTCAGATCCTGGTTGGTCGGCAATACCGCGAGCGCACCGGGCTGCGCGGCCGGATGTGCCAGCGCAACCGCCAGCACCGCGTCGGCCGCGCTGCACTCGCCGAGCAGCACCTCGCAACTGCCGCGCGCCAGCGCGCCTTTGTCGATGCCGCAGCCGGTCGTGGCATTGCCCTGCGGATCCATGTCGACCAGCAGCACGCGGCGGCGCGTGGCTGCAAAGGAGGCGGCGAGATTCACCGCCGTCGTCGTCTTGCCCACGCCACCTTTCTGATTGGCGACCGCGATCACGCGCTTCATGACGGATTAGTCTAGCCGTTGGCGCGGCCGGACTACAGGTAAACTGGGACCATGAAGTTGATCTCCGGAATCCTCGTGGCCGCGGTATTCGCGGTCATGACTTTCCTGCTGTGGGGCTACATGAATCGCCCCGAGCGCGAGCCGCCGTGGCCGCCCCATATACAAGGCGTCGCCTTCTCCCCCTACGCGGCCGACCAGAACCCGTTCGGCAGCAAGGACGTTCCGCCGGTCGGGCAGATCGACTCGGATCTGAAGCTGCTGCAGAACAAGACCTATGCCGTACGCACGTATTCGGTCCTGGGCTCGCTCGGCAAGGTCCCCGAGCTCGCCGCCAGGCACAATATCAGCGTCGCACTGGGAGTGCAGCTGACCCGCAACAAGGCCGAGAACGAGCAGGAACTGCGCACCGGCATCGCGCTCGCGCATCAGTATCGCAACGTGGTGCGCGTGATCGTCGGCAACGAGGTGCTGCTGCGCGGCGACATGCCCGCCAGCGAGCTCGATGCCTACCTGGATCGCGCGCGCGCGGCGGTGCGCCAGCCGGTCGGCTATGCCGACACCTGGGCCACCTGGCTCAAGAACCCGGAAGTTGCGAAACACGTCGATTTCATCGCCGTGCACCTGTTTCCGTACTGGGAGGGGGTGGACGTCGAGTCCGCGGTCGACTTCTGTTTTCGCGAGCTCAAGGCGGTGCAGGACGCCTATCCGAAGAAGCCGGTGATCATCGGCGAGATCGGCTGGCCGTCGGAAGGTCGCATACGCGCCGCCGCCGTGGCGTCGGTGTCCAACGAGGCGCTGTTCCTGCGCCGCTTCCTGGCGCGGGCCCAGAAGGAGGGCCAGCGCTACTACATCATGGAGGCCTTCGACCAGCCCTGGAAAGCGCGCGACGAGGGCGCGGTCGGCGCTTACTGGGGCATCTACGACGTCAATCGCCAGCCGAAATTCGAGTTCGTCGCCCCGATCGTGCGCATCCCCGAATGGCACATGCTGGCGGCCATCTCGGTCGCTCTGGCGCTGCTGATGCTCGGTGTGTTCTACATGCACAGCGGCTCGCTGCGCACCCGCGGCCGCACGCTGCTGGCAATCGTGGTGTACGCCGCGGCCACGGTGACGGTCTGGGTCATCTATGACTACACGCAGCAGTACCTGACGCCGACCACGCTCGTGGTCGGCTCGCTGCTGATCCTCGGCATGCTCGGCGTGGTCGCCGTGCTGTTCGCCGAGGCACACGAATGGGCCGAGGCGCACTGGGCCGGGACCCACCTGCGGCTGCTCGAACCGGCGCGCAAAGGCACGGCATCGAGCCGCAAGGTCTCGGTGCACGTGCCGGCCTACAACGAGCCGCCGGACATGCTGATCGACACCCTCGATGCGCTCGCGCGCCTGGACTATCCGAACTTCGAAGTCATCGTGATCGACAACAACACGCGCGACGAGGCGGTCTGGCGTCCGGTCGAGGAGCATTGCCGCAGGCTCGGTGAGCGCTTCCGCTTCTTTCACGTCGCACCGCTGGCCGGCTTCAAGGCCGGCGCGCTCAACTACGCCATGTCCCGGACGGCGCCGGATGCCGAGATCATCGCCGTGATCGACAGCGACTACCGCGTCGAGCCCAACTGGCTGCGGGACCTGATACCGGCGTTCGACAGCCCGCGCATCGCGATCGTGCAGGCACCGCAGGACTACCGCGACGAGCACGACAACGTGTTCAAGGCCATGTGCTACGCCGAATACCGCGGCTTCTTCTATATCGGCATGATCACGCGCAACGAGCGCAACGCCATCATCCAGCACGGCACCATGACCCTGGTGCGGCGCTACGTGCTGTCCGCGGTCGGCGGCTGGGCGGAATGGTGCATCACCGAGGACGCCGAGCTCGGCCTGCGCGTGTTCGAGGCTGGTTACGAGGCCGTGTACCTGCCGCAGAGCTACGGCCGCGGCCTGATGCCCGATACCTTCATCGACTACAAGCGCCAGCGCTTCCGCTGGGCCTACGGCGCGATGCAGATACTGCGGCATCACGCGGCCGCGCTGCTGCGCAGCTCGCAGAGCGCCCTGACCGCGGGCCAGCGCTACCACTTCGTCGCCGGCTGGCTGCCGTGGATCGCCGACGGCTTCAATCTGCTGTTCAACGTCGCCGCCATCGGCTGGTCGATCGCGATGATCATCGCGCCGCACAGGATCGATCCGCCGCTGATGGTGTTCTCCGTCCTGCCGCTGTCGCTGTTCACGTTCAAGCTGGTGAAGCTGGTGCACCTGTACACGCATCGCGTGGGCATGAACTTCCGCCAGACGGCCGCGGCCGCGATCGCCGGCCTCGGGCTCGCGCACACCATCGGGCTCGCGGTGCTCAAGGGTCTGCTGACGCGCAACCAGCCGTTCTTCCGCACGCCGAAGCACAGCGCGCCGCACCGCTTCCAGGCCGCCGTGACGGCCGCCCGCGAGGAGACGATCCTGATGCTCGCGCTGTGGTCGTCGGCGCTCGGCATCCGTACGATCCCGAAGGAGATGGCGAGCCCCGACCTGACGGTCTGGCTGGTGGCGCTGCTGATCCAGTCGATTCCGTACCTGGCCGCTCTGCTGGTGTCGCTCACGAGCGCCTTCCCGCTGCCGGCATCCCTGCTCGGGAAGCGCCCCGCGGACATCACCAAGCCTGCGGCACAAGCCTGAGAATGTGACGCTCGGCCGTCAGACCGGGGATCTGCACCGCCCGGGCGCTCTCGAGGCGCCAGCCGCGCGGCAGCTCGGCGAGCTCGTCGTGCGGATAGCGCCCCTTGAGCGCGATCACGCGCGTGGCCGGCCCGCACAAGGCCTGCACGCTCGCGAGCAGGTCGGCCAGCGGGCCGTAGGCGCGTGCGATCACGCTGTCGAACGGCGTCGTCGGGGCGAGCGACTCGGCGCGCGCCTGCAGCGCCGTGACGTTGCTCAGCGCCAGCTTGCGCACCGCGTGCGTCACGAAGCGGATCTTCTTCGCCACCGAGTCGATCAGCGTGAAGCGCCGCCCGGGCGAAGCGATCGCGAGCGGCAGGCCGGGAAATCCGGCGCCGCAGCCGACATCGGCGATCAGAGTGCCGGCCAGGTCGGCCTGCGCGCTCAGGCTGTCGAGCAGGTGCGCGCGGATCATCGCGCCGCGCTCGGTGATGGCGGTGAGATTATAGGTGCGATTCCAGATCGACAGCTCGTCGAGCAGCCGCAGCTCGAGCGCGGCCTGGGCCGCGTCGAGCGCGACCCCGAGCCGCCGCGCATCGCCGATCAGCCGGCGCTGCTCCTCGCCGGGCGCGCCGCTCATGCCGGCCGGCCGCAGGCGCGCCGCTGGCTCAAGCCGCTGCCTCGTCCATGCGCACCACGGTGCGGCCGAGCACGCGGCCGCCGAGATGATCCGCGAATGCCGACGGCAGCTCGCGGAACTGGATGCGGCGCGTGACGATCCGGTCCAGATGGCGCGGCCTGAGATCGCCCGCCAGGCGCGCCCACACGGCGAGCCGCGACTCGCGCGTGTTCGACACCGAATTCACGCCCAGCAGGCTGACCTCGCGCAGGATGAAGGGCATCACCGTCATCTGCAGCTCGGCGCCGGCGGCGAGCCCGATGCTCGCGACGTTGCCGCCATCGCGCGTACTGCGCAGCAGCCAGGACAGGGTCTCGCCGCCGAGAGTGTCGATGGCGCCGCCCCAGCGCGCCGACTCCAGCGGCTGCCGGCCGTATGGCAGCTCACCGCGGATCAGCAGCCGTGTCGCGCCGATCGCGCGCAGGTAGTCCTCGGCGTCGCGCTTGCCCGTCAGGGCGACCACCTCGTATCCCCTGCCCGCCAGCAGATCGATCGCCAGCGAGCCGACGCCGCCGCTCGCGCCGCTGACCACCACGGGTCCGAGTGCCGGCGTCTGGCCGGCGCGCTCCATGCGCATGATGGCCCGCGCCGCGGTGTAGCCGGCGGTGCCGATGGCCATCGCGGCTGCCGTGTCCAGGCCCGGCGGCAGCGGCACCACGGCCTCGGACGGCACGCGCGCGAATTGCGCGTAGCCGCCATCGCGCGTCTCCGACAGACCGCAGCCCGTGACCAGCACCGGCTCGCCGACCCGATACGCCGCGTCCGCCGATTGCTCGACCGTGCCCGCAAGATCGATGCCGCCGACCAGCGGATAGCGCCGCAGAATGCGCCCGGCGCCGGTCGCGGCGAGCGCGTCCTTGTAGTTGACGCTCGAGTAGGCGACGCGAATGACCACCTCGCCAGCCGAGAGATCATCCAGGCCGATGCGCTCGAACTGCGCCTCGATACGACCATCGCGCTGATGGATCCGATAGGCGCTGAACTGCTCAGGCATCGGTGTCGCCCTCTCGTGCCGCTGCCACCCGCCCGTGTGTTCCGCTGCCGTGGCCGATCAGGCACCATACCAAGCACATGCCGCATTTCAACTCCGACCCCAGCCGAACCATCCGCCGTGCCTCGGCCGAGCTCGGCGCCGTTGCCGCGCTCGCCACGGGGCTCGCACTGGCGCTCGGCAGCGGCATCGTCCCCGCCCAGCCGGCGCCAGCCGGCGTTCTCGACGGCTCGGCGCCCGGCCTGGTACGCGACGGGCTGGCCCCGGAGGATCCGGCCGCGGCCGCCGCGCTGCCGGCTTATCTGCAGGCGCGCGCCGCACGCTTCGTCGACTGGCTGGCGGACGGCGGCATGCTGATCGCCACCCGCTTCGGCCAATCGGAACAGATTCATCGGCTGCGCGGGCCGTTGGCGATGCGAGAGCAGCTCAGCTTCGCGCCCGACGGCGTCATCACCGCGGCTGCGCGGCCGTTTGCGGGCGACGTGATGGTCTATCTGCAGAGCCGTCACGGCGGCGATGGTGGGCAACTGCTGCTGCAGGCGCTCGGGGATCATGCGCCCGCGCCGCTGGGCGATGGCCGCCACCATGACGGCCCGGCGTCGTGGGCCCACGACGGCAAGCGCATCGCGTTCGCCAGCGACCGCGGCGGCGAAGGCGGGATCGACGTCTATGTGCTCGACACCGAAGCGCCGATCGCGACCGCCGAGCCCAGGCGCGTGGTCGGCGGCAGCGGCGAGCGCTGGCGGGTCTACGACTGGTCGATCGACGATCGGCGGCTGCTGCTCGGCCGCGAACTGCCGGCGAGCGATGGCGCGCCGGCGGCTCGCGGTGCGCCGGAATGCGAGATCTACCTCGCCGATGCGCTGAGCGGCGAGCTGACGCCGGTGGCCCCGGCCAGCACCCCCAGCCCCAAGGGCAGGCATCACGCCGCGGACAGGAGCGCGGCTGCGCCCATGCCGGCGCACGCGCGCGCCGCGCGCTTTGCCAGCGACGGCCACGGCATCGTACTGCTGACGAACCAGGCGGCGCCGGGCGGCGGCAGTGCCGGCGGCCCAGGCCCGCAGTTCCTGCACCTGAGCTATACCGACGTCAGCGGCGCGGAGTGGCGCCCGATGAGCCTCGCGAGCGCGCATGACGTCGAGCGTTTCGATCAGAGTGTCGACGGCCGTTTCCTGGCCTACGCGCTCAACGACGGCGGCATCAGCCGGCTGTGGCTGACCGATCAGCGGCGCAAGCTCGACCTGAACGTGAACGAGCTGCCTGCCGGCATCATCAGCGACTTGAAATTCGATCCCACCGGCAAGTACCTGGCGCTGACCATCGAAACGGCGCGCTCGCCGCGCGATGTCTACGTGCTCGACCTGGACACGCAGTTGCTGACGCGCTGGACGCAGAGCGAAGTCGGGCCGCTCGAAGTGCAGTCGTTCGTGCGGCCGGAGCTGCTGCATTTTCCCACCTGGGACCGGGTCGACGGCCAGGCGCGCGAGCTATCCGCGCTGGTGTATCGTCCGCTCGCCGCCGCGGCGGGTGCCGCCGCCGCAACCGGCGCCGACCCGCCGAGCAGCCGCCCGGCCGCCGCGCCGCGACCGGTGCTGATCCTGTTGTGCGGCGGCGAGGGCGCGCAGTGCCGGCCGGGCTTCGAGCCGTTCCTGCAATACATCGTCAACGAATTCGGGGCCGCGGTGATCGCGCCCAACGTGCGCGGCTCGGCCGGCTTCGGCCGCAGCTTCGAGGATCTGGGACGCGGCGCGCTGCGCGACGATGCGGCACGCGACGTCGGCTCGCTGCTGGTGTGGATCGGTTTGCAGCACGAGCTGGATCGCAATCGCGTCGTGCTGCTGGGCGAGGGCAGCGGCGCCTACCTGGCGCTCGAGGCGCTGGCCGAGTACGGGGACCGGCTGCTCGGCGGCATCGTCGCCTTTCCGCCGCATCTGTCGCCGCTCGCCAACGTGGCGGCGATCCGCCGCCCGGTACTGCTGGTGCAGGGGCTCAACAACCCCGCGGTCCCCGCGTACGAACTGGAACAGCTGCGCTCGCGCCTGCGCGTGGGCGGCGTGGACGCCTCCTATCTGGCCGCCGCGGATGAGGGCCAGGACTTCTCACGCAAATCCAACCGCGACGCCTACCGTGCGGCGGCGGCCAACTTTCTGGCGCAGCTATTGCGCTGACAGGATGGTGAGCTGCCGCGGGACGGTCCGCAGCGGCGGCGCCTGGCGCGCGTAGTAAGCGGCGATCTGCTCGATCTCCGCCGGGCTCAGCGACATCGCGAACGTCGGCATGACGGCGTTCTTGCGATCGCCCTTCTTGTATTCCTCGAGCGCGCGCGCCAGGTAGTCGGCATGCTGGCCGGCGAGGTTCGGATAGTCGGCCGTGATGCCGACGCCGTTGGTGCCGTGGCAGGCCACGCACAGCTGCGCGACCTTGGCCGGCGCAGTACCGGCTGCCGCGGCGGTGCTCTCGAGCGGCGAAATGCCGCTGAAATAGGCCGCGATGTCCTGCATGTCCTGGTCCGACAGCGACGCCGCCTGCTGGTGCATGGTGGCGTGCGAACGTTCGCCGCTCTTGTATTCCTTGAGCGCGGCGACCAGGTATTGGGCATGCTGCCCGCCCAGCTTCGGTACGCTGTAGGTCGGGTAGACGTTCTTGTAGTCGTCGATGCCGTGGCAACCGAGGCAGGTGTAGGACAGCTCCTTGCCGCGCGCAGCATCGCCGGCCGCGAACGCTTGCGCGCCGGCGCCCACCATAATGGCCATGAGCAGGGTCTTGAGGGCAACACGACAGGTCAGCGGCATACCGACTCCGGCAAGGCTTGAGGAATAATGCTGCCCTTGCGGGCATAAAACGGTCGCAAAGTGTACGGGCTGCACCGCGGTTTTACCACTGCATGATCGCACTGATTCAGCGCGTCTCCGAGGCCAGCGTGCGCATCGATGGCCGCATTATCGGCGAAATTGGCGCCGGTCTGGTGGCGTTGATCGGCGTCGTGCGCGGCGATGATGCCGCCGGGGCCGATCGGCTGCTGCAGCGGCTGCTCGACTACCGCGTGTTTCCCGACCCGGCGGGCCGCATGAACCTGAGCCTGCGCGCCGTGGGCGGCGCCCTGCTGCTGGTGCCGCAGTTCACGCTCGCGGCCGACACCGGCCACGGCAATCGGCCGGGGTTCGGCCGCGCGGCTCCCCCGGCCCAGGCGGCGGCCCTGTTCGAGCACCTGCTGCAGCAGGCGCGCGCGCGCCACGAGCCCGTCGCCAGCGGCCGCTTCGGCGCCCACATGCAGTTGTCGCTCGTCAACGACGGTCCGGTGACCGTCTGGCTCGAAGTTCCATGACGGGCGCCGGAGCACCGCAACGCCGCGGCAATCCTGCGGCGGCGGCCATTAGTTGTGCAGCGCCAAATGCCCTATCATCGCCCATTGGCCTGCGACTGGCCCCCTGACCGACCGGAGCCTTGCATGGATCTCTTCGCCCCCAAGCACCTGCTGCTCATCCTGTTGATCGTACTGCTGGTCTTCGGCGGCAAGAAGCTCAAGAGCCTCGGATCCGACCTCGGTTCCGCGTTCCGCGGCTTCAAGAAGGCCATGAATGAGAGCGAGCACGACGAGCAGGCCAAGCAGATTCAGGGCCCGGCCACCCACGACGCCGAATTTCCGGAAGTGACGCCGGGCAAGCCCCAGGCCCAGCCGCAGGGGCAGCCCCAGTCATCCGAGCACGGTGCCGACAGCAAGGCCTCCCACCGCGGCTGAGGGCGGCCAGGGATTCGCGGCGCGCAATGTTCGGGATCGACTTTTCCGAGATATTGGTCATCTTCGGCATCGCGCTGGTCGTGCTGGGGCCGGAAAAGCTTCCCAAGCTGGCCGCCACGATCGGCCGCTGGGTCGGGCGTGCGCGCGCCATGGCGCGCCAGTTCCGCGAGCAACTCGAGCAGGAGGCCGAGAGCTTGCGGCGCAATGCCGATCTGCAGGCCTCGGCGCCGCCGACGCCCGCGCCCCCCGAAGCGCCGGCCTACGCTGCGCCGCCCGCCGCGGCCGTGCCCCCGGCCGCCGAGGCCCGCGCGCCGGCGCCAACCGCACCCGCCACGCATGCGAACGGCGGCACCGGTCATCACGAGCGCGCCGCGTTGAATCCGTTCAAGGCCTCCGACCATCACGACGAGCCGGCGCCCCCGCCAGCGGAACCGCATGAGCGAGGACGATGAATCGTTGCCGGAAGGCACGCTGATCTCCCATCTGCTCGAGCTGCGCGCCCGGCTGCTGCGCGCGTTCATCGCCGTGCTGATCGCGTTCCTGCCGTGCGCCTACTACTCCAATCAGATATTCGATTTCCTGTCCAAGCCGCTGGTCGCCAAGCTGCCGCCGGGCCAGAAGCTGATCGCCACCACGGTCACCGCCACGTTCACGGCGCCGCTCAAGCTGGCGTTCGTCGCCGGCCTGCTGCTCGCCATGCCGTACGTGCTCTACCAGGTCTGGGCTTTCGTCGCGCCCGGCCTGTACCGCCGCGAGAAGCGTTTCGCGGTACCGCTGCTGGTGTCGTCCATCGTGCTGTTCTACCTGGGCGTCGCGTTCTCCTATTTCCTGGTCTTTCCGCTGGTATTCCGTTTCTTCATCGCCACCACGCCGCACAACGTGCAGCTGATGGCCGACATCTCCAACTACCTGCAGTTCGCGCTGACGCTGTTCGTCGCCTTCGGCGTCGCGTTCGAGACCCCGGTCGCCGTGGTGCTGCTGGTGCTGACCAATCTGCTGACACTGGAGAAGCTGCGGTCGATGCGCGGCTACGTGCTGATCATCGTGTTCATCATCGCCGCGATCCTGACCCCGCCCGACGTGCTGTCGCAGACGGCGATGGCGGTACCCATGTACCTGCTGTATGAGGGCGGCATATTGTTCGCCGCGGTTCTGAGCCGCAGCAGAGCCGCCGCCGAGGCGCACGAACAGGAATCCGCTTGAGCCGTCGCGATGAGAGTGCGATCGGCGCTGCGCGGCCGCCGGCGGCCGAGGCCGGCGATCCGTTCGCCGATACCGCCGTGATCGCAGCGCCGGCCGGCCGCCGCTTCTTCGGCCATCCCGCCGGCCTGGCCACGCTGTTCTTCACCGAGATGTGGGAACGCCTGAGCTTCTACGGCATGCGCGCGTTTCTGATCTTCTTCCTGGTCGACCAGGTCGCGCACGGCGGCCTCGGCCTCGACGATCGGACTGCGGCGGCGATCTACGGCCTGTACGTCGGCGCCACCTATATCGCCTGCCTGCCCGGCGGCTGGATCGGTGACCGGCTGCTCGGCGGCCCGCGCGCGGTCCTGCTCGGCGGCATCGTGATCGCGCTCGGCCACCTGCTGCTCGGTGTCGCGCCTTCCGGTGCCGTGTTCTTCCTCGGCCTGCTGGTGATCGTGATCGGCACCGGCCTGCTCAAGCCGAACGCCAGCGCGATCGTCGCGCAGCTCTACCCGGAAGGCGGCGCGCGGCTGGATGCCGCCTTCACCATCTATTACATCGGTATCAATCTCGGCGCCACCCTGGGTCCGCTGGCGGCCGGCACCATCGCGGAACGCTACGGCTGGCCCGCGGGCTTCATGACCGCCTCGATCGGCATGGCCGTCGGCGTGCTGCAGTACCTGTGGTCGCGGCGGCTGCTCGGCGATGCCGGACGCAACCCGATGTCGCCTGCGAGCGATGTGGCGCTGACCACGGGGCCCGCGCGCACCACATGGCGCGCGGCCTCGATCGGCAGCCTGATCCTGCTCGCGCTGGTAGTGCTGTTCTGGAGCGGCCGGGTGCGCGCGTCGCCGCTGTCGCTGCAGGCGCTGTCGACCGTCGCCATCGTCGCGATCGCGGTGCTCTATTTCGCCTATCTGCTGCTGGCGGCCGGGCTCACGCGCGCCGAGCGGCTGCGTGTGCTGGCGGTGGTGGTGCTGTTCATCGGCTCGGTGCTGTTCTGGGCCGGCTACGAGCAGACCGGCTCGTCTCTGAACCTGTTCGCCGAGCGCTATACGGATCGGCACCTCTGGGGCTGGATCGTGCCGGCGAGCTGGTTCCAGTCGCTCAATCCGATCTACATCATCGTGTTCGGCTCGGTATTCTCGGGCCTGTGGGTGCAGCTGGCGCGACGCAATCTGGATCCGTCCGCGCCGGTGAAGTTCATCCTCGGGCTGCTGGGCATGAGCGCCGGCTTCATCGTCATGGCCGCCGCCGCGCAGCGGGTGGCCGCAGGCCACCTGGTCGGCATGGGCTGGCTGACGGTGACCTATCTGCTGCACACTTGGGGCGAACTGGCCTTGAGCCCGGTGGGCATGAGCGCAGTCAGCAAGCTGGTGCCGCCGCGCTTCGTCAGCCAGAGCCTCGGCGTGTGGTTCGTCAGCCTGTCGCTCGGCAACCTGCTGGCCGGCCGCATGGCCGGCGAAATCGGCGCCGGCAACCTGGCGGCGATGCCGGGCCAGTTCATGCATATCGTCTGGTTCGGCGCGATTTGCGCCGCGGGCGTTGCGCTGGCACTGCCGCTGATGCGACGCTGGATGGCCGGAGTCACTTAGCGCCGCTCGAGCGCGATACAGGGGGAGTCTCTCGTGGCAGAAAGCATCAGCGGCAGCGAGCACGCGGCCATCGGTGGCGCCATCGGTGCGGCCAGGGCGACTTCGGCACCCCAACTCACGCTGCGCGCGATCATCCTCGCGGTCGTTCTCGCCGCACTGATGGGCGCCGCGAACACCTATCTCGGCCTGTTCGCCGGCATGACCATCGCCTCGGCGATTCCCTCCGCCGTGGTGTCGATGGCGGTGCTCAAGATGCTCGGTCACGGCGGCATCCTCGAGAACAACATCGTTCAAACCGGCGGCTCGGCCGGCCAGTCCACCGCCACCGGGGTCATCTTCACCACCCCGGCGCTGATCATGCTCGGCGCCTGGCACGATTACCGCTACGGCTGGGTATTCGCGTTCGCGGCCCTCGGCGGCGTGCTCGGGGTGCTGTTCTCGGTGCCGCTGCGCCGGGCATTGATCGTCGAGCAGAAGCTGCCGTTCCCGGAAGGCACCGCGGCCGCGGAGGTGCTGCGCGCCGGCGCCGATCCGGCCCACGGCGCCAAGCTGCTGTCGATGGCGGCCGCTGCCGGTGCGGTGCTGAAGCTCGCAGCCGCGAACGGGCTGCAGCTCATTCCCGATGCGGCCGTGCTGGCGCGCTATGCGGGCCGGGGCATCGCGTATGCGAGCACCAACCTGTCGCCGGCGCTGCTGGGCGTCGGCTACATCTGCGGCTCGAACGTCGGCATCGTGATGCTCGCCGGCGGCGTCATCTCCTGGAACATCGCGATTCCGATCTACAGCAGCCACTTCCTCGACGGCAACGCGGCCCTGGCCGCGAAGGTGGCGCTGCTGGGCGCGGCCGACGCAGCCGGCACGATCTGGTCGCAGCAGATCCGCTTTCTCGGCGTCGGCGCGATGCTGATCGGCGGCATCTGGACGCTGGTGTCGCTGCGCGGCTCGCTGCTGGCCGGCATCAAGAGCGGCTTCGCCGCCACGCGGCGTTCGCGCGCCGCGGCGGCCGCCGGCGCAGGCGGCGACATTCCGGACAGCGAGCGCGACCTGCCGATGAAATACGTGCTCATCGGCGTGGTGCTGGCCTCGCTGCCGCTGATGCTGATGTACCGCTCGGTGGTCGGCAGCTTCCTGATCAGCGTGCCGATGACCCTGGCGATGATCATCCTGGCATTCCTGTTCTGCTCGGTCTCCGGCTACATGGCCGGGCTGGTCGGCAGCTCGAACGATCCGGTCTCCGGCATGATCATCTCGACCATTCTGGCCGCCTCGGCGATGCTGCTCGTGCTCACGCACGGCGATGCCGTCGTCGGCCCCGTGGCGGCCGTCATGATCGGTGCGGCGGTCTGCTGTGCGCTCTCGATCGCCGGCGACAACGTGCAGGACCTGAAGTGCGGCCAGTTGGTCGGCGCCACGCCGTGGCGCCAGCAGCTCATGCTGTGCATCGGCGCGGTGACCTGCGCCACCGTGCTGGCCCCGGTGCTCAACCTGCTGAACCGCGCCTACGGCATCGGCGTGCCCGATGCCGCCCATCCGCATCCGCTGCTCGCGCCGCAGGCGACCATGATGGCCGCGGTATCGAAGGGCCTGTTCGGCGGCCAACTGCCGTGGACCATCATCGTCATCGGCGCCGGCATCGGCCTGATCGTGATCATCCTCGACGAATGGCTGCGCGCGCGCGGCGGCTCGTTCCGCACCCCGGTGCTCGCCGTGGCGGTGGGCATCTATCTGCCGCTCGACATCTCGGTGCCGATCTTCATCGGCGGCATGCTGTCGCACTTCGCCGCCCGCAGGCGCGCCGGGGGCGGCGCCGAAGGCCTCGCCGGCCGCGGCATGCTGTTCGCGGCCGGCATGATCGCCGGCGAATCGCTGACCGGCGTGATCCTCGCGATCCCGATCGTCGTCTCGGGGCGCGCCGACGTCATGGCGCTGCCGCAGAGCCTGCGGCTGGGGGATCAGAGTGCCGGCCAGGTCCTCGGGCTGCTGATGTATGCGGCGCTCGCCTGGCTGCTGTTCCGGGTCGCCAGCCGCCGCGAGCGGGGCATCTGACCGGCCGCCGCCGGCCGTTCAGCGCCTGGCCGCGGCCTCCGGCCGCTCGAGCGATGCCTTGAGCCGCAGCAACGAGCGCTCCCAGCCGCTGCGCAACCGCGCGTACATGGAATCCCAGGCCCGGGTCTCCGGCACCCCCGAGCCGAGCAGTCGCAACACCGTCGGCGGGCCGGCCGTCTCGCCGGTCCCCGCCGCATCGCGATCGAGCAGGAAGTCGTCCACGATGACCGCGTCGTCATCCGGCAGCTCGGGCAGCGGCATGTAGATCAGGCGCAGCCGGCGCGGCGGCAGGAAGACGTCGATGTGCGCTTCGCGCGTCAGGTCGGCGTCGGCGCGAATCCAGTAGCTGCCGCCCGCGCGCGCGTCCACCAGCGCGCGCGGCCCGTACCAGCGCGCCAGCCGCGCAGGCTCGATCAACGATTGCCAGACCTCGTTGATGTCGGCCCGAATGTCGACCCGATGCGCATAGCCGCGCGTGCGATCCGGCATGGTGCAGGCTCCTCAGCTGCCGCGCCCGGAGCGCGCGCCGCCGGCCAGCCGCTCGCGCAGCACCACCGACAGCAGCGGCAGCAGCGAGGCCGCGATCACCAGCAGCGTCACGATGCCGAAATGATCCTTGACCCAAGGCAGGTTGCCGAACGCAAAGCCGCCCAACAGGAACAGTCCCACCCACGAGACGCCGCCGGCGACGTTGAAGGCCTGGAATCGCAGCAGCGGCATATGGCCGATGCCGGCGACGAACGGTGCGAACGTGCGCACGATCGGCATGAAGCGCGACAGCAGCACCGTCAGGCCGCCGTAGCGGCGGAAATACGCTTCGGTGCGGTACAGATACTGCAGCTTGAAGAAGCGATAGCGGCCGCTGAAGGCGCGCATGCCGAGCTGCCGGCCGATGGCATAGTTCACGGAGTTGCCGCTGATGGCGGCGATGGACAGCAGCGGCAACGCCCAGCCGATGCGCAGCGTGCCGCTGTGGTCGACCGCCGCCAGCGCGCCCACGCCGAACAGCAGCGAGTCGCCGGGCAGAAACGGCGTCACCACCAGCCCGGTTTCGGCGAAGATGATCGCGAACAGGATGCCGTAGATCCAGACGTCGTAGCGCACCAGCAGCTCGATCAGGTGGCGGTCCAGATGCAGCACCAGATCTGCCGCCATATGCAGCGCGCTCATGGGCGGTGACCGGCCACTACTGCCGCGCGGCCGCAGCGGCGTTGGTACGGCGAGCGATGACGTCGGGGTGCGTCGCCAGCGTATGCAAGGCCAATGAGACCTGGGGGTCGCGCTGCGCCAGCGTCGGGGCCGCCGCGGCGGCCGGCGAGCCCGCGGCGGGGTCGGTGCCGTCGGCGCCGTCCATGGCGGCCGGCGGCTGTTCCGGACCATCGAGCACCACATCGGGCACGATGCCGATGCCGTTGATCGACACGCCGGCCGGCGTGAAGTAGCGCGAGGTGGTGAGCTTGAGCGCCTGGCCGTCGGACAGCGGCATGATGGTCCGCACCGAGCCCTTGCCGTAGGTGCGGCGGCCGATCAGGGTGGCGCGGCCGTTGTCGTGCAGCGCCGCGGCCAGGATCTCCGACGCGGAGGCCGATCCGCCGTTGACCAGCAGCACCAGCCGCGCGCCGCCGCTGATGTCTCCGGGTTTGGCGTCGATGCGGAATCGCGCCTCCTCGGTGCGGCCTTCGGCAGTGACGATGGTGCCGTGATCGAGAAAATCGTCGGCGACCTGCGCCGCCGAATCCACCACGCCGCCGGGATTGTTGCGCAGGTCGAGGATCAATCCCTTGAGTTTCTGCGCGTGTGCGTGCTCGAGCCGGCCGACCGCCTGCTCCAGCTCGGTCGCGGTGGTATCGGTAAAGCTCGTGATCCTCAGGTAGCCGTACTCCGGCGTGAGCATCTCGGCGGCCACGCTCTGCAGGCGCACGTGCGCGCGCTCGAGCTGGAACTCGAGCAGCGACGGCGCGCCGCTGCGGCGTACCGCCAGCCGAATCGCACTGCCCTCGGGTCCGCGCATGCGATCGATGGCCGCGTCCAGGTTGGCCGGGTCGACCGCAATGCCGTCGATCCTGACGATCACGTCGCCGGTCTGGATGCCGGCGCGTTCGGCCGGCGATCCGGGCATGCGGTGCACGATGCTCACGCCATCCTTGCCGGCGACCACCTCGACGCCGATGCCGGCATAGGCGCCGCTGGTGGTGACCTTCATGTCCTCGAACTCATCCGGGGTCAGAAAGGTCGAGTGATCGTCGAGCGCCTCGACCATGCCGCGCGTGGCGTTTTGCATCAGCCGGTGATCGTCGACCGGATCGACGTAGTTGTCGCGTACGCGCTGCAGCACTTCGGCCAGCAGCCGGGCGTCCTTCCAGGGCAGGGCGGGGCCGCCCGCCGGCCGTACCAGCGGCGCCATGTCCGCCGGGCCGCGGTCGGCCAGGACCCGTTCGGCGACCGACAGCGATACGCCCAGCAGCAGGCCGACGAGCAGTGCCAAGGTCAGACGGGCGCGCGAGGACATGATTCCGAATAGTACAAGGCCGGCGGCGCGAGCCAAAGTCGATTTAGGGGGTGATGCGGCGCCATCGGCATGGCCATTTCGGCGCCGGCCGTCAGCCGCCGCTCGCCAGCTGCAGGGCCGGCGGCTGTTGCGGGCGCGAGCCGGTCGGGCCGGTCGGGCCGGTCGGGCCGGTCGGGCCGGTCGGGCCGGCCGCTGCGGCATGGCGCGGCAGCTCCGCCACCACCTCGGCCAGCGGTACCGGCCGCCCGATCGCAAAACCCTGGCCGTAATCGACGCCGAGGGCCGTGATGCGGGTGCGGATTTCCTCCGTCTCGACGTACTCGGCCACGGTCGTCAGCGACATGGCGCGCGCCAGCTGCGCGATCGCCTGCACCATCGATTCGGTGCGCGGGTCCTTGAGCACGTCGCGCACGAAACTGCCGTCGATCTTCAGCATGCCGATCGGCAGCGTGCGCAGGTAGGCGAGCGAGCTCAAGCCGGTGCCGAAATCATCCAGCGCGATGTTGCAGCCGAGATCGCGCAGCCGCCGCATCAGCGCCTCGGCGCGGGTGAGATTGCCGATGGCCGCGCTTTCCGTCAGCTCGAAGCACAGCGCCGCCGGGTCCAGGCCGCTGGATTCGACCATCTGGGCGACGTAGTCGGTGAAATCGGCCTCCTGCAGCGATTGGCCGGAGAAATTGATCGTGAACACGGTCGAGCTCGTGCGCAGCAGCGCGGCATGCGGCTTGAGCATTTCGATCGCGCGCCCGATGACCCAGCGATCGATGCTGGGCATGAGCTGGTAGCGCTGGGCGGCCGACAGGAAGTGGTCGGGGCCGACGATCTCGCCGCTCGCGTCGACCATCCGCAGCAGGATCTCGAAATGCAGCGGCCCCGCCCGACCGCCGAGCGGCACGATGCGCTGCGCGTTGAGCTCGAAGCGATCGTCGGCGATCGCAGCGCGCAGGTCGCCGATCAGGTTGATGTCGGCGAAGCGCCGCACGATGCTTTCATCGGCTTCCTGGTAGACCTCGACGCGATTGCGCCCGCGGTCGTTGGCCGCCTTGCAGGCGGTCTCCGCCGCGGCGAACGCATGCACGAATTCCAGCGACTGCGGCGCGAGCGCCGAGACGCCGATGCTGACCGAGACCTGCATCTTGCCATCGCCGATGGCTGCGCCCACCTGTTCGGCGCCGGCCCGCAGCGCTTCGCCGAATCTGGCGGCCTCGGCCAGCTCCGAGGGCAGCAGCACGGCGAACCGATCGCCGGAAATGCGCCCTGCCAGCGCGCCGGGCGGCAGGCGGCCGCGGATCAGCTCGCCGAGCCCCGAGATGACGCGATCGCCGACGTGCATGCCGTAGTTATCGTTGATCACGTGCATCCGATTGATGTCGATGTACAGCGCGCTCCACGGATGTTCGGCGCCCGAATGCTGCTGCAGCGCCATGGGCAGCCGCTGCTCGAACGCCGGCCGGGTCAGCACGCCGGTCAGTGCGTCGTAGCTGTGCGCTACGATCGAGGCGATGCGGCGCCCCAGCAATTCGCCGAGGCGCGCGTGGTGGCGCGTGAATTCCGGTGCCGATTCGGCGCGAAACAGCGCCAGCACACCCATGCAGCTGCCGTCGGCCCGCAGGATCGGGCAGGCCAGCACCCGGTACACGGTCGAAGCGGTGCTCGACTGCAGAACCATGTGATTGACGACCGCGGCCTTGCGGCGCGCCTGTACCATCGACAGCAGATGCCGACGCGCCTTGGCCGGCAGCGCCGGGTCGAGCGGTGCCTTGAAGGCGGCGTGCATGAGCGTGATGCCCTTCTCGGGGATGATCAGCGCCGCCATGCCGACCTTCAGATGCTCGGTCGCGTTGACGACCACCGCCTTGAGATCGCCGGCGTTCTCGGCCTCGTGATCCGGGCCGCCGCCGGAAATCGACAGCAGCATCTCCAGGTCACCGTCCTGCTCGAGCAGCGAGCCGTGCAGATTCAGTATTTCGTCGCGGGCCAGCAATTCGCGCCGCAGGCATTCGATCGCCGGTTTCACCAGGCTCTGGACGCACTCGAACGAGCGCTGCTCGCTTTCGGCCTTGCCATGGTTGTGCCGCAAGGCGATGGCGACCACCGCGAACGGCTTCGCGTCCGCGGCACGATCGTCACGCCGCAGCCAGAACAGGAAGGTCGGATCGGTGCCGGCCAGGCGCCGCTCGCCTTGGGCGAGCGGCCGGCTCTGGGCGTTGTCCAGACCCTCGGCAACCAGCCGCATCAGCTCCGGTCCGACCGCCATCTCGCTCGACCAATGCAGCTCACCGCGCTCATTGAACACGCTCAGGCCGTCCATGCGCGGCAGCAGCCCACGCAGCAGCTGTGCATAGGGCTCCAGCGACGGCGAGCCGGCGCTCGTGCGTCCATGCGCGATCTTGGTCATGAGGCTCCGTACCCTTTGGGGCGAGAGCATCGCGCGCAGCGCGCCTCCCGGTCCTTGACGGGCGTCGCTATTCACGCGACGGAATCGAGACCGGCTGCTCATTGAGCCCGTGGGGCCGGCCGCAGGGGCTCGCCATGGCCCCGGAACCGGGCACACGGGGGGGCCGGGCCCCGGCCGGCGGCCATCAGGGCGTGGGGCTGCGCTGTCTGAACCAGGGGGCCGGATTCACCGGCTTGCCGGCGCGGCGGATCTCGAAATACAGCTCCGGCTCGGCACGCCCGCCGGTATCGCCGGCGGCGGCGATCACCTCGCCGGCGGTCACGGATTCGCCGGCGGCCTTGAACAGCTGGTCGTTGTGGCCATACAGGCTCAGATAGCTCTCGCCGTGGTCGACGATGACCAGCAGCCCCAGGCCCGGCAGCCAGTCCGCATACACCACACGGCCGGCCGACACCGCCTTGACCGGCGCGTCGCGCTCGGTGGCGATCACGACGCCCTCCCATTTCACGTCGCTCGCGCGTCGCTCGCCGAACTCGGCGGTCACGCGCCCGGCGACCGGCCAGCTCAGCTGGCCCCGCAAGCGGCCGAAGGCCGTGGTGTAATCGGGCGGCGCCACCGATTTGAGCGAACGGTCCAGCTCCCTGAGCAGCCGCTCCAGGTCGGCCTGCTGGCTCCTGAGCCGTGCCAGGCTCTGCTCCCGTGTCCGCGCCTGAGCGGTCAGGCTGGCCAGCACCCGCTGCCGATCGTCGCGCGCGCGCTCGAGCTGCTGCAGCTGGCTTTGCTGGGCGCTTTTCAGCTCCGCCAGCTCGGACTGCTGGCGCGCGAGCTCGGCGTCGAGCTCATCGAGCCGCTGCAGGTGAGCCTGGATCAGGGCGATCTGGTCGGCGCGCTCGCGCCCGAAATAGCGGTAATACTCGAACAGCCGGCCGCTGTGCAGCGGGTCCTGCTGATTGAGCAGCAGCTTCAGCGGCTCCTCGCTGCCGATCAGGTAGGCCGCGCGCAGCTGCCCTGCCAGGGCCACGCGCTCCTGCGCCAGGGCATGCTGCTGCCGCTGGCTCTCCTGCGTCAGCGCGGCGCGCCGGCTGCTGCGATCGGCATATTCCCGGCTGACGCGCGTGAGCTCGCCGCGCGCCTGCCCGAGCGACAGTTCCGCAGTGCGCAATGCCGCCGACAGGCGGTCGCGCTCGACGGCATCCCGACTCACCTGCCGGGTGACGCGTTCGATCTTCTCGCGCAATGAGCGCAGCTCGGCCTCGGTCTTCTTCGGCGTGGCGGCCTGCAGCGGCGGCGGCGCCCAAACCGAGGCGATCGTGAGCACCAGCGCCATGACGGGCGCGGCCACGGAGCCGAACGTGGAGCCGACATGAGGGACAGCGCGCATCCTGGCCGAGAAGTCTAGGCCAAGGAACGGCTGCGAGCAGCTATAATGATCGGCTTGGCGGACAAGCCCTTGAGTGACTCCAACCGGCGATGGACCGACTGCTCGACTATTCCAGCCACCATCCGTGGCTTGCGGCCTTTGCGCTCGTCGCCGGCCTCGCGGCCGTGCTCTACGAGCTGCGCCTGCGTGCCCAGAGCGCCGGTGCGCTCGCGCCGCAGGAGGCGATCCGGCTGATGAACCAGGGCGCCGCCGTGCTGGATCTGCGCGCCCAGGCGGCCTTCCAGGCGGGGCACATCGGCGGCGCGCGTCACTTCGACGCCGCGCAGATACCCTCGGCCCTCGACAGCCTCAAGAAGTACCGGGAGCGTCCGGTGATCGTGTACTGCGAGCGCGGCGTCTCGGCCGCGGCCGCGGTGCGGGCGCTGACGCGGCAGGGCTTCACGAAGGTGTTCAATCTTCGCGGCGGCATCGCGGCCTGGCGGGCCGAGAACCTGCCGTTGGCGCGCGACTGAGCCACCCTGGGGCCGCGAGCCATGCCGGCGCCGCACATCGTCATGTATTCCGCCTCCTGGTGCCCGTACTGCGCGCGTGCCCGCAGCCTGCTGACCCGCAAGGGCGTAAGCTTCGTCGACATCGACATCGAGGCGCAGCCCGGGCAGCGCGAGGAGATGATCCGGCGCAGCGGCCGGCACACGGTGCCGCAGATATTCATCGGCGAGCGCCACATCGGCGGCTGCGACGATCTCTACGAGCTCGATTCGGCCGGCGGCCTGGATCCGCTGCTGCAGGGGCACTGATTTCACGACGCGACTCTGGTTCGGATCCCGGGCCTCACGCCCCTCACGCACGCATCTCAAGGTTGACGACACATGGCCAACGAACAAGCCCCCGCAGCGCCTGAACCGGCCGCATCAGCCGCTGCCCTGGCGCTGCAAGGCGTCTATCTCAAGGACTGCTCGTTCGAAGCGCCCCAGGGACCGCGCTCCAACGGCGAGTGGAGTCCGCAGATCTCGCTCGACCTCAATACCAGCGTGCAACCGCTCACCGGCGATCTGCGCGAGATCGTCCTGACGGTCACCGTATCGGCCAAGCTGGCCGAGCAAACCCTGTTTCTGGTCGAGGTCAAGCAGGCCGGCGCCTTCCTGATGCAGAACCTCTCGGCCGAGGAATTCAAGCGCGCGGTCGGCAGCGTCTGCCCGGGCGTGCTGTTTCCGTATGCGCGCGCCGTGGTGTCGCACCTGGTGAGCCAGGGCGGCTTCCCGCAGCTGCTGTTGCCGCCGGTGAATTTCGACGCGTTGTACGCGAGCTCGCAGCACGAAGCCGCCAACGCCACCAGGAACTAGCGGTCGGGGCGCGAACTTGGCTGGCGACATCGTGGTGCTCGGGGCGGGATCCTGGGGCACGGCGCTGGCGATCCAGTGCGCCCGCGCCGGTCGGCCGGCCCGGCTCTGGGGCCGCGATGGCGCGCAAATGCAGGCGATGGCGCGCGAGCGCGTCAACCGGCGCTACCTGCCGGACGCGCACTTTCCCGACAACCTGCGGGTGGTGGCGGGGCTCGAAGCCGCCATCGACGCCGTCAACGACGTGCTGATCGCCGTGCCGAGCCATGCCTTTCGTTCGCTGCTCGGCGAGCTCAAGCCGCTGCTGTCGGCGTCCATGGGCGTGTGCTGGGCCACCAAGGGTTTCGAGCTCGATACCGGCAAGCTGCCGAATCAGGTCGCGCGCGAGGTGCTCGGCTCCGGGCGATCCGTGGCCGTGCTGTCCGGCCCGACCTTCGCCGCGGAAGTCGGCGCCGGCCTGCCGACGGCCATGACCATCGCCTCGCCCGAGGCCGCGTACGCCGAGAAGCTCGCGCACGACCTGTCCTCGCCGGCTTTCCGTGCCTATACGTCCACCGACATCACCGGCGTCGAGGTGGGCGGAGCGGTCAAGAACGTGCTGGCCATCGGCACCGGCCTGTCGGACGGCCTGGGGTTCGGCGCCAATACGCGCATCGCGCTGATCACGCGCGGGCTGGTCGAGATGACGCGCCTGGGCGTGGCGCTCGGCGCGCGCCGCGAGACCTTCATGGGACTTGCGGGCCTGGGCGACCTGGTGCTCACCTGCACCGACGACCACTCGCGCAACCGCCGCTTCGGGCTCGCGCTGGCACAGGGTACCGGCGTCGAGCAGGCCCTGCGCCAGATCGGCCAGGTCGTCGAGGGCTACCATGCGGCGCGCGCGCTGCATCGGGTCGCGGCGCGCGAGCACGTCGTGATGCCGATCGCGCAGGGCATCTACGGCGTGCTGTACGAGCAGCTGGCGGCCGAGCAGGTGGTGCGCGGACTGATGCTGCGGCCGATCAAACCGGAGTTCGACTAGGACTCGCAGGCCGCGCGCGCGAGCGCGAGCGGCGGCCGGTGCGGCGGCACCGCCTGAAACCCGTGCTGGCGCCAGGCCTCGTACACGACCACCGTGACCGCGTTGGCCAGATTGAGGCTTCGATTGCCGTCGCGCATCGGGATCCGGATGCGCCGCTGCGGCGGCAGCGATTGGCGCACCGCCGCCGGCAGTCCGCGCGTCTCGGATCCGTACAGCAGCGCATCGCCCGGCTGGAAGCGGACCTCGCTGTAGCACGCGCCGCCGTCGGTCTCGACGGCGAACACACGCGCACCGCACAGCCGCACCAGGCAGTCGGCGAGGGTCTTGTGGGTCGTGACGCTGGCGAGCTCCGCGTAATCGAGTCCGGCGCGCCGTACCGAGCGCCGATCGAGCTCGAATCCGAGCGGCTCGACCAGATGCAGCGCGCAGCCGGTGTTGGCGCACAGCCGGATGATGTTGCCGGTATTGGGCGGGATCTCCGGCTGGTGCAGGATGACGTGAAACACCGCGTTAGCATAAGCCCTTTTGTCTGGGCGATAATGCCCGCATGAGCGCCACCGCTGCTCCCGTCGCGCCCGGCGCGGCCTCGGCCGCGAGCCAGTCGTCGCTGCTCGCCATGCGCTTCTGCGGCCTCGAGTTCGCCTCGCCGCTGGTGCTGCTGTCCGGCTGCGTCGGCTTCGGCGAGGAATACACGCGCGTCGAGGGCTTCAGCAATCGGGACGCCGGCGCCATCGTGCTCAAGGGCACCACGGGAGCGCCGCGGCTCGGCAACGCGCCGCACCGCGTCTGCGAGACGCCGGCCGGCATGCTCAACGCGATCGGCCTGCAGAACCCCGGCGTCGACCACGTGGTGCGGCAAATCCTGCCGGGGCTCGACTTCACCGAAACGCGCTTCATCGCCAACGTCTGCGGATCGACCATCGAGGAGTACGTCGAGGTCACCCGCCGCTTCGACGACTCGCCCATCGACGCGATCGAGATCAACATCTCGTGTCCCAACATCAAGGAAGGCGGCGTGCAGTTCGGCAATGTGCCGGCGATGTCGGCGCGCGTGGTCGAGGCCTGCCGGCGCGTGACCGCCAAGCCGCTGATCACCAAGCTGTCGCCGAACCAGACCGACATCCGCGAGAATGCGCGCCGCTGCATCGACGCCGGCACCGACGCGCTGTCGGTCATCAACACCGTGACCGGCATGGCGATCGACGTCGCCACCGGCCGGCCGGTGATCGGCAATGGCCAGGGCGGGCTGTCGGGCCCGGCCATCAAGCCGATCGCGCTGCTCAAGGTCAAGGAGGTGCGCCAAGTCGCGGGCCCGCGGGGCATTCCGATCATCGGCCAGGGCGGCATCGTCAGCGCGCACGACGCCCTCGAGTTCATCATCGCCGGGGCGAGCGCGGTCGGGATCGGCACCGCGCTGTTCTACGATCCGCTGGTCTGCCGGGCGATCAATTCCGGAATTGCGCATCACCTGCGCGCGCGCGGCTTGAATTCGGTCGCCGAGCTGGTCGGCACGCTGCAGCCCGGGGCGCTGGCGGACGGCGCCGTCTGCGGGTCGTGCTAGGAGCCGCGGTGGGCATCGCCGAAGAACTCGAACGCCTGCAGGCCCTGCACGATCGCGGCGCCATCAGCGACGAGGAGTTCGCGCGCGCGAAGCTGCAGGTGCTGGACGGGTCGGCCGGCGCGCGCACCGGCGCGCATGGCTCGTTTCTGCAGCAGCTATCGCGCTCGCGTATCGATCGCTACCTCGGCGGGGTCTGCGGCGGTCTCGGCAGGCACACCGACCTGCCGTCGTGGGCGTGGCGCATCATCTTCTGCCTGACGTTCCTCTATTTCGGCGCCGGGCTGCTCATCTACGTGCTGCTGTGGATCTTCCTGCCGCAGGAACCGGCGGCGGACGGCTGAGGCCCGTGCACGAGGATTGATGCAGCGGCCGCATGCGACACTGCCGCCGTCGGCGACGCACCCGGCCGTCGGCTGGATCGGCGCCGGCAGCATGCTGGCCGCGATCACGGTGCTGAATTTCTGGCCGCCGGTGCATCAGATCGCCTACCTGGCGCTGATCGTGATCGGCTGCAGCACGCTCGGGGTGTTCATCCCCGATCTGCTGTGGCAGAAGGTGCAGCGGCGCACGCTGCTGCCCGCGCCGCGGGCGGGCCACTGGCCGCGGGTGCTCACCAAGTGCCTCGGACTGGCGCTCAGTGTCGGGTTCATCGGCCTGCTCTACTGGCTGTCCCCGGAGTATCACGGCAGCTTCTACGATGACTACTACGCCGCCCTGGAAGTGCTGCTGCCGGCGTGGGCCGCGCTCGCCGTGCCGTACATCCATTGGGTGGACCGGCGCCTGGCCGAGCCGGAGGATGCGCTGTGGCAGCTCGGCCGCTGGGGACTCGGGCAGTGGCGCGGCCTCGACGCGCGCCTGCTCGGCCAGCACCTGCTGGGCTGGCTCGTGAAGGGCTACTTCCTGCCGCTGATGTTCACCTATTTCTGCCAGAACCTGGACCAGCTGCTGCACTACGATCTGAAGTTGCTGCACAGTTTCCTGGGTCTGTACGACTGGGCCTATTTCACGCTGTACTTCGTCGACGTCAGCCTGGTGTCGATGACCTACCTGATGTCGCTCAAGGCGACCGACACGCACATTCGCTCGACCGAGCCGAGCATGCTGGGCTGGATCGCGGCGCTGGTCTGCTATCAGCCCTTCTGGTCGCTGATCAGCCGGCAGTACATCGACTACGACAGCGGCACCGGCTGGGAGCATTGGCTCGGCTCCGTGCCCTGGATGCGCGACCTCTGGGGGGCACTGATACTGGTGCTGGTCGGCGTCTACGTCTGGGCGACGCTCGCCTTCGGCGCCCGCTTCTCCAACCTGACGCACCGCGGCATCATCACCAGCGGCCCCTATCGATTCACCAAGCATCCCGCGTACCTGGCAAAGAACCTGTCCTGGTGGTTGATCTCGATGCCGTTCATGCTCGAAGGCGACCTGCTCGACGCGCTGCGCCGCAGCCTGCTGCTGGGACTGCTCGGCACGATCTACTACCTGCGCGCCAAGACCGAGGAGCGGCATCTGGCGCTCGATCCCGTCTACGGCCAGTACGCCGACTGGATCGCAGCGCACGGACTGCTGCGCGGCCTCGATCGGATACCGCTGATCGGTGCGCTGGCGCGCTGGCGGCCGCGGTTCGAGGCCTACCGCCCGCCGGTGCCGTTCAGCCAGCCGGCGCCGGCGCGCGCTGCTCGCGCAGATACACGGTCCGCGCCGGGTGGGCGAACGCGCTCCCGGCAATAGACGAGGCGCGCACCCGCGTAGCGGGCGAGCGCGGACCAGTGGGACGCGGACCAGTGGCACATGCGGCCCGCATGATCGCAATGTGGGGCGCGCGTTACTCCTGGTCGTCGATGTCGTCCATGCCGAGCTCCTTGAGCTTGCGCGTCAGCGTGTTGCGGCCCCAGCCGAGCAGCCTCGCGGCTTCCTGCCGGTGCCCCTGGGTGTGGCGCAGCGCCACTCGAATCAGGGTGCGCTCGAACGCCGGCAAGGCGTCATCGAGCAGCGGCCGCGGCGGCGAGATCGACTGACGGTCGGCCCACTGTCCCAGGGCCGTGGTCCAGTCCTGTTCGGCCGGCGTATTGGCGGCCGCGCCGATGATCTCGGGCGGCAGATCCTCGGCGCGGATCTCGTTGCCGGGCGCGAGCACCGTCAGGCGGCGGCAGAGATTGACCAGCTCGCGCACGTTGCCGGGCCAGGAGTAGGCGCTGAGCTTGTCGCGCGCACCCTCGGTCAGCGTCTTGGGGTCCACGCCGAGCTCCTGGGCGGCGACGCGCAGGTAGTGCTCGAGCAGGTCCGGCACGTCCTCGCGCCGCGCGCGCAGCGGCGGCAGCTCGATGCGAATCACATTGAGGCGGTGGTACAGATCCTCGCGGAACAGACCGGTGCGCACGCGCTCCTCGAGATTCTGATGCGTGGCCGCGATCACGCGTACGTCGACGCGAATCGGAGTCTGGCCGCCGACGCGGTAGAACTCGCCTTCGGCCAGCACCCGCAGCAGCCGGGTCTGCAGCGAGGTGGACATGTCGCCGATCTCGTCGAGGAACAGCGAGCCGCCGTCGGCCTGCTCGAAGCGGCCGCGGCGCAGGCTGTCGGCGCCCGTGAAGGCGCCTTTCTCGTGACCGAACAGCTCGGACTCGAGCAGCTCGGCGGGAATCGCCGAGGTGTTGAGCGCAATGAACTGCTTGTTGGCGCGCGGGCTGTGCTCGTGCAGCGCGCGCGCCGCGAGCTCCTTGCCGGTGCCGGACTCGCCGGTGATCAGCACGTTCACGCTCGAGCGCGACAGGCGGCCGATGGCGCGAAACACCTGCTGCATCGCCGGCGCGCGGCCGAGCAGCTCGGGAATCGTCGGCGCAGCCGTCGGTGCCGATTCCGCGCTGCGCACGCCGGCGGCCGCGGCGCGCTTGACCAGATCGACCGCCTGGTCGATGTCGAACGGCTTGGCCAGGTACTCGAATGCCCCGCTCTCGTAGGCCGACACGGCGCTGCCGAGGTCGGAGTACGCCGTCATGACGATCACCGGCAGTTCCGGGTGGGCGTCGTGCACCCGCCGCAGCAGATCCAGGCCCGATTGGCCGGACATGCGGATGTCGGTGATCAGCACGTCCGGCGTATCGCTGCGCAGCGCCGCGAGCGCCGGCTCGGCGGCATCGAAGGCCTTCGGCAGCATGCCGCCGTTCTTCAACGCCCGTTCCAGTACCCAGCGAATCGAAGTGTCGTCGTCGACCAGCCAGACACGCAGTGGTTGAGCATTCATTCGGAACCCTCTAGCGGCAGTAGCAAGGAAAAGACGGTGCGGCCCGGACGGCTCTCGAACTCGACGATACCGCGATGGCGCGTGACCAGATCCTGGGCCACCGCCAGCCCCAGCCCCGAGCCGTTCGGGCGACTGGTGACCAGCGGATAGAACACACTGCGGTGCAGTTCCGGCGGCACGCCGTGGCCGTCGTCCTCGACCTGGATGTTCGCCACCAGCCGGTGACGCACCGTGCCGATGTTGATGTTCGACAGCACGCGCGTGCGCAGGATGATGCGGCCGCCGGCGGGGGCGACCGCCTGCAGGGCGTTGCGCGCGACGTTGAGCAGCGCCTGGATGATCTCGTTGCGGTCGAACTGTCCGCTCGGCAGGCTCGGGTCGTAGTCGCGCTCGATGACGACCCCGGCGGTTGCTTCGCTGCGCAACAGGTGAAACACATGCTCGCAGAGCTCATGGATGTTCACCAGCGCTTTCTGCGGCGGCCGCGACGGACCGAGCATGCTGTCCACCAGCGCGCGCAGGCGGTCCGCCTCGTTGATGATGACGGTGGTGTATTCCTTCAGTGCGCCGTCGTGCAGCTCGCGATCGAGCAGCTGCGCGGCGCCGCGCAATCCGCCGAGCGGATTCTTGATCTCATGGCCGAGCTGGCGAATCATCAGCCGGCTGCCGTCGAGGCTCGTCAGCATCTCGCTCTCGCGCATGATGCGCTGGCGCGTCCGGGCGTCGGCCAGCTCGAGCAGCAGGTGCGTGCCGGTCACCTGGCCCTCGAGCGGCGTGACGGTCGCGTCGACCACGACCGGCTCGCGCTTGCCGGCCAGCGCAATCGGCATCAGGACGATCTCATGTCCGGCACAGATCTCGCTGCGTTCGAGCGAGCGGCGCAGGATCTGCGCCAGCGCCTGCGGATCTTCGAACAGCTCGGTGATGGGCCGGCCGCGCGCCTTGTTGAGGCCGACGGCGAGCAGGTCCTGCGCGCCGACGTTCGCGTACACCATGCACATCTGCGAGTCCACGATGATGACGCCGGTCGACAGCGCGTCGAGCAGCTCGGCCGGGTCGAAATGCGACAGCGGCGATGGCGCGAAGTACTCAATGGCCACGGCGGCTCCCCGCCATGGCGCGGCACAGTGTCGTCAGTGCGGCCGAACCGGCGACGCCGGCGACAAGTCCGAGGGCCGTTGTATGTAGAAGGTCACCGACGAGGAGCTGCAGACCATCTTGCCGGTGGAGTCGCGCACCACCGCGCTCACGGTGTGGGTGCCGCGCAGGGGCTGCCGTGCCGAGAACGACAGGCCGCCCGGCGACAGCGGCTCGATCGGGTTGCCGTCCAGCGTCATGGTAATCTGATCGCCGGCGCGCAGCTCCGGATCGAGCGCGACGGATATGTCGATCGCCTCGGGAGCATAGAAGGCCTGGTCGGCCGTCGGCTGGCTGATCTCGCAGGACCGATAGGGCTCCGCGCCCTCGGTCTTCGCCGCGGCGGCCCCCGGCGAGGCGGGCCCGGCGGGCGCGGCCGTGTAGGTCTGCGCCGCAGGCAGCTGGATCGTCTCCGCGCCCGGCTGCGGCGTGTCCGAATAGTGCACCACGCCCTGGGCGTCGACCCAGCGATAGGTGGGCGCCGAGCGCGCGCCGCCGGCGGCCGCGAGCAGCATCAGGACCGCCAGGCCGGAAGGTGCAATTCGTCGCATTGGCCCCAAGCATACCGCCCGGACCCCGGTCCACACAAAAGCGGGTGACGGTACTGTGCGCACCGTCACCCGGTTGCGGGTCCCGCAGTCGGCCGCGTGGGTAGGCATGGGCTCTGCAGTGCCGGCTGTCTGTGCTCGCCGCGAATGCCGGGCCATGCCTCACTTGCACCTCAACAGCTGTAATACATGTCGAACTCGACCGGATGCGTGGTCATGCGCAGGCGGGTGACTTCCTGCATCTTGAGCGCGATGTAGGCGTCGATCACGTCGTCGGTGAACACACCGCCGCGCTTGAGGAACTCGCTATCCTTGTCGAGGCACTCGAGCGCCATGTCGAGCGAATGGCAGACGGTCGGGATGTGCCTGGCTTCCTCAGGCTCCAGGTCGTACAGATCCTTGTCGGCCGGATCGCCCGGGTGGATCTTGTTCTGGATGCCGTCGAGCCCGGCCATCATCATGGCCGCGAACGCAAAGTACGGGTTGGCGCTCGAGTCAGGGAAGCGCACTTCGATGCGCCGCGCTTTCGAGCTCGCCACCCACGGCACGCGGATCGAAGCCGAGCGGTTGCGCGCGGAGTAGGCCAGCATCACGGGCGCCTCGAAGCCGGGTACCAGCCGCTTGTAGCTGTTGGTGGTGGCGTTGGTGAGCGCGTTGACGGCCTTGGCGTGCTTGATGATCCCGCCGATGTAGTACAGGCAGGTCTCGGACAGGCCGGCGTACTTGTCGCCGGCAAAGATGTTCTTGCCGTTCTTCGACAGCGACTGATGCACGTGCATGCCGCTGCCGTTGTCGCCGACCAGCGGCTTGGGCATGAAGGTGACGGTCTTGCCGTAATTCGCACCGACGTTATGTAACGCGTACTTGAGGATCTGCACCTCGTCGGCCTTCTTGACCAGGGTGTTGGCGCCGACGCCGATCTCGCACTGGCCGCCGGTGGCCACTTCGTGGTGATGCACCTCGACGATCAGCCCCATCTCCTCGCAGGCCTTGCACATGGCGGCGCGAATGTCCTGGAACGCATCGACGGGTGGCACCGGGAAATAGCCGCCCTTGACGCCCGGACGGTGGCCCTTGTTGCCTTCGTCGTAGGCCTTGTCCGAATTCCAGGCGCCCTGCACCGAATCGACCTCGTAGAAGGCGCGGCGCACGTCGGCGGCCCAGCGCACGCTGTCGAAGATGAAGAATTCATTCTCCGGCCCGAACAGCGCCGTGTCCGCGATGCCGGTCGATTTGAGGTAGGCCTCGGCGCGCTTCGCGAGCGAGCGCGGGTCGCGCTCATAGCCCTGCATGGTCGCCGGCTCGATGATGTCGCAACGGATGTTGACCGTGGCTTCCTCGAAGAACGGATCGATGATCGCGGTCGAGGCATCCGGCAGCAGGATCATGTCGGACTCGTTGATGCCTTTCCAGCCGGCGATCGAGGAGCCGTCGAACATCTTGCCTTCGACGAAGAATTCCTCGGTCACGTAACGCGCCGGAATGCTGACGTGCTGCTCCTTGCCGCGAGTGTCCGTGAACCTCAGGTCGGCCCATCGCACTTCTTTTTCTTTGATCAGTTTCAATACATCACTTGAACTCATATCGCCTCCGATTTACGTATTTCTTGTGCGCTGGGCCCCGCCTGGCTGCAGACTGCATGCCAATTCCATGCCGGGCAAAATCCGGTGCAACTTCAAACGGTTATGAATCACCCAAGCCGCCGCTGGGCGTGCCTCGCACTAGTATAGTGCGTGCCGCGCATGCGCGCCCCACTCTCGGGCGCCGGCGGCCGCCGTGCCGCCCCGCATCAGGGCAGCGCCGCACCCGGTGTGCGAACGACGGCAGCGGGCCGCTCCAAACGAGCCCGCCCCGGCGAGCCTCGCTTATACTTGAACGTTTCGCCCGAGCCGCACAATCCCGATGAAAACCCAGAAGATCGGCCCCAAACCGCGGACATTTCAGGACCTGATCCTGGCGCTGCAGCACTATTGGTCGCAGCGCGGCTGCGTCATTCTGCAGCCCTACGACATGGAGGTCGGCGCCGGTACGTTCCATACGGGCACGTTCCTGCGTGCGATCGGCCCGGAACCGTGGAGCGCGGCCTATGTTCAGCCCTCGCGCCGCCCCACCGACGGTCGCTACGGCGACAACCCGTTCCGCCTGCAGCATTACTACCAGTTCCAGGTCGTGATCAAGCCGTCGCCCGCCGATCTGGTGGAGCTCTACCTCGGCAGCCTGCGCGCCCTGGGCTTCGATCCGCGGGTGCACGACGTGCGCCTGGTCGAGGACGACTGGGAGTCGCCGACCCTCGGCGCCTGGGGTCTGGGCTGGGAAGTGTGGCTCAACGGCATGGAGGTCACGCAGTTTACGTATTTTCAGCAGGTCGGAGGCCTCGACTGCCGCCCGGTGACGGGTGAGCTCACCTACGGCCTCGAGCGCCTGGCGATGTACCTGCAAGGCGTGGAGAGCATCTTCGACATCGTCTGGGCCGACGGCCCGCTCGGCCGGGTCACCTACGGCGACGTGTTCCATCAGAACGAGGTCGAGCAGTCGACATACAATTTCGATCTTGCCGATACCGCGGTGCTGCTGCGGCATTTCGACGAGCACGAGCGTGCCTGCAACGAGCTGCTGGCGGCGAAGCTGGCGCTGCCGGCCTACGAGCAGCTGCTCAAGGCCTCGCACGGCTTCAACCTGCTCGACGCGCGCCGGGCGATCTCGGTCACCGAGCGGGCGCGCTACATCCTGCGCCTGCGCGCGCTGGCGCGCGCGGTCGCTCAGTCCTATTACGCGAGCCGCGAGGCGCTCGGCTTCCCGATGCTGCAGGGTGTCGGCGTGCCCGCCAGCGTCGCGGCCACGCTCGACGGTGCACTGGCGGTCGATGAGGCGCGAGCATGAGCGGCGCGCACGGAGCCGATGCCGCGCGCGCCGGCGCACCGGCCGCGCGCGCGCGCATCGAGCGGCGCGACCTGCTGGTCGAGCTCGGCACCGAGGAGCTGCCGCCGAAGGCCCTGCGCTCGCTCGAGGATGCGTTCGCCCACGGCCTGCGCACCCGCCTGATGCAGGCCGGACTCTCGCCGGGGGCGATCGAGTCGTTCGCGACGCCGCGCCGGCTTGCGGTGCTGATTCGCCGCCTCGCCGCCCGACAGCCCGACCAGCCCATCAGGCGTCGTGGACCGCCGCTGGCGGCGAGCTTCGACGCCGCCGGCGCACCCACGCGCGCGGCGCTGGGCTTTGCGCAAAGCTGCGGCGTCGCGCTCGACGCGCTGGGTCGCGAGTGCGATCCGAAGGGAACCGAATACCTGTGCTTCGATGGGCTCAAGCCCGGCGCGCAGACCGTGGCATTGCTGCCGGGCCTGGTGCAGGAGAGCCTGGACACCATGCCGATCCCGAAGCGCATGCGCTGGGGGGCCGGCGAGGCGCAGTTCGTCCGTCCGGTGCACTGGCTGCTGATGCTGTTCGGCCGCGAGGTCGTGCCCGCCACCGTGCTGGGCGTGCCGGCCGGGGCGGTCAGTTTCGGGCATCGATTCATGGCCCCGGGGCCGCTGCGCATCGCATCGCCGCTGCGCTATGCGAAAGCGCTGCAGATGCGGGGCAAGGTGATCGCGGTATTCGACGCGCGGCGCGCGGCGATCCGCACGCAGGTCGAGGCACTCGCGGCCGGCCTCGGGGGTCGCGCGATCATCGGCGAAGCGCTGCTGGAGGAGGTCACCGCGCTGGTCGAATGGCCGGTGGCGATCGCAGGCCAGTTCGAGCCGCGCTTCCTGCAGCTGCCGCGCGAGGTGCTGCTGTCCACGCTGCAGGAGCATCAGCGCTATTTCGCCGTCGAAACCGCTGCCGCAAGCCTGCTGCCGTGGTTCATCACCATCAGCAACATCGACAGCGCGGAACCGGACCTGGTACGCGCCGGCAACGAGCGCGTGGTGCGCCCGCGGCTGACCGATGCCGCCTTCTTCTGGGAGCAGGATCGCCGTCAGCCGCTCGCCGCCCGCCGGCCGGGGCTCGATGCGATCACCTTCCAGACGCAGCTCGGCTCGCTCGGCGCGCGCACCGAGCGCCTGACGGCGCTCGCGCTCGCGATCGCACCGCGCATCGGCGCCGACCTGAGCGCCAGTGCGCGCGCCGCGCAACTCGCCAAATGCGATCTGCTGACCCTCATGGTGGGTGAATTCCCGGAGCTGCAGGGCGTCATGGGCCGCCATTACGCACTCGCCGACGGCGAGGCGCCGCAGCTCGCCGAGGCGATCCGCGAGCATTATCTGCCGCGCGGCGCGGGCGACGCCCTTCCGGGCGCGCCGATCGGCGACGCGCTGGCGCTCGCCGACAAGCTCGATCTGCTGGCCGGTATCTTTGCGATCGGGCAGAAGCCGAGCGGCACGCGCGACCCGTTCGGGCTGCGGCGCGCGGCCATCGGGCTGCTGCGTATCGTGCTCGAGCATCAGCTCGAGCTCGATCTGGTCGATCTGATCGATCAGGCGGTGCGGCTGCAGCCGCTGGAAGGCATCGCGCAGCGCGCGGCGCCGATCGGCGCCGAGATCTACGATTACGTGATGGAGCGGCTGCGCGCGCAATATCTGGAGCGCGCGAGCCAGAACGGCCTGAGCACCGAGATGTTCGATGCGGTGCTGGCGGCGCGGCCGGTGTCGCTGCTGGATTTCGATGCCCGGCTGCGCGCCCTGGCCGGGTTCGTGGCCCGCAGCGAAGGCGCCGGCCTCGCGGCCGCCAACAAGCGCATCGCGAACATCCTGAAGAAGTCGGAGCACGCCCGGCCGCAGGCGGTCGCCGCCGAACGGCTGCGGGAGAGCGCGGAGCGCGCGCTGCATGAGCAGCTGCAGGCGATGCAGCGGCCGCTGTCGTCCGCCGTGGCGGCCGGGCGCTACGAGCAGGCGCTGCAGCTGCTCGCCGGCCTGGGGCCCGCGGTGGATGCGTTCTTCGATCACGTACTGGTGAACGATCCGGACCCGGCGCTGCGCGACAACCGCTTTGCGCTGCTGGCGCAGCTGCGCGCGATGTTCTGCGCGGTCGCAGATCTGTCGCGCCTGCCGGGTTGACGGCGGTGCCGCGCGGTCCCGGTGCCACGGGCGGCTTCGAGCCGATGCAGATCCTCGGCTCGCTCGTGTTCACGGTGTTCTTCCTGCTCTGGACGTTCGTCTACGCGATCTTCTTCGTCACCGCCTGCCTGTTCCTGCCGTTCCGCGGCCGGTTCGCGCTGGCACGCGTCTGGGCGCGAGTGATCATGACGATGCTGCGCTGGACCTGCCGGCTCGACTACCGGGTCGAGGGCCGCGAGCGTCTGCCGGCCGGCAACCATATCGCCCTGATCAAGCATTCCTCGAGCTGGGAGACGGCGGCGCAGGCGCTGCTGCTGCCGCCGCAGGTCTGGGTGCTCAAGCGCGAGCTGACCTGGATTCCGGTGGTCGGCTGGGGAATCCGCCAGCTGCGCGCGATCGCCGTCGATCGCGGCGCCGGGTCGGCGGCGGTACGCGACGTGATCGAGCAGGGCAAGGCGAGGCTCGCCGAGGGCGCGTGGGTGGTGATCTTTCCGGAGGGCACGCGCATGCCGCCGGGCGAGACCCGCAGGTACGGCTCCAGCGGCGCGCTGCTCGCGGCGGAGGCCGGCAAGCTCATCGTGCCGGTCGCGCACGACGCCGGCTACTACTGGCCGCGGCGCGGCCTGTTGAAGCGGCGCGGCACGATCCGCGTCGTGATCGGGCCGCCGATCCTGGCCGTCGGCCGCAACCCGCGCGACATCAATGCCGAGGCTCAGGACTGGATCGAGGCGCATTCGCGCCCCGAGACTTGAGAGCCGCGCCGGATTGGCCGGCGGCCTAGAACCAGCCGTAGTTGAAGCTCACGCTCACGCGCTCGCCGCGCGCCGGGTTCGGCGGCACTTCGTGCCGCAGCCAGCTCTCGAACAGCACCAGGTGCCCCGCTACGGGCGGCACCACGACCCAGGCCCGGTGTTCCGGACGGCAGCGCGCGCGGCGCGGCGGCGCGGCCATCATGTACGCGAGCCTGGGATCCTCGAACTTGAGGCCGGCGGCGGCGCGCGGCACCTGCACGTAATAGGTGCCGCTGATCGTGGCGTGCGGGTGCAGGTGCAGGCCGTGCACCGCGCCCGCCGGCATGATGTTGACCCAGCAATCCGTCATCGCCAGCGTGCGGTGCGCCAGATCGAGCTCCAGATCGCGGCAGAAGGCCCGCAGGTGCGGCGCGAGCAGGCGCTCGAGCGCGGCGAAGGTCGGCGACACCCGGTGCATCCGGCTCGCCGATGAATAGGAGGTGAAGCCGCCGCCCGGATAGTTGCTGGTCGACCAGCGGCGTCCCGCGGCGTCGTCGGCGCGCAGCTGGTGGATTTCGCGCATCAGCCGGCCATTGAAGGCCCGCGCCGCCCGCCGTTGCAGCGGCGCAGTGTAGATCTGCGTGGCGAACAGTGAGCGGGTCGGCACGGGTGCGATTATCGCAGAACGCGTCGGAGGCGCGCCGCCGCGGCGAGCAGCCGCTCAGATATCGAGGTTCAGCACCGCCAACGCGTTCTTCTCGATGAATTCGCGCCGCGGTTCGACCTGATCGCCCATCAGCGTGGTGAAGATCTCGTCCGAAGCCACCGCGTCCTCGATCCGCACCTGCATCAGACGGCGGGTCTGCGGATTGATGGTGGTTTCCCAGAG
>DAHUYP010000012.1 GCA_027315105.1 Gammaproteobacteria bacterium
GCGCGCGCGACGGCCGCGGCGAAGGCCAAGCCAGCGGCGCCGGCCAGGGCCGCACACAGCGTCGGCATCGGCCGCGTGGTGGCCGATTTTTCGCTGCCGGCCACCGGCCGCGGCCCCTGGCGGCTGCGGGACGCGCGCGGCGCCGGGCTCGTGCTCTACTTCTACCCGCGCGATAACACCCCCGGCTGCACGCTCGAGGGACAGCAGTTCGCCGCGCTGGCGCCCCGATTCGCGCAAGCCGGCGTGGCCATCGTCGGCATCTCCCGCGACAGCCTGGCCTCGCACCAGAGGTTCAGCGACCGGATGTGCTTTCCGTTTCCGTTGCTGTCGGACGCGGACGGCGCGGTCTGCCGGCAGTTCGACGTGATCCGCGAAAAAAGCCTCTATGGGCGCAAGTTTCTCGGCATCGAGCGCAGCACTTTCCTGCTCGACGCCACGCTGGTGCTGCGGCAGCAATGGCGCCGCGTCAAGGTCCCGGGACATGCCGCGGCGGTGCTCGAAGCGGCGCAAGCGCTGTGAATACCGCAGCCCGACGACTGTTCGTACTCGACACGAACGTCCTGATGCACGACCCGACGGCGATCTTTCGCTTCGAGGAGCACGACATCTACCTGCCGATGGTGGTGCTCGAGGAACTGGACGCGAACAAGAAAGGCCTGTCGGAGGCTTCGCGCAATGCGCGCCAGGTGAGCCGTTTCCTCGATGACATGATGCGCGGGGTCACCAAGGAGCAGATCGATGCCGGTCTGGTCATCCCGTCCGGCTACAGCGGCAACCACGGCAAGAAGCCGTCCTCCGGGCGGCTGTTCTTCCAGACCCGTGAGCTGCCGGGCGGCTTGCCGGAAGGACTCCCGGGCGTCGGGGCGGACAACCTGATCCTCGGGCAGACGCTGTCGCTGCAGCGCCAGGAGCCGCGCACCCGCGTCGCCCTGGTCTCCAAGGACATCAACCTGCGCATCAAGGCCGCGATCGTCGGGGTGCACGCCGAGGACTACTACAGCGACAAGACCATCGAAGACGCCGATGTGCTGTATACCGGCGTCGAGCCCCTGCCGCACGATTTCTGGGAGGGGCACGGCCGGGACATGCGCTCCTGGAAGGACGGCGAGCGCACCTGGTACCAGGTGAACGGTCCGGCCGTCGCGTCCTGGCGCCCGAACCTGTTCGTCCACGAGGACAGCCCGGAGGGCATCGAGGCGATCGTGCGCGCCGTCCAGGGCAGCTCCGCCAGGCTCGAGCTGGCGCGCGATTTCCGCACCGAGCGCCACAGCGTCTGGGGTATCACCGCCCGTAATCGCGAGCAGAATTTTGCGCTGAACCTGCTGATGGATCCGGAGATCGATTTCGTCACGCTGCTCGGGCCCGCCGGCAGCGGCAAGACGCTGCTGGCGCTGGCCGCTGGCCTGGCGCAGACCCTGGAGCGCAATCGTTTTCTCGAGATCATCATGACGCGCGTCACGGTGCCGCTCGGCGAGGACATTGGCTTTCTGCCGGGCACCGAAGAGGAGAAGATGGAGCCCTGGATGGGAGCCTTGATGGATAACCTCGAAGTGCTCACGCGCAGCGACGAAGGCGGCAACTGGGGCCGTGCCGCCACCAACGATCTGCTGCGCAATCGCATCAAGATCCGCTCGCTCAATTTCATGCGCGGCCGCACTTTCCTCAACCGCTTCATCATCCTGGACGAGGCGCAGAACCTGACGCCCAAGCAGATGAAGGCCCTCGTGACGCGTGCCGGGCCGGGGAGCAAACTGGTGTGCCTGGGCAACATCGCGCAGATCGACACGCCGTACTTGACCGAGACCACCTGCGGGCTTACCTATGTCGTCAACCGCTTCCACGGCTGGCCGCATTCCGGCCATATCACGCTGGTGCGCGGCGAGCGCTCGCGACTGGCGGACTTCGCCTCCGAGGCGCTCTAGGGGAGCGGCAGCCTGCGGACCGTCCGCGGAACAGCTGCGGCTTGATTTCGACATAATGCGTACCGATATTGCTGCCTGCGGAACCTTGCCGCGACCCACGGTGTCCAAACTGGAAGCCATGTCTCCAGGTGTAATGCAGCGCATCTTCGCCGCCCTTTTCGGCAGTCTGCTGACACTCAGCGCCTCGTGGGCTGCAGCCGCCGACCCCGGTCTTGCTGCACCCAGCGCCACCGCCATCGGCACCAGCCTGCCGGACCTCGGTGGGCCCGCCTATGCGATGCTCAGCCGCAACGACGAGACGCAGATCGGCCACATGGTCATGCACCAGCTGCGCGACCAGAACATGATCCTCGAGGACCCGGAGGTCACGGACTACATCCAGCAGCTCGGATCGCGCCTGGCGGCGCAGTCCCACGACGACGAGCAGAACTTCACCTATTACGTGCTGCGCGAACCGGTGGTCAACGCCTTCGCGACCTATGGCGGCATCATCTGCATCAACAGCGGCTTGATCCTGCTCACGGACAACGAATCGCAGCTGGCCAGCGTCGTGGCACACGAGACCGGCCACGTCGTGCAGCGCCACATGGCGCGCGGGCTGCAGGCCCAGAGTCGCATGTCGCTCGCCTCGACCGCGGCCATGCTGGCCGCGATGCTCATCGCCGGCGCCAGCGGTGCCGGCCCCGAGGCCATGGAAGGGGCCATGGCCATGGGTCAGGCCACCGCCCTGCAGCAGAGCATCAACCAGATACGCGGCCAGGAAATCGAGGCCGATGCGGTCGGCATCGAGTTGCTGGCCGGCGCCGGCTACGATCCGAACCAGATGGCATCGTTCTTCGAGTCCATGTGGCGGGTCGAAGGCCTGGCGATGGAGGGAATTCCGGCGTTGCTGGTCGACCACCCGGTCACCAGCGACCGCGTCGCCGCCGCGCGCTCGCGCGCGGCACAGTTTCCGCCGGTCAGGACGCCGCAGGAATCGCACAGCTTCACCTTCATCAAGGAGCGCATTCGCGTGCTGACGGCACCGACGGATGCGCGCCTGGACCAGTATTACGTCTCGCTGTCCGAGCACCGGCTGCTGACGCCGGCCGAACGCTATGGCCAGGCATTGGTTCAGATGCAGCACGGCGAGGCGGCGCTCGCGGTCAAGACGCTCGGCGAACTGCAGCGCACCTACCCGGAAATGACGATCCTGTATGCCGCGCTCGGCCAGGCGCTCGCCGCCGACGGGCAGATGGACGCGTCGCTCGCGTTCTTCCAGCATTCAGAGCGGTTGTTCCCTCGCAACATCCCGATCACGGTGCGCTACGGCGAGACGCTGATGCAGGCCGGCCAGCCGAAACAGGCGCATGAGCTGCTGCTGGACCTGTTCAATCAGGTCGAGCCGTCACCGGCGCAGATCCGGCTCACGGCGCTGGCGGCGAGCGCCGCCGGCGACGCCGGCGACGCCTACTATTACATGTCTCTCTACGACCTCGCCGATGGCCAGCTGGCGCTGGCAAATCAACAGCTCGAACTGGCGCTGGCGTCACCGGATCTCACCGGCGTGCAGCGCGCGCGATTCCGCGCACAGCTCGACCAGGTGCGCGGCTGGCTGCGCGAGCAGCAGCAATCGAAGCACTCCGGCAGCTGATCGCCTTCGAGCCCCACGAAAGACGCCGTGCCCGCCACACTGCGGACCGCCGATCGTGCGCCTGTGAAGCCACGGCCGCTCCGGCGCCGGCGCCTCGAACTGCTACACTGGCCGAATATGTTGCAGATAAACATCGCGCCATTGCGACGATATTGCCCACCCCAATCCCACCGGCCGACGGCGCCGCTGCTCGCGCTACTGGCGCTCGGCCTGAGCCTCGCCGGCTGCGCCGCGCTGCCGAGCGGCAAACCCGATCCGCGCGACCGCTTCGAGCGCCTGAACCGCTCGATCTACGCCTTCAACATGGTCCTCGACCGCAATATCCTGCGCCCGGTGGCCCGCGGCTACGTGAAGGTCACCCCCAGATTCGTGCGCACCCGCGTCACCGATTTCATGAGCAACCTGGTGTATCCGACCACGCTCATCAACGATTTCCTGCAGGGCAAGGCCGATGACGGCGCCAACGATCTGGCGCGACTCGTGGTCAATACGACGATCGGCATCGGCGGCCTGTTCGACCCCGCCAGCCGCATGGGGATCGACCGCCACGACGAGGATTTCGGGCAGACACTCGGCCGCTGGGGTGTGCACAGCGGCCCGTACCTGATGCTGCCGTTCCTGGGGCCCTCCACCGTGCGCGACAGCATTGGCATGGGGACCGACTATCTGGCGCTGTACGAGATCATCAGCGTCAACGTGCTGCAGGAGAACACCTACCTGGAGTACGGCCTGTTCGCCGTCAAGACGGTCAATACGCGCGCCGGCCTGCTCGACACCGACCAGATCCTCGAGCGCACCTACGACCCGTATGCCTTCCTGCGCAACGCCTACCTGCAGCGGCGCGAATACCTGATCCACGATGGCGACGTGCCGGCCGAGCCGGATTTTCCGGATTCCGGCAGCGGCGGCGGCTCACCGCCGCAATAGTCGCGCCGGCGCGGCGGGTGCGCGCGGCTCATCCCGCGATCAACTGTTCCACGTCGCTGAGCCGCGCCAGCGACCGCAGCGCCTGCGGCGGCCGGGCATAGTGCAGCTGACGGGCGCGCGCACGCGCACTGGCGAGCCAATCCACCAGCAGCGCCAGTCCGGCGCTATCGACCTGGCTCACGCCCTGCAGATCGATGCTCAGCGCAGCCGGTGCCGAGGCGATCAATGCCAGGCCCGGGGCGCGCAGCGCATTCACCGTAGCAAAAGTCAGCGGCGCCGTGAGCGCGTACGCACCGGCCGACAGCGCGACGAACGCGCCCCGAGCGGCCGCCTCGGTCAACCCGGCTCCGCGCCGCGGCTCGAGTCGTCCTGCCACGCGCTAGCCCCCGGAGCCCTTGGCGCCCCTGATCGCCGTGGGCTTTTCACCCGCTTCGAGCCGCGAGATCACCTCGTCCAGGCCCTTCTGATCGATCTCGGCACCGAAGTCGTCGCGGAAACTCTTGACGTAGCTGATGCCCTCGATGACCACGTCCCACGCCTTCCAGCCCTGGTCGGTGCGATGCAGGCTGTAGTTGACGGCGACCAGCGAGCCGTCGCTCTTGCGCACCTGCGTGCGCACGGTGGCGTTCTGCGCGTTCGCATCGCCGGTATAGGGAAATACCTTGAGCCGATCGCCGGTGAAGTCCACCAGCGCATCGCCGTAGTTGTCGAGCAGCGAATGATAGAAGGCGTTGATGAAGCGCTTGCGCTGCTCCTCGGTGGCCTTGCCCCAATGCTGCCCCAGCACCAGTCGCGCGGAATATTCGGTATCGAAATGCGGCAGCAGCACTTCATCGACCAGCCGATGCACCTTGCTCGGGTCCTTTCGGTACTCGGCGCGATGCGCATCGAGGTCCTTGAGCATCGCGCTTGCCGCGGTGCGGATCAATTGCTCCGGCCCGCTCGCATCGACCATCGATCCCAGGCTCCCCGGGTCCCCTGCCGGCGTCGCCGTAGGCGTCGATGCCCCAGCCGGCGGCGCTGCCGGGGACGCGGCGCCGGCCGCGAACAGCGGCCGCGCGGCGAACCCCACCAGCAGCGCCATGCTCAGCGCCACGGCGGCGCGCCGGTGCTTGCCGCGCAGCGCGCGTCGCACGCCGCCCGCGCTGCCGATGGCATCACTTCTTCGAATCATGGGCCGAATCCTTCTTGTCGCTGTTGCCACTCTTGCCGCTGCCGCCGCTCGACGCATCGTCCTGGTTCGCGTTGCCGGAATCCTGCTTGCCGGCGAAACTCGCGAACAGCTTGTTGATCAGATTCTCCAGCACCAGCGCCGACTGCGTGAGCGGAACCTCGCTGCCGGAACGCAGATACGTCTCCGAGCCGCCGGCCGTGAGGGCGACGTAGTTCGCGCCCAGCAGCCCGGCGGTCTGAATGGCCGCATCGCTGTCGTCCGGGATGTCATCGTAGCGGCGATCGATCCTCAGCGTCACCACCGCCTTGGTGACCGAGGAGTCCAACGCGATCGCACTCACCTCGCCGACCCGTACGCCCGCCATGGTCACCGGCGCGCCGACCTTGAGCCCGCCGATGTTGTCGAACTTCGCGATCACGGGGTAGCTCTGTGACGCGCGCGTGAGTTGCAGGCCGCTGCCAGGCAGTTGCGTGGTCAGAAACCCCAAGGCCGCAAATCCCAGCAGCACGAACAGGCCGGTGCCGATTTCAATGGAGCGATTCGCCTGGGCCATGATGCATTCCTCTACGCCACACTTACAAAAACGCCGCGGTCAGTACGTAATCGAGCAGCAGTGTCAGCACGGCCGAGGTGACCACGGTACGCGTGGTGGCCAGACCCACCCCCTCGGCAGTCGGCTCGGCATGATAGCCCTCGTAGACCGCCAGCAGGCTGCAGGCCGCGCCGAAGACGAGGCTCTTGATCAGCCCCTCGTTGACATCGTGCAGGTCCACCGCGTTCTGCATCTGCGACCAGAAGGTGCCTGGCTGGATGCGCATCATGGTCACGCCGACCAGCGATGAACCGTAGATGCCGATGGAATTGAACACCGCGGTCAGCAGCGGCACCGCAATGACGCCGCCGAGGAATCGGGGCGCCACCACGCGGCGCACCGGATCCACCGCCATCATCTCCATCGCCGCGAGCTGATCGGTCGCCCCCATCAGACCGATCTCCGAGCACAGCGACGTGCCGGCGCGCCCGGCAAACAGCAGCGCCGTGAGCACCGGCCCCAGCTCCTTGATGAGTCCGAGCGCGGCGGCGACGCCGAGCGCGGATTCCGAGCCGAAGCGCTGCAGCAGATTGAAGCCTTGCAGTCCCAGCACCATGCCGACGAACAGACCGCACAGCATGATGATGACCAGCGAGCGAGCGCCGGCGTTATAGACCTGCAGCACCACCAGCCGCGGCCGGGACAAGGCCGGCACGCACTGCCCGAGCACGCGCAGCCCGAACAGCGTCACGGCGCCGGCCTTGCGCAGCGCATCCAGTGCGATCGAGCGGCGTGCCGCCGCGCTCATGCCGCGGGCCTCACCGGCGCGGCCGTTCGAGCAACTGCTCGTAGTAGTCCGGCGCCGGATAATGGAACGGCACCGGGCCGTCGGGCGAGCCGCTCATGAACTGCTGCACGACCTCCTGGTGCGCCTCCTTGAGCTCGGCCGGGCTGCCCTGCGCCGCCACCAGCCCTTCCGAGAGCAGATAACTGTAATCGGCGATGGCGCCGATCTCATGCACGTCGTGCGAGACCACGATGCTGGTGATGCCGAGCGTGCGATTGAGCGATTGGATCAGGCGCACGATCACGCCCATCGAGATCGGATCGAGGCCGACGAACGGCTCGTCGTAGATCAATAATTCCGGATCCAGGACGATCGCGCGCGCCAGCGCGACACGCCGCGCCATGCCGCCCGACAGCTCGGCCGGCATGAGATCGGCCGCCCCGCGCAATCCGACGGCCTGCAGTTTCATCAGCACCAGCTCGCGCAGCACCGGCTCGGGCAGGCGCACATGCTCGCGCACCGGGAAGGCGACGTTCTCGAACACCGACATGTCGGTCAGCAACGCGCCGTTCTGGAACAACATGCCCACGCGCTGGCGCAGCCGGTAGAGCGCATCGCGATCGAGCCGCTCGACCTCCTCGCCGAACACGATGACGCGGCCCCGCTGCGCCCGGATCTGGCCCATGATGAGCCGCAGCAGCGTGGTCTTGCCGGTGCCGCTCGGGCCCATCATGGCCGTGATCGCACCGCGACGCGCACGCACGCTCACGCCCCTGAAGATGGCGCGCGAACCGATCGCGAAATGCACGTCCTGCACGTCGACGATGGCGTCGGCGACGGCCGGCGCAGAACCGGTGTCGGCGCGCGGCGGCACGGTGCCCGGCGCTTGCGGCGTCACGTGACGGTCAGCAAGGCGCGGGCGTGCGCGCACCCGCGCTGGGCGCAGCGAGGCGTGCTCACGCCGCCTGCTGCTCCATGCCGGCCTGAAACGCGCCGCTGCGCGCCAGACCGTTGAGCCGGGCCCATTTGTGGAACTCCCTTTGCCCGGCGGCGAAGGTGCCGGCCTTGCCGCCCCAGGCCGATAGGGCCGCATCCTGCAGCGCGCGGCCGTAGCTGAACGAGAGCTGCCACGGCAGCGCCGGACGACGGTTCATGAGCGACAGGTGCAGCGTCGCCTGCGCCGGGGACTGCCCGCCCGAAAGAAACATGATGCCGGGGACCGCCGCCGGAACATGGCGCGCCAGGCAGCGCATTGTGGCCGCCGCGACCTGCTCCGGTGTCGCCTGAGTCGGGCACTTCTTGCCCGAGATCACCATGTTTGGCTTCAGGATCATGCCCTCGAGATGAATGCGGTGGCGCTCGAGCTGCGAAAATACCTCGGCCAGCACCTCGCCGGTGACCTCCTCGCAGCGCTCGAGCATGTGCGCGCCGTCCATCAGCACCTCGGGCTCGACGATCGGCACGATATTCTGTTCCTGGCAGAGCGCGGCATAGCGCGCCAGGGCGTGCGCGTTGGCGGCGATCGCAAACCGCGTCGGTATTCCCTGGCCGATGTCGATCACGGCACGCCATTTTGCAAACCGCGCCCCGCGCTGGTAATACTCGACCAGCCGCTCGCGCAGGCCGTCCAGCCCCTCGGTGATGGTCTCGAGCGCAAAACCGGCCAGCGGCTTGGCACCGGTGTCCACCTTGATGCCCGGGATGATGCCGAGCTTGCTCAGGTATTCCGGGAACGGCACGCCCTCGCGCGTCTTCTGGCGCACCGTTTCGTCGTACAGGATGACCCCGCTGATCCACTGGGCGATCTCCGGGGTCGTGAACAGCAGCTCGCGGTAGGCGCGCCGGTGCTCTTCGGTGGACTCGATGCCGATCTTGTCGAAGCGCTTCTTGATGGTGCCGGTGCTCTCGTCCGCCGCCAGCAACCCCTTGTCCTTGGCCACCATGGCGGCCGCAACGCGCTCGAGATCGCTCCGATTCATGGCATCGTCCTCACTTGTGCAGCTGGGCTGCCAAGAATACCAAAGCCGCATGGTGCACCGCCGTCAGCGCCGATGCCGACTCTTCTCAATCGACCCATATAGCACTAAACTAGTCCTAGTTCGAGGTCCACCCCATGTTGCGCATCAGCAAACTGACCGACTACGCCACGGTGATCCTGGCCCATCTGGCCGCACAGCCGGAGCAGCGATTTACCGCCGCGCAACTGGCCACGCAGACGCACGTGGCCGCGCCGACCGTCTCGAAGCTGCTCAAGCAGTTGCACCGGCGGCACCTGGTGCAGTCCACGCGCGGATTGCATGGCGGCTATCTGCTGGCGCGACCAGCCGCGCAGATCACGGCCGCGCACATCCTGGATGCGCTCGAAGGGCCCGTGGCGCTCACCGAATGCGCCGGCAACGAAAGCCAGTGCTGCATCGAGCGCACCTGCCAGGTCGGTCGGGCCTGGCAGCGCGTGAACCTGGCGATCCGCCGCTCGCTGCAGGAGATCACGCTGCTGGAACTGGCCGGCCTGAGCGGCGGCACCGCCGCCCCCTACCCCCCGATGCTCGATCGCGGCGTGCCGCTGTCCCTGGGCAGCATCGTGGCGCGCAGCCTGAAACGGCAACCGCTATGAGCACACCGGACATCGATGCCCTGGTCAACCGCAGCTACCGGCACGGCTTCGTCACCGACATCGACGCCGACACGGTACCGCCCGGGCTCGACGAGAGCGTCGTACGGCTGATCTCGCGCAAGAAGGGCGAGCCGCAGTTCCTGCTCGACTGGCGACTGCGCGCGCTGCGCCACTGGCAGAGCATGCGCGAACCGCATTGGGCGCATTTGCGCTACCAGCCGATCGACTACGACGGCATTTCCTATTATTCGGCGCCCAAGCAGGCGAGCGACGGACCGAAGAGCCTGGCCGACGTCGATCCCAAGCTGCTCGCCACCTACGAGAAGCTCGGCGTGCCGCTGCACGAGCGCGCGCGCCTGGCCGGTGTGGCGGTCGATGCCGTATTCGACAGCGTCTCGGTCGCCACCACGTTCAAGGAACGCCTGGCGGCCGCCGGCGTGGTGTTCTGCCCGTTCTCGGAGGCGGCGCAGAAGCATCCCGCGCTGCTGGAGCAGTACCTGGGAACGGTCGTGCCCTACACCGACAATTTCTATGCCACGCTCAACTCGGCCGTGTTCAGCGACGGCTCGTTCGTCTACGTGCCGCGCGGCGTGCGCTGCCCGATGGAACTGTCGACCTACTTTCGCATCAATGCCGCCAAGACCGGCCAGTTCGAGCGCACGCTGATCATCGCCGATGAGGGCGCGTCGGTGAGCTATCTGGAGGGTTGCACGGCGCCCATGCGCGACGAGAATCAGCTGCACGCCGCGGTCGTGGAGCTGATCGCGCTCGACGATGCGCAGATCAAGTACTCAACCGTGCAGAACTGGTACCCGGGTGACGAGCAGGGCCGCGGCGGCATCTACAACTTCGTCACCAAACGCGGCGAGTGCCGCGGTCGCAACGCACGCATCTCCTGGACGCAGGTGGAAACCGGCTCGGCGATCACGTGGAAGTACCCGAGCTGCATCCTGCGCGGCGAGAACTCGGTGGGCGAGTTCTACTCCGTGGCCACCACCAACCACTATCAGCAGGCCGACACCGGCAGCAAGATGATCCACATCGGTGCCAACACCCGCAGCACCATCATCTCCAAGGGTATCTCCGCCGGCCATGGACAGAACGCCTACCGCGGCCTGGTCAAGATCCTGCCCACGGCCGTCGGCGCGCGCAACTTCACCCAGTGCGACTCGCTGCTGATGGGCAAGCACTGCGGCGCCCATACCTTTCCCTACCTCGAGGTTCGCAATCCCACGGCGACCATCGAGCACGAGGCCAGTACCTCGCGCATCAGCGAGGAACAGCTGTTCTATTGCCTGCAACGCGGCATCGGCGCCGAGGATGCCGTCAACATGATCGTCAGCGGCTTTTGCCGCACCGTCTTCAAGGAGCTGCCGATGGAGTTTGCCGTGGAAGCCCAGAATCTGCTGGCCGTGAGCCTCGAAGGAGCGGTCGGATGAGCGGCACTGCGGGCACGTCGGCCCCGGCGGCCGCGAGCGACGCCGCCGTGCCGCTGCTCGAAGTGCGCGATCTGCACGTCAGGGTCGGCGAGCAGGCCGTGCTGCGGGGCGTGTCGCTGCGAATACGGGTGGGCGAAGTGCACGCGATCATGGGCCCGAACGGTTCCGGCAAGAGCACCCTGGCGCACGTGCTCGCCGGCCGCCCCGGCTATGAGATCGTCTCCGGCAGCGCCACATTCGAAGGCCGTGATCTGTTCGCGCTGGCGCCCGAGGAGCGCGCCCGCGCCGGCCTGTTCCTCGGCTTTCAGTATCCGGTCGAGATCCCGGGCGTCAACAACGCCTATCTGCTCACGGCCGCGGCGAATGCCGCGCGCCGCGAGCGCGGCCAGCCGGAGCTGGACGCGTTCGAGTTCCTGGCGCTGGTGCGCTCGAAGATGAGTCTGATGCAGATCGACGAGAGCTTTCTCGGCCGCGGCGTCAACGAGGGCTTCTCGGGCGGCGAGAAGAAGCGCAACGAGATCCTGCAGATGCTGGTGCTCGAGCCGAAGCTGGCGCTGCTCGATGAGACCGATTCCGGGCTCGACATCGATGCGCTCAAGGTCGTGGCCAGCGGCGTCAATTCGCTGCGCGCCGCTGCGCGCGCGATCGTGCTGGTCACGCATTACCAGCGGCTGCTCGAGCATATCGTGCCGGACTTCGTGCACGTGCTCGCACGCGGCCGCATCGCCCGCAGCGGCGATCGCACGCTCGCCCTCGAGCTCGAGCGCCGCGGCTATGACTGGATCGGCGAGCAGGCCGCCTGAGGGCCCCACGAGCATGAGCATGCCGGCAGCCACTGAGCGCATTGGCACCCTGGAGCGCATCCTGCGCGACTACGAAGCGGTGGCCGCGCAGCTGCCCGACAGCGCGGTGGCCGCGGACACGCGCCGCCGCGCAGCGCGCGAGCTGGCGCGCCTGGGCTGGCCGTCGGCTCGCGATGAACAATGGCGCTATGCGAACCTGCGCGCGTTCGAGCGCGTGCCGGCGTTCCGGCCGGCGGCGCCCGCCGGCGCAACGGCAGCCGAGCAGGGCGCGGCGGGCGCGGCATTCGAGCTGCCGGCGCCCCTGCCCGGCTTCGAGCGCTGGGTCTACGTCGACGGGGTACGGCAGGGTCCGCCCGCGGCGGCCGCCGCGGCCGACGCAACGCCGTCCTGGAGCGCCGAGCAGCGCTTCGGGCTGCTGTGCGACATGTTTGCGGCCGACCGCGCGGCGCTTCGAATTCGAGGCCAGGCCGCGATCGAGCTGCTGTTCATCACCAGCAGTCGGGCGGCCGGTGCGGCCGTCTATCCGCGCCTGCAGGTCGAGCTCGAGGCCGGCAGCCGGCTCGCACTGGTCGAGCGCCACCTGGGAGTGCACGACGCGCCCTCGCTGGTGTGCGCCGGCGTTGCGATCGAGCTCGGCCGCGGCTCGCAGCTGCAGCACTACCGGCTGCAGCAGTGCGGCACGCAGGCGGTCTTTACCGATACGCTGTCGGCCCGGCTGTCCGAGGAGTCGAGCTACCAGGTGCGCCAGATCGGCATCGGTGCCGGCACCGCCCGCACCAGCGCCCGGGTCGCGCTCGCCGGTCGGGGGGCATCCCTCGGCTGGCAGGCCATTGCCGTCGGCCGCGGCGAGCAGGTGCATGACACGACGCTCGAGGTCGAGCACATGGCTCCCGGCACGCGCACGGAAGAAGTGTTTCGCGGTATCGCCGACGAGCGCTCGCGGCTTGCATTCAGCGGTCACATCCACATCGATGCGGCGGCTCCCGGTTCCGAGGCGCGCCAATCGCTGCGCGGACTGATCGAAGGCGCAGGCGCCGAGATCGATCTGCGGCCGCGCCTGGAAATCAATACCGACGAGGTGCGCGCGCAGCACGGAGCCACCACCGGCCAGCTCGATGACAATCTGCTGTTCTACCTGCTCGCCCGTGGACTGGACCGCAAGACCGCGCGCGCGCTGCTCAAGTGGGCGTTCCTCGGCGATGTGCTGCGAGCGATCGATCTGCCGGCGCTGCGCAGCGCCGCCGAGCATGGCGCCGCCGGGCAATTGCCGGACGTCATGGCGGTCGGAGCGCTCGCATGAGCAAGCCGGCCGCAGTCGCCCAGGCCGCGGCGCCCGCCGCGCCGGCCTTCGACGTGGCGCGCGTGCGCGCCGACTTTCCGATCCTGTCGCGCCAGATCCACGGTAAACCGCTGGTCTATCTGGACAGTGCCGCCTCTTCGCAGCGGCCGTTACCGGTGCTGCGGGCAGTCGAGCACTACGAAACCGCATTGCACGCCAACGTCCATCGTGGCGTTCACTCGCTGAGCCAATGGGCCACCGAGGCCTACGAGCACGCGCGCGAGATCGTGCGCCGCTTCCTCAACGCGCGCTCGACGCGCGAGATCGTGTTCGTGCGCGGCACCACCGAGGCCATCAACCTGGTGGCCAACAGCTGGGGCCGCGACCGGCTGTCCGCGGGCGACGAGATCCTGATCACGCACCTCGAGCATCACGCCAACATCGTGCCGTGGCAGATGGTCTGCGCCGCCACCGGCGCGCGTCTGCGCGCCGCGCCGGTCAGACCCAATGGTGAGCTCGACCTCGAGGCCTTTCGGGCGCTGTTGCATCCGCGCACGCGGCTGGTCGCGGTGGCACACGTCTCCAATGCGCTCGGCACCATCCTGCCGGTGCAGGAGATCGTGCGTCTCGCGCATGCGCGTGGCGTGCCGGTGCTGCTCGACGGCGCGCAGGCGATCGCGCACGAAGCCGTGGACGTGCAGGCGCTCGATTGCGACTTCTATGCCTTTTCCGGCCACAAGGTCTACGCCCCGACCGGCATCGGCGTGCTCTACGGCCGCGAATCGCTGCTCGATGCGATGCCGCCATGGCAGGGCGGCGGCGACATGATCCTCTCGGTCGGCATCGACAGCAGCACCTACAACGAGCTGCCCTGGAAGTTCGAGGCCGGGACCCCGAACATCTCCGGTGCGGTCGGCCTGGGCGCCGCTCTCGAGTACGTCGAGGCGCTGGGGCGGCGGGCGATCGGCGCCCACGAACACTCGCTGCTCGAGGTCGCGACCGAGCGCCTGGCGGCACTGCCGCGGCTGCGGCTGGTCGGCACGGCGCCGGCCAAGGCCGCGGTGATCTCGTTCACCATCGACGGCGTGCATCCGCATGACATCGGCACCATCCTCGACAGCGAGGGCGTTGCGATCCGCACCGGACACCATTGTGCGATGCCGATCATGGAGCTCTACGGTCTGGCGGCCACCGCGCGCGCTTCCTTTGCCTGCTACAACAGCCTCGAGGACATCGACCGGCTGCTCGAAGGGTTGCGCAAGGTGCGCGAGCTGTTTGCCTGATCCGACAGGTGAAGCGCAGATGGACCTGAAAGAGCTGTACCGCGAAGTGATACTCGACCACAACCGCACGCCGCGTAACTTCGGCCGCCTTGAAGACGCGGATGCCCGGGCCGAAGGCCACAATCCGCTGTGCGGCGACCAGCTCAGCGTCACGCTGCGCCTGCAGGGCGATCGGGTCGCGGATCTGCGATTCGAGGGCCGGGGCTGCGCCATCTCCGTGGCCTCGGCCTCGCTGATGACCGAGGCGGTCAAGGGCCGCAGTCGCGAGGAGATCGCACGCTTGTATGGCGAGGTGCATGCCTTGCTGACCGATCGCACGCGCGCGCCGGCCGGCGACCTCGGCAAGCTCATGGCGTTGGCCGGCGTCGCCGAGTTCCCCGCGCGCGTCAAGTGCGCGAGCCTGTGCTGGCACACGCTCAACGCCGCGCTCGAGCGCGCCCCGGCGCCGGCATCGACGGAGTGAATGATGCGGGCCTACGAGAATGAACCGGTGGTGATACAGCGTGACGTCGAGGCCATCATGGTACCGTCGGGTCAGCCGATCACCCTGAAGCTGGGCCTGGCCGGCTACATCACCCAGGCGCTCGGCGGCAGTTTCACGCTCTATGTCGAGGGCAATCTCTACCGGCTGTCGGGCGAGCAGGCGGATGCGATCGGCAAGGAAGTGACCCGAGCGCCCGAGCTGCCGCCCAACGCCACCGAGGACGACGTGCGCGAGCTCGCCTGGGAGCAGATGCGCGGCTGCTTCGATCCCGAGATCCCGATCAATATCGTCGACCTGGGCCTCGTGTACGAATGCAAGGTGGAATCCAACGAGGACCACACGCGCGACGTCAGCGTCAGCATGACGCTGACCGCTCCGGGATGCGGCATGGGCGACGTGCTGGTGCAGGACGTGCGCGAGAAGATCGCGGCCATCCCGACCGTGCGCGACGTCAACGTGACGCTGACCTTCGATCCGCCCTGGAACCAGTCCATGATGTCGGAAGCGGCGCGCCTGCAGACCGGCATGACCTGGTAGTCATCGAAGGCATGAGGCAATTGTTGCTGCTGCGGCACGCCGAAGCACGGCCGTCGCGACCCGAACTGCCCGATCAGGATCGCCCTTTGAGCGCGCGCGGCCGCACCGAGGCGCTCGACGCCGCGCGCTGCATTGCCGGCACCGGCCTGAACGTGGATGCGATGCTGGTCAGCCCCGCCCTGCGAACCCATGAGACCGCGCTGATCGTCGCCGCCGAGCTCGATCTCGCCGTCGGGCTGCGCCTGGAGCCGGCGCTGTATCCGGGCGCTGCCGAAGCGCTGTGGCCGCCCCTGCATCGCGTCCGAGCGCAGGCGCAGACGGTGCTGATGGTCGGCCACAATCCGGGCTTGAGCGAGCTGGCGCGGCGCTGTGCAGGCGGGGCGCAGTCGATCGAGCTGCGCACCGGCGGCCTGTGTCGCGTCGACTTCGACTGCGAGTCATGGCATGGCGCGCGAGCCGAAGCCGCGACGTCGCTCGCGGTGCTGCGCTAGGCGATGAAGGCGCCGGCCGCGCCGCCCGCCACGCGCCCGGTCCCGGCGGCGGCGGACGAGATCCGGGTGGTGCTGTTCGACGTCGGCGGCGTATTGGTCGAGCTGGGCGGCGTTGAGGCCATGCTGCAGTGGCTCGGGCACCGGCTCACAGCCGAGCAGCTCTGGCAACGCTGGTTGCGCTCGCCGTCGGTGCGGGCCTTCGAGACCGGGCGCAGCGACGCGATGCAGTTTGCCATCGGCCTGCTCGAGGAACTGCAGCTGACGCTCGATCCGCAGCACTTTCTGAATTCGTTCATCGGCTGGCCGAGCGGCTTGTATCCCGGCGCTCTGGAACTGGCGAACCGCATCCCGCCGCAGTACCGGCGCGCCCTGCTCTCCAACAGCAACTCGCTGCACTGGCCGCGCGTGCTCGACGGCATGGGTCTGCGCTGCGCTTTCGAGCATCACTACGCCTCGCACCTGATCGGCAAGATCAAACCCGATGCGGAGGCATTCGAGCACGTGCTGCAATCGCTGGGCTGCCGCGCCGGCGAGGTGCTGTTTCTGGACGACAACGTGCTCAACGTCGAGGCTGCGCGGCAATTGGGAATGCGGGCCGAGCAGGTGCGCGGAGTGCTCGAGGCGCAGCACACGCTGCAGCAGGCGGGCATCATCGCCGCCAGCGGCTAGCCGGACCGCCGCCGGCGGCCGGCCGCCGCCACGGACGGCAGCCCGGCGGGTCGAGGCCGGCCCGGCCGCGCTTCGGATCCGGTCGCGGGAATTCGAGCGCGCCGATGCGGCCATCACATCGGCGCGGCTGCAGTAGACTTCACGCCACAGCGCAGCCCGCCCTGCGCATGCCGACAGGATCGAGGCCCATGCAGGCTGCAGACCCAGCTGCCGACGAACATCGTCCCGATCCTGCGCTCGCCAGGATACCCGCGACCCTGGTGCAGCCGGGCGCCGCCGGCTTCTGGCTTGCAATCATCCTGACCGGAATCGGCGCCGGCCTCAGTGCGGCACTGCTGACCTCGCTGTTGTCGGCCATCCAGCACTGGATGTGGCCGCCGCGTACTGCGGGATTGCTGGATGCCGCCATAGCAGCCGCTCCATGGCATCACGTCGCGGTGCTGCTGGGCGCCGGTCTGGCGACCGGCCTTGGACAGGTGGCGCTGCGGCATCTGACCAGCGCCAACGGCATCGAGATCACCACCGCGATCTGGTTCCAGGCCGGACGCCTGCCGGCATTGCGTACCGCCGGCAGCGCACTGCTGTCGGTCGTCATCGTCGGCATGGGCGCATCGCTCGGCCGCGAGGGCGCCCCCAAGCAGGCCGGCGCCGTGATCGCCAACGCACTGGCCGACCGGCGCGGCCTGTCCGACGAGCAGCGCCGGCTGCTGGTGGCCTGCGGCGCCGGCGCCGGCATGGCGGCCGCCTACGATGTGCCGCTCGGCGGCGCCCTGTTCGCGCTGGAAGTGCTGCGCGGCGTACTGGCACTGCGGCTGGTGCTGCCCGCGTTGGCCGCGTCGCTGATCGCCACTCTGGTCTCCTGGATTATGCTGCCCAACGCACCCACCTACGTCATCCCGCGCTACGACAGCCCGCTGTCCGGCATCGCCTGGGCGCTGCTCGCCGGACCCATTGCCGGGCTGGTGTCGGTCGGCTACGTCCGGCTCATGGCGATGGCCGATCGTTACCGGCCGCAGGGCTGGCTGCGTCTGATCGCCCCGGCGCTGGTCCTGAGCGTACTCGGCGCGGTCTCGATCCCATTTCCGCAGCTGCTCGGCAACGGCAAGGACATCGCGCAGCTAGCCTTCATCGGACCGATCGCGCCGGCGCTGTTGCTGGCACTGCTGGTGCTCAAGCCTCTGGCGACCGCCGCTTGCCTCGGCAGCGGCGCGCCGGGCGGGCTGTTCACACCGACGCTGACGCTCGGTGCGCTGCTGGGCGGGCTCTTGGGTCACCTGTGGAGCGCCGTCTGGCCCGGCCTGCCCCCGGGCCTGTGCGCGCTGGTCGGTGCCGGCGCCGTGCTGGCCGCCACCACCCAAGGACCCATCTCGGCGGTCGTCCTGATGATCGAGCTCACGGGACGGGACCATTCGATCCTGGTGCCGCTGTTGTTCGCGGTGGTCGCCGCCACGCTGGTCGCGCGCACGAGCGACCGACGCTCGATCTACGATGCGCGCCTGAGCGATCAGGAGCTGACCCAGCGACAGAGAGTGCGCGATCCGTCGTCGCATTGACGGCTTGCCGTCGGATGCCGGGCGCGTGCCGCCGCGCCGCTCCGTGCCCAACCCTTCAGCGACGTGCCGGCCGGGGCGCCGCGCGCTCGCGCCACAGCACCGCGCCGCCCTCGATGCCGGCGTCGTTGGAGACCAGCGTGACGTTGCGCGGCAACTGCAGCGACACTTTCCTCGCGTTGCCGCCACCGATGAACAGATGATCGTAGTGCAGCAGCGATTCGAGGATGCCGATCGTGCGCTCGACGCGCCGGTTCCAGCGCTTCCGGCCGCAGTGTTTGAGCGCGGCATCGCCCACATAGTCGTTATAGGTCATGTTCCCGTGGATCGGATGATGGGCCAGCTCCATGTGCGGCATGATGTCACCGTCGCGAAACAGGCCGGTACCGGCGCCGGTGCCGAGCGTCAGGACCAATTCCAGCCCACTGCCCCGGATCACGGCCAGGCCCTGCATCTCGGCATCGTTGATCAGGCGCGCCGGCGCACCGCCGAGCCGCCGCGACAAGGTCTTCGCCAGCTCGAAATTCGTCCAGTGCCTGGACTGCCAGTGCGGCGCGGTCAGCACACGGCCAGCGCGCACGACACCGGGGAAACCGATGGCGATGCACTCGAACGGCGGCAGCGGCTTGACCAGCCGCACCAGCGCATCGACCATGACGGCCGGCGGGCACGGATCGGGGGTCCGCACGCGCAGTTTGTCCGTCACCATGCGGCCGCGCGCATCGATGAGCGCCGCCTTCAGATAGGTACCGCCGATATCGATGCCGAGGATCCGCGCCGCGCCCATCAGCCTCCGGCCCCGGCCGCATCGGGCTGTTTGAACCGCGCGCTCTTGGCGACCAGACGCCGCATCAGATCGTTCCAGGACTCGGTGAACGCTCGCGCCCCGTCGCGCTGCAGCTCGACAGCGAGCGCCGCATCGTCCACGCCGGCCCGCGAATATTGCGCCATCAGGTCCTCGGCATCGCCGCCGTCGGCCGGCAATGCGGCCGGCACGCGGCCGTGATCGGCGAACGCGAGCAGCGTGGGCTCCGGCATCGTGTTGATCGTCTCCGGCGCCGCCAGCGCCTCGACGTACAGGGTATCCGGAGCGGCCGGATCCTTGGTGCCGGTGCTGGCCCAGAGCAGTCGCTGCGGCTGTGCGCCGGCGGCCGCGAGCTTGCGCCACCTCGGCGACGCCAGCAGTTCGCGGTAGGCGCGGTAGGTGCGCTTGGCGATCGCGATACCCAGACCATTGCGCAGCGCCTGCGGCACCTTGTCCTTCACGGCCCCATCCCAGCGGCTGATGAAGAGCGATGCCACGGATCCGACCCTGGCATCCAGCCCGGCGGCCAGGCGCCGCTCGATGCCGCGCAGATACGCTCCGGCCGCGGCCAGGTAGTGCTCGCGCGAGAACAGCAGCGTCACGTTCACCGGCACACCGGCAAAGATGGTCTGCTCGATGGCGGCGATGCCGGCCGCCGTGCCCGGGATCTTGATGAACAGGTTGGGGCGCTGCGCGCGCCGATGCAGCTCCAGCGCCGCCTTGCAGGTGCCCGCGACATCGTCCGCCAGCAGCGGCGACACCTCCAGCGATACCCAGCCGTCGAGCCCGCCGCTGGCATCGTACGCGGGCCGAAACTGATCCGCGGCCTGCGTCAGATCCTCCAGCGCCAGTTCGAAGAACAACTGCTCGACCGATCCGCCGGCCATCGCCTTCTGGTGGATGGCATCGTCATAGAAGCCGGTGTCCTTGATCGCCTTGTCGAAGATCGTGGGGTTCGAGGTCAAACCCGATACCGACAACTCGCGGATGTAGCGGCGTAGCGTGCCACTGGTCAGGAGCCCGCGGGTGATGTTGTCGAGCCATAGACTCTGACCCAGATCGTGCAGCTGTTGCGTCGCCTTCATCGATTCCTCCTGGATGCATGTGGTTCGATTAGGCCACATATCGGATCGATAGGCACGTCGGCGCGGCGGCCGCCTGCCTGCCGCCGCACGGCCTCGCGACGCTGTAGTCCGCCTCCGACATCCGCTCGGGCGATTCGACGCCGCACGGCGCACCGCAAGCGCTGCGCAGGTCCGCAGCAGCGGCTGCGCCCGAGCGACGTTCGGTGGTGACGGGCCCGGAGTCAGGTCGTGCCGATGGGTGGCGAAGGCGTCGCGGCGGCGCCGGGCTCACCGGGCGAGTTGCGCCAGCTTCAGCCAGGTCTCCACGACCGTGTCGGGGTTCAGCGAAATGGATTCGATGCCCTGGTCTACCAGCCATTGCGCGAGATCGGCATGGTCGGAAGGCCCCTGGCCGCAGATGCCGACGTACTTGCCGGCCTTGCGGCACGCCTGAATGGCCAGCGACATCATGATCTTGACTGCCGGATCGCGTTCATCGAACAGATGGGCGATGACGCCCGAGTCCCTGTCGAGCCCCAACGTCAGCTGCGTCATGTCGTTCGACCCGATCGACATGCCGTCGAAGTATTCCAGGTACTCGCTCGCCAGCACGGCGTTGGTCGGCAATTCGCACATCATGATCAGCTGCACGCCGCCCGGACCGCGGCGCAGTCCGTTGTCGGCAAGCAGTGCCGATACGCGGCGCGCTTCCTCCAGTGTGCGCACGAACGGCACCATGATCTGCACGTTGCCGAGCCCCATCTGCTCGCGCACGCGTCTGAGCGCGCGGCACTCGAGCTCGAAACAGGCGCGAAAGCTCGGATCGATGAAGCGCGCGGCGCCGCGGAAGCCGAGCATCGGATTCTCCTCGTGCGCCTCGTAGCGGGCACCGCCGATCAGATTCGCGTATTCATTCGACTTGAAATCCGACAGCCGCACGATCACCGGCTCGGGCGCGAACGCGCAGGCGATCGTCGCCACCCCTTCCGCCAACCGGCCGACGAAGAAATCCACCGGGTCGGCCTCGGCCCCGATGTGTTGCCGGATCGCGGCCTGCAGATCGCCCGGCAGCGAGGCGAACTCGAGCAGCGCGCGCGGATGGATGCCGATGGTGCGATTGATGATGAACTCCAGCCGCGCCAGACCGACCCCGCGATGGGGAATACCTGCAAAATCGAAGGCCCGATCCGGATTGGCGACGTTCATCATGATCTTCACCGGCACGGGCGGCATCGACTCCAGCCGGATCACCTGCTGCTCGAACTCCAGCCTGCCCCGGTAGACGTTGCCGGTATCCCCTTCGGCGCAGGAGACCGTCACCAGCTCCCCGGTGGAGATCCTGTGCGTGGCATCGCCGCACCCGACCACCGCCGGGATGCCCAATTCGCGCGCGATGATGGCCGCGTGGCAGGTGCGCCCGCCGCGGTTGGTGACGATCGCCGAGGCGCGCTGCATGACCGGTTCCCAGTCCGGGTCGGTCATGTCGGCCACCAGTACGTCGCCCGCCTGCACCTGGGCCATCTCGTTCACCGCGCCCACCACGCGCGCCGGTCCCGCACCGATGCGCGCGCCGATGGCCCGGCCGGTCACGATGACCTGCGAGCGCGTCTTCAGACTGAAGCGCTGCATGTCCTTGCCGCTGCGGCTCTGGACGGTTTCCGGCCGCGCCTGCAGGATATAGATCTCGCCGCTCGCGCCGTCGCGGCCCCATTCGATGTCCATGGGCCGGCCATAATGCTGCTCGATGATCAGGGCCTGGCGCGCGAGCGTGAGCACGTCGGCGTCGCTGATGCAGTAGCGCGCGCGATCCGGCGCGGCCACGGCGACCGTGTGCACCCGGTGCTCGGCCTGCGCGCCCTCCGCGTAGATCATCTTGCTGGCCTTGCTGCCCAGACGCCGTCGTACGATCGGCAGCAGCCCGGCGCGCAGCGCCGGCTTGTAGACATAGAACTCATCCGGATTGACCGCGCCTTGAACGACCGTTTCGCCCAGACCATAGGAGGCGGTGATGAAGACCACGTCGCGGAACCCGGATTCGGTATCGAGCGTGAACATGACGCCGCTCGAACCGAGGTCGCTGCGTACCATGAGCTGGATGCCGGCCGACAGGGCGACCTGCGCGTGCGCAAACCCCTGGTGGACCCGATAGGCGATCGCACGATCGTTGAACAGCGACGCAAATACCCGATGGGTCGCACGCAGCAGCCCGGCCTTGCCGCGCACGTTCAGGAAAGTCTCCTGCTGCCCGGCGAACGAGGCGTCGGGCAGATCCTCCGCCGTGGCGGAGGATCGCACCGCGACCGCTATGCCCTCGCCCCCGAGCTGCTCCCAGGCCGCGACCAGCGCCTGCTCCAGGCGCACCGGAAAGGGCGTCGACAGGATCCAGTTGCGGATCTGCTCCCCGGCCCGGGCCAGCTGCGCGACGTCCTCCACGTTCAGGCGCGCCAGCTCGGCCTCGATGCGCCGTGCCAGGCCGTCCCCGGCAAGAAACTCGCGATAGGCGGACGCGGTGGTGGCAAAACCGGCCGGAACACGCACCCCAAGAGGGGTGAGGTGAGCGATCATTTCACCCAATGAGGCATTCTTCCCGCCGACGCGCTCGACATCCTGCATGCCGAGTGCGGTAAATGGCACGACGTAGGAGCTCAATCGGGTCTCCATCCCGGCGGCGGCTTGCCGGTGGCCGGCGTTCGGTGAAACACTAGCAATCATCAACCGGAACGGCGGCTGGAGGCAATACGTGACCAGGAACGATTCGGCCGCCAGAACCGTGTTCTTCGTCTCGGATCATTCGGGCGTGACGGCCGAGACCATGGGCCACAGCCTGCTGAGTCAATTCGAGGGGATCTCGTTCAGATCGGTGACGCTGCCGTTCATCAGCACGCCGGAACGGGCGCAGGAGGCGCTGCAGAGAATCAACGCCACGGCGAGTGCCGAGGGCACCCCGCCGGTCATCTTCAGCACGCTGGTGCGCGATGCCGAACGCGCGATCGTCAAGCGTGCGAACGGGCTGTTCCTGGACTTCTTCGACGCTTTCCTGGCGCCGCTGGAATCGGAGCTCGGGCAAAAGAGCTCCCATGCGCTCGGCCGCGCCCATGGCATGATCGACATGGCGGGATACATGACCCGCATCGATGCCACGAACTTTGCCTTGGCGAACGACGACGGCGGCCACAATCGCGAATACGATCGCGCGGATGTGGTGTTGATCGGCGTATCGCGCTCCGGCAAGACGCCGACCTGCCTCTACCTGGCGCTGCAATACGGCACCTACGCCGCGAATTACCCGCTGATCGAGGAAGACCTGGAGCGCGCAGAGCTGCCTCCGGCCCTGCGCGCGCACACGCGCAAGCTGTTCGGATTGACCATCGAGCCCGATCGCCTGACGCAGATTCGCACGGTTCGTCGCCCGGACAGCCGCTACGCCTCGGCACGGCAAGTGCAATATGAGCTGCAGGCGGCCGAGCAGCTGTATGCGCGCTTCGGCATCCCGCACGTCGATACCACCCACTGTTCGGTCGAGGAGATCTCCAGCCGTATCCTGCAGATGACCGGCATCCCGCGCCGGCTGCGGCCGTAGCGAGCGGGCGGCGCCGCCAGCGGCGCTGAGCGCGGTCCGCGCATCGGCTCGCCGTTCATGATCATTTTGTGACCATGGCGCGCAAGGGCATGATTTCAGCGCCGATCCAGCCTGAGCTATGGGTTTTGCACAGAATTATCCACAGTTTTTGTGGATAACTGCGCGCACGCCGAGCGACGGCCGAATTCGGGCATCGGCTCATGGTCCGCCGGCACCCGCGGGGGCGTCGAGCCGCGCCGCGCGCCACGGCAAATCAAGCTGGTGTATCGTGCGGGGCGGTCGCAAGGTGGATGCCGGTCAGGTGGCGGCGCTAAAGATGGAGAAACTGCTCGCGGGTTATCGGCGCTTTCGCGCCAGCGGCTGGCCCGGTCAACGGCGGCTATTCGAATCACTGGCCAGCGACGGGCAGCGCCCGCAGGCGCTGGTGGTCGGATGCGTGGACAGCCGGGTGGATCCGGGCGTGATCTTCGATGCTGCCCCCGGACAGATGCTCACGGTGCGCAACGTCGCCAACCTGGTACCGCCGTATGCGCCCGACGTGGCCTATCACGGCACCAGCGCCGCACTCGAGTTCGGCGTCAGGGTGCTGGGAGTGTCGCATCTGGTCGTGCTGGGCCATGGCTTGTGCGGCGGCGTGCGCGCTCTGCTCGAGGGGGCACCGGAGAATGCCCGCGATTTCGTCGGCCCGTGGATGTCGATGGCCGAGAGCGCGCGCGTGCGCGCCATGCGCTGCGCTGCCCAGAGCGAGCGCCAGCAACTGGCCGAGCAGGAGGTCATCAAGATCTCGCTCGCGAACCTGATGACCTTTCCGTGGATCGCCGAATCGGTCGCTGCCGGCACGCTCGCGCTGCACGGCACCTGGTTCTGCATTGGCACCGGCACGCTGGCGATCCTGCAGCCGGACGGATCGTTCGTGCCGACTCTGCCGGACGGCGAGCCCGATCGCGCCCCGCCCCGCTAGCGCACGCGCGGTCGATGGCGGCCGGCATCGAGCCGTAGCGGGCGGCGGCGATCCGACTGCCCCGTGACCGGCAGCGGCGTACTCGGCAGCACGCCGGCCTTGCCCTGCTCGAGCAGAGCCGCGTATTCGGGGAACAGCGCCTGGCCCGCCTGCAGCAGCTTGGCGGCGACCGCCGGCCTATTGTGCAGCCGCGGGCGCGGCCGGCGCCCGATCATCCAGCGCCCGCGCCGCCTGCATCACTGCGGCATTGGCGTCCGCCGTGATCTGCTCCGGCAGCAATTCGCCCACATCGAGCAGCAATTGCCGTGCGCCCGCGATATCCCGCTTGCCGAGCAAGCCTTGCACGCGCTCCTGAACCGCCGCCTGCAGGTTGCCCTGCAGACCTGCCAGCAGCGGATCGGCCGGCGCCAGGCTTGCCAGCGCGCTGAAATCGTCGCGCTTGGCGAGCACTTGATCCAGCAGATCGGGCGCCGCCGGACTGATCGAACCCAGCCGCTGTTCGAGTTCCGCCACCCGCCGTGCGTTGGCCGCGCGTTGCAGCTCGGCATCCGCGGCCCTCTTTGCCTGCAGCAGCGCTGGGTCGTCGGGCGCAACCTGCAGCCCGGTCTGCAGCAGCTCATCGGCCAGCCCGGCCTGGCCGGCGTCACCAGCATTTTTCGCCGCCGCCAGATAGGCGGCCGCGATGCGCGGATCGGTCAAGGCAGCCTGCGAGGCATCGAGGCGGCGGATGCGGCCGAGTACCGATGCGAGATCGTCGACCCCCTGCGAGGGGACCAATATCCCGTTCGCCAGCGCCGCATCGCGTTTGCCCAGCTCCTGCGTCAGCGCCGCGCGCGCGGTCTGTTCCAATGCCGCCGCCTTGTCGGCCACGACCTTCGAGTCGGGCAGCAGGCTGCGAAGCTCGCTCAGCTCGGTGCGGGCGCGGGCGAAGTCACAGGTCGGGGCCGCCGATGCGGCGGCGATATCGGCGTCGTAGTGATCAATCACCTGCAGGCGCGCGGCCTCGTTCGCCAGGGCGCGCTGGCGCAAAACGGGGCTCGCGGCACGCAGGTCGGCCAGCGCGCGATCGAACTGCACCGGGTCCGCGGCCAGCAGCGCCTGCGCCAAGCGTCCGGCTTGCCGCCCGGACCATAGGTACGGCGCCGCAAGGCCCGCCCCCGCGGCGATCAGGATCAACGCGGCCGTCGCGGGCCACCAGCTTCGGCCGCGCCGGGTGCCGAATACGGCGTCGATGAACGCCTGCACGCCGGCGCTGCGCTCGGCGCGCTGAAAGGCCAGGCCCTGGCGCAGACCCTGCCATTGCGAGCGCGACAGCTGCTTCGGCACCGCCGGGCGCAAGCCGGCGTCGCGCGCCTTCAGGGCGTCGATGCGATTGAACGGATGGCGCCCGGTCAGCAGCTCATAGGTGACGCATGCCAGCGCATAGATATCATCGCGCGGATCGGGCGCCTCGCCGTTGAGCATTTCCGAGCTCGCGTACGGCGGCGAGAACGCCGCGAGCCGCGCGCCATCGAACAGCGTCTTCTCGCCTTTGACATTCAGCGACTGGATGGCGCGTCCGACCCCGAAATCCAGCACCTTGATCTGCCCGGCATCGGTAATGAACGCGTTGCTCGGCTTGAAATCGGCGTGCACGATGCCCTGCTCGTGCGCGTTGCTCAGTGCGGCTCCCACGGCGCTGACGATCTCGCGCACCCGAGGCAGCGGTAGGCCGTAAGCGGCGTCGCTGCGCAGTAGCTGATCGAGCGATCGCCCCGTCAACAGCTCCATCACCATGTAGACGTTGCCGCGGTCGTGATCGAAATCGAACACGGTCACGATGCTCGGATGCGCCAGCTGCTGCGCCTTGCGCGCCTCGCGCTGCAACGAGCGCACCGCGAGCGGGTGGCGCTTGAATTCCTCGTTCAGCACCTTGATCGCGACGTAGCGGCTGCGGTCCTTGAATTCGGCGGACGTCCGATCGAGCGCCTTGTAGACCACGCCCATGCCGCCGCGGCCCAGCTCCTCGAGCAGCTCGAATCGCTTCTTGAGCAGCGAACCGATCACCAGCGGCGCTGCCGGCTCCGTGAATCGCTCCGGGGCATCCCATGTCGAGCTGCCGGTCGAATCCGTGCCAGTGGCCGTGCGCGGACCGATCGGGTCGGCGTAGATCGGTTCGTCGAATACGATTGGCCGCGTATCGAGCGGCGATATGGCGCCGATCGCCATCTCGAGTCCCGCGGCTGCGGACGGCTCGAACCCCGCGGAGGGCGTCGGTCGGGCGGCCGGCAGTTGGACCGCCGCCGGCCGTGCGATCCGGGCGGCCGCCTGCCCGGTCACCGTGCCGATGTCGGCCAGGATGCTGGCTTCCAGCTCGGAGCTGATGATCTGGCCCCGACCGAGTGCACGTACCAGGGCAACGCATGCCGAGACCAGGTGCGGTTCGCGCTCGATCGCCGTGCGCACCGAATCGTGCAGCTCGGATTCCGACAGCCGACCGGAGGCGAATGCCTCGAACCCATCTCTTAGCGCGGCAATGCTCATCGTCGGTTGATCAAAGATTCGGTGACTGCGTACGCGGCCGTGTTCGCCGGCACACTGGTGCTGGCCTTCAGCCCAGCGATGCCATCCATTCCACGAGCGCGCGCGCCCGCTGCTGCGCCGGAGCCGCGGCGCAGGCGCACCGGCACGGCTCCCAGGCCGAGAATTTCACCGTCGCGCTGCCAGCCATACGTTGCATAGGGTCCAATGCCTTCCGATGACCGATTGTAATGCCAATGACCCACGGGTTCATGGCGCCCGGGCGCTCGTTGCCCTTTCCGCAGCCGGTGTCGTGCGCCGTTGCAGCGCCATGGCCGCCAGCTGGCCGCCACCTCCGGCCGCTGGACCGCCGATGCACCGTTCGCGTACCTTTGACACGGGGCGCAGGCGCTGCACGGCGCGGCGGCCGGCGCGCAAGCTGAGGTCACGAGCGATCATCGGCGTACCACGAAGGGCGGCGTGAGGGCGGCGTGAGGACGATGGCAGTGGCGGTCCACATCGTGTCGCGAATCGGCTGGCGAATGGCCCCACCTGCGCCGGCGCCATGATCACGCTGCTCGTGAACGGCCGCTCGGTCGAGGTCGACGACGACCCGGCGACTCCGCTGCTCTACGTGCTGCGCGGCACGCTCGCACTCAACGGTGCCAAGTTCGGCTGCGGCCTGGGCCAATGCGGTGCCTGCACGGTCATCGTGGACGATGCGCCGGTCTATTCGTGCCTGACGCCGATCGCCGCGCTGCACGGCCGCAGGATCACGACGGTCGAGGGCCTGGGCACGCAGCAGGACCCGGGTCCTCTGCAGCGGGCGTTCATCGCCGAGCAGGCGGCGCAGTGCGGCTACTGCATCGCCGGCATGATGCTGCGCGCTCACGCGCTCCTCATGAGAGACCCGTCGCCGACCGAGTCCGCGATTCGCGGCGCCCTCGAGCCCGGTCTGTGCCGCTGCGGCACGCACCTGCGGATTCTGCGCGCGGTGCGCCGCGCGAGCCGGGAACTCGCCTCGGCGCGCTCCGGCGGCACCGCGGACACGCGCCCGTGAGTCGGTCCAGGCCGGCGCGCATCACACGGCGCACCGCCCTCGCGGGCGGCGGGTCCCTCATCGTGAGCTTTGCACTGCGGCCGCTCCCCGGCGTCGCCGCACCGGGCACCCCGGGCGCGCCGCCGGTCGCGGCCCAGGAGGAACTGCCGGGCAGCCTGCGCAACGCGCCGCTGCTCGATTCGTGGCTGCGGATCGACGCCCAGGGCGGGGTCACGGTCTTCACGGGCAAGGCGGAGCTGGGCCAGGGGATCAAGACGGCGCTGATGCAGATTGCGGCCGAAGAGCTCGCGATCGCGCCCGCACGCATCGCGCTCGTCACCGCCGACACGAGCCGCACGCCGAACGAGGGCTACACGTCGGGCAGTCATTCCATGCAGGACAGCGGCACCGCCATCCTGCATGCCGCGGCGCAGGCGCGGGAGATCCTGCTGGGCATTGCGGCGCAGCGCCTTGGCATCCCGGCAGATCGGCTGCAGGCGCTGGACGGCGCCGCGGTGGCGCCGGATGGACGACGGATCGGATATGGCGAGCTGGTCTCGGAGCAGACACTGCACGTGCGCGCGCAAGCGCAGTCCCGGCTCTCGGACCCGAGTCGCCACCGCGTGATCGGCGCCGACGTGCCGCGCGTGGACATCCCGGCCAAGCTCGCGGGCGGCGCGGCCTACGTGCAGGATCTGCGGCTTCCAGGCATGGTGCACGCGCGCGTCGTGCGCCCGCCGAGCTACGGGGCGCGGCTGCGTCGCGTGCAGATCGAGCAGGTCCGCGCCCTGCCCGGCGTGATGCACATCGTGCACGACGGCGATTACCTCGCCGTCATCGCGCGCCGCGAGTACCAGGCCGTCATGGCGATGAACGCGCTCGCGCGCGCTGCGCAGTGGGAAGAACACCCTGGTCTGCCCGACCAGGCACGGCTGTTTGCCGAGCTTGCAACCTGGCCCTCCGAACTCGTGAGCGTCGCCGGCCACCACACGGAGACGGCCGAGCCGGCGCGCACGCTGGAGGCCGAGTATCGGCGCGCGTACCAGATCCACGGTTCGATCGGGCCGTCCTGTGCGGTGGCGCTGTTCGACGACGGCGCTTTGACCGTGTGGACGCACAGTCAGGGCGTCTACCCGTTGCGCAGCGCGCTCGCGCAGTTGTTGCAGCTGCCCGAGGAACGGGTGCATTGCATTCAGGTACCGGGGTCGGGCTGCTACGGCCACAACGGCGCGGACGATGCCGCAGCGGACGCGGCGCTCATCGCCAGGGCCGTGCCGGGGCGCCCGGTGCGCGTGCAGTGGATGCGCGCCGACGAGCATGCGTGGGAGCCGTTCGGGCCCGCGATGCTGGCTCGCGTGCGCGGCACATTGGACGGGGCCGGCAACATCGTGTCCTGGGAGTACGACGTGTGGAGCAATACGCACGCGACGCGCCCCGGCGGCGCCGGAAATCTGATGCCGGCGTGGCATCTCGCGACGCCGCGCGCGCAGCCGCCGCCGAAACCGCTGCCGCTGCCCGAGGGTGGCGGGGACCGCAACGCCCTGCCGCTGTATCGAATTCCCGCGCTTCGGGTGGACTATCACTTCATCCCGACCATGCCGCTGCGCGTCTCGGCGCTGCGCTCGCTTGGCGCCTACCTGAACGTGTTCGCGATCGAGAGCTTCATGGACGAGCTCGCGCGGGCCGCGAAAGCGGACGCGGTGCAGCTGCGCCTGCGGCACCTGGATGATCCGCGCGCGGCCGCGATCATCACCACGGCCGCGGAGCACTTCGGCTGGGCGCGCTATCGCCGCCGGCACGGCTGCGGACGCGGGTTTGCCTTCGCGCGCTACAAGAATCTGGCCGCCTACACCGCCGTCGCCGTCGAAGTCCAGGTGGATGGCGAGAGCGGCGCAATTCGAGTGCTGCGCGCCGTCGCGGCGGTCGACTGCGGAGAGGTCGTGAGCCCGGACGGCGTGCGCAATCAGATCGAGGGCGGGATTCTGCAGGCACTGAGCTGGACGTTGTACGAGTCCGTCACGTTCGACCGTACCCGCATCACGAGCCGCGACTGGAGCAGCTATCCGATCCTGCGCTTCTCGGCCGTGCCGCAGGAAGTCGAGGTCCACGTGCTCGACCGCCCGGGGCAGCCGTTCCTCGGCACGGGCGAGGCGGCTCAGGGGCCGGCGGCGGCGGCCGTCGCGAATGCCCTCGCCGATGCGGTCGGAGTGAGGGTCCGCGAGATTCCGCTGACGCGCTCGATGATGCGCACGCGAAAGGGGGTGCCGGAGGGGCGGGAGCGCACGTAGATCGCAGTCCCGGGGCGTCGGTTTGCCGGCGCCGCGCGCCGGCCCGTGGACCGGGTTGCATCAGCGCTTGGATGAATCTCTTCGCCGGCGCAGCCCTCGAGTGGCAGCGGCGCGTCAGCCGGCTGCTCGAACCCTCACTCGATCGTGCACAGGCAGTAGGCGTAGACCGAATTGGGCGCCGACAGGCTCGCCCAGCGCGCCAGCTCCCGATCCAGCGGCTTGAGGCGCTGAACCAGCTGCGCGGCGCCACTGCCGGCCCAGCCGCTGCGCGCCAGGCCGATGCGCTCGATCAGCTGCTCCCCGGTCGAGCGCACCTGCAATAGCAGTTGTTGCGCCCAGTTCATCTCCGGCTCGATACGCCGCACACCGTAGCGGCCCTTGAGCCCGGCGCGCCTGGCGGCCTCCTTGACCGCATCGTCGTAGGTTCCCAATTGATCCACCAGGCCGTTGCGCTTCGCGTCGATGCCCGCCCAGACCCGGCCCTGGCCGACCGCATCGACCGCCTCGCGCGTCATGCCGCGGCCCCTCGACACGCGAGCGAGGAACTCATCATAGGCGTGATCGACCGTGGCCTGCAGCAGCCGGCTGGCGTCCGGCGACAGCGGTCGATCGAGCCGTGTCGCCCCCGACAGCGGCGTGGTGCCGATGCCGTCCACTGCGATGCCCAGCTTCGCCAGGCTGCGGCTGAAAGTCGGGATGCCCGCGAACACGCCGATCGATCCGGTGATCGTGTTGGCGCTGGCGATGATCTCGTCGGCAGGGGCCGCGATGTAATAACCGCCGGAGGCCGCCACGTCGCTCATGGACACCACCACCGGCTTGCCGCCCTGCTTGAGCGCGAGCACCTCGCGGTAGATCTGCTCGGACGCCAGTACGCTGCCTCCGGGGCTGTCGATGCGCAGCACGACCGCACGGATATCGTCGTCCTGCCGCGCCTCACGCAGCAGCAGCGCCGTCGACTCACCGCCGATCGTGCCGGCGGGCTGCCGGCCGTCCAGGATTGCGCCGCTCGCAACCACGACGCCGACTGCCCGGCCCTTGCCGCGCTCCTTGTCCAGCGCGCGCGTGGCGCGCAGATAGTCCGCGGTGCTCATCTGCCGATAGGACTTGCCCGCGGAATCCGCACCCACCAGATCGATGAGCCGCTGCTCGACCTGCTGCGAGGTCTGCAGATCGGTGACCAGGTGGCTGTCCTTGGCCACCTTGGCGGTATCGCCGCCGGCCGCGGCCACGGCGGCCACGTAGCTGTCCGCATATTGCGCAACCGCCCCGCTCTCGAGATTGCGTGCCTGCGTGATCGCCTGGCGGTAGCCGCTCCAGAGGGCCTGCAGATAGGCGGCGCTCTCCTGACGGTCTTCGGGCGACATGTCGCGGCGGACGAAGGGCTCGGCGGCGCTCTTGAATTTGCCGGCGCGAAACAGGTGCATGTCGACACTGAGCTTGTCGAGCGCGTCCTTGAAGAACATTCGATAGCGGTCATAGCCGTCGAGCAGCACGAAACCGAATGGGTCGAGGTACACCTCGTCAGCCTGGGCGGCGAGGTAATACTGGCTCTGCAGGAAATAGTTGCCGTGCGCAACGACCTTCTTGCCGCTGCGCCGGAACTCGCCGACGGCGGCGGCGAGCTCCTCGAGCTTCACCTGACCGGCACTGCCCATGTCGTCGGTTTCGATGACCAGGGCTGCGATGCGCGGATCGCCGGCCGCGGTGCGAATCGCCGTGGTCAGGTCCCAGAGCAGCGTCTGCGGCTGGCCTTCGCCCTGTGCCTCGCTCAGCGCACGCTGCAGCGGCTCGCCGCTGAGCTGCTCGACGATGTCGCCGGACGGGTGGACGACCAGGGCCGCCCTGTCCGGCACGCGCGGCGTGGCCTGCAGCAGTGTGCCGACCACGACGCCGGCCAGTGCCAGCAGCAGTAGCAGATGCAGGAAGCGGCGCAGCACGTCGAGCGCGCGCCACAGGCGGTGGATCAATCTGCCGAGGTACTGCATTCGCTGATCGGTCGACTGTCACGCATGGTTGACTCCCGGGACCGGAGCCGTGGACGATGGCGACGCTATTCGGAGGAGCCGAACGCGCGCCGCGGACTAGACCTTCTCCTCGATGCGCGCCGCCTTGCCTGCGCGCTCGCGCAGATAGTACAGCTTGGCGCGACGCACGCTGCCGCGGCGCTTGACCGCGATCTCGGTGATGCTGGGGCTGTAGGTCTGGAAGGTGCGCTCGACGCCCTCGCCGTGCGAGATCTTGCGCACCGTGAACGAGGAGTTGAAGCCGCGATTGCTGCGCGCGATGACGACGCCTTCGTAGGCCTGCACGCGTTCGCGATCGCCTTCCACCACCTTGATCTGCACCACGACCGTATCGCCGGGCTTGAAGGCCGGTACCGTGCGGGTCATGCGCTCGGCTTCGAGTGTCTGGATGATATTGCTCATTGTCGTATCCTCAAGTCTTCGCAGCGCTCTCGCTCTGCTCGGTCAAGAACTCTTCCAACAGGTCCCGGCGCTCCGCGTCGAGCGCCGCCCGGCCGATCAACTCCGGTCGCCGCAGCCATGTGCGGCCGACGCTTTGCTTGAGGCGCCAGCGCCGGATCGCCGCATGATCTCCGGAACTCAGCACCGCCGGCACCCGGTGGCCCAGGTAGTCTTCCGGGCGCGTGTAATGCGGCCAGTCCAGCAGGCCCTCGGCGAACGACTCCTCGACGCTCGAGCGCGCATCGCCCAGCGCGCCGGGCTGCAGCCGTGCCAGCGCGTCGATCAGCACCAGCGCCGGCAGTTCGCCTCCGGACAGCACATAATCGCCGATCGACAGCTCCTGGTCGACCGCAAGCTCCAGCACGCGCTCGTCGATGCCCTCGTAGCGCCCGGCCACGAGCACCAGGCCGGGCAGGCGCGCGAGCTGCGCGACCCGCGCCTGCGTCAGCAGTTGCCCTTGCGCGGACAGCGCTATGCAGCAACTGCCCCCGGGCACCCGGCTGCGAGCCGCCGCGATCGCCGCGCACAGCGGCTCGGGCTTCAGCACCATGCCCGGCCCGCCGCCGTAGGGCCGGTCATCGACCGTGCGATGAGCGTCCGGCGTGTGCGCGCGCGGATCTTCCGTACCCACGTGCAGCAGGCCGCGTTCCAGCGCCCGCGCCAGCACCCCGTGGCGCAGCGCCCCTTCGACCAGGGCCGGAAACAGCGTGACGACCTCGATGCGCACGCCTAGAAATCCGCCGGCCAGTCCACCTCGATCTCGCGCCGCTCCAGGTCCACGCGCTTCAGGTGCGGCGGACTCGCCGGCAGCCAGCGCTCCCGCTCCGCACGCACCACCATCAGCGGACCGGCCGGCGCGTCGAGAAAATACTGCAGTGTGCCCAGGCTCACGCCCTCGATGTTGCGCACCGCGAAACCCTCCAGGTCCTCACGGTAATGCTCGCCGTGCCCCGCGGGCGGGCGGGCAGCGCGCTCGATCAGGATCTCGCAATCGCGCAGCGATTCCGCGGCATCGCGATCGGTGACGCCTTCGAGCATGACGCGCGCCCCATGGCCATCCCACTGGACCTGCACGACCTCCTTCTCCTCCTCGCCGCCCCCGGGCTTGCGCACCCGCCAGCGTCGATGCTCCAGCAGCGACCGCGGCGGATCGGCGTAGGACTGCACCTTGACTGCGCCGTGCACGCCGTGCGGCGCAACGATTCGGCCGAGTACGAAATAGCGGCTCAGGCTGCGGCGGCCTGCGTGCCGGCTTCCTTACGATAGCTGGCCACGAGCTGGCGTACCCGGTCGGACTGATGCGCTCCGATCTTGAGCCAGTGATCGATGCGCGGGAGGTCCAGCCTCAGCCGCGTATCCTTGCCGCGGGCCACGGGATTGAAATAGCCCACGAGTTCCAGGCTCGAGCCGCCCTGGCGCTTGCGGCTGTCGGTCACCACGACATGATAGAAAGGCTGGTTCTTGGCGCCGCGGCGCGTCAAACGAATTGTGACCATAGGTAAAGCTTCGGTAGGGCCAAAAAAGAGCGCGGATTCTACGCAAATTGGCCGCCGGAAGAAAGGCTTATGCGATGCCCGCGCCCGCTCAGCGGGCCGGGGGCATCCCGGGGGGCAACCCGCCTTTCAGCCCCGCCATCAGGCGGCCGAGCTTGCCGCCCTTCATACCCTTCATCAGCCGCTGCATGTCCATGAATTGCTTGAGCAGACGGTTCACGTCCTGCACCTGAACGCCGGCCCCGGCGGCGATCCGGCGCCGGCGCGAGCCGTCGATGACGCCGGACTGGCGCCGCTCCAGCGGCGTCATCGAGTCGATGATCGCGATCTGGCGTTTCAGCTCGCGATCGGCTTGGTCCCCCTTCATGGCGGCGCGCCCGGCGAGCTCGGTCGGCAGCTTGTCCATCACCGCCGCCAGGCCACCGAGTTTGCGCACCTGCTCGAGCTGGGAGCGCAGATCGATCAGCGTGAAACCCTTGCCCTGGGCGACCTTGCGGGCGAGCCGCTCCGCCGCGCCCGCGTCGACCTTGCGCTGCACCTCTTCGACCAGCGACACCACGTCGCCCATGCCGAGGATGCGCGAGGCCATGCGCTGCGGATCGAATGGCTCCAGCGCCTCGACCTTCTCGCCGACACCGAGGAACATGATCGGCTGACCGGTGACGTAGCGCACCGACAGGGCCGCGCCGCCGCGGGCATCGCCATCGGCCTTGGTGAGGATGATGCCGGTCAGGTCCAGCGCGTTGCCGAAGGCGCGCGCGGCGTTGAGCGCATCCTGGCCCGCCATGGCATCGACCACGAACAGCCGCTGATGCGGATTGGTCGCCCGGTCGATGGCCCGCACCTCTTCCATGAGCTCGGCATCGACGTGCAGCCGCCCCGCGGTGTCGATGATCAGCGTGTCATAGACGCCGCGGCGCGCCGCCTCGAGCGCGGCGCCGGCGATGCCCGTCGGTTGCTCGCCGGCCGCGCTCGGGAAGAAATCGCCGCCGACGCTCTCGGCCAGGCGCTGCAGCTGCAGGATGGCCGCCGGCCGGCGCACGTCGGTACTCACCAGCAGCACCCGCCGGCGGTGGGTCTCGCGCAGCCAGCGCGCCAGCTTGGCCGCGGTCGTGGTCTTGCCCGCGCCCTGCAGACCGGCGAGCAGCACCACCTGCGGCGGCTGCACATTGAATCCAAACCCGGATTGTGACGCACCGAGCAGGGCGACCAGCTCGCGATGCAGTATGCCGATGAAGGCCTGCCCCGGCGTCAGGCTGCTCGCGACCTCGGCGCCGAGCGCCTCGGTCTTGACGCGGTCGATGAAACTCCTGACCACCGGCAGGGCGACGTCCGCCTCGAGCAGCGCCATGCGCACTTCGCGCAGGGTTTCGGCCACGTTCTCTTCGGTCACGCGGCCGCGCCCGCGCAGCGTCTGAACGGCGCGGCCGAGTCGCTCGGTCAACTTGTCGAACATCGCGGCAACGCGGCCAGGCCGCCCTATACAGCTGTCAGGCTAGCCATTATAAGAGACATCGTGGACAAAGCGCCGACCATCGTTCTGGTCCTGATTCTGCTCGGCCTGCTGTTGGTGATCGCCTTTTCGTCCGGCACCGAAGTGGCGATGCTGTCGGTCAACCGCTACCGCATCCGCCACCGCGCCGCCGGCGGGGAGCGGCGCGCGCGGCTGCTCGAGACGCTGCTGGCGCACCCGGACCGCTGGCTCGGAGCCAACCTGGTGATCCTGGCGCTGGCAAGCGTCGCCGCATCCACCATCGCGACGCTGCTGGCGCTGCGCACCGGCGAACCACACGCCGTGGCGGTGATGATGGTGCTGCTCACGGTGCTCGTGATCGTGTTCTGCGAGCTCGCGCCGAAGATCTTCGCTGCCCTGCACGCCGAGAGCGTCGCGCTCGGCGCCGCCTACGTCTATCGCGCGCTGCTGTGGATCACCTGGCCGATCATCTGGCTCGCCAATCACGTCGCCCGCGGCTTCCTGCGCCTGTTCGGCGTCACGCGCGGCAGCCGCACGACGCACGCGCTGTCGATCGATGAGCTGCGCGGCGTGGTCACCGAAGCCGGCGGCCTGATCCCGCAGCGCCATCGCGAAATGCTGCTGTCGATCCTCGATCTCGAGCGTGTCAGCGTCAACGACATCATGATCCCGCGCCAGGAGATCGCCGCCATCGATATCTCGATGAATTGGGATGACATCCTCGATCGTCTGCGGCAGACCCCGCACTCGCGCCTGCCCGCCTATGACGGCGAGCTCGACAACCTGATCGGCATCCTGCACATGAAGCGCGTGGCGCAGGAACTGGCCCGCGGTGCGCTCACGCGCGAGCGGCTGATGGAGATCTCGGCCGCCCGCGAGCCCTATTTCGTGCCGGAGGGCACGCCGCTGACGCAGCAGCTCGCACAGTTTCAGCGCACCCGGCGCCGGTTGGCCTTCGTCGTCAACGAGTACGGCGACATCGCCGGCCTGGTCACGCTCGAAGACATCCTGGAGGAGATCGTCGGCGAGTTCACCAGCGACCCGGCCACGGTCACGCACAAGGACGTGCATCGGGACGCGGCCGGCAACTGGCTGGTCAACGCCAGCGCCACCATCCGCGCACTCAACCGCTCGCTCGGCTGGCAGCTGCCAGAGGTCGGTCCGCGCACGCTCAACGGCCTGCTGCTCGAGAAGCTCGAGACCATACCGACGCCGGGTACGGCGCTGCGCATCGGCGAGTATGACTTCGAGGTCCTGCAGATTGCCGACAACGCCATCCGCACGGTGCGCGTACGCGCGGCGCCGAAGGCCGAGCCATCGGCGGCCTGAGGGTTCGCGCGCACTTCTTCAGCGCGCCCCGAACGCCGCCGCCAGCGCCTCGCCGATGGTCGCGACCGGCTGCAGCTCGAGGCCCGCCGGCGCCGCGCGCGGCACGTTCTCGCGCGGCAGGATGACGCGCTGGTAGCCGAGCTTCGCCAATTCGCGCAGCCGTTCCTCGCCGTGCGCGACCGGCCGCACCTCGCCGGTCAACCCCAACTCCCCGAACGCAACCGCGGAGGCCTGCAGCGCGCGGCCGCGCAAACTCGACGCCAGCGCTAGGCAGAGCGGCAGGTCGGTCGCGGTTTCGGTGATCTCGATGCCTCCGACCAGATTCACGAATACATCATGCTCGACCAGCGACAGGTCGGCGTGACGATTCAGGATCGCCAGCAGCATGGAGAGGCGATTCGCGTCCACCCCTTGCGCGACGCGGCGCGGCGCGCCTGCGGCGCCGCGATCGACCAGTGCCTGCACCTCGATCAGCAGCGCCCGCCCGCCATCTCGGGCGACCATGACCACGCTGCCGGCCACCGGTTCCGGGCGGCGCGACAGGAAGATTGCCGACGGATTTCGCACCTCCCGCAGGCCGGTCTCTCCCATGGCAAAGAATCCCAGCTCGTTGACCGGTCCGAAACGATTCTTGGTGGCGCGCAGCAGGCGATAACGGCTGCCGGCATCGCTCTCGAAATACAGCACCGTGTCCACCAGATGCTCGAGCAGCTTCGGTCCGGCGATGCTGCCGTCCTTGGTGACGTGGCCGACGATCATGACCGCAGCCCCGCCGGTCTTGGCATGGCGCACCAGTGCCGCGGTGCATTCGCGCAACTGCGCCGCCGAGCCGGCCGCCGATTCGGTCGCGGCGAGCTGCATGGTCTGAATCGAGTCGATCACCAGCAGCGCCGGCTGGCGCTCGAGCGCCAGCGCCAGGATGGCGTCGAGCGAGTGCTCGCTCACCAGCGCCAGTTGCGCCGAGGCGAGACCCAGGCGCCGTGCCCGCAGCCCGATCTGCGCCACGGATTCCTCGCCGCTGGCGTACACGATGGGGTGCTGCCGGGCCAGGGCGGCCGCGACCTGCAGCAGCAAGGTGGACTTGCCGATGCCCGGCTCCCCGCCCAGCAGCGTTGCCGATCCGCCGACCAGGCCGCCGCCGAACACCCGGTCCAGCTCCGTCATGCCGAAGCTCAGCCGCGCCATGCCGGCGCCCGCAGCCGTGCCCTCGTCCAGCGCCACGGCGGCGGCGGCGCTGCCGCCGTGTTCGCGCGGCCGGCGGCTCGCCGTCACGGCTTCGAGCGAATCCCATTGCTTGCAATGCGCGCACTGGCCCTGCCATTTGAGCGCTTCCCCGCCACACGCGCGGCAGACATAGAGGGCTTGAGTACGGGCCAATTGCGATGACTCTCGATGGGTTTGCGACGGCTAGGGATGCTACACCCGCGCGCCCGTACGAGTATTCGGCCGGGGTCGCGCCCGGATGCCCTCCGGAGCCTCTGCGGGGGGCCGCTGCCCGCGGCGGGCAACTGTGATCGGAGCCGCGCATTGATGCGGCCACGATGCTAACTTATGCACCGGTCGTCGCCCCTGGACGGTGTATCGCGGATGGCGCTGTGGCCAGGCGGGCTGGTGAAGGCACGGATCGAAACTGTGACGCAGTTCATGTTTCCAGAAGAAAAGGACTTATGCCGCGCGCAAGAGGCCGCATGAGCCTCAAGGGAAGAGTGCGTTGTGTGGGCCAGACCGATACCGGTCGGGTTCGTGATCACAACGAGGACAGCATCGCCTACGACTCGGATATCGGTCTGCTGGTGCTGGCCGATGGCATGGGCGGTTACAACGCCGGCGAAGTCGCCAGCGGCATCGCCGTCAAGACCATCGTCGGCCTGGTGCGCGATGCGGTCGAGCGCGAGGACCTGCGGATCGCCGATTCCAGCGCCGGGCTGACGCGCGCCTCCATCATCCTGCGCGATGCGATCCTGCGGGCCAACAAGATCATCTTTCAGACCGCCCGCACGCAACCGCAGTGCGAGGGCATGGGCACGACCGTGGTTGGCGCCCTGTTCTTCGACAACCGCGTCTCGATCGCTCACGTCGGCGACTCCCGGCTCTACCGCCTGCGCGCCGCCGGCCTCGAGCAGCTCACGATGGACCACTCCTTGCTGCAGGAACTGGTCGACCGAGGCTTCTATTCGCCCGAGGAGGCGCAACGCGCCGCCAACAAGAACTACGTGACCCGCGCCCTGGGGGTGGAGTCGAACGTCGAGGTCGAGATCCAGGAGCACCCGGTACAGAAGGGTGATCTGTATCTCATTTGCTCGGACGGGCTATCCGACATGGTCGAGGACGACGACATTCACTTAACGATCAGCACCTTTGGTGCTAACCTTGAGACGGCCACTAAACAACTGATCCAGCTGGGTAATGACAATGGTGGCAAGGACAACATCTCGGTGGTGGTGGCGGAGATCCTGGAATCGTTTCCGGCCCCGCGCGGGGTACTCGACAAGATGTTGGGATGGTTCAGCTCTACCTGAGGCTAAACGCACATGGCTAGGTTGATACTGAGTCTGGATGGCGCGGTCCTCGCGGAATACAACATGAACAAGGAGCGCTATACGATCGGGCGGCTCCCGGACAACGACATCCGCATCGACAACCCGGCAGTGAGCGGCCACCACTCGCTGATCATCAACATCCTCAACGATTCATTTCTCGAGGACCTCAACAGCACCAACGGTACCTACGTCAACGGCAAGCTCATCAAGAAGCACGCCCTGCAGCACGGCGATGTGATCACGGCCGGACATCACCAGCTGCGCTTCGTCGAAGACGACGAGGCACAGCAGGACGAATTCGAGAAGACCATGGTGATCCAGCCCTCGCTGCGGCCCGTGGACAAGGTGCGTGCCGCGCTCAGCGATGCCGGCGCGACCGGCGCTCGGCGCACCCTCGGCAATGGCGCACCGCCCATCAAGAAGGCCAAGCTGCAGGTGCTGTCGGGCGCCTTCGCCGGGCGCGAGCTGGAGCTGACCAAGGCGCTGACCACGCTCGGACGCCCGGGCGTGCAGGTGGCTGCGATCACGCGCCGCTCCGAGGGCTATTTCATCGTGCATGTGGACGCCGACGGCCAGGAGAATTTTCCGCTCGTCAACGGCGCGCCGATCGGCGCGCAGGCGCGCAAGCTCATGGACAACGACGTGATCCAGCTTGCGGGCGTGAAGATGGGCTTCTTCGAGGGCTGAGGCCGGCCGCTCGACGTGCCGGCGCCCGAGCGGGCGGAACCAGGCGTGCGTCAGGGCGCCGCGAGGCGATCGACCCGCTCCGCGATCCGCTCCTGCAGCGCGAGCAGCAGGTCGTGGCGCCAGACCTCTCCCAGCAGCACCGGGCTCCAGTGACCGGACACCACCGGCAGCTGCTTGCAGCGGTGCGCCAGGAAGACGTCGAGCGCATCGCCCAGCAGCATCTCGGGAGTCAGCACCGGCGGCGCGCTCTGCATGACCTCGGCGACGCTCACCGATTTATCGAGCTGCCGCGCGCGCGCCTGGCGGCGCAGCGCCTGCAGATCGAGCTGACCGACCAACTGATCCTGCGAATCGAGCACATAGGCGCTGCCTGCGCCGCGCGCCGGCAGGCGTCGCAGCACCTGTCCGAGTGGCGCATCGCGCTGCAGCAGCAGGGCCGGCGCCCGGATCAGCGGCGCAATCTGCCGCAGCCGCCATTCGTCGTCGTCACCGGGGCCCTTGGACTTGAGCGATCGGGTGTACACCGATTCGCCGCGGCGATAGATGCGGGCGACGTAGTGCCCGGTCACGCATGCCAGCATCAACGGCAGCACGACCTCATAGTCGAGCGTCATCTCGAAGATCAGCAGGATCGAGGTCAGCGGCGCATGCGTGGTGGCAGCCAGGAAACCGCCCATTCCGACCACCGCATAGGCCGCGAGCTGCGAGTGCAGGTGCGGATCGACGAAGTGCAGCGTATCGCGAAACAGCGCGCCGAACGCGGCCCCCATGAACAGCGTCGGCGTCAGAATACCGCCGTTGGCGCCCGAGCCGATCGAGGCCGCGGTGCTCACGAGCTTGGCGACCAGCGCGAATGCCAGCAGCTGGATCGCGAGCTTGTCGTTCAGGATGTCGTTGACCACGCTGTAGCCGTTGCCCCAGACCTGCGGCACGCCCACCGAGATCACGCCGACGATCAACCCGCCCAGCGCCAGCGTCACCGGCGGACTCCAATGCAGCCTCTTGAACCAGACCCGCACCCGATCCAGCAGCGCCAGATAGGGCGGCGCGGCATGCCCGAGCAGCACGCCGAGCAGCGCATAGAGCGCCAGCTCCCAGGCGTCGCCGAAGTTGATGTGCGGTACCTGGTAGACCGGGCCGTAGCCCAGGAAGTGGCGCGTCGTGGCGTCCGACACCACCGAGGAGACGATCAGCGGACCGAAGCTCTCCATCGCGATCGAACCGAGCACCACCTCGGCCACGAACAGCGCGCCGGCGATCGGCGCGTTGTACGCCGCGGCGATGCCGGCCGCGGCGCCGCATGCGACCAGCAGCCGCAGGCGCGGCACCGGCGCCTGGGTCCACTGCCCGACCTTGGAGGCCACGGTCGCGGCCAGCTGCACCAGCGGGCCCTCGCGTCCGATCGATCCCCCCGAGCCGATCGTGAAGAACGACGACGACGCCTGCAGCAGCGCGGCGCGGCTGCTGAGCTGCCCGTTGCCGACCGCAACCGCCTCCATGTAGTCGACGATCCGAGCGGTGCGCAGCACCCGGTGACCACCCCACAGCAGCGCACCGGCGCAGACGCCACCCACCGTCGGCACGATGATCCTGGCCCACCAGGGCAGCAGCTTCGCGGTCTCGACCAGGCCGGCGGTCGATCCGGTCAGCAGCTGCTGCACCAGGCGCAAGCTGGCTCTGAACGCCACACCGGTGAATGCGCCGCAGATGCCGATCAGCGCCGCCCAGAACACGATGCCGCCGAGCTGCTCGTGCTTGGCCGCGTGCAGAACGGTGCGCAGCAGGCGCCGCGCCCGATCGAGCAGCTGCGATGCGAATTGCAGAATCGCGTCCACGGCCGAACTGTAACTTAGTTTCGCATCGCCCCGCGGGGGGGCATCGCGATCAGACCAATTCGATCGGCACGCGCTGGCTCACGGCACACAGCAACTCATAGGGAATGGTGCGCGCGGCGGCGGCGAGTTCCTCGACCGGCAACCCCGTCCCCCACAGCTCCGCCCGATCGCCGACCGATACCGGCGGCAGATCGGTGACGTCCAGCGCGATCATGTCCATCGACACGCGGCCCGCGAGCGGCGCGCGCCGGGCGCCGATCAGCACCGGGGCACCGCTGGGCAGGCTGCGCAGCAGGCCGTCGCCGTAGCCCGCGGCGACGATCGCCAGCCGCGAGCGGCGCGGCGCCCGCCAGGTGCCGCCGTAGCCGACGCGCTCACCGGCCGCGACCTCGCGCACGGCGATCACGGTGCTCTCGAGCGTCATCGCGGCCCGCAGGCCGAATTGCGAACCCAGCCGCCCGGCGAACGGCGATACCCCATAGAGCGCCAGACCCGGCCGCACCCAGGCGGCCAGGGCCTGCGGTTGCGCGAGGATGCCGGCCGAGTTGGCGATGCTCAGCTCGACGTCCAGGCCGGCGATCAGCGGCTGCAGCCGCCCGAGCTGCTCGGCCGTATACGACCCGTCCTCCTCGTCGGCGCCGGCCAGGTGGGTCAGCACCCGCAGCCGCGAGCTCTCGGGCTGCAACCGGCGCAGCCGTTGCCAGGCGCCGCGAAATTCCTGCGGGCGAAATCCCAGGCGGTTCATCCCGGTGTCGACCTTGAGCCAGAGCGCCAGGCGCGGCGGCCCGCGAAACGCCTCGAGCAGCGCGATCTGCAGTTCCTGATGCACCACCAGATCCAGCTCGAGCCGCGCCGCTTCGGCCAGCTGCCGCGCATCGAGCACGCCCTCGAGCAGTACGACGGGCCGCCTCACTCCGGCCTCGCGCAGTGCCACGCCTTCCTCCAGGCGCGCCACCGCGAACGCATCGGCCTCGGCCAGCGCCAATGCCGTGGACAGCAGCCCATGGCCGTAGGCATTGGCCTTCACCACCGCCATGACGCGACTGGCCGGCGCGCACGCGCGAATCGTCCTCAGGTTCGCCTGCAACGCCGCGCGCTCGACGCGCGCGCGAATCAGCCCCGTCACCGCAATACGCCCTCGGCGTAGGTGTCCGGAGCGAAATTGGAGAAGCGCGTGTACTGGCCCTGGAAAGTCAGCAGGAAGGTGCCGGTCTCGCCGTTGCGATGCTTCGCCAGATCGATCTCGGCGATGCCCTTCTTGGTGGTGTCCTTGTCGTAGACTTCATCGCGGTAGATGAGCAGGATCATGTCCGCATCCTGCTCGATGCCGCCGGATTCGCGCAGATCCGACATCACCGGCTTCTTCTTCTCGCGCTGCTCCACGCCGCGGTTGAGCTGCGACAGCGCGATCACCGGCAGCGCCAGCTCCTTCGCCAGTACCTTGAGTCCACGCGAGATCTCGGCAATCTCGGTGGCGCGGTTCTCCTTCGTGCCCGGAACCTGCATGAGCTGCAGATAATCCACCACCACCAGGTCGAGTCCGTGCTCGCGCTTGATGCGGCGCGCGCGCGCGCGCAGCTCGGTGGGGGTGAGCGCCGGGGTCTCGTCGATGAAGATCCGCGCCTCCGACAATTGGCTCGTGGCAGCCGTGATGCGCACCCAGTCGTCGTCGGAGATGCGCCCGGTGCGAATGCTGTTGAGCGGCACGTGCCCGATCGACGACAGCATGCGTGTGACCAGCTGCTCGGCCGGCATTTCCATGCTGAAGATCGCGACCGACGCCTTGGTGTCCGGACTCACGGCCGCGAACTCGGCCATGTTGACCGCCAGCGTGGTCTTGCCCATCGACGGCCGGCCCGCGACCACGACCAGATCCCCGGGGCGCAGACCGCCGGTCTTGGCATCGAAATCGGCAAACCCGCTCGCCAATCCGCGCAGTTTGTTCGGATTCGTATGCCACTCGTCGATCTTGTCGATCAGGGGCGGCAACAGGGCGCTGACGCGCACCGCGCCTTCGCGCCCGCGCGCGCCCTGCTCGGCGATCTCGAACACCAGTCCTTCGGCACGATCCACCAGGTCGCGCGCCGAAAGCCCGTCGTCGCTGAACACCGATGAGGCGATCTCCCGTCCGGCTTCGATCAGGCGGCGCAGCAACGCGCGCTCACGCACGATCTGCGCGTAGCTGCGGGCATTGGCGGCCGTGGGCGTATCGCGCGCGAGCGTACCGAGGTAGGCCAGGCCGCCGGCATCGGTGAGCCGCCCGCGCCGCTCGAGTTGCTCCGCGACGGTCACCACGTCGCCGGGGCGGCCCGCGGCCACCAGCTCCGCCAGCGCCTGAAAGATCAGCCGATGATCCGGCCGATAGAAATCCTCGGCCACCACGATATCCGCGACCTGGTCCCAGGTCGTGGTATCGATCAGCAGTGCCCCCAGAACCGATTGCTCGGCTTCGAGCGAATGCGGCGGTACCAGTCCTTCGGGGCCGCCCATGCGGTCGCGCGGCGAACGAAGCGGAGTACTCATGCGCCTTCGCCTGTGTGCATGCGCGCGCGGCGCTGGCGCTCGGGCGTGCGCCTCAGCCGGCTTCTTCCGCGACGATGGCGATCGGCAGCTCGACGTCGACGTCGGCGTGCAGGTGCAGCTGCACCGAGTGCTCGCCTACGGTGCGCAACGGACCGCCCGGCAGGCGAACCTCGCTGCGCGCCACGGCATGTCCGGCCGCGGTCGCGGCTTCGGCGATATCCGCCGTGCCGACCGACCCGAACAGCTTGCCTTCGGTGCCGGCCTTGGCGGTAATGGTGAGCTTGAAGTCCTTGAGTGCCTCGGCGCGCTGCTGCGCACCGGCAAGCTCATCGTTCGCGGCGCGCTCGAGCTCGGCGCGGCGCGCCTCGAAGCGTGCCACGTTGGCGGGCGTAGCCAGCGTCGCCTTTCCCTGCGGCAGCAGGAAGTTACGGCCGTAGCCGGACTTCACGTTGACGCGATCACCGATGTTACCGAGGTTGGCTACCTTCTGCAGCAGAATCAGATCCATCGCAGCAACCTCAGTGTTGGTCGGTGTACGGCAGCAGCGCCAGGAAGCGCGCGCGCTTGATGGCCGTCGCGAGCTGGCGCTGGTAGAAACTCTTCGTGCCCGTGATGCGGCTCGGAACGATCTTGCCGGTCTCGGTCACGTAGTTCTTCAGCGTCGCCAGATCCTTGTAGTCGATCGTCACGACGCCCTCGGCCGTGAAGCGGCAGAATTTCTTGCGTCGAGTGAAACGGGAAACTTTGGGTTCAGCCATCACGCACCTGCCACGGTTTGCTCATCATCGCCGTCATCGTCGCGCTCGCGACGGCCCTCGCCCTCCTCCTCGGCCTTCGCCATCGGCGAGGGCTCGGTCACCGCCGTGTCCACCGAAGTCACCAGATGGCGCAGCACCGCGTCGCTGAAACGGAAGGCACCGGTCAGTTCGGTCAGCGTCTTCTGGTCGCATTCGATGTTGAGCAGCACATAGTGCGCCTTGTGGACCTTGGCGATGGGGTAGGCGAGCTGGCGGCGGCCCCAGTCCTCGAGCCGATGCACCTTGCCGTCGCCGGCCGCGATCATGCCCTTGTAGCGCTCGATCATGGCCGGAACCTGCTCGCTCTGGTCCGGATGGACCAGAAATATGATCTCGTAATGCCTCACGTGTCCTCCTTACGGGGTAATGCCGCCCACCCGAGGCCCGTGTCACGGCGGTGCGGCAAGGAGAGCCGGCAGCTTAGCATCAGCGGCGCTGCCGGGTGGTCGGAAAAAGCGCGCAAGGATACAAAAAACCCGCCCCCTGACGCAATCCTTGGGGTTCCCGGCACCGCCCTGCCCGCCCGGTGCCGTGCGCCAGGCCGCGGCCCGGGCGGCTAATGCACCCCCCGTTGCCGCAGCGCCTCGTACAGCAGCATGCCGGTCGCCACCGAGACATTGAGGCTCTGCACGGCGCCAAGATTCGGTAATCGGGCCAGCCAGTCGCAGCGGCGCCGCGTCAGTTGCCGCAGTCCAACTCCCTCGGCGCCCATCACCAGCACCCGCGGGCCCGTCAGATCGATCTGCTGCGCCGGCCGCGGAGCCTCGGCGTCCGCACCGACGATCCACAATCCGGCTGCCTTGAGCTGACCGAGCGTGCGCGCGAGATTGGTCACCACCACCACCGGCGTGGTCTCGGCGGCCCCGGCCGCCACCTTGCGTGCCGTGGCATTGAGTGGTGCGGCGCGATCGCGCGGCACGATGAGCGCCAGCACACCGCAGGCATCAGCCGTGCGCAGGCAGGCACCGAGATTGTGCGGATCCTGCACGCCATCGAGCGCGAGCAGCAGCGGCTCGGCCGCCTGCCCCAGCGCCGCGAGCAGCTCGTCCTCGCCCCACGGCGACAGCGGCCGCACCTCGGCCATGACTCCCTGGTGCACCGCCTCGCCGAGCCGGGCCTGCAGCGCTCGCAGCTCGACCCGCTGCACGCTGCAGCCCGCCGCGCGCGCCAGGCGCTCGATCTCCTCGGCCTTCGCATCCTGGCGGCCGTGCTGCAGCCAGACTCGCGCTACGCGCTCGGGGTGCCGGGTCAGCAGCGCACGCACCGCGTGCAGGCCATAGACGGCCTCAGTCGGTCGCGAGTTCAAGATCGATCAGTCCTTCCACCGGCTTGACCGCCGCGACGATCACGCGCAGCCGTACGCCGGGCGCCAGGCGGCGCTTGCTGCGCTGGCCCAGCCACTGCCCGCCATCACGCCCCATCTGATAGTCGTCGTCGCGCAGCGAGGCCAATGGCAGCAGACCATCGACCCCGAGCGCCAACAGCTGCACGAAGCACCCGAACTCCATCACCGTCGTGATCAGGCCATCGAAGGTCTGGCCCACGCGATCACGCAGGTAGACGCACTTGAGAAAGGTGCTCACGTAGCGGTCGGATTCGTCGGCGCGCCGCTCGAGCCGCGACAGCTCGACGCCCTGTACGGCCAGCTCCTCGGGCGTCGGCATGGACGCCATGTCGAGCAACCCCAGCCGGGCGCGCAGGGCGCGGTGGATCATCAGGTCCGGGTAGCGGCGGATCGGCGAGGTGAAGTGCGCATAGAATTTCAGCGACAGCCCGAAATGCCCGATGTTCTCGGGTTGGTACAAGGCCTGCGCCATCGAACGCACGATCAGCGATTCGATGAACGGACGTGCTTCGGGATCGCGCACCTTCGGCGCAATGCCCGCCAGGTCGCGTGGATGCACCGGTTCGGGCAGCTGCAGCTCGATCCCGAGCACGCGCAGCGTGGTGCGCAGCTGCTCGAGCTTCTTCTCATCGGGCGCCGCATGCACGCGAAACAATGCCGGCACCCGATGCGTGCGCAGCTCCTGCGCCACGGCGACGTTGGCGAGCACCATGCATTCTTCGATCAGCTTGTGAGCCTCGTTGCGCGAGGCGAATTCGATCGCCTTGACCCGTTCGCCTTCCTCGATCACGAATTCGGCTTCCGGCGCATCGAAATCGAGCGCTCCGCGGCGCCGCCGCGCACCCACCAGGGCGCGATACACCTCCACCAGCGGCAACAGCGACTCGAATATCTCCGCGAGTTGCGCGCGCGCCGCCGGCGCCCCGAGGAACAGCGCCTCGTGCGCCTGCGTATACGTCAGACGTGCCGCCGAGCGCATCACGGCGGGGTAGTAGCGGCTGCTGTCGAGCACGCCGCGCGCCGTGATGCGCATATCGGCCACCATGCAGAGCCGGTCGACCTGCGGTTCCAGCGAGCACAGATGATTCGATAGCGCGGTCGGCAGCATCGGTACCACGCGCGTCGGAAAATAGACCGAGGTACCGCGCGCGCGCGCCTCGGTATCGAGCGCGCTGCCGGGGCGCACGTAGTGACTGACGTCAGCGATCGCGACGATCAGGCGGAAACCACCGCCGTCGATGCGTGCCGCATAGACCGCGTCGTCGAAATCCTTGGCGTCCTCGCCGTCGATCGTCACCAGCGGCAGGTGGCGCAGGTCCTCGCGGCGCGCCGCTTCCTGCGGATCGACGCTCTTGCCCCATTGTGCCGCCTCGCGCAGCGCCGCGGCCGAGAACTCCACCGGCAGCCCATGGCGCGCGATCGCGGTCTCGGTCGCCATCTGCACCGGCTGCTCCGGGTCCAGACGCTGCTCCAGGCGCGCCTCGGCCTGGCGGTCGTCCTGCGGGTAACGCAGCACGCGCGCAATCACCCAGTCGCCGGCGCGCGCCTCGACCGGATTGTCGACCACCGCACACAGCAGCGCCAGGCGCTGATCCGCCGAACGCACGGCGAGGCCGCGATGGCCCTGCTCGACGGTCCCCAGAAATGCCTGCACCCCGCGTTCGAGTACCGCCAGCACGCGCCCGACATGGCGGCCCTGATCGTCACCGCGCACCTCGATCCGCAGCCGGTCACCATGCATCAGGCCGCGCATTTCCGCGGGCGGAATGAAAACCGACTCGGCGAGCGCCTCGGTGCGCACGAAGCCATAGCCATTGCGATTGGCGCTGAGCGTACCCTCGGCCTGGATGAGCTCGCCGGCGCTGCCGCCGCGCCGCAGCGCGCTGCGCGAACCGGCATTGGCGCCGCGGGCTTTAGTGCTGCGGCCCAATTGCGGAGCGCCGCCGCTGCGCCGGCCGGACTTTGGAGTTCCTTGTTTGTCGCTACGTCTCAATTGACAGTCCCCGACCCCTTCCGTACATTGCGCCGCCCACCCGATGCCCAGGTGGCGGAATTGGTAGACGCACTAGTTTCAGGTACTAGCGGGGCGACCCGTGGAGGTTCGAGTCCTCTCCTGGGCACCATAATCAATAAGTTACAAAACATTGTTAACGTTTTAGATAAATAATAATCAGGGCAAGCTGCCCAAGGGCGCGCAGCCTAGCAGTTCCTAGTGCCGGGATGCACTGAAACACGAATTGTTGATGTCCTGGACAGGGACTCGCATTTTTCTGCGTCAAGCGCTCTGCGTTCTTGCCGCACTCGCAGTACCTCGACGTCATTGAGCTGCAAATCTGGATGGGCCGTTTGGCAGATTGAGTGCAGCCATCAATCCCTGACATTGGCGTCCTCGGATCGTTTCGCGTGCTGTTGGACATGGTCGAGCCACGCGCAAGGCCGATGTAGCCGTGAGTCGTGCGGAAGACGGTCCCCAGCCTGCAATTTGATCAGGAAAGCCTCGGTCGAAGGCTTCGGACGTCGCGTGAGGACACAGCCCCCAACAGATGATCGTTCTCATCGACGATGGGAAGTGCCCTGAAGTTGTAGCGTTCGAAGAGCATCGCGGCGTCGCGAAGTGTGGCGTCCTTCGGCAGCGCAATGACGTGCTCCGTCATGATGTCACCGAGCGTCTGCCCGGGTTCCGCGGCCACCATCTCGCGAATATCCACTACCCCTTTCAGCGCCCCTTCCGCATTCGTCACATAGACGTACATCACGACATCCTTGCCCTTGGCGAGCTCTCGATACCTGTCGAGCACGTCCTCGGCGGGTGTTGCCGAGGGCAGGCGGATCACATCCTGCGATCCGTAGAGCAGGATGCCCTCATCGTGCTTGTCGATGATGTGCTCGACCTTGGAGGACATATCCCGGTCGATGAGCTTGAGGATGGCGCTCGCCTGGTCGCGGGGCAGGATCGCCAGGATGTCCGCGGCTTGCGCCGGCGTCATATCGTTGATCAGAAGCGCGGCTCGCTCCTTCTCAATGGCACGGATGAGCTCTCGTTGTACCCTGGGCTCCACCTCCTCCAGGGTGTCGGAGGCCTGCTCGGCATCCAGGGCGTTGAACAGCGCCACACGTTGCCCACCCTCCAACTCCTCGAGGATGTCTGCGAGATCCACCGGATGGATTTCACTCAGGCCCGCCTTAGGTACCTTCAACTTGATGTTCCCGGCGAAGCTCCCCAACTCCTCGGGAAGTGGCTGGACGTAAAGCCACGACACACGCGCCTCCTTGTTGCGATTGGTCAGGAGTTTGGCGAGCTTTCGGAAGCCCAAACGGCGCAACGCCCGGTAGTGACTGAAGTCCACCTCGGCCGCATAAAGCTTGCCACCCTGGAAGGCCAGCTTGACGTCATAGACCACCTCGACTTCGTGATCGTCCATGTCCAGGATCTTCTTATCGAGAATATGATCGTGGAGCAGGATGAGGTTCTCCTGCGGGGCGCGTTCATATTGCGTCGTAGCGGCCGCATCGAGGCCGAGTACGACCTCGTTGTTCGAGATGAGCAGTACCATGTCCCAAGGCACCGTCAGCGACGGGTAGCCCAAGGATCGCGTCACGATGACGTGCGTGACCTCCGGCAGCTTGCCGGTCTCAATGATTGCAAGGTCACCCAGACGCCCGATCTGCTGCTTCTTGACGAACACCCGGCGGCCCAGAATCTCGCTCAAGAAGAACTCATTCTCGATGACGGTGACCACGCCCTACCCCTTCGTCACGATGAGCACGAATTTGTAGATCATCAAGGCCACCAAGGCGAGCAAATAGACCCTGAGTACCAGTAATGACAGCCGGACCGCTCCGGACATCTCGATGCGCGGCTCACGATAGCGCGAGTTGATGGCCGATATCTTGGCAATGAGATTGCGGAATAGACTCATGGCGGCGTAGGTATTTATTGAAACAGGTTTGGAAACAGGACCGACACTCCGTACAGCGTCGACAGGATGATGATGGACACCACAATGCATCCCCCGATGAGATTCTCGCCCACCGTGTTGCACCGCGCGCCCATCGTGGTCCGATCATTCAGAAGCAGGATCAGAAACACCAGGGCCGCCGGCAGGAGCGTGACTGCGACGACCTGCACGAACAGCGTGATCAGAACCAGCGGGGCCCGCGGAATCAGCACCACCAGGCCGGCCGTGATGAGCATCAGGAAGTAGGTTGCGTAGAACCACGGCGCCTGACGGATCTTGGTGTTGAGCGAGTGCGCCCAGCCGAATATCTCGCCGAAGGCCCAGGAGCTGGCCAGCGAGATGCAGATGGCGCCCAGCAGACCGGCATCGAAGAGCCCGATGGCCAGGAAGGTTCCGACATACCGATCGGTCTTCATCAACTCCTGAGCCGCCTGGGCGGCACTGTCAATGTCGATCCCAGGAAGCACGGTGCCCGTCACGATTACGATGAATACAGCGACGATCACGGTAATGATCGAGCCCAGCAAGGTGTCGAACCGGCCCCACGGGATGTCCTTTTCCAGCATCCCCTTGTCGACTACGGCGCTCTGCTGGAAGAACAGCATCCAGGGCGCGATCGTCGTGCCGATGTTCGCCATCAGAAAGAAGAACAGCTGACCATTGAATCCGCCTGCGAAATTTGGAATGAGACCATGGTGCAGGACGTCCTTAACGGAGGGGTGCACGAGAAAGGCCCCAGGGATGTAGACCAGGTTCAGGGCGCAGAACAGGAGTGCAAGCTTCTCAAAGGTCCAGTAGCGGCCGTTCAGGACAATGACCGCCATCAGGAGTATGACCCCGAGGACAGTCAACCAGGACGACACGCCGAAGATCGCGAAGGCCGCCGTCATGCCGATGAACTCGGTGACCAGGGTCAGCCAGTCGACGATCATCAGGTCCAGGAGCGAGAACCAACCCCAGAACGCGCCGAAGCCATCGAAGATCGCCTCGGCATGACCCCGCTTCGTGACCGCGCCCAGTCGAACGGTCATTTCCTGGACGTAGTACGCGACCGGGACCAGCAGCAGCAGGAACCATATCAGATGGTAGCCGTACTTCGCCCCGGTCGCGGCGTAGGTGGTAATGCCGCCAGCGTCATTGTCGGCGACCATGACGACCATGCCTGGCCCGGCAATGACGAAGTACAGCCCGAGCGCCTTCCAGGCCTTGCGCAGGGGATAATAGAGCTTCGCAAAATAATTCACAGCCTTGTCCTTATCGCCGCCCGGCGCGATCGACGCGGCGGGCGCAACCCATCCGACTTTCCTGGTGTCCTGGCGCGATGCACACCCATGGGCGTCATTCGTTCACTCAGCCACGCCCTCGACCCGCCAGCGCGCCGCGGTGACTGACGGCTCCAAGCTCAACCGTCCCACGATCTGCTCCAGGACACCGTCCGAGCGCTTTTCGGCGGAGAGCGCGGCCAACACTTCGACGCGGTCCGAGCCCTCAATATTCGAGCTGTCGAGACGGTGCAACCGCAGACTCCCGGCGCTCAGGCCGTTCAAAAGGAGCGCGCGCACATGAGCTTCCCCATCGCCCTTGCAGACGACGGTGACCATATAGCCGCTGTGCAGTTCCGTCGACCCCATAGGGCGCTGGTTGATACGCTCGACCAGCGGGCGGAGCAGCAGGTTGATCGCAATGACCATGGCGGCGGCGAGCGCTGCGTAGACCATTGCACCGGCGCCAGCCAGCAGACCCACGGCCGCTGAGCACCACAGCGTAGCGGCCGTATTCAGGCCCCGGACGTTAGCGCCCTCCCTGAAGATAATGCCCGCGCCCAGGAAGCCGATCCCCGATACGACCTGAGCCGCTACCCGGGTGGCGCCGCCGGCGCCTGGAAATAGGTTTTCGTAGACCTCGAACGAGGCCGCGCCGAGCGCCACCAGGGTATTGGTGCGAAGTCCCGCCAGGCGCTGTCGCCACTGACGTTCAAACCCGATGATGGCGCCCAGGGCCACGGCTACCCCCAGGTCGAGGGCCGCCTGCACAATGGTCATCGTCATAGCCCGTCCTCCAAAGCGCGTACGGCCAGCGCCTCCTGACGACGCACGACGCGAGGACTCGCGCCAGAGTTATCGTCCGTCAATGCTGGAAGATGCCGATGGGCAAACTGCAGAAGGATTGTAACGGAGGTTCGAGCCAGGCTCTGGGGCCTGGGCTCCCGCGGGCCTCCCGCTCGCGGCGGGATAGCTCCCACTTGAGATGATGGGGCGTTATCGAGCCGAGAGTCCGCTGCGGCTGGCGCAGCGCCAATCACCTCTTCTACTGCTACTGTCCAATGCCGGCCGCCTCCGTCGCTATGCGACTGGTCGAGATCCTAGGCCGCTTCTCGTATCCCGTCTACGGGGACAGGATATTTTGGTGTGAGAGAGGCACGGCTATATACAAGTTCCCGCACATCAATGCGCGCCTGAAGCGTGCCAACGGACACCTGCAGGGGGTGATTGAAATGCTGGAACAGGCCTCTGAATCCATGCCGCGCGAAATCAGGGAACTGCTGAAAGAGTTCCAGGGCGTCACAAAATACTTTTAGAAACGGGTCATCTGCGCCGGGGGCGACCGACGAGGCCCGGCCAGCCATAGCCGGCCGGCTGCCGGTACTCAACCCGGCAGTCGCTGCCGCGCCGCGACCCGTCCGCGCATGGCCGATCCTTCCTTAGAACAGACCTACTATCCTGCCGCTGTCGTCGACGTCGATCTTGTTCGCGGACGGCACCCTGGGCAGCCCCGGCATGGTCATGATGTCGCCGCACACCATGACGATGAACTCCGCTCCGGCGGCCAGCCGGACTTCGCGAATGTCGACCGTGTGTCCGGACGGCGCACCGCGCGCGGCCGGATCGGTCGAAAACGAATACTGCGTCTTCGCCACGCAGACCGGGTAATGACCGTAGCCCGATTCCTGCAGCTGCTGGATCTGCGCGCGGACCTTGCGTTCCGCCCTGATGTCGGCCGCACCATAGATCTTGGTGGCGACCGCCTGCATCTTCTCCCACAGCGGCAGCGATTCCTCGTATACGAATTTCATGGTCGACTGGCGTTGCTCGGTCAGGTCCACGACGGTGCGCGCGACGTCCGTTGCGCCGGCGCCGCCCTGTGCCCAGTGCCGCGCCACGATGACGGGCGCGCCGTGCATGCCCATGGTTGACTCGAGCAGCGCTATCTCGGCATCCGTGTCGTGCAGGAAATGATTGATCGAGATGATGCACGGCAGGCCGTAGTGATTGCGCACGTTGTTGACGTGGCGCTCGAGGTTGGCGATCCCCTTTTCCAGGGCCGGCAGGTTCTCCTGGTTGATCTTGTCCAGGTCGCATCCGCCGTGGTATTTGAGCGCCCGGATCGTGGCGACGATGATCGCCGCCGCCGGGCGCAGGCCCGATTTGCGGCACTTGATGTCGATGAATTTCTCGGCGCCCAGGTCCGCGCCGAAGCCTGCCTCGGTGACCACGTAATCGGCAAGCTTGAGAGCGGTCTGTGTGGCCAGCACGGAGTTGCAGCCGTGCGCGATGTTCGCGAACGGTCCGCCGTGGACGAATGCCGGGTTGTTTTCGAGCGTCTGCACGAGATTCGGCTTCAGTGCATCCCTGAGCAGCGCTGTCATCGCGCCATGCGCCGACAGATCGCGCGCGCGCACGGGCCGCTGATCGCGGGTGTAGCCGACCACGATGTTGCCGAGCCGCTGCTTCAGGTCGGCGAGGCCCGTGGACAGACACAGGATCGCCATGACCTCCGAGGCCACGACGATGTCGAAGCCGTCCTGGCGCGGATAGCCGTTGCCCGGTCCGCCCAGCCCGATGGTGATATCCCTGAGCGCCCGATCGTTCATATCCACCACCCGCTTCCAGGTGATGCGGCGCAGATCGATCCCCAGCTCATTGCCGTGATGGATGTGGTTGTCGGTCAGCGCCGAGAGCAGATTGTTCGCGAGCCCGATCGCATGGAAGTCGCCGGTGAAGTGCAGATTGATGTCCTCCATCGGCACCACCTGCGCATGACCGCCGCCGGCGGCGCCGCCCTTCATGCCAAACACCGGACCGATGCTCGGCTCGCGCAGGCAGATCACGGTCTTCTTGCCGATGGCATTCAAGGCGTCGCCGACCCCGACCGTCGTGGTGGTCTTGCCCTCCCCGGCCGGGGTCGGGCTGATCGCGGTTACCAGGATCAGCTTGCCATCGGGCCGCGACTGCAGGCTGTCGAGAAACTCGAAGCCGATCTTCGCCTTGTAGCGACCATAGTTCTCGAGGCTCGAGCGAGGAATGCCGAGGGTCTCGGCGATCGCCTCGATCGGCTGCAGTTTCGCTTGCTGCGCAATTTCGATATCCGAAGGCACGACTGAAGTCTCCGGTGTTCCAACGTTACCGTCTATCGGGAGTGCATCTGCTTCGGGAGGGGCTGTGCCGTCTGTCGGGCCGGCGCCCGCGGCGCACGGCGGCCGATTAGCTTTGACGTTTGGTAGCCCGCCGCTGCCGCAGTGTCATGATACGGAGTCCCTCGAAGTTGTCACGGCCCGTGACGCTGCGGGCCTGGGCGGCGGCGGCCGTCGAGGACGCTGAACGGGCGCCGCGCCGGCATCGCCGCTTGCGTTGCAAATACGCAACAGAGCGAACCATCGCCCATAGAACATGCCGATAATAGCGCAGTACCGTGAATCTGGATCGTCGCTTGTCTGACACAGCGGCGTCCTGGCAGGCGCCTTGGCCCGCTGTACGCGCTGGGCTTGGTGTCAGCCGTCGCGGCTCAACTCCGCCCGGCTGTCGGCCAGCATCGCGGCGAAGTCCGCCACCGGCAGGGGCTTGCAGAAAAGGAACCCCTGCATCTCGTCGCAGCGGCTGCGCAGCAGGAATTCGCGCTGCTCCTCGGTCTCGACACCTTCGGCGACCATGCGCAGGCCGAGTTTGTGGCCGAGCGCAATGATCGCCTGCACGATCGCGGCATCGTCCGGGTCGGTGACCAGATCCTTCACGAAGGAGCGATCGATCTTCAGGTGATCCACCGGAAAACGCTTCAGGTAGCTCAGGCTCGAGTAGCCGGTGCCGAAGTCATCGATCGCCAGCTGCACACCCAATTTCTTGATCTCGCGCAACATGGAGACGAACTTCTCCGCATCATGCATCACCATGCTCTCGGTGAGCTCGAGCTGAAGATAGCGCGCCGGCAGCCCGCTGTGCTCGAGTGCCTCGGCCACGGTCTGCACCATGTTGCCCTCGCGGAACTGACGCGGCGAGACGTTCACTGACACCACGATCGGCCGCAGCCCCTGGATCTGCCAGCTCTGCGCCTGTTCGCAGGCCGTGCGCAGCACCCATTTGCCGATCGGCACGATCAGCCCGGTGTCCTCGGCGACCGAAATGAACCGGTCCGGCCGGTATAGACTGCCCCGCGACGTGCGCCAGCGCAGCAGCGCCTCGGCCCCGACGATGCGGCCGGTGCGCAGATTCACGCGCGGCTGGTAGTGCAGCAGGAACTGCTTGCGCGCCAGCGCGCCGCGCAGCTTGTGCTCGACGCTGAGGCGCTCGAACATGTGCCGGTTGAGCTCGGCGGTGAAGAACTGGAAGTTATTGCGGCCGTTTTCCTTGGCCTTGTACATGGCCGAATCCGCATTGCGCAGCAGTACGTCCGCGGTGCGCCCATCCTGCGGGTAGACCGCGATGCCGACGCTGCAGTTGACGTTGAATTCGCGCCGCCCGGCGGTCCAGGGCTCGGCCACCACGGCCTGGATGCGCTGCACGAGGCGCGTGATCTGATCGGCCTGGGCGTAGTCGCACAGCACCAGCACGAACTCATCTCCGCCCTGGCGCGCCACGGTGTCGGCTTTGCCGATGCAGCGCTTGAGCCGCTCCGCCATCGTCTGCAACAGATTGTCGCCCAGCTGGTGACCGAAGGAATCGTTGATGAACTTGAACTGGTCGAGGTCGACGAACGCCACCGCAACGTGACCGGCGTCGCGCTCGGCGTGCGCGATGGCCTGGCTGAGCCGTTCATTGAGCAGCGAACGATTGGCGAGGCCGGTCAACGCATCGTAATTGGCCTGATGCTCGATGCGCGCCTGATAGAGCCGGCGCTCGGTGATGTCTTCCACCGAGCCCTCGTAGTGCATGACGCACCCTGCGGCATCGCGCTTGAGGTGTGCATTGACCGAGATCCAGATGATCTCGCGGTTCTTCTTGTAGACCTGCGTTTCGAAGCCGCTGATCGAGCCGTCGGTCTCGAGGCGCCTCAGAAACTCGGCCCGATCCTCCGGCTTGACGTACAGCTGCCGCGCCGGGTCCCGCACCGCATCGATGAGCTCACGCGGCGAGCCGTAGCCGTACAGGCGTGCCAAGGCAGGATTGGCGACCAGGAAGCGCCCGTCGGGAGCGGTGCGAAAGATGCCATCCATCGCGTTCTCGAACATGCTGTAGTAGCGCCGCTCGGCCGCCTCCAGCGCCTCGTCCGAGCGCTTGCGCTCGGTGACGTCTTCGATGAATCCTTCGAATACGATCGCCCCCGAGGCACTGTTGAAGACCGCCACGCCACGCTCCCAGACCCAGCGTATCGCGCCGTCGGCGCGCACGATGCGATACTCGGCCCCGAAGCGCTCGCGTGTGGCGATCGCGCGCTCGGTGAGCACGCGCCGCCTCTGGCGGTCTTCCTCGTGCACCAGTTCGGCGAAGCAGACGCGCTTGCTCTGCAGCAGCTCGCCCGGCAGGTAGCCGGTCAGCCGCGTACAGCCATCGCTGACGAACTCCAGCGTCCAGCCGGCGTCGTGCCGACAGCGGTAGACCATGCCGTCGAGATTGCCGAGCAAGGTGCGCAGCATGCGCGCGTATTCCCAGGGAGAATCGCCGATGGCCGCGTATTCACCGCTATCGAATGCATCGCCGTCGAGACCCAGTTCGGCGGATTGATGCGCGCTCGGTTGCATTATGTCATCGGGATGGAATCGGCCCGGGTTCCGTGCTCTAGCGAAGGCTATCGAGCCGCACGCGCGAAACTTGAGCCATGCACGGCGGCATGACTGCCCGCCGCCCTCGAACTGTGATTCCCCTACCTGGTTTCGCGATGCCGGCCGGGGTCATTCGCTTCCCCCGGCGCGTGGTGCGCGGCGCGCCCTCAGTTATCGAAGGGATGGCGCAGGACGATGGTCTGGTCGCGATCGGGCCCGGTCGAGATTAAGTCAAGCGGCACGCCGACCAGGCTCTCGATGCGCTCGAGATAGCGTCGGGCGTTCTTGGGCAGGGCGCCGAGATCCTGCAGGCCGACGGTGGACTCGCTCCAGCCGGGCAGTTCCTCGTACAGCGGCTCGACCCCGGCATAGACATCGCCGAACAGCGGCGGTTCGGACAATGTCTCCCCGCCGACGCGATAGCCGACGCAGATGCGGATCGTCTCCAGACCGTCGAGCACGTCGAGCTTGGTCACGCACAGGCCCGACACGCTCGAGTGCACGATCGAGCGGCGCAGCGCCACCGCGTCGAACCAGCCGCAGCGCCGCCGCCGTCCGGTCACCGACCCGAATTCGTGGCCGACGCGGGACAGATGCTCACCGTACTCATCGAACAGTTCGGTAGGAAACGGCCCGGCGCCGACACGCGTGGTGTAGGCCTTCACGCGACCCAGCACGTAGTCGAACACGCGCGGGCCGACTCCGGTCCCGGTCGCGGCACCGCCGGCCGTGGTATTCGAGGAAGTCACGAATGGATAGGTACCGACGTCGACGTCCAGCATTGCGCCCTGTGCGCCCTCGAACATGACGTTCGCGCCCTGGCGCCGCAACTGCGCGAGCGCCTCGGTGACGTCGAGCAGCAGCGGCCGCAGGCGCTCGGAGAATTCCAGCTGCTCATCGAGCGTGCGCTGGAAATCGAGCGGCGGTCGCGCAAAATAGCGTTGCAGCACGAAGTTGTGGAAATCGAGCATCTCGCCCAGCTTGGCGGCGAATCGATCGCGCTGAAACAGATCGGCGACCCGCACGGCCCGGCGCGCCACCTTGTCTTCGTAGGCCGGTCCGATACCGCGGCCCGTGGTGCCGATCGCGTTCGCGCCGCGCGCCGATTCCCGCGCCCGGTCCAGCGCCACATGCGACGGCAGTATCAGCGGGCAGGCCGGCGAGATTCGCAGCCGCTCCAACACCGGCACACCCTGCGCCTGCAGCATCTCCGACTCCCGGAACAGCGCCTCGAGCGACAGCACCACGCCGTTGCCGATGAAACAGCGCACCCCCTCCCGCAGGATGCCGGATGGGATCAGCGACAGAACGGTCTTGTGGCCGCCGATGACCAGCGTGTGGCCCGCGTTGTGGCCGCCTTGAAAGCGCGCCACGGCCGCGGCGCGCTCGGTGAGCAGGTCCACCACCTTGCCCTTGCCCTCATCGCCCCACTGCGTGCCGATGACGATGACGAAGCGGCCCATCAGGAACGCACCAGATAGAGGATCACGAGTCCCGACAGCATGCTGAACAGACCGACCACGCGCATCTCGCGCTCTTCGATGGATGACAACCTGGCCAGCAGCCGCTTCATCCCCGCCGGATTGATGAACGGCATGACCCCCTCAATGACGCAGACGATCGCCAATGCAGCCAGTAAATCGGACCACTCCAACCTCACGAGCCACCCTGACGATTGATCAGCGCCCGCTGGCGCTGTGCAGATATTTGAAGAACTCCCCTTCCGGCGAGAGCACCAGCACGTCGCCGTCGCGCGCATACACATTCTTGTAGGCCTGGAGGCTGCGATAGAAGGCGGCGAACTCGGGATTGCGGCCGTAGGCCTTGGCATACGCAGCGCTCGCGCGTGCATCGGCCTCGCCGCGGATATGCTGTGCCTCGCGAGTCGCATCCGCCAGAACCTCGGCGCGCTTGCGATCGGCGTCAGCGCGGATCTTTTCGGCATCGGCGGCGGCGCTGGCGCGCAGCTGCTGTGCCTGCGCGACCAGGCCCTGCTGCATGCGTTGGTAGAGCGCGTTCGCCGCGTCGTCCGTCAACTCGATGCGCTGCAGCTCGACGTCGACGAGCTGCACCCCGAGTTCGGCCGCGGCGGCGCCGATTGCGTTGAAATCCGCGTTGCTCATGGAACCGCGCGGATCGGCGATGACCGCGGTCAACGGCGCTGCGGCGATGGCCGTCTTGATGCGCTCGCGCACCAGGTCGGCCAGGCTCAGTGCCGCGACATCTTCGTCGCCGCCGCGGGTCGCATGGTAGTAGCGCCGCACGTCCAGCAACCGCCACTTGACGTAGAAATCGACGCCGAGGACCTTCTGGTCGCGCGTCACGAAGCTTTCGCCGCGATAGGCGCGGGTGAGAATCCGCCGATCGAATCGATGCACTACATCGACCGGCGACCTCCAGTGCAATCCGGGACCATAGACCTCGCCTTCGACCTGGCCAAAGCGCGTACGCAGGGCAGCCTGGTCTTCATCCACGCTGAAGCATGAACTCCATGACAGCAGCGCCGCGATCGCCACGAGCAGCGGTGCGAGCACGCGCGACTTGCTCATCGCTCGGTCCTTTCACGGCCGCGATCGCTGCCGTCCGTGCGCTCGGCGGGGGCCGTGCTCACGGCTCCTGCCGCGCCGACGCCCGCGCCCGCCGTAGCCGGCGCGCCGCCGGCCGGCGGCGCGCTTGGCGTGGCGGCGCGAACCGCATCGGCCAGCTTGTCGAGCGGCAGGTAGATCATGTTGCCGCTGCCGCCGCTCCTGGCATCGATGATGATCTTGTGCGAGCGCGAGAGGATGTTCTGCATGGTATCGATGTAGAGCCGGCTGCGCGTCACCTCCGGCGCTTGCGCGTAGGCATTGGCGAGCTGCATGAAGCGATCGGCGTCGCCTTCCGCGCTGGCCAGCGTCTGCGCCGCGTACACCTGGGCATCGGCCAGCTGCCGCTGCGCGCTGCTCTGTGCCTTCGGCAGGATATCGTTGGCATAGGCCTGCGCATCGGCGATGGCGCGCTGCCGCTCCTCGGCCGCCTTTTCGGCATCGCGCTGCGTGGCCATCACCGCATTGGGTAGCTGCACGCCGGGCAGGCTGACGCTCGTGAGCGTGATGCCCGCACGGTAGCTGTCGAGCAGCTTCTGGATTCGTGCCCGCGCCTCGCCGGTGACGCGCGCCCGCGCATCGCCGGTCAGCAGGGCCTGCACCGCGTTGGTTGCGACCAGCTCGCGGATCACGGTCTCGCTCGCCTGGCGCAGCGTGGTTGCCGGCTCGCGCAGCTGAAACAGGTATTGCAGCGGATCGGAGATCCGATACTGCACCGACCAGTCGATGTCGATCAGGCCCTGATCGGCTGTCAGCATCAGGGTCTTGGAATCCAGGCTGTTGACGCTCGCGACATTGAGCTTGGTCAAGGATCCGATGGGCCAGGGCCAATGCCAACCGTGCCCTGGCTGTGCGAGTGCGACGAAGCGCCCGAAGCGCTGCACGACGCCGCGCTCGGAGGGGTCGATGCGGAAATAGCCGCTCGCGAGCCACACTACCGCCGCCAGCAGCAGCAGCATCGAGGCCGCCGTGCCGCGGCCGCGACCCGGGCGCCAGAGGCGCTGCACCCGCTGCTGCCAGCGCCGCAGCATCTCGTCCAGCGACGAATCATCCGGCGCGCCGCGCGGCGCCGGCCTTTTCTTGTCTTCGCCGGGTTGATTCCATGCCATATGGGGAAGGCCGTGTCGGTGTCCGATCCTATGCCGTCAGCAACGCGCCGTCGCGGCCTACGGCGTCGCGACCGATTCTAGGTAGGGCTCTTTCGGCGCACAAGCAGCAGCCGCAGAGCGCGGCGGCGGTTCCAGCACCGTGACGCCGGGCTGCAGCGCCCAGAGCGCCAGCTCTGCCGCCGGCAACTCGACCAGCAGTTCGAGCGCACCGTCCTCCAGCGAGCGCTCATCGCGCACCACGGCGGCGGCATACAGCCGTGCGCGCGCGGCGCCCGCGCTCGCCGGCAGATGCAGCCATCGGCGCCGCACCTGCAGATGCAGACGCTCGGCGATCGCGTCGCGCAACGGCTCGAGGCCCTGGCCACCGGCAGCGCTGATCCAGACCTTGCTCGCGAGGCCATCCGCGTCGCGCTCCAGATGCGGCTCGACCCCGAGTCGGTCGATCTTGTTGTACACGCGCAGCTGCGGGATTGCGCCGGCACCGATTTCCCTGAGCACGGTGTCGACCTGATGGATACGCTCGTCGCGCTGACTGTCGCTGGCATCGACCACGTGCAGCAGCAGATGCGCCTCGCGCGCCTCCTGCAGCGTCGATTGGAACGCAGCTACCAGCTCGTGTGGCAGTTCGCGGATGAAGCCGACCGTATCGGCCAGCACCACCGGCGCACCGCCCGGCAGCCGCAGGCGCCGCACGGTCGGGTCGAGCGTCGCGAACAGCTGGTCCGCCACGTAGACCTCGCTGCCGGTCAAGGCACCGAACAGGGTCGACTTGCCGGCGTTGGTGTAGCCGACCAGTGCCACCGACGGCACCGGGATCTCCGCGCGCGCGCTGCGCCCGGTATCGCGCTGCTGTTTGAGACGCTCCAGGCGTCGGCTGACCGATCGCATGCGGGTGGCGAGCAGCCGGCGATCCGTCTCGAGCTGGGTTTCGCCCGGTCCGCCGCGCACGCCGATGCCGCCCTTCTGCCGCTCCAGATGGGTCCAGCCTCGCACCAGTCGGCTCGACAGATGCTGCAGCTGCGCCAGCTCGACCTCGAGCTTGCCTTCGAAGCTGCGCGCGCGCTGCGCAAAGATATCGAGTATCAGGCCGCTGCGATCGAGCACGCGCACGCCGATCAGGCGTTCCAGGTTGCGCTCCTGGCTCGGCGAGAGCGGATGATCGATCAGAACGAGCTGCGCATTCTCGGCACGCGCGGCGCTGGCTATCTCCTGCGCCTTGCCGCTGCCGACGAAATAGCGTGGATCCGGTCGCTCGCGGCGCCCGATCACCGTGGCTACCGGCCGGACACCCGCCGAACGCGCCAGCTGTTCGAATTCCTCGATATCCTCTGGCTTGACCGACCCGCCCAGCCCGAGCCGTACGAGGACGGCGCGCTCACCGGCGCGCGGGCGTTCGAACATGCCTTTGTCCGGATCGGTGCATCAGTCGGCCGCCGGCTCGGAGGCAGCGCTTTCTTCGACCGCCAGCCGCACCGCTCTGGCCGGTACCACGGTCGAGATCGCGTGCTTGTAGACCATTTGGCTGACGGTGTTCTTGAGCAGCACCACGAACTGATCGAAGGAATCGATCTGGCCCTGCAGCTTGATGCCGTTGACCAGATAGATCGACACCGGAACGTGTTCCTTGCGCAGCGCGTTCAGAAAGGGGTCTTGTAGGGATTGGCCCTTGGCCATGAGATTCTCCTTATTTTTCAACCGGTTTTGCTTGTGAAAGGGTCGTTGTCGACAGACGGAACCGAAGATCAGACTGCCCGATAGGCTGAGTCTGGGGGCAGCATGCGCATCTACAATCATTTTAGCACTGAGCGCATTGGCGGTCATGCACGAGCCGCAGCGAGAATGTCGGGCGCCAGGGTCTGCGCGAGACCTGCGGCATGAGCCGGCAATGGCTTCAGGTCCAGCTCGCGCCGCATCCAGGTCAGCTGTCGCTTGGCCAGCTGCGCCGTGGCGTTGATCGCCTGGCGCGTCGCCTCATCCAGGCTGCAGCGGCCAAGACAGTAGTGCCAAAGCTGGCGGTAACCGACCGCCCGCATCGATGGGTGTTGCTCGGTCAGATCGCCGCGCGCGTGCAGCGCGCGCACCTCCTCGAGCAATCCCGCACGCATCATGGCCGCGAAGCGCGTCGCCAGCAGCTCGCGGGCACCCACGCGGGAGCTCGGCAGCAGCGCGTAGCGCAGCCAGTGGTACTGCTGCCGCGCGGCCGGCGTGCGCTGCTGCCATTGCGAGAGCGGCCGGCCCGTCTGGCGAAACACCTCCAATGCGCGCTGGATCCGCTGCGTGTCGGTTGCTGCAATGCGATGCGCCGCCGCCGGGTCGACGCGCGCCAGCTCGGCATGCAGCGCCGGCCAGCCGACCACCGCGGCCTGGGCATCGATATTGCGGCGCAACGCCTGCGACGCCGGCGGCAGGTTCGCCAGTCCGTCGCGCAGCGCGCGCAGATACAGCATCGTGCCGCCGACCAGCAGCGGCAGGCGCCCGCGCCCCGTGATGTCGGCGATTGCCGCACGCGCGTCGCGCACGAAATCTCCGGCCGAATAGCCCTGCGAAGGATCGCGGATATCGATCAGATGGTGGGGCACGCGCATCCGCGCCGCCACACTGGGCTTGGCGGTGCCGATATCCATGCCGCGATAGACCAACGCCGAATCGGCGCTGATGATCTCCAACGGCAGCTCCCCCTGCAGCCGCTCCGCCAACTGCAGCGCCAGCTCGCTCTTGCCGGCGCCGGTCGGGCCGGTGATCACGACCAGCAGCGGCGCCGTCGCGCCCACGTTCAGCGCCCCCGCAGGAACAGCTGATCGATCTCGTGCAGCGACAGGCGCATCCAGGTCGGCCGGCCGTGATTGCATTGGCTCGCACGCTCGGTCTGCTCCATCTGCCGCAGCAGCGCATCCATCTGCGCCAGACTCAGTGCGCGCTGGCCGCGAATCGCGGCGCGGCAGGCCAGGGTGCCGAGAATGCGATGCGCCGCGCCTGCGAGGTGATGCGCGCCGCTCTCACCGGTCAGTTCACGCGCCAGCTGCGCCAGCAGCGCCGCGATATCGATCTGCGCCAGCAGCGCCGGCACCTGCCGCACCGCCAGCCGCGCCGGCCCCAGGCGCTCGAGCTCGAAGCCGACGCGCTCGAACTCGGCGCGCTCGGCCAGCAGATTCTCGATTTCATGCTCCGCCGCCGCCACGCTCAGCGGCTCGAGCAGCAGCTGCGAGGCCGGAACCGCGGCCTCGTACTGCGCTTTGAGCTGCTCGTACAGCACGCGCTCGTGCGCGGCGTGCGTGTCGACCACGATCAGGCCGTCGCGGTTCTGGGCCAGGATATACAGGCCGTGCAGCTGGGCGATCGCGACCCCGAGCGGCCGCTCGGTGGGCGCAGGCTCCGCTGCGGCCAGAACCTGGGCGGCGGCGAAACTGCTGCGCGCATGCGTGGGCGCCTGCAGTGCGACGCCCGGCCCGCCCGCTGCCTCATCGCCGCCCGCCTGCAGCACCGCGTCGAGCTGCTGCGGCGACCGATCACCGCTCGCGCCGGGCAGGCCCGTGAACCGCGTCGCCGCGGCCAGCATCGACGCCGGCCTGGTGGCGGCCAGCGCGCGCTCGACGCTGCGATACACCGCATCGTGCACCGCGCGGCTGTCGCGAAAACGCAGCTCGAGCTTGGTGGGATGCGCGTTGACGTCGACCTGCCGCGGATCGAGCGCCAGATACAGCAGGTAAGTCGGGTGCCGTCCGTGATAGAGCACATCGCGGTACCCGAGCCGGACCGCATTGCCGAGCAGCCGGTCGCGCACCGCGCGCGCATTCACGAACCAGAACTGCAGGTCCGGCTGCCCACGCGACGCGGTCGGCAGTCCCAGCCAGCCCGACAGCCGCAACGCACCGCGCGTCTCATCGACCGCGATCGCGCGGCCGCGAAAGTCATCGCCGAGGATGCGATCGACGCGCTGCTCGATCGCCGTCCGCTCGTCGGCCGCGGCCAGATCCAGGATCACGCGGCCATTGTGGCGCAGGCGCAGCGCCACGCCCGGTACCGACAGCGCCAGACGCTCGACCTGGCGCAGGATGTGGCCGAACTCGGTGCTCTCGCTGCGCACGAATTTGCGCCGCGCCGGCACGTTGTAGAACAGATCCCGCACCTCGACGCTGGTCCCCGGCGGATGCGCCGCGGGCGCCAGCGGCGAGCGCGCGCCTCCCTCGAGCGTGATCTCATGCGCACCGGCCGCGTCGCGGCCGCGGGAGACGAGCCGCAGCTGCGCCACCGAGCCGATCGACGGCAGCGCCTCGCCGCGAAAACCGAAGCTCGCGATCCCCTCCAGATCATCCAGCGTGGCTATCTTGCTGGTCGCATGCCGCTGCACGGCCAGCGGCAAGTCGTCCCGGTCAAGTCCGCAGCCATCGTCGCGCACCCGGATCAGCCCCAGGCCGGCGCGCTCGATGTCGACCTCGACGCGCCGCGCGCCGGCGTCGAACGCGTTCTCGATCAGCTCCTTGACCACCGAGGCCGGGCGCTCGATCACCTCGCCGGCGGCGATTTGATCGATCAGGTTGGCGGACAGGACGCGTATCGGCATGCTCGGCAGCCCGGGCGCTCGCGGTGGTGCGGGAACCAGGCAGTGTACACACTGGGTGTGCCGCGTCACCTGCGAAGGCCGCGGCCGCCCTCGGATCGAGGGCGCAGAGCTCGCCGTCAGCCCGGGCGGGTCGGCGCCGTCTCAGAAGCCGGCGCGCGCCAGCTCGATGCCGCTTTCCCCCCGGCCGTGCTCGCGCGCGTAGCGGCTGCCTTCGGGCGGGTATTTGCGAAAGTAGCCGTCGATGCCGCTGAAGATCGCCTCGGCCAGGCGCTGCTGTTCCTGCGCGGTCCGCAGCTTGCGCTCTTCGGCCGGATTGGAGATGTAGGCGGTCTCGACCAGCATGGAGGGGATATCGGGCGACTTGAGCACCACGAACGCCGCCTGCTGCACCTCGCGCTTGCGCACCGCGCCAACCCGATCGAGCGCGCCGAGCACGCGGTCCGCCGCCTCGACGCTCTCGCCGATACTCGCATTCTGCGACAGATCGAGCAGTACCGACCTGACGTCCGGACGCTGCTCGGCCAGCGAAATGCCGCCTTTGAGATCGGCCGCGTTCTCCTGCTCGGCGAGCGTGCGCGCCGCCTCACTGGAAGCGCCGCGCTCGGACAGAATGTAAACCGAGGCGCCGGAAACCTCGCGGTCACGCACCGCATCGGCATGGATCGAGACGAACATGTCCGCGTGCGCGGCGCGCGCGCGCCGCATGCGATCGCGCAACTCGACGAAATAGTCGCCATCGCGCGTCAGCACGGCGGGCAGTCCCGGCTGGCGATCGATGCGTAGCGCCAGCGCTCGTGCGATGGCCAGCGTGACGTCCTTCTCGTGCGTGCCGCTGCGTCCCGTGGCGCCCGGATCATCGCCACCATGACCGGCATCGACCGCGATGACGATCGCGCGCTCACCCAGCGGCGCATGCGCCGCACGAACGTTGCGCGCCGCGCCATGAGCCTGAGCGCGCGGCGCGCCGACTGCCGGCGGCGCGGGGCTGGCGGCGGCATCCGCAGCCGCTGTCGCTGCCGGCGGCACGACCGCTGCGCTCGCCTGCAGCGGGGCCACAGGCGCCGGCGAGCGGCCCAGCACGATGCGCAACCGGTAGCCACTGCCGTCCGTCACCGGCTGGCACTGCGCCTGCAAGGACTGCTTGAGCTCGAGCACCAGGCGCAGCGTGTGCTGGTCGTGCATTCCGGAGCGCAGCGCGGTCACGACGCCGCCTTCGCCCGGCTGCGGCAAGCCGGAGCGGCGCAGGGTGGCCGGCAGGTCGATGACCAGCCGTTCCGGAGCGTGCAGGCGCAACAGGCGCGGCTCGACCGGAGAGGACAGCGACAAGGTCAGCGTCGCCCCATTGCCATCCGCATCCAGCACCATCTGCTGCAACAGGGCGGGACCCGCGGCAGCGCGGCTGCCCGACGCGTCTCCCGCGACGGAGCGCGCGTGGGCCGCGGCCGGGTAAACGCACATCGTGCCCACCACTACGGCCAGCGCCGTGAGGCTGAGCTCGAAACCGCCGCGACGATCGCTCTTCAAACCGGCATTCCCCGCGCTAAGGCGCCGTCGCACTCTAAGGCGACCGCCGTGATATTTCAAGACTAATTAGCGAGATACAGATGCTACCTCATATCAGATCTGGGTAAGGGCCGCGTTCGTGCCTCAAACGCCGCGCGGCAACGCGCGCTCGACGAGCGCCAGCCAGGCCTCCCCGGCCGGCGAGCAGGCCTCGATACGGCAGCGCCTGCCCGCGCCCGTCCCCTCAGTCATGAGATCGAGCTGGAGATCCAGATCGGGTTTCGGCAGCGCGCGTCCGGCGCGCCCAGGCCACTCGACCAGCAGCAGCGTGCGCGGGTTCAGGTAGTCACGGATGCCCAGTTGCTCGAGCTCGTCGGCCGCCTGCAGCCGATACAGATCCACGTGCACCGCCTGCAAGCCCGGCAGTGCGTACGTTTCGATCAATGCATAGCTCGGACTGCGTACCGCCTCCTGCACCCCCAGCGCGTGCAGCAAGGCGGCCACGAGCGTGGTCTTGCCCGCTCCGAGCGGGCCGGACAGGTAGATGAGCCGCGGCGCATGTGAATCCAGCGGGCAGCTGCCCGCGAGTGCCGCACCGAGCTCTTCGGTCTCGCGCGCGCTCGGCAACAGCCAGACGCCCCTCATCGGCGCCGGTTCACGCACTGGGTCAGCGCCTCGGCCAGTTCGAGGGCCAGGATGCCGCGCTCGCGGTCGCGCGCCAGCTCGTCCCCGGCCAGCGCGTGTGCCATTACGCCGGCGCGGGCGGCGAGCCACGGGTCGCGGCACTGCGCCAGGATGCCGGCGATCGCGCCGGTCAGCACATCGCCCATCCCGGCCGCTGCCATGCCGGGATTGCCGCGCTCGCAGATCACAGGAATGGGGCCGGACGCCCGCCCATTCGTGGCGCCGATGAGCGTGCCGGCGCCCTTGAGCACGATCACCGCGCCCGGATGGCGCGCGGCGAGCCGTGCCAGCGCCGACATCCGGTCCGCCTGCAGCGCCTCGGTACCGATGCCGAGCAGCCGTGCGGCTTCCCCCGGATGCGGCGTCAACACGGCGCCCGCCGGTGCGACCAGCTGCTCCTCGGCCAGCAGATTGAGCGCATCCGCGTCGATCACGAGCGGTTTGCCACAGGCGAGCACGCGCGCCAGCAGCGCGCGCGCCCACAGCGAGCGGCCCAATCCGGGTCCGATGGCCACCACGTCGGCCGCGCCGAGCGGCTCCGGCAACTGCGCCGCATCGGTGAGGGCATGCACGATCAGCTCGGGGCGGCCGGCGGCTATGGCCGGCAGATTCTCCGGCACGGTGGCGACGCTCACCAGCCCGGCCCCCACGCGCAGGCAGGCCTCGCCGGCCAACCTCACGGCGCCGGGCATGCCCGCACCGCCGCCGACGATCAGCACCCGACCGAATTCGCCCTTGTTTGCCTGGCGCCGCCGCGGCGGCAGCGCCAGCGCAATGTCATGGTCGCTCAGTCGCTCCAGCCGCGGCCGGAATCGGCTCTCCGGCGGCGGCAGCACTTCCAGATCGTCGAACAGCAACCGGCCCGCGTACTCCGGTCCGTCGCCCAGAAACAGCCCGGTCTTGAGTGCCACGAAGCTGATCGTGCAGTCGGCTCGCACCGCCACGCCCATCACCGCGCCGCTGTCGGCGTTCAGGCCCGAGGGCAGATCGAGCGCGAACACGGGCCGCCCCGCAGCATTGATCGCCGCGATCGCATCGGCCACCGGCGCTCGCACCGCGCTCGTCAGCCCGGTCCCCAGCAGTGCGTCGACGATGACGTCACAGTGCGCCAGCCGCGCAGCCGAGAAGCTCGCCACCTGTCCCTCGCTCGATTGAAAATCGTCGTAGGCGGTGCGCGCATCGCCGCGCAGCGACTCGGGCGGGACCACGGCCAGCACGGTGGCCGAAAGCCCCGCCGCCTGCGCAAAGCGGGCCAGTACGTAGCCGTCGCCGCCATTGTTGCCGCCACCGGTGACGACGGCGAGCGACATGGCCGTGGGCCAGCGGCTGCGCAGCGCGCGCAGCGCCGCTTCGGCGGCGCGTTTCATCAGCGTATAGCCGCTGGTACCGTGCTCGATCGCATAGGCGTCGAGCGCACGGACCTGCTCGCTTGAATACAGCAGACTTGGCGATGACATCGCCCGGATTATACTGAGCGCACGGCCCCTGCCATGCCCGAGTGCACTCCGACTGCCGCTGCCGCGGCCATGCCTGCCGCGCGTGCGCTGCGCGAGGCGATCGAACGTGCGGCGCGTGCGCTCGGTTTCGATGCCGTCGGCGTCAGCGATATCGCGCTCGCGGCCGATGAGGCGCATCTGGCGGCCTGGCTCGAGCGCGGCTGGCACGGCCAGATGCACTACATGGCGCGGCACGGCCGCAAACGCAGTCGGCCCGCGGAACTGGTGCCCGGCACCGTGCGCGTCATCTCGGCCCGCATGAACTACCTGGCGAGCGAGGCGCGCGCCGCCGACCAGCTGCTGCGAGAGCCCGAGAGTGCCTATATCTCGCGCTACGCGCTTGGCCGCGACTATCACAAGGTCCTGCGCAAGGCGTTGCGGCAGCTGGCCGCAGCGGTCGCGGCGTTGGCCGGCCCGCATGGCTATCGCGTTTTCGTCGACAGCGCCCCGGTGCTGGAGAAGGCGCTCGCGCGCAATGCCGGCCTTGGCTGGATCGGCAAGCACACCAACCTGATCGCGCGAGATGCCGGCTCGTGGTTCTTCATCGGCGAGATCTACACCGATTTGCCGCTGCCGAGCGACGCCGCGGCGAGCGCGCACTGCGGCAGCTGCACGGCTTGCATGCCCGCCTGCCCGACCGGCGCCATCGTCGCACCGTACCAGCTCGATGCGCGCCGCTGCATTTCGTACCTCACCATCGAGCTCGAAGGGCCGATTCCAGTCGCGCTGCGGCGCGCCATCGGCAATCGCATCTACGGCTGCGACGACTGCCAGCTGGTGTGCCCCTGGAACAAGTTCGCGCGCGCGGCATCGCACCCGGATTTTCGCGTGCGCCACGGCCTGGACTCCCCGCGCCTGGCGGAGCTGTTTCGCTGGAGCGAGCAGGACTTCGAGCAGCGCCTGCGCGGTTCGGCGATCTACCGCATCGGCTACACGCGCTGGCTGCGCAACATCGCCGTCGCACTCGGCAACGCGGGCAGTTCCGCGAGCGTACTGGCCGCGCTCGAAGCCCGCCGCGAGCACCCGTCGGCGCTGGTGCGCGAGCACGTGCAGTGGGCCCTGGCGCAGCACCGCCGGCGCGCGCTCGAGCAGCGCGACCACGTTCCCTCGGCGCGGCCGTAGTCATTGCCGTCGGCGGCATGCGCCGCTGCCGGCCGCGGCGCGCGCGGCGGCCGCCTCAGGGACCCGCGGTCCACTTCTTCAGCCAGGCTTCGACGGTCTGGTGCCACTGCACACTGTTCTGCGGCTTCTGCACCCAGTGGCTCTCGTCCGGAAAATACAGAAACTCGCTCGGAATGGCGCGTCGCTGCAGTGCCGTGAACGCGCCCACGCCCTGCTCGAGCGGAATGCGGAAGTCCCGGGCGCTGTGAATCACGAGCATCGGCAGCCTCCAGTCGGCCACGTGATCGATCGGATTGAAGCGCTCGTAGTGCCGCGGCTGCGCGAAGGCGGTGCCCTGGTTCTCCCACTCCTCGAACCAGAGTTCCTCGGTGCCGTAGTACATCATGCGCGCATCGAGCACCCCGTCGTGGCTCACGAGGCATTTCCATGCACCGGACTCGGGTTTCTGCCAGTTGCCGGCGATCCAGTTGACCATGAAGCCGCCGTAACTGGCGCCGAGCGCGCAGGCGCGCGTGCCGTCGAGGAAATCGAAGTGCCCGAGGGCGTATTTCCAGCCCTTCTGCAGATCCTCGAGCGGCCGATCACCCCAATGGCCCCGGATCGCGTCCGTGAATGCCTGGCCGTAGCCGGGTGTGCCGTGGAAGTCGATCGTCACCACCGCAAAGCCCGCGCCGGCGTAGGTCTGCGGATTCCAGCGGTAGTGGAACTCGTTGCCGAATGCGGACTCCGGACCGCCGTGGATGATGAACGCCACCGGATACTTGCGCCCGCTCTGGTAACCGACCGGCTTCACGACATAGCCGTGCACGGTGTCGTTGTTCCAGCCCTGGAACGCAAACTGCTCGTAGGCGCCGAAGCCGACGCCGGCCAGCTTGTCCTCGTTATGATGCGTCAGCGGCCGTGGCGCGCCGCCGGCGCGTCCGATCCAGTACAACTGCGCCGGACCGGCGAGGCTCTCGACCGCCGCCACGATACCACCTCGCCCGACGTCGTATGCTCCCACGGTGCCCTGATCGGTCAGCGGCGCGATGGTCGCATGCGCCACATCCACCGCGAACAGCCGCTTCTGGCCGACGTCATCGGCGGTCGTGTACAGCGTCCTGCCATCCACCGACCACTGCAGCGAGTCGGCCGAGCGATCCCAGTTCGGCAGCAGCTCGCGTTTGCGGCCGCTCGCCAGATCCTCGAGCATGATCGCGAACCGATCCGATTCGAAGCCCGGCCGCTTGGTCGCCCGATAGGCCAGGGTCTTGCCATCCGGCGACAGCGCCGGACCGGTATCCCAGGCCGGATTGTCGCTGGTCAGATTGCGTGCCGTCGCGCTGGCGTCGAGGTTCACCTCGAACAGGTCGAAATTCGTGCTCCAGGGCTCGCCGCTGCCGGCGACGCGGGCGCTGAAGATCAGCGCGCGGCCGTCGGGCGTGAAGGCGAATTCGCTGTCGTCGCCGAACGGCTTGGATGGCACGTCGGCATCGATGCCGCGCGTCAGCCAGGCCGGCGCGCCCGCGGCGTCGCCCTGCGCATCGAGCGCATAGATGAACAATTGCGAGCGCGTGCCGTTCGACCAGGCGTCCCAATGCCGCATGAACAGCCGCTCGTAGAGCTGCCCGGTGTCCTGGCGCGCCGCGCGCTCGTCCAGGCGCCGCTTGCTGCACTCCGGCGTATCGCAATCCAGGAACACGTCCATCGCCACCACCAGATGCCGGCCGTCGGGCGAGAGCATGAAGCTCGCGATGTCGAGCGGCGCATGCGTCACCGGCTGGGCATCGCCCCCGGCGAGATCGAGCCGCCAGACCTGAGACGTACCCGATCGGGTCGAGAGGAAATACAGCGCCTTGCTGTCGCGGCGCCAGCGCGGCATCCAGCTCGCGACTCCCGGTGCGCTCAGCCGCCGCTCGGCGGATACGAGCGTCGCACCCGATGCGGCGTCGGCCGCAGCAGCCGGCACCGCTACCAGCCAGATGCCCGTGATGCCCTTGTTGGCTGCGTAGTCGGTTTCACGCAGCTGATAGGCGACCCACGCGCCATCCGGCGAGAGGCGCGGATCGGCGACGCGATCGAGCATCGCCAGGTCGCGCGCCGTGAACGCGCGCGCCGCGATCGCGGACACTGGCACCGCGACCGCCAGCGCCGCCATCAGCCATGCGGATCGAGCCGGGCGCCGTCGCGGCGCGGTGTTTCGTGGTCCCAAGGATCGGTTCATGGAGTGCCGCATGCCTCATCCCTCTGGTGCGCCCTCGCGCCGGCGGGCGCGCAGATTGTCGATCAGCCGTGCGCGGCCCATCCGCACGGCTGTCAGCACCACCAGCTGGGTGCCCGCGGCGTCGGGCTCGGACAAGTCCGCTGCCGTGCGGATCGAGAAATAGTCCGGCTTCATGCCGGCGCGCTCGAGCGCCGCCAGGCCGTCGCGCTCCAGTGTCCGGACGTCGGAGTTCCCCGCGCCGATCGCACTCGCCGTCTCGCGCAGCGTCTGGTAGATCAGCGGCGCGCGTGCGCGCTCCTCGGCGCTCAGGTAGCGATTGCGCGAGCTCAGCGCCAGGCCGTCGCTCGCTCGCACGGTGGGCGCACCGACGATCTCGACCGGTAGCGACAGGTCCAGCGCCATGCGGCGCACCACCAGCAACTGCTGATAGTCCTTCTCGCCGAATACCGCCACATCCGGCGCGACGATGCCGAACAGCTTCGCCACCACGGTGGCGACGCCGTCGAAATGCCCCGGCCTGAACTGGCCGCACAGGATCTCTGACAGACCGCGCACGCTCACCAGCGTCGCCTGCTTGCCGCCGGCCGGGTAGATCTCCTCGACCTCGGGCGCGAACAGCAGGTCGCAGCGCGCTTCCACCAGCAAGCGCTCGTCCTCGACCGGTGTGCGCGGATAGCGCGTGAAGTCCTCGCTCGGTCCGAACTGCAGCGGATTGACGAACACGCTGGCGACCACGCGATCGCCGCGATCGCGCGCCGCGGCGAGCAGGCTGATATGCCCGGCGTGCAGATTGCCCATCGTCGGCACGAACGCCACCTGTAGCCCGGCGGCGCGCCAGGCACGCACTTTCGAGCGAACCGCATCGATCGTGGTTACGGTATCCATCGCCTGCCCGGCATTCAAAAGCCGAGCCCGCCATGGGCGCAGAGCGCGCTGTGGTGGCTGGCGGGAACCTCGACGATGCCGGTCTGGCGCCCGCCGCCTTCGAGCTTGATCATGCGCACCCCGCCGTCCCGCATGAGGCGCACCGGATCCGACCACGCCGACTCACGGTTCGCATCGCTCATGAGTGGTGAGCATGGGCGGCTCGCGATCGCAATCGCACTGCTGCGGCTGGGTATGCATGAACTGTCAGAATGAAGCAGTTGGCATCGAGGCGCAACCCGCGGCTAGAGCGCTGCATGCCGCAGCGGGTTGTAATAGAGACGGCCGCGGCGCATGCGCGCGATTGCCGCCAGCAGCTCCTGGTAGTCCTCGTCGCTGCCGACCGGATCGATGGCCGCCGCGTTCACGATCAGCAGCGGCCCGGCGTCGTATTCGTGGAAGAAGCGCGCGTAGGCATCGTTGAGCCGTTCCAGGTAACCGCGGTCGATGAATTGCTCGTGGGCGATGCCGCGCCGGCCGATGCGGCCGAGCAGCACGTCCAGCGGCGCCTGCAGGTAGATCACGAGATCCGGCCTCGGCGTATCGAGCGCGAGCTTGGCGTAGACCTGCTCGTACAGCCGGTATTCCTCTTCGTCGAGCGTGGCGCGCGCGAACAGCCGGTCCTTGTCGATCAGGTAGTCGGCCACCCGCAGCGGCGCGAACAGATCGTGCTGCTTCAGGTCGGAAAGCTGCTGCGCGCGTTGAAACAGGAAATACAGCTGCGCGGGCAACGCACCGGCGCGCGGGTTGCGGTAGAAGCGCTCGAGAAAGGGATTCTCGTCGGCGCGCTCCAGGATCAGCTCGGCGCCCAGGGTCGATGCCAGCTTGACCGCGAGCGTCGTCTTGCCGACCCCTATGGGCCCTTCGAGCACGATGAAACGATGTGGCAGATTCTCAGGCGCCATGGCTTGTCGGTTCGTCGTCCAGACGCCAGATGTCGGCGGGGTCCGCACGCGAGGCAAGCTCGGCAACGCGCCCCAACCCCGGTATGTCCAAATCGGGCGCCAGCTCGCGCAAAGGATACAGAACGAAGTTGCGCTGCACTATCCCGGGATGCGGCAGCGTCAGCTCCGGGCTTTCGATCCGCTGCCCTCCGAATACGAGCAGATCCAGGTCGATGCGGCGCGGTCCCCATCGAACCCGGGGCGGCTCGCGACCAAGCTCGCGTTCCAGCGATCGCAACGCCTCGAAGAACTGCCGCACGTCCTGCTGCGTCAATAGCCCCGCCACCGCATTGACGAAGTCCGGCTGCGACACCGGGCCCAGCGGTTTGGATCGGTACAGCGCCGAGCGCGCCACCAGCCGCGTGCGCGCCAACCGCTCCAAGGCCGACAACGCGCGGCGCACCTGCAGCGCCGGCTGATCGAGATTGCTGCCGACACCGACGTAGGCTGGATACCAGCGCATCAAGCCGGGCCGCGAAAGCGCCGCCGCGGGCGCCGGCGGCGCGTCCGGCCGGCGCCGCTGTCACCGCCGGCCGGCTGTGCGGCTGCCGCGTCCGGCATCTGCCCGGCCGCCGGCGGCGCTCGCGAGCTCGGCAGCGCCTCGAGCAGCTGCTCGCGCTCGGCGGGCGCGACTTCCTGCAGGCGCGTCCACCAGCGCGCGATCTCGGCCGACGCCAGCCCGAGCTGCGCGCGCAACAGCAGCAGATCGAAGGCCGAGCGGAATCGCGGCTGCTCGAGCAGTCGCAAGGCACGTTTGCCGCGCGGATGCTCGAGCCGCGGCTGCAAGGCGTACATCTCGCGCACCCCGAGCGCCACACGCCGCGGGATGGTCACGCGCGCCGCGGCGCCGCGCAGCGCCCGATCGCAGGCCTCCAGAATGGCGCCGATTTCGTGCCAGCGCTGCGGCGGCAGCGACTCGATGGCCGCGGCAATCGGTCCGTAGAGCAGCAAGGCGAACAGGAACGTCGGGGTCACCGGCTTGTCTTCGACGACGCGCGCGTCGGTATTGCGCAGGCCCTGCTGCAGCAATTGCTCGACCAGGCCGCCGGAATGGGCCGCGAGATATCGTTCGATCGTCGGGAACAGCACCCCGAGCAGCTCGCGCTCGCGCAGCACCGCGAGACTGCGCTCGCCGTGGCCGGTCAGAAACAGTTTCAGCGATTCATCGAACAGCCGCGCCGCGGGCACCCCCGCCAGCAGTCCGCGCAGGCGCGCGATCGGCTGTGCGGTCGACGGCGCCAGCTCGAACCCGAGCTTGGCCTCGAAGCGTGCGGCGCGCAGCATGCGCACCGGATCTTCCCGGTAGCGCGTTTCGGGATCGCCGATCAGACGCAGGCGGTGCGCCGCCAGATCCTCGGCACCGCCGACATAATCCCAGAGCGAAAAGTCCGCGATGTTGTAGTAGAGCGCGTTGACCGTGAAATCACGCCGCCAGACGTCCTCGTCGATCGAGCCATAGATGTTGTCGCGCAGCAGCCGGCCGTGCGTATCGAGCACGCGCTCGTGATCGATGCCGACCAGCTCGGACTCTTCGTCGAGCTCCGGCGCCTCGCCTTCTTCCGGATCTGCCTCGAGCACCGGCTCCTCGCTCGGCGACGGTGCACTCGCGGCGCGAAAGGTCGCCACCTCGATCACCTCGCGGCCGAAGACCACGTGTGCCAGGCGAAACCGCCGTCCGACGAGCCGGCTGTTCCGGAACAGCGCCCGGACCTGATCGGGCAGCGCATTGGTCGCGACGTCGAAGTCCTTCGGATGGCGCCCCAGCATCACGTCGCGCACGCAACCGCCGACCAGGAATGCCTGATAGCCGGCTTCCTTGAGGCGGTAGAGCACGCGCAGGGCATTACCCGAGATGTTCGAGCGCGAGATATTGTGGTCGGCGCGGGCAATGATGCGCGGTGCCGTACCGACGGCGCCAGCCGGGGGAGAATCGTTCAAATCGTCTGATCCGCTTGAGCAATCAAAATGGACGTCTATAATACCGCGCTTTTCCAAGCCTCCCTGCCTGCACTGCTCCCTTCGTCTAGAGGCCCAGGACATAGCCCTCTCAAGGCTGTAACACGGGTTCGAATCCCGTAGGGAGCGCCATGATATTAACCACTTACGGGCTGCCGGGTGGGCCGTGAGCGCAGGATCCGGCTCGCCGCGGCGGCCCGCGATCGCTAGAATCCGGGCCGCCCGGGGCGGGCCATTGACGAGCCAATCGAGGCCGAATCGACCATGCAGATTCATCCGACTGCCCTCGTCCAGGAGGGCGCGCGTCTCGGTTCCGGCTGCGTGATTCACGCGCATGCGCTGATCAGCCGGCACTGCGAACTCGGCGAGGGCGTCGTGGTGCATCCGTTCGCCGTCGTCGGCGGCGATCCGCAGGACCTGGGTTTCGACGCCGCCACGGAGTCGGGCGTGCGCGTCGGCGCGCGCACCGTGATTCGCGAGCATGTGACCATCAGCCGTGCCACCAAGGCCGGGGCGAGCACCGAAGTCGGCGCGGACTGCTTTCTGATGGCCGCCTGCCACGTGGCGCATGACTGCCGTATCGGCAGCCGGGTCGTGATCGCCAACGCAGTGCTGCTGGCGGGCCACGTCCAGGTCGGGGAGCACGCCTTTCTCGGCGGCGGCGCGGTCATTCACCAGTTCTGCCGCATCGGCGAGGGCGCCATGATCGGCGGCGGCGCGCGCATCTCGCGCGACGTCGCGCCATTCACACTGGCCACGGAACGCAATGCCGTGATCGGCCTGAACGTCGTGGGCCTGCGGCGCCGCGGCCTCAGGCGCGAGGTCGTCGACGAGATCAAGCGCGCCTTCCGCGCCGTCAACGTCCCGGTCGGCAACATGCGGCAAATCGCCTCGGACGCCCTGCAGCACGGCGACTTCGCCAGCCCCGAGGCCCGCAGTTTTCTCGAGTTCTATACGACCGGACGGCGCGCATTCGCCCGTTCGCGCCGCGGCGAGGCTGCCGAACGGCTCGGCGGCGGCGAGTAGCTCCTCCGCCCGCCGCCTCGTGCGGCGCACCTTCGGCTCGCGCCTGCCGCAACCCGCGCCGCCGCAGGCGAGCGGCGCTCAGTGCATCCAGCTCGCCACGGCCTCACTGTCGATGTGATAGCGCGCCAGCGCGTGCGCCAGCAGCTCGGGCGCCGCCGTGCCCGCCTCGACCAGCGACTGCAGCGCCGCCAGCACGATGTGGTTGCGGTCCACTTCGAAGAAACCGCGCAGCGCGGCGCGTGTATCGCTGCGCCCGAAGCCGTCGGTGCCCAGGGCTAGCAATCGACTTCGAATATACGATCCGATCAACTGCGGATAGGCGCGCACGTAATCCGTCGCGGCCACCACCGGATCGGGGCCGTCGAGGCATTCGGCGACGTAGCTGCGCCGCGGAGCCTGTCGGGGATGCAGCCGGTTCCAGCGCTCCAGCTCGCGCGCTTCGCGTGCCAGCTCGCTGAAGCTGGTGACGCTCCAGACCTCGGACGAGACCTGCCAATCCTGCGCCAGCAGCTCGGAGGCCGCGAGCGCCTCGCGCAGGATCGCGCCCGAACCGAGCAGCCGCACCCTGCCCGCCGGCCGCTCGAGCTCGCGCGCGCTGCAGCGATACATGCCGCGGATCACCCCTTCGTGGGCGCCGGCCGGCAACGACGGCTGTGCATAGCTCTCGTTCGTGACCGTGAGGTAGTAGAAGACGTCCTCGCCGCGCTCGAGCATCTGGCGCGCGCCGTGATCGATGATCACGGCCAGCTCCCCGGCGAAGGCCGGATCGTAGGCGCGGCAGTTCGGCACCGTGGCGGCCATCACCTGGCTGGCGCCGTCCTGGTGCTGCAGCCCTTCGCCGCCGAGCGTAGTGCGCCCGGCGGTGGCACCGATCAGAAATCCGCGCGAACGCTGATCCGCGGCCGCCCAGATCAGGTCGCCCACCCGCTGGAAACCGAACATCGAGTAGTAGATGTAGAACGGCAGCAATGGCAGTCCATGCACGCTGTAGGAAGTTGCGGCGGCGATCCACGAGGACAGCGCCCCGGCCTCGGTGATTCCCTCCTCGAGCAGCTGACCGTTGCGCGCCTCGCGATAGGAAAGCAGCGAACCGGCGTCCTCCGGCTCATACAGCTGCCCTTGCGGCGAGTAGATGCCGATCTGGCGAAACAGGCTGGCCATGCCGAAAGTGCGGGCCTCGTCGGCGACGATCGGCACGATGCGCGGCCCGAGCGTCGGGTCGCGCAACAGCGTGCTGAACAGACGCACGATTGCCATGGTCGTGGACATCTCCTTACCGTCGGCCAGCAACGCAAACCGTGCGTAGTCCGCGAGCGGCGGTATGCGCAGCGGCTGCACGGCGCTGCGCCGCGCCGGCAGGCTGCCGCCGAGCGCCGCCCGGCGCTCCCTGAGGTAGCGCATTTCGCGGCTGTCGTCGGGCGGCCGATGGAAGCTCAGGTTCAGCACCGCTTCATCGGTCAACTGCAGATTGAAGCGGTCGCGAAACTCCAGCAGCGCCGCCAGGTCGAGCTTCTTTTCCTGGTGCGCCGTCATGCGCGACTCGCCGGCGCGCCCGATGCCGTAGCCCTTCTTGGTCTTGGCGAGAATCACCGTCGGCCGGCTCCGGTGAGCCCGGGCCGCCGCGAATGCGGCATACAGCTTGCGGAAATCGTGTCCGCCGCGCCGCAAGGCGTCGATCTGCGTGTGCGACATGTGTGCCACCAGCGCCTGCAGATCGGGATCGAGCTGGAAGAAGTGCTTGTCGTTGTAGGCGCCGTCATTGGCGCCCAGGGTCTGGTACTGGCCGTCAACCGTGTGCGCAAGGCGCCGCAACAGCGCATGATGCCGGTCACGGGCGAACAGCGGATCCCAGTCCGAGCCCCAGAGCACCTTGATCACGTTCCAGCCGCTGCCTGCGAACAGCGACTCGAGCTCCTGAATGATCTGGCCGTTGCCGCGCACCGGCCCATCGAGCCGCTGCAGGTTGCAGTTGATGACGAAAGTCAGGTTATCCAGCTGCTCGCGTGCGGCGAGCGTGAGGGCGGCCACCGATTCCGGCTCGTCCATCTCACCGTCGCCGAACACCCCCCATACGTGCCGGCCGCTCGTGTCGCACAGCCCGCGATGCTCGAGATAGCGCATGAAGCGCGCGTGATAGATCGCGTTGATCGGCCCGATACCCATCGAGCCGGTCGGAAATTGCCAGAATCCGGGCATCAGCCATGGATGCGGATAGGAGCACAAGCCGCGGCCGCCGACTTCCTGGCGATAGCAGGCCAGTTGCGGCTCGCTCAGTCGACCTTCCAGATATGCGCGCGCATACACTCCCGGCGCCGAGTGCGGCTGAAAGAACACCAGGTCGCCCTCGTAGCCCGTGCCCGGCCCACGAAAGAAGTGATTGAAGCCGATCTCGAAGATCTCGGCCGCGGAGGCGTAGCTCGCGATGTGCCCACCGAGCTCGCCGTAGGCCTGATTGGCGCGCACCACCATCGCCAGCGCGTTCCAGCGGACGATCGCGGTGATGCGCTCCTCGAGATCCACGTCGCCCGGATGCACCGCCTGCTGCTCGAGCGGGATGGTGTTCTGGTAGGAGGAATACGGCGGCACGTGCGCGACGATGCCCAGCTCCTGCGCCTGCTCCTCCAAGCGCTTGAGCAGGAACAGCCCGCGGTCCCGTCCGGCGCTGGCCACCACCGCCGCCAGCGCTTCGATCCATTCGCGGGTTTCGAGCGCATCCGCATCCTCGGGGTCGCCGGGCGCCGTCATCGCGCGATTCCCCGGCAGCCGGCCTAGGCTGCCGGACGCGCGCTGCGCGCCGCCGCGCTCGCTGTCTCAAACGACGGCCAGCGCGGCCGGGGGTGACGCCAGCGTGCCAGCAGCGTGGAAATCAGTCCCGGCAACACCAGCACCAGCCTGGGCGCGGCGATCATGGCTGCGGCCGCAGCGGGCCAATGCCAGACCGTCCAGGCACCGAAGAACGCGGCGATCTGCAGCGGCGGCAGCCAGCCGCACGCCAGCAGCAGCGCGACGATCAGGACGGCCCATCCCTGGCCGAGTATCTGCTCCAGTCCCAACATGCCGAGCCAGACCCGGACCAGGAGGAATAGCCCGAGGGCGCCGAGACCCATGCTGCGCTTGATCACTGCCATCGATCCCTCGATCATGTGTCATCCATGGGGCGCCGTGCACGCGGACGCGCCCGTGGCGGCTCGAATTAGACTCGCTTTCGGTACGGCAAATCCACTCCGGCTGCCGGGCGGGTCAGGCGGCGCCGGGAATGCAGAGCCGAATGCTCGTGCCGCCGACCGTGGCCCGCTCCAGCCGCCCCTGCAGCTGCGCTGCCAGCATGCCCACCATGCGCAGTCCGAAACTCCGGCTCGATCGCTGAGCGCCGTCGTCGGCCAGCCCGATACCATCGTCGCTCACCAGCAGTTCCAATTGTCTCTGCGGGCCTTCGGTCAGGGCAACCCGGATGGTCCCGGGCCGGCCGTCCGGAAAGGCGTGCTTGAACGCATTGGTCACCAGTTCGTTGACGATCAGACCGCAGGGGATCGCAACGTCGATCGGCAACTCGATGTCGGCCACATCGGTGGTGCATAGGATGCCCGAGTCCGCACCGTGACTGCGCGCGAGCTCGCCGACCAGCGATCTGAAGTAGCCGCCTGCGCGCAGGCATTGCAGGCCGTGCGAGCCGTACAGGTGTTCGTGCACCAGCGCCATCGAACGAACCCGGTCGGTCGTCGCCCGATACACCTGCCTGACCTGCTCATCGCCCTGGCCCTCGACCTGCAGGTTCAGCAGACTGCAGATGATCTGCAGGTTGTTCTTGACCCGATGGTGCACCTCCTTGAGCAGGATCTCCTTTTCGTGCAGCGAGGCACGCAGTTGCGCGATCGCGGTCGCCAGCTCGGCGGTCCTCTCGGCCACGCGCATCTCCAACTGCTCGTGCGCCTCGCGCATGCGTTCATGAGCCTCGTGTCGCTCGGTGATGTCGCGGATCGCCGCCGTCGTCAGCAGGCCGTCCTCGGTCTGCATCGGACTGAGGCTCACCTCGATGGGAAAAGCGCTGCCATCGCGGCGCTGCCCGCGCGTGGCCGTGCCGGCCGCGCCCGATTCATCGCCGGGTCGGCCCGCTTCAGAGCGGGCCGCCTGCAGTGCGGGACCGCTGCCCGCAATCAGCGTATCGATGTGCCGTCCGAGCAGCTCCTCGCCGGCGTAGCCGAAGAACTGCTCGACGCGCTTGTTGGTCAGCACGATCCGGCCATCGCAGTCGACGATCACCATCGCGTCCGGTGCGAACTCCAGCAGGCGCCGGAACTTGACCTCGGCGCGCCTGGCAGAGGCCGTCACGGCGCCGACCACCAGCCCGGTGACGGCCACGGTCGCGACCAGGGTATCGAGCGCCACCAGGCGCTCATCCAGCGACCCGTCGGGCAGCGGACCCAGCCCGTGGAGGGCGCGCGTGACGCCGATGATCGACGCCAAGGCGATGCACAGCGTCACGGCCCGCTGATCGAAGCGCAAGGCGCCCCAGATCAGTATCGGGAACAAGAGGTAGGCAAGCGGATAGTGCGAGCCGAACGGCGTCGGTGCCGTGTTGACGTGCCGCAGCAACAGCAACAGCAACAGCAGGCCCAGCGCCAGCAGGTACAGCGCGAACTCCAAACGCCGCGACCGTTGCCATGCCGGTCTCGGGTGGGGCCACCAGGCCAGCAGCAGTGCGCCGACGACCACGATGCCGAGCGTGTCCCCCACCCACCACGTGAACCACGCCGCGGCGGCGGCGCCGCGGGCCAGCAGGCCCGCGAGCCTCAGATTCAGGACGCCGAGACTTGCGCTGAGCAGGCTCGAGCTGATCGCCACCACGAGCAGCGCCAATACATCGCGCACCCGCGCCAGCTGGGCGCTGAACCGAAACACGCGGCCCAGCGTCCAGACGCCCACGAGCGCCGTCAGCGTGTTTCCGCCCGCGATGGCCGCCGCGGTTGCGAGCGGCTCGGCTGCCTGGGCATTGGCCGCGAACGCGCCGACCAGGATCGCCGGCCAATATCGCCGGCCGCACAGCCACAACGCCGCCAGTGCCACCCCGGTCGGGGGCCAGACCGCCGACACCTGCCCGATCGTGTGGGCCAGCGACAAGCCGAGCTTTGCGGCGAGGAAATAGACCACGGCAATGAGCCCGGCCAGCAGCAGGTAGTGCGCGCTCCGGGCAAACTCTCTGCTTGGCATCTGCAGTGCTCAGGCTGGCCGAATGTCCGCCTTGCCCACCCGCTTGTCACCGTACATGGCCTCATCGCCCCGGCGCAATAGTGTGTCGATCGACTCCTCGCCGCAGTGCATGGCGATGCCTACGCTGGCCTGCAGCGTGTACGGTTGATGCGCGCTGGAGTTGAATTCGCGCAGGCGCGCGCGCACCCGCTCGGCCGCAGCCGCGGGGTCACCGGAGCGCGAACAGCACAGGATCACGAATTCGTCCCCACCCAGGCGCGCGACCACTTCCGGTCCGCGAAACACCACTTTCAGGATCAAGGCCAGCTCGCGCAGGGCTTGATCCCCGGCGTCGTGACCCAGGTTGTCATTGATCTGCTTGAGGCCATTGATGTCAACGTACATCAGGGCGGCGTGCAGACCATCCCGCCGCGCCGTAGCCAGCTGCCGCTCGGCGCGTGCGAAGAAGCCGCGCCGATTCAACAGCCCGGTCAGTTCGTCGCAATGGGACAGGTCGTGATATTGCGACGCGCGCTGCTCGAGCAGCTCGCGCTGGTGCTCGCGCTGGGTGACGTCGCGGTAACTCCAGAGGTGGCCCTTGAGGCCGTTCTCGTCCACGATCGGGGCGAAATCCCGCTCCACCACCAGGCCGCAGGCAAGATTGATCACTTCGCCGCTCACCGCCGCACCGTCGCGAACGAGCTGCGCGACCCGCGCCAGAAATTGCGCCGGATCGTCGGTCAGCGCGCTGATCTGCTGCGCCACGTGCTGCGCGCTGCAGCCGTCCAGCGCGCTCGAATCGGCACCGATTCCCAGCAGCGCGACCAGGCGATCGTTCGCACAGCTGACGCGCCCGTGCCCGTCCTCGCCGAGGATGCCGGTATTCAGGTGCTGCATGGCACTCGAGACGTAGCTGTGGCTGCTCTGCAAGGCGCGCTCACGCTGGCGCCGGCGGCGATCGGTGCCCCAGCGGTGCATCGAGACCTGCAGCACGCTCTTGAGAGCGGCGGTGGTGATCGGTTTGAGCAGGTAGCCGTAGGGCTCGGACCGCGCCGCGCGTTCGACGGTCGAATCATCGGCGTGTGCGGTGAGGAAGATCACGCCGGTCCCGAACTGCTCGCGCAGCAGGCGGGCGGTTTCGATGCCATCCATGCCGCCCTTGATGCGAATGTCCATCAAGGCCATGTCGGGGCGCTGCGCTCGCGCCTGTTCCAGCGCATCCAGACCCGAGGCGGCAATGGCGCAGGGGTCATACCCTATGCGCCGCAGAGTTTGCTGCAGATCGGTGGCCACGATGCGCTCGTCCTCGACGATGAGGACCCGACAGCGCGCCGTGGCGCACGCCACGGCGGTCGAATCGGCGCCTTCCGGAATGCCATTACTCAACATCTTGGGACGCTAGCATTTGCCGGCGGGCCGAGGAAGTGAAGCCGATCACCGATTGGACGCGCCGGACGGTGAGCAATGCCCAGGATATGCCTGCCGGTCCGGCCCCATGCAGCCGGCCGGCCGGCGTACCCGCTCGAGCTACCAGCCGGCGTCCGGCAACTGGTCGAACCGGGCGTTGACCGCGCTGCGGATCCGCCGGTCGGCCTTGGCACCGGTGAGCTGCGTCATAGCGCGCCGTGCCGAGGCGTGCCACGGCAGCACATGCGTCTTGGTTTCGAACAAGTCCACGGCCACGCTGCCCCGGGCGACGCCCGGTTCCTGCTCGAGGTCGCTGCGCACGGTGATGGCGGCGCGCCGGGAGTCGCCCGACCCCCGCCGGGCGCTCACTCGCGCCGCTCGCGCCAGCTGCGCCACTGGCGTCCCATCTGCTGCGCCAATTGCCGCGGCGTCGGTTCGAATACCTGCTCGCCGAGTGCACCGGCCCGCCGCTGCAGCGCCCCGCGCCGCCGCACGATTGCGCGCTGCAAGGCTGCGATCGCGGCACCGTCGGGACGCGGCAGGGCGAGCGCCTGCCGCTGCAGCAGCGCCAGGTCATGATCGTCGCCGAGGTAATCGCCCAGTTGCCGCGATTGCCGCGCACGCACCGATAGCGATTGCTGCTGCAGTGGCCGGAGAATCTGCAATGCGTGCCAGAGGTATTTCACCTGCCGGCGCCAACGGTGCAGGGCGCGATCGTCCGGACTGGCGCGTACGGCTGCCGCCGCCCGCCGCCCGGCTCGATAGACCGCGATGAATGCGGGCCCGAGTCTCGACCAGCCGTGCCGGCCGACGCGCCAGTGGCACGCACGCCGCTCGACCTGCCGCAGCGCTCGGCGCGAGCGCGCCAGTGGCCCAGGCATCGCGCGATGCTGCACCCAGGCCTGGCTCAGGAAACCGGCCAGCGTATCCATCAGGCGCGCGGCTGCCGCATCGTGCCGCAGTCGCCGGTAACGCCGCCGCAGCGCCTGCAGTGCCTGCAGCAATGCCCGATCGTCCCGCAGAGCGTTGAGCGGACGCGCAGCGGAGCGCAGCGCCGAGTCTTCGCGATGATAGACCCTCTCACCGAGCGCGGTGCGCAGCAGCCGCAGCGCTGCGCGTGCCTTCTTGATCTGCCGGCGTGCCGCATGCACGTCGTCATCCGACACCCGCTTCGACGCCAGAGCTGCCGCGGCCTTTTGCAGGCATCGCAGCGCCACGTCGCGCACGGCTCGCGTGCCCGACGATTCGGCAGTGATGGTCCGGCCGGACATCTTGCCATCCTATGGCGCACCGGCCGCACCACCAATCCGTGCTAACCGCATCGTTCCCGCGGGTCGCAGACCCGGTCTGGGTCATGACAGGCGCACGCGTTCGACGAGGCCGGGCGGTCCGCCGGCATGCACCGTGCGCGGCACGGGCAACCGCGGCAGCACGCCGCCGCGCCGGACCGCGAACCCTCCGGCCGCCCGCTCCGCGTCGGCCGGCGGCGACCCGGCCTGCTCAAGCAGGACTTGCCCTGCGCCACGGCCACGCCGATCATCGAGGTTCAGATGGGCACGCCGACCGAGCCGCCGCGAGCGGCCGCGAAGCGTGGCAGCTGCCGCTGGGACCTGGAGGCCTCGCATGAACATTCCAGAAGAACTGCTCGCCGCCTACGTGGACGGCGAGCTCGAAGGCGCCGAGCGGGCGCGCGTCGAGCAGGCCATCGCCGCGGACGCGCGCCTGGCCCAGCGTGTCGCACAGCAGCGCGCCCTGCGCGAGCGGCTGGCGCAGTCGGCACCGCTCGCCGCACCCGCTGCCCCGGCGCAGATCATCGATCTGGCGCGCGTGCGCGCCGAGCGCGCGCGCCACCGCCGCGCGCAACGCAGTCCGATGACGCGCCGGACCGCGATCGCGGCCAGCCTCGCGGCCGGCCTGCTGGCGGGAGGCGCGATCGGAAGATTCAGCACCGGCAGCGCGATCACGGAATTGCACGACGGTACATTGCTGGCGCGCGGCGCACTCGCCCGCGCCCTGGACCAGCAGCTCGCCGGTGGTTCGGCACGCGGCGGCGAGGTGCGTGCGGGCCTGACGTTCAAGGCCAGGAGCGGGCAGTACTGCCGCACTTTTGCCATCGATGCCGGCCGCTCGCTCGCCGGCCTCGCCTGCCGCGAACAGGCGCATTGGCAGGTGGTGACGCTGTTCGCGGCCGAGCCGGCGGGCGTGGACGTCCAGCACTTGCGCACGGCCGGCACCGGCTTGCCGCCGCTGCTGCTGCAGGCCGTCAATGAGCGCATCAGCGGCGAACCGCTGGACGCACGGGCCGAGGTCAAGGCGCGCGGCAGCGGCTGGCATTGAGCCATGGCCGATGGCCGACAGAGCGCGCGCTTCGCGCTCTCTGCGGCCCGCCGTCAGTGAGTGATCGGCCCACCGGGCGATTCGCCGCCCAGCACGTTCTCATACCGCCTGCCGAGCAGGAAGGCGACTCGGAACCAGATCGCGGCGGTGACGGCACCGAAGGCCGCGAGCCCGACGACCCCGTACGGCAGGATGAATGAGCTCACCCAGGCGGAGCTGAAATCGCCGAAGCGATACACCACCGTGTCGATGACGTTCTTCGCCTTGTACCTGCTCTCCTGGTCAACCACCGTGAACAGCATCTCGCGCGTCGGCTTGGCCACCGCGTATTCCGCCACGCGCCGGACGATTTGAATGCCGCCGAGTATCAGCAGTACGGGCGAAAACGCGATCGCCAGGAAGGCGATGACCATGATGATCGGATTGAGCAGCAGCCCGGTCCTGACGCCAAAGCGCTCTATGATGCGCCCGGTGCCGAACAGCTGGATGATGACGGCCAGGCTGTTGACCGCCAGATCGATCATGCCGTAGGCCTGTGTGCGGGCTTCGCGGCTGGTGAAGGCATGGGTTATCAGCTGGCCGAGCTGGAAATACACGATGGTCGAGATCCAGGTCATCAACAGCAGGAACAGCGCCAGCAGCAACAGATAGCGCGAGCGCAGCAGCAGCGCGAAGCCGTCGAACGGGTTGCCCTTGAGGCGGTGATCCAGCGTCGTGGGTTGCACATCGGCCCCGGCAGCCAGCAGTTTCTGCTTCTCCAGTCCCAGCATGCGCACCAGCAGCGCGGTGACCACGAATCCTGCGGCCGAGATCAGCAGCAGATTGGCATTGCCGAGGGCTTTGGCCAGCAAGGTGGCGATCGCCGGGCCGATGATGCCGCCGATCGTACCGCCCGCCGCCACGAAGCCGAACAGGCGCTTGGCCTGATTGCGCGAGAATGTGTCGGCCATGAAGGTCCAGAACACGGAGATGATGAGCATGTTGAAGGTGCTCACCCAGACGTAGAACGCTGCCGCGATCCAGCGATCCTGGTACTTGCCGCTGACGAACAGCGCGTAGAAGAGCAGGATCGTGACCGCCACGAAACCATAGACCCATGGCAGAAAGGTCGACAACTTGATGCGCGATGCCAGCCCGGAATACAGCGGCGCGAACAGCAGGCTGGCAAGCAGTGTCGCCGTGAACAACTCCTGCAGGTGCGCCACACCGTAGACCGTCCCCATGGCGTCGCGCACCGGCTTGACCACCGAGTAGCTGCCGAACAGGAACAGGAAATACAGCATGCTCAGGACGACCGCCCGGACTTCGAGCGGCTCGACGGCCGCGACCGACTTGAGCAGGCGCGCCGACAGCGAGGTGCCCGGCGGTGTCGAGGGCACGGAATGGCTCATGCGAGCTCCTGCGCGTAAGAAAATCAGCGGTGGCGGCCGCGGTAACGCCCGCTATGAGCCGCGAATCAGGCCGCGCCCGCTTGCCGCGCGCTCGTCCACGCGGATCTTCTCATAGCTCCGGCCGAGATGCCTCGCCGCCGCGCCCCAGAGAATCGAGGCGCCAATGCCCAGCGCCGACGCCCCGGCCATCCCGAAACCGGCGAACCTCAAGCCCGCCAGCACCCAGGCCGAACTCAGATCGCCGAATCGGTAGACCACCGTATCGATCACATTCTTGGCCTTGTATCGGCTGCTTTGCTCCACCACCGTGAAGCAGATCTCGCGGCTCGGCCGCGCGATCGCGTACTGCGCCACCCGGCGCGCGACCTGGATTGCCTGGATCGTGAACAAGGACGGCGAGATGGCAACCGCGAGGAATGCAAGCGCCATGATCACGGGATTGAGCAGCAACGCAGCGGTTACGCCGGAACGCTGCAACAGGCGCCCGAGTCCGAACAACAGAATCACGGCCGAACAGACGTTGACGACCAGATCGATGTCGGCGATTGCCTGCGCCCGGCCCTCGACGGCCGCGAACGCGCGCGCTATCAGGTCCGTTTGCAGGAAATAGGCCACCGTGTTGACCCAGGTCATCAGCAGCATGAAGGTGGCCTGACTCATGAGGTAGCGCGACTTGAACAGCTCGGTGAAGCCATCGAGCGGATGACCGCGCAGGCCATGCTCGAGCGTCGTCGCCTGCACCTCTTCGCCGTGCTGCCGCAGCCGTTCCTTCTCGCGAATGAGCAGGCGCAGCAGCAGGATCAGCAGCAACAGGCCCGCGGCCGCCAGCAGCAGCAGCCCGCCGAGCCGCAGGCGCGCCACCAGCAGCCGCGTCGCCAGCGGACCTGCGATCGCGCCGAGCTCGCCGCCGGCGGCAATGAGCGCGAACAGCCGCGTCGCCTGGGTCGCGGTGAACAGATCCACCATCAGGCTCCAGAACACCGAGATCATGAACAGGTTGACGACGCTGAACCAGACGAAATAGGCCGCGGCCACCCAGCGGCTCTGCGGCGAGAACTGAAACAGCAGCTGGAACAGCAGCACGTTGAGCAGCCAGAACCAGAACACGCCGGGCAGCAAGCGCGCCAGCTTCAACCGCGATGCCAACGCGGCATAGATCGGCGAGGCAATCAAGGTGCCGATGAAGGTGCCCGTGTACAGTATCTGCTGCTGGTCGGCGCCAAAGACAGTCGCCATCGTGTCACGCAACGGGCGCAGGATGTAGTAGCTGCCCAGCAGCATGAAATTGCAGAGGAACGCCAGCGTGACGGCGCGGCGCTCGTGCGGCGCCACGCGGGCCACCCATTGCATCATGCGCGCGGGCCGCGAGGCGGGGCGATCAGGCAATTGCTGCATCGATATCGAACCTTCCCGCGCCTGGTGCGTGCATCGCGGCTGCGGCGAACGCGCTGGCGTGCGTCAGCGTGCGCGCCAGATCATGAACAGTGCCGCCAGCGCCAGAAGCGCCGTCGGTACCCACGCCAGCAGCAGCGGATTGAGGTTGAACACCAGCGTGCCGCTCTCGACCAACCGCTGCAGGAAGAAATAGATGATGCCGAGCCCCAGGCCGAGCGTGGTCCGCGCGCTCAGGCTCGCCGAACGCAGCGATCCGAAGCCGAACGGCAAGGCAAATAGCAGCGCCACGAGAATTCCCGTGGTGCGTGCGACCCTCGACCAGAACGCGAACTGATACTGCTTCGATTCGAGGTTGTTCGCACGCAGATAGCGGATCGCCGTGTACAGTGTATGCAGCGCCAGGCCGGACGGATCGGTGGCCGCGAGCTGCAGGAAATCCGCCCCCGCGGCCGTGTGCAGCGTGCGCTGCGCCGACCGCAGGCTGGTGACCGAATCGTCCACGAAGCGCGATTCGGCATAGTTCTGCAATTCCCAGGACTGCGAGCCCTGCGCAGTCGCATGGTCGGCGCTGGCAATGGCCCCCAGGCGGTCGTCGCTGGCGAGTTCGAAGATCAGCATGCCGCCGAATTCGGCGGCGCTCGAGCGGCCCTGCACGTTCAGGATCGTGTCGCCATCGCGGATCCAGGCGCCGCCGACCCCGGCGAAGCTCACATTGGAGTATTTGGCAAACGCCCTTTGCTCGTCGGCCAGTTGCCCGAGCGGCTGGGCGAGAAACTCGCCGATCAGCAACGCCACGCCGATCAGCAGCGCGGCGCTGCCGAGCACCGAGGCACTGAGGCGCAGCTTCGACACACCCGAGGCACGCATCACCGTCAACTCGTAGCTGCGCGCCAGCACGCCGATGCCGAGCAGCGCGCCGACCAGGGCTCCGGCTGGAAACGACTCGAGCGCAAATTGCGGCAGACTCATGGCCGAATACTGCAGTGCGTCGAGCATGCCGTATTGCCCGATGCCGACGTTGCTCTGCTCGCCGATGAACAGGAACAGCAGGCCGAGCATCAGCAGCGCCGCCATCACCAGCCCGATCGCCGACAGCAGCGTACGCGCGATATAGCGATCGAGCAGCGTCATGACGCGGCGCGTCGAGCGCGATGGCCGCGCCGGACCGCCGGCGCGAGCATCGCGATCAGGGTGACGGCGAGGAACAGCCCATGCACCCACCACAGTCCGAGCGCGGGCGGCGTCTGGCCGCGCTCGAACCAGGTGCGCGCCGCCAGGGCCAGATCGGCGTACAGGGCGAACATCAGCACGGCGATCCAGACGTGCGCATAACGGCCCTGGCGCGGGCGCAGGCGCCCGAGCGGTGCCGCGAGCGCCGTCAGCACGAGTGTCATCAGGGGCAGGCCCAGCCGCCAGTGCAGCTCCGCGAGCAGCTTCGGATCATGACTGCTCAGTAATGCCGTCGTGCGCAGCTCGTAGACGCGCGGCACGCGCGCCGCCGTCCCGGGGGTTTGCACCGGGATCAGCTGCTGCTCGAAACGCATGATCCGGTAATGCTCGCTGCCCGGCGTGCCCTCCAGGCGCTCGCCGTCGAACAGCGTGATGGTTTCGCTCTCGCCGTCGCTCGTGACGGTGTAATGAGCGCGCCGCGCCACGGTGGTCTCGACGACGGGGCCGTCGCTGCGCTTGACGAACACGCCGGTCAGATCGCCATTGCGATCCGCGGCGCGCGCGTAGACGACGATGCGCCCGCCGTTGAAGCTGCGGAACTTGCCCGGTTCGAGCGGCGCGGTCAGACCGGCGCGCAGCGCCTCGGCGCGCATCGCCGCCTCGGCCACCGCGGCCCGGGGCGAGAGGTCGAAATTCAGCCAGGCGATCAGCCCGGTCACCGGCAGGGCCAGCAGCCAAACGGCCGCCGCCACGCGGGCTACTCCGACCCCGCAGGCCTGCGCGGCCGCCATTTCGCTGTCGTGGTAGAGCCGCCCGAAGGCCAATACGATCCCCAGCAGCAGGCCGAACGGCAGCAAAATTGCCACATTCTGGGCCGCACCCAGCCCGATCAGCTCGAGCACGAAGCCCTTCTGGTATTGCAGTTGCGCGGCGCGTGCCAGGACCGAACCGACCTGATTGACCAGCAGCAGCGCCAACGCCACGAGCGTCACGCCGACGAAGTTGACGGTCATCTCCCAGAGCAGATAGCGCTGCAGAATTCGCAACGGATACTCATCCTCAAGCCGGCTTCGGCTACACTCCGACCCAACCAAAGACGCCGTGCGCAAGCCGGAATATCTGGTCGATACCGCCAAGAACACGGGTTTGCGCTGCTGCGGGCGCTACGTTATACGCAAAACTTGCGGTCAAACAAGGATCAAAAACGATGCGATTCGAGGCATTCAGCCGCAAAGCGGCCGACCAGCGCTGCGACTGCCTGGTCATCGGCACGTTTGAACGCGGGGAACTGGGCGCCGAGGCCGCCGCGGTCGATCGGGCGGCGCACGGGCGCGTGCGCGGCCTGCTGTCGCGGGGGGATTTCTCGGGCCGTGCCGGCGAGACACTGCTGCTGACCGAGGTCGGCGGGCTCGCCAGCAACCGCCTGCTGCTGGTCGGGCTGGGCGGCAAGGCGCAGTTCAACCGCCGCGCCTGGCGCCGTGGCCTGCAGAGCGCCGTCGCCGCGCTGGCCCGCACGCGCATCGCCACCGCGGCGCTCGCGCTCGAGCGGCCGCCGGGGCATGAGCTGGACGACTATTATCTCGGCCGCTCCGCCGCCGAGATCGTCGGCGCCGGCCTCTATCGCGTCAACGACCTGAAGAGCGCGCGGCGCCCGCGCCCAAGCGCGCTGGCGCGCGTCCTCGTCGGCCCGGTGGACGCCGCCTCGCTGCCCGAGGTGCGGCGCGGGCTGGCCGCCGGCAGTGCCGTGGCGCAGAGCACCTCGCTGCTGCGTAACCTCGGCAATCTGCCCGCCAATGTCTGCACCCCGCGCTATCTGGCCAATCAGGCGCGCGAGCTGCAACGCACCTATCGCCGCCGGCTGCGGGTGCGCATATTCGACGAAGCCGGCATCCGCCGCCTGAAGATGGGCTGTTTCCTGGCCGTCACGCGCGGCAGTGAAGAGCCCCCACGCTTCATCGTGCTCGAATACCGGGGTGCGCGCCGCTCGCGCGCGCCGCTGGTGCTGGTCGGCAAGGGTGTCACCTTCGACACCGGTGGCATCTCGCTCAAGGACCCGCCGGCCATGGACGAGATGAAGTTCGATATGTGCGGCGCCGCCACGGTGCTGGCCGCGGTGGATTTCGCCGCCCGTGCCGAGCTCAAGATCAATCTGGTCGGCCTGGTGCCTACCTGCGAGAACATGCCGGACGGCCGCGCGGTCAAGCCCGGCGACATCGTCACCAGCGCCTCGGGCCAGACCGTGGAAGTGCTGAACACCGACGCCGAGGGACGCCTGATCCTGTGCGATGCGTTGAACTATGCTCGCCGCTACGAGCCCGAGGCAGTGGTGGATATCGCCACCCTGACTGGCGCCTGTGTGGTCGCCCTGGGAAACCACCACTCCGGGGTCATGGCGAACGACGACGCGCTGGCGCGCGAGCTGGTCGAGGCGGGGCTGCGCAGCGACGATCGCGCCTGGCAGCTGCCGCTGACCGAGGAATACGGCGAGCAGCTGCGTAGCAACTTCGCCGATATGGCGAACATTGCCGGCCGCGAAGGCGGGGCGATAACGGCGGCGGCATTCCTCGGCAAGTTCACGCAAGGCCTGACCTGGGCGCACATGGACATCGCGGGCACGGCCTGGACCTCGGGCACCGCCAAGGGCGCAACCGGCCGGCCGCTGTCGCTGCTGGCGGATTTCCTCACGCGCCGCGCCAGCCGTTGAGCGTGGCGGCGTTGGGCCAGGCCACGGCGCGCCGGGTCGACTTCTACGTGCTGGCGGGCAGCGAGCCGCGCGCGCGCCTGAAACTGGCGTGCCGGATTGCGGAAAAAGCCTATCTCGCCGGCCAGCGCGTGTTCGTCTGGCTCGAGGATCCGGCGCAACTGCAGGAATTCGACCAGCTGCTGTGGACCTTTGCAGACCGCAGTTTCGTGCCGCACGAGCCGTACGGTCGAGCGCGGCAATGGCAGGACGCGCCGGTCCTGCTCGGCTGCGCCGAGCAGCCGCAGCAGCCGTTCGACCTGCTGCTCAATCTGGCAGCCGAAGTGCCGGCCGCGGCCGCGCAGGCGACCCGCATCGCCGAGGTGGTGGACGCGGACGAGGAGCGCCGGCGGGCCGGGCGCAACCGCTTTCGCCACTACCGCGAGCAGGGCCTGGCGCCGGAAACACACAACATCGCGGCCGAGGAAGCGCCTTAAGCCCTATAATTGCGGCTTTCCCGCAAGCGCAATTCCGGATGGAAAAAGTCTACTCGCCCGCCGAAATCGAGCGGCGTCTGTATCAGCGTTGGGAGGCGGCCGGCTACTTCGCGCCGCGGCCGGCACAGCGCGGCTACTGCATCGTGATTCCGCCGCCGAACGTCACGGGCACGCTGCATATGGGGCACGCGTTCCAGGACACGATCATGGACGCACTCATCCGGCAGCATCGCATGCGCGGCGATGCGACGCTCTGGCAGGCCGGCACGGATCACGCCGGCATCGCGACCCAGATGGTGGTCGAGCGTCAGCTCAATGCCGAAGGCCTGCAGCGCACCGACCTGTCGCGCGAGGATTTCATCGCGCGCGTCTGGGCCTGGAAGGAGCAGTCGAGCGGCACCATTGCGCGCCAGATGCGGCGCCTCGGCGCCTCGGTGGATTGGTCGCGCGAGCGCTTCACGATGGACCATGGCCTGTCGCGCGCGGTCATCGAGGCATTCGTGCGGCTGCACGAGGAGGGCCTGATCTACCGCGGCAAGCGGCTGGTGAACTGGGACCCGGTGCTGCGTACCGCGCTCTCCGACCTCGAGGTGCTGTCGGAGCAGGAGGATGGACAGCTGTGGTATCTGCGCTATCCGCTGCTCGGCGGCGCCGGCCACGTGGTGGTGGCGACCACGCGCCCGGAAACGCTGCTCGGCGACGCGGCGGTCGCCGTCAATCCCGACGATGAGCGCTACCGCCACCTGATCGGACGGCGGCTGCAGCTGCCGCTGGCCGAACGCGAGATACCGATCATCGCCGATGCCTACGTCGATCCGGCCTTCGGCACCGGCTGCGTGAAGATCACTCCGGCGCATGATTTCAACGACTACGCCGTCGGACTGCGTCATCACCTGCCGCTCATCAACGTCTTCACGCCCGACGCGCGCCTGAACGACAACGCGCCTGCGGCGCTGCGCGGCCTGGATCGCTTCGAGGCCCGGCAGCGCATTGTGGCCGAACTGCAGGCCGCCGGGCTGCTCGAACGCATCGAGCCGCACAAGCTCATGACGCCGCGCGGCGATCGCAGCGGCGCGGTGATCGAGCCCTATCTGACCGATCAATGGTACGTGCGCAGTGCGCCGCTGGCGGAGCCCGCGATCGCGGCGGTCGAGTCCGGCCGCGTGCGCTTCTGGCCCGCCAACTGGGACAAGACCTACTACCAATGGATGCACAACATCCAGGATTGGTGCATCAGCCGCCAGCTCTGGTGGGGTCATCGCATACCGGCCTGGTACGACGAGCAGGGCGAGATCTACGTGGCGCGCGATGCAGCCGCAGCCGCGCTCATGGCGCGCGCGCGTCACGGTCGCGAGGTGCCGCTGCGGCAGGACGAGGACGTCCTCGACACCTGGTTTTCATCTGCGCTCTGGCCTTTTTCGACTCTCGGCTGGCCGGAGCGTACCGATTCGCTGCAGTGTTTCTATCCGACCAACGTATTGGTCACGGGCTTCGACATCATCTTCTTCTGGGTCGCCCGCATGCTGATGTTCGGCCTGAAGTTCATGGGCGAGGTGCCATTCGCAGAGATTTACGTGCACGGGTTGGTGCTCGACGCCGAGGGCCAGAAGATGTCGAAGTCCAAGGGCAACGTCATCGACCCGTTGGACGTCATCGACGGCATCGGGCTCGAGGCGCTGATCGCCAAGCGCACTTCCGGGCTGATGCAGCCGCATCTGGCCGCGGGCATCGAAAAAGCCACCCGCAAGCAGTACCCGAGGGGGATCGATGCCCACGGCACCGATGCGCTGCGCTTCACCTTCGCCGCGCTCGCCACGCAGAGCCGCGAGATCCGCTTCGACCTCGGCCGCGTCGCCGGCTACCGCAATTTCTGCAACAAGCTCTGGAACGCGGCGCGCTTCGTGCTGCAGTCGACGGAAGGCGCCGCCGCGGGCGGCAGCGCGCCCGCGTGCGACCCGGCGCAACTGTCCGCGCCCGACCGCTGGATCCGCTCGCGCCTGGGCGCGACGATCGCCACGGTGGATGCTGCACTGCGCGATTACCGCTTCGACTTCGCCGCCAATGCGCTCTACGAGTTCACCTGGTACGAGTTCTGCGACTGGTACCTCGAGATCGTCAAGCCGGGCCTGCAGCGCGCGCACGATCCGGCCGCGCAGCGGGCCGCGCGCGCCACGCTGCTGGCGGTGCTCGAGACACTGCTGCGCGCCCTGCATCCGCTCATGCCGTTCATCACGGAGGAGATCTGGCAGCGCGTGGCGCCGCTGGCCGGCGCGGCTGGCGATTCGATCATGCTCGCGCCCTGGCCGCGCGCCGCTGACTTTCCGCCCGACACGGAGGCCGAAGAGGAGCTGCGCTGGGTCATGCAGGTGGTGCTGGGCATCCGCCAGATTCGCGGCGAGATGGACATCAGTCCGGCGCGCCGCCTGCCGCTGCTGCTGCAGCATGCCGGGGCGCAGGACCTGCAGCGCCTGCAGCGGCATCAGGCGCTGCTGCGGCACCTGGCCGGCCTCGAGGACGCCAGGGCGCTCGAGCGCACGGAGCCGGCACCGATCGCGGCCGCGGCGATGGTGGGCGAGCTGACCTTGCTGGTGCCGATGGCGGGACTGATCGAGCCGGCCGGCGAGCTGCTGCGTCTGGACAGGCGCCTGCAGAAGATCGAGCAGGAGCTGCAGAAGGCCCGCGGCAAGCTCGCCAATGATGACTTCGTGCGCCACGCGCCGAGCGCGGTGGTGGAGCAGGAACGGCAGCGCCTGGGCGAGTTCGAACGCACGCGCGCCGGATTGATGCGGCATCGCGACCAGGTGCGGGCGCTGGCGCAGAAACCCGCATGAGCCGCCTGCAGCACACGCTGGCCGCCATCGAGCGCGTGATCCTGGGCAAGGATCGGCAGGTACGGCTGTGCCTGACCTGCCTGCTCGCCCGCGGCCATCTGCTGATCGAGGACGTGCCGGGCGTCGGCAAGACGACGCTCGCGCATACGCTGGCGCGCGTACTCGGCCTGGAATGGTCCAGGCTGCAGTTCACCAGCGACATGCTGCCGGCCGATATCGTCGGCGTGTCGATCTTCGATCGCACCACCCAGAAATTCCAATTCCGCCGCGGACCGGTGTTCACGCAGCTGCTGCTCGCCGATGAGGTCAATCGCGCCAGTCCCAAGGCGCAGAGCGCGCTGCTCGAAGCGATGGAGGAGCGCCAGGTCAGCGTCGATGGCGTCACCTACGCCCTGCCCGAGCCGTTCTTCGTAGTCGCCACCCAGAACCCGCACGAGCAGATCGGCACCTATGTGCTGCCCGAATCGCAACTCGACCGGTTCCTGATGCGCGTGACCCTCGGCTACCCGGATCCGGCCTCGGAGCGGCGCGTGCTGCTGCAAAGCGAGCGTCGCGAACTGCTGCAGGAGACGCCGGCGGTGCTCAACGGCCCCGGGGTGCTGGCCCTGCAGCAGGCGGCGCGCGAAGTGCACGTCGCCGGCGCACTGCTCGATTACGTGCAGGCGCTGGTGGCGCGAACGCGGGTGGAGCTGCGTCTGGGGCTCTCGCCGCGTGCCGCGCAGGGCCTGGTGCGTGCCGCGCAGGCCTGGGCCCTGATCGAGGGCGAGCACGCCGTGCTGCCGGAGCACGTGCAAGCGGTCTTTCCAGCGCTCGCGGCGCATCGCCTCGAGCTGCAGGAAGGCGACAGTGCGGCCAGCGGCAGCCAGATCGCCGATGCGCTCCTCAGGTCCGTACCGGTACCGGTCTAGGCTGCGCGCAGCGGCCGCCGACGCGCTCGCGCGCTGGGCGCGCGCGCGTCAGGGCGAGGATGCGATTCCGCTGATGCTGCGCTCGCGGCGCATCTACATCCTGCCCACCGGCACCGGGCTCGCCGGCGCGCTATTGCTGTTTCTGATGCTGCTGGCGGGCCTGAATTACAACAACAGCCTGGCGCTGCTGCTGTGCTTCCTGCTGTGCGGCGTGGTGCTGGTGTCGATGCACGAATGCCACCGCATGCTCTCCGGCCTGAAGCTGCTGCGGGCCCAGGCCGATTCGACCTTCTCGGGCCGGCAGGGGCAGCTGCTGCTGCTGTTCGAGAACCCGCACGCGCGGCCGCGCAGCGGCTTGACGATCCGCCATGCGCCGTGCGCGCCGGCGACGTTCGAGCTGCCGGCGACGGCGACGCTGGCGGTCCCGGTCGCCTACCAGGCCGGTAACCGCGGCCGCCAGCGCATGGAGCGGCTCGAGCTGTCGAGCCGGGCCCCGCTGGGCCTGTTTCGCGCCTGGACGTGGCTGCACCTGCCGCTCACGGCGATCATCTACCCGGCGCCGCAGGGCACGCTGCCCCTGCCCTCCTGTGGTGAGCAGCCGAGCCGCGCCGAGCGGCGCGCGCGCGCCAGCGGCGAGGAGGAATGGGCCTGGCTGCGGCCGTTTCGGGACAGCGATCCGCCGCGCAGCGTCGCCTGGAAGGCCTTTGCGCGCGGCGGCCCGCTCATGGTGGCGCATTACGATGCGCCCGCGGGGCGGCATCGCACGCTCGACTACGCACGGCTGACGGCACTGGCCCCGGAGCGCAGGCTCTCGCAGCTCGCACAGTGGGTGCTCGAGTGCGAACGCCTCGGCGAGCGCTACGCGCTGCAGCTGCCCGAGCGCACTGTGCCTGCGGGGCACGGCCTCGCGCAGCGACGCGCCTGTCTCGAAGCGCTCGCCGTGTACGACCCGTGAACGCACCGATCGGCGAGCGAGCGGCTGCCGCCGCGCCGGCTGCGCTGCCGGCGCGGACCGTCTGGCTGCTGCTCGCCTGCTTCCTCGGCGCGGTGCTGTTGAATCTGCACCATACCGCGCTGTGGTGTCTGCCACTGGTGCTCGGCGCCGTCGCCTGGCGTGCACGCGCCGTGCGTTCGCGGCTGCGCCTGCCGGCCAGGTCGCTGCGCATCGGCGTGGTGGCGGTGCTCACCGTGGGCGTACTGCTGAGCTTCCGCACCCTGAAAGGCCTGGAAGCCGGTGCCAGCCTGCTGGTGGCGATGGCGGCGCTGAAGCTGACCGAGACGCAGCGTGCGCGCGACTGGCTGATCGTGCTGGGCGCGGCGCTGTTCCTGCTGCTGGCTGCGTGCCTGGACGCGCAGGCGCTCTGGCGTCTGCCGCTGTACGCCGCCGAACTGTGGCTGCTGTGCGCGGCGCTCTACGCCGTTGGCGCCGTTGGCGCCGGTGCGCCGCCGCCGCCGACCCTGGCGCTGCTGCGCAGCGCCGCGCGCAGCCTGGCCGCAGCGCTGCCGCTGGCGGTGGTGCTATTCCTGTTCGTACCGCGGCTGCCCGGCTCCTTCTGGGCGCTGCCGCGAGCCGAGCAGGCCCTGACCGGGCTCGGCAATGAGATGAGCCCGGGCAGCATTTCGCAATTGACCGAATCGGACGAGCCGGCAATGCGCGTGCGCTTCGATGGCGCCCTGCCACCCACCGCGCAGCGCTATTGGCGCGGACCGGTGCTGCACGGTTTCGACGGCTATACCTGGCGCCGGCGGCACCCGGACCCGGCGCCCGCCCCGCGGCTGCAGTTCACCGGACCCGCCTACGGCTATGAGGTAACGCTCGAACCCAACAGTCACGAGGTGCTGATTGCGCTCGAGCTGCCGCATCGTCCGCCGCCGCAGATGCCGTTGGTATCCGCTACCTACGACTACGAGCTGACAGCGCCGCGGCCATACCGGCAACGCGTCAGCTATCGTCTCGAGTCCTCCCCGGAGCATCTGAGCCTCGACCCGCTCGACGCCTGGGCCCGGCGCATGGACCTGCAGCTGCCGGCCGACCGGAACCCGCGCAGCCTCGAGCTCGGCCGATCGCTGCGGGCGCAGTCGGATGGCGACGCCGCCTTCATCGGCCGCGTGCTCGACTTCCTGCGACATGGCGGCTTTCGCTATACGCTGACGCCGTCGCTGTTGAACCTGGATTCGGTGGACGACCTGCTGTTCAACACGCGCGAGGGTTTCTGCGGCCACTACGCCTCCGCCTTCGTGACGCTGATGCGCGCCGGCGGTGTGCCGGCCCACGTCGTGACCGGTTACCTGGGAGGCGTCTGGAATCCCTACGGCGGCTACCTGCTGATCCGGCAATCCGACGCCCATGCCTGGGCGGAGGTTTGGCTGGATGGTCGCGGCTGGGTGCACGTGGATCCGACCGCGGTGGTGGCGCCAGAGCGCCTGACCCGTGAGCTCGACGACATGCTGCCGGCGGCCGGCGGCAGTGCACGGGGCCTGCGAAGCCCGCCATGGATCTCGAGCGCCCTGCAGGCCTGGCAGGCCGCCAATGCCTGGTGGCAGGACCAATTCATCGGCTTCAACTTCGTCCGCCAGCTCGGCGTCATCGACCGGCTCGGCTTCCATGAGCACCAGTTGCGAGCGCTGACGCTGCTGCTGGCCGGCGGCGGGGCACTGTGGCTGGCGGCGATCGCGTGGAGCCTGCGCCCGCGCTCGCGCGGGCGCCCCGAGGATGCATTCGGTCCCATCTGGCGCGCGTTCGAGCGCAAGCTGCGCCGCACGGCCGCGCCGCGCCTGGCGCACGAGGGTCCGGTTGCCTTTGCCGAGCGCGTGGGCCGCACGCGCCCCGATCTGGCCGCCGCGCTGGTCGCGCTGGCACGGCACTACGCGCAGCTGCGCTACGGCCCGCACGCGAGCCAGGCCCAGATCGACCGGCTGCGACGCGCCGTGCGCCTGCTGCGCGTCTAGGCGGACGCATCGGCCGCGCGAACGCGCCACAGCAGCCACCCGCCGCCGACGAAGAACACGGCCAGCGCGAGGATCGACAGGCGCTGATTACCGGTGCCGATCGCGACGATCCCCATGAGCAGCGGCCCGAGCACTGCAGCGAACTTGCCGAGCATGTTGTAGAAACCGAAGTACTCCCCCGCGCGCTCGCGCGGAATCAGGCGCGCGAAATACGAGCGCGACAGTGCCTGCACCCCGCCCTGCACCGTACCGACGATGATCGCCAGCAGGTAGAACTGCCGCTCGGTCTGCATGAAATACGCGTACACGGTCACGGCGACGAACACCGCGAGTCCGAGCGTGATCGCGCGCCGCGCGCCGATGCGGTCACCGAGCCGGCCGAACAGCAGCGCGCACGGGAAGGACACGAACTGCACCAGCAACAGCGCCTGAATCAGCGCGCCGGTGGAAAAACCGAGCTTGCTGCCGAAGTCCACCGCCATCTGCTGCAGCGTGTTGATGCCGTCGATGTACAGCCAGTAGGCCAGCAGGAAGTCGAGCACCGGGCGGTCGTGCGCGACCCGGCGGATCGTGGCCACGAGCTCGCGCCAGCCCGCCGGTTCCGCCGTCGGCGCCGCCTCGGGTACGTGCCGGAACAGCGGCCAGGAGAACACGATCCACCAGAGGGCGACGTCGACGAAGGCAATGCGGGTCGCCGCCACGGCATCGGCTATCCCGAATCGGTGCGGCATCAACACCATGCCGACGTTGAGCAGAAACAGCACACCGCCGCCCAGGTAACCGAGCGCAAAGCCCAGCGACGACACCCGGTTGGCTTCGCCGGCATCGGCGACTTGCACGATCAGGGCGTCCTGAAACGAGGAGCCGGCCCAGAATCCGAACGAGGCGACCGCGAACACCAGCAGCGCCCAGACCCACTGGTCCGCGCCGATGAGCGCCAGCAGCGCGGTCGCGAGCGCGCCGAGGACGGTGCAGAATCCGAACCAGCGCTTCTTGGTGCCGCGCCGATCCGCCAGCGCCCCGAGCCACGGCGCCAGCAGCATGACCGCGAAGCTGGTGCCCGAATTGGTGAGACCGAGGAAGAACGTCGAGGTGGTACCCGGCAGCGAGACGGCCCAATACTTGTCGAAGAACAGCGGGAAGAAGCCGACCAGGACCGTGGTGACGAAGGCGTGATTGGCCCAGGCGCTCAGCGCCCAGGCCCACTGGGCCGCGCGTTTCGAGCTCAAAGTGTTCTCCCGGACAGCGCTGCTGCGCCCGCTATGGTAGGGCGAGCGCGACCCACGCCGCCAGCGCGGCCGGCGCCTCAGGCCGCCAGGTGCTCGCGCGTCTCACGGAAGCGGATGTCCGGCCAGCGCTCCTGCGTGAGCTGCAGATTCACGCGCGACGGTGCGAGGTAGACCAGCGCGCCGCTGTGATCGAGCGCCAGGTGATCGTGCGCCTTGCCGCGAAACTGCTCGAGCTTGCGCTCATCGGCGGCGCTGATCCAGCGCGCGGTGTGCACGGCGACGTTCTCGAACACGCACTGCACGGCGTATTCGTCCTGCAGCCGGAATGCCACGACCTCGAACTGCAGCTGCCCGACGGCCCCAAGGATCAGGTCATTATTGCGCAACGGCCGGAACAGCTGTGTCGCCCCTTCCTCGCACAGCTGGTCGAGTCCCTTGGCCAGCGCCTTCATGCGCAGCGGATCCTTGAGCACCGCACGCCGGAACAGCTCGGGGGCGAAATTGGGAATGCCGGTGAAGTGCAGCGTCTCGCCTTCGCTGAAGCTATCGCCGATGTTGATCGTGCCGTGGTTGTGCAGGCCGATGATATCGCCGGCGTAGGCCTGTTCGGCCTGCGAACGGTCGGCCGCCATGAAGGTCAGCGCGTCGGCGATCTTCAATTCCTTTTCCAGGCGCACGTGGCGCACGCGCATGCCGCGCTCGTAGCGGCCCGAGCACAGCCGCAGGAAGGCGATCCGATCGCGGTGCCCGGGATCCATGTTGGCCTGGATCTTGAACACGAAGCCCGTGAGCTTCGGTTCGCTCGCTTGCACGCGGCGCTCGAGGCAGGTGCGCGGCAGCGGCGCGGGTGCGTGCGCGACGAATGATCGCAGCAGCTCCTCAATGCCGAAGTTGCCGATCGCCGAGCCGAAGAACACCGGCGTCTGGCGCCCGGCGCGATAGGCCTGCGGTTCGAACGGCGCGCTCGCGCCGCGCACCAGCTCGATCTCATCGGCGAAACGCTCGGCCTGCTCGCCGAGCAATTCACGTGCCGCCCCGGATACCAAGCCGTCGATGACGCGATTGCCGCCGACCCGGCCGCGTTCCCCCGCCTCATAGACGTAGACGCGATCCTCGAGCAGATGATAGATGCCCTTGAGATCGCGCCCCATGCCGATCGGCCAGGTGACCGGCGCGGTCTGGATCTCGAGCACGCGCTCGATCTCGTCGAGCAGTTCGATCGGCGAGCGGCCGTCGCGGTCGAGCTTGTTGATGAAGGTCATGATCGGCGTGTCGCGCAGCCGGCAGACTTCCATCAATTTGATGGTGCGCTCCTCCACGCCCTTCGCACAGTCGATGACCATCAGGGCCGAATCCACCGCCGTCAGCGTCCGATAGGTGTCCTCGGAGAAATCCTCGTGCCCCGGCGTGTCCAGCAGGTTGATGATGCAATCGCGATACGGGAACTGCATCACCGAGCTGGTGACCGAGATTCCGCGTTGTTGTTCGAGCCGCATCCAGTCGGAGGTCGCATGGCGCGCCGCCTTGCGGCCCTTGACGGTGCCCGCCATGGCGATCGCGCCGCCGAACAGCAGCAGCTTTTCGGTCAACGTGGTCTTGCCGGCATCCGGGTGGGAGATGATGGCAAAGGTGCGCCGCCGCGCGATTTCCTGCTCGAGCGTACTCATGCAAGCGATTTGGCTGATGGTTGCGGAAGAAGGGCGCGCGATTCTAATCGATGTAGCGCTTGAGCACGATTGCGTCTTCACGGCCGTCGGCCGCCTGGTAGTAGCCACGGCGCATGCCGATCTGACTGAAGCCCAGCGACTGATACAAGCGGATCGCGGAAATGTTGGAGGGGCGCGCCTCGAGGTAGGCATCCTTGGCGCCTGCGGCAGCGGCCAGCTGCAGCAGATGCATCAGCAGGCGCCGCCCGATGCCGCGGCAACGGTAGGGGTCGCCGACGCAGACGTTGAGCAGATGGGCCTCCCCGGCGCCCAGGCTCATGATGCCGTAGCCGACGATCGCGGGTCCGATTTCGACCACCCGGCAGATGTAATTGACCCGCAGGCAATCCCGGAAGATGCCCTCCGTCCAGGGGAACGCATAGGAGGCGCGCTCGATCCGCAGCACCTCGTCAACGTCCGCCTCCTGCATGCCGCGGATACCGAGCTCGGGCAGCCCGATCGCTTCTTGCCGTACCACCGCCATGGGTAGGCTAATTACGCCCCGGCCCGCAGATCATCAAGTCCCCGTCATCCGGTGCCCCGGACCGCCTCCCCCGCGGCGGCGCCGCGCACCCGCTCCAATTCGGCGCGGGTGAATTTCAGATCGATCCAGGCCTTGCGCTTCTCGCCGGGGCTGCGTAGCAGATAGGCCGGAGGGTAGGTCACGACCACGGGCGTCGCGCGTGCGCCGAAGCGATGCACCTGACCACGCAGGCGCCCGATGGGCGTATCGGTTGCCAGCAGGTTTTGCGCCGCGATTCGACCGACCGCGAGGATCAGGCGCGGCCGTATCAAATCCACCTGCCGCTGCAGATAGGGCAGACAGCTGGCGACTTCCGCCGCGCTCGGATCGCGGTTTCCCGGCGGCCGGCATTTGACGATGTTCGTGATGTAGACCGTCTGGCGCGGATGGCCCATCGCCTGCAGCATGGAATTGAGCAACTGGCCGGCCCGGCCGACGAACGGCTCGCCCGAGCGGTCCTCGTCCGCTCCCGGCGCCTCCCCGACGACCAGCAGCTCGGTGCGGCGATTGCCGACCCCGAACACCGTTTGCGTACGCGTCCTGCACAGCTCGCAGCGGGTGCAGCCCGCGACCTCGGCGCGCAGGGCCTCCCACACGGCGTCGGCGGGTTCGGCGGCGATCGCGGCCTGCGCGCCGCCGGCGGCATCGGCCCGCGCCGCCGCCGGGAGCATCGCGGTTCCCGCGAACGTCACGTCCGCGAGCGGCCCGAAGCGTCCGGTACGCGGTTTCCACGCCTCGATGCCGAGCGCCTCGAGATATTGCTCGCGCCGGCTCATGCCTCCCCTTCGCCGGGCGGTACGCCGCGCTCCAGGCGTTTCGAGCGGCGGAAACGGCGCCAGGCCCAGATCAGCGGCGACCACAGGGCGTAGCCGCCAAAGATCACCAGCAGCACCAGGGGCGGATTTTGCGCCACGATGATGAATCCGAGCGCAACGCCCACCAGCGTGATGAAGCGCACCGGCCGCGTGAGATCGAACCCCTTGAAGCTCGAATAGGAGAAGCGGCTGACCATCAGGAAGCCGGCGGCCGCGGTAATCAGGAAGGCCAGGATCAGTCCCGGCAGTCCGGGCTTGCGCCACTCGCTCGACATCCACAGAAAAGCCGCCACCACGGCCGCCGCCGACGGACTCGGTAATCCCTCGAAATAGCGCTTGTCCTGCACCCTGGAATTGAATTTCGCCAGCCGCAGCGCCGCGGCCACGGCGTAGAAGAACGCGGCCAGCCAGCCGAAGCGGTACCAGGCCTTGCCGTATTCCGCGATCCGCGCCACGCCCCATTGATAGGACACGATCGCGGGCGCGAGGCCGAAGGCGACCATGTCGGCGAGGCTGTCGTACTCCTTGCCGAAGGCGGTCTCGGTGCTGGTCAGACGCGCGACGCGACCGTCGAGGCCGTCGAAGATCATGGCGATGAACACCGCCACGCCGGCGCGCTCGAAATTGCCGTCGATGGCGGCCACGATGGCGTAGAAGCCCGAGAACAGGCAACCCGTCGTCAGCAGATTCGGCAGCAGGTAGATGCCGCGCGACTGCGCTCGGGCGGGCGGGGCGACGGGATCCATGAGAGACGCATCATAGGGTGAGCGCACTCGCGTCACAACCTGGCAGCGCCGGTCCCGCCCAGGTCATCCCGACCTCCGGGCCGTCCGGGCGGACCCTTGCAGGCCGACCCTTCTGATAGCATCGCGGCTTTCCATGCACCGCCCGGCCCCCTGCATGCGCCTGTCGCACTATCCGATCAATACCGTCAAGGAAATCCCGTCCGAGGCCGAGCTCGTCAGCCACCAGCTGATGCTGCGCGCCGGGCTGGTCCGGCGCACCGCGGCCGGGATCTACAGCTGGCTGCCGCTGGGCCTGCGCACGCTGCGCAAGGTCGAGGCCATCGTGCGCGAGGAGATGGATCGGGCCGGCGCGCTCGAGCTGCTGATGCCGGCCATCCAGCCGGCCGAGCTGTGGCAGGAATCGGGGCGTTGGTCGGAATACGGACCGGAGCTGCTGCGCATCAAGGACCGCCACCAGCGCGACTTCGTGGTCGGACCCACGCACGAGGAAGTGATCACCGACATCGCGCGCCGCGAGATCAAGAGCTACCGGCAGCTGCCGGTGAATTTCTATCAGATCCAGACCAAGTTCCGCGACGAGATCCGGCCGCGCTTTGGCGTCATGCGCGCGCGCGAATTCGTCATGAAGGACGCCTATTCATTCCACGCCGACGAACGCTCCCTGGCCGAAGGCTATGCGCTGATGCGCCTCGCCTACACCCGCATGTTCCAGCGCATGGGCCTGAACTTCCGCGCCGTGCAGGCCGACACCGGCGCCATCGGCGGCAACGCCTCGGAGGAATTCCAGGTGCTGGCCGCCTCCGGCGAGGACGCCATCGCGGTGTCGGATGCCGATGATTTTGCCGCCAACGTCGAGCTGGCCGCCGCGCTGCCGCCGGCCGGTGCGCGGCCGCCCCCGGGCGCATCGCTGCAGCGCGTCTCGACGCCCGGAGCGCGCAGCATCGAGCAGCTCGGCAGCACGCTCGGCGTACCGCCCGCGCGCTGCCTGAAGACCCTGATCGTCGCCGGCAGCGAGGGCGCGCCGGTGGCGCTGCTGTTGCGCGGCGATCACGAGCTCAACGCGCTGAAGGCGCAGAAGCTCCCCGGGGTCGCCAGCCCGCTGCGAATGGCCAGCGCCGCGGAGGTGCAGGCGGCCACCGGCTGCGAACCCGGTTACATCGGGCCGGTCGGCCTGACGGGGCTGGGCATCTATGCCGATCACGCCGCCCTGGCGCTCGCCGACCTGGTCTGCGGCGCGAACGAGAAGGACGCCCACTTCACCGGCGTGAACTGGGGGCGCGATCTGCCGGAGCCGGCCGCCGCGGATCTGCGCAACGTGGTCGAGGGGGACCCCAGCCCATCGGGCCACGGCCGGCTGCGCATCGTGCGCGGCATCGAGGTCGGGCATATCTTTCAGCTCGGGCGCCGATACAGCGCTGCCATGCAGGCCATGGTGCTGGATGAGGCCGGCGGGCTGCAGCCCATGCTCATGGGCTGCTATGGCATCGGTGTGACGCGGATCGTGGCGGCGTCGATCGAACAGAATCACGATGAGCGTGGCATCATCTGGCCCGAGCCGATCGCGCCGTTCCATGTGGTACTGGTTCCGCTCAATCTGCAGAAATCACCGGTGGTGCGCGCCGCCGCCGACGCGCTGTACGCGCAGTTGGCGCTCGCCGGCATCGAGGTGCTGTACGACGATCGGGATGCCCGCCCGGGAGTCAAATTCGCCGATGCGGAACTGCTCGGGATTCCGCACCGCATCGTCATCGGCGAGCGCGGGCTCGCGGCCGGAACGCTCGAATACCGCCACCGCCGCGCGACGGACAGCGAGGATTTTGCCCAACATGCCGCGCTGGATTTCATCCGCGGGCGCCTGCAGCGCTAGCGGGCGCGGCCGCCCGGCGGCGTGCGGCGCGCCGTCGCGGCCATCGCGCGGCGCCCTGGCGGCTGCCGCGCTCGCGCTGGCGGCCTTGCTGCCGCCGGCGCGCGCCGCCCCGGGCGCGGCCGGGCAGCAGGAGCCGGAGTTGCGTCTGGTGGTACAGCAGGCGATCGGGCAGGCGCAATGCTTCACCGACAAATTCGACTCGGCGGTGTGGTTCACGCTCATGGAGCCGAAGCTGCGGCGCTACGTCCGCGACAACGCCCAGCGGCTGGAGATCCTGCAGACAGTGTACTGCGAGACGCACCGGCCCGGGGCCGTGCAGCTGCCGCCGGGGCTCGTCATGGCGGTGCTCGACGTCGAAAGTCGCTTCGACCCCTGGGCGGTGTCGAACGCCGGCGCGGTCGGGCTCATGCAGGTCATGCCGTTCTGGCCCGAGCAGCTCGGCATGCGCCGCTACGAGCTCACGCGCATCGCCGCCAACGTGCACATGGGATGCGCCATCCTGCGCTTCTATCTCGAGCGCGAGCGGCAAGACGTGCGGCGCGCGCTGGAGCGCTACAACGGCAGCATCGGCCACCGCGACTATCCCGACCGCGTGATCGTACGCTGGACGACGTATTGGAACGGCGCCGACGATCTGGGGCGCGGTCCGATCAAACCGTCCTGAAGTCGCGCGGCAGTTCCTCGGCCGCCAGCTCGACGGCTTCCACCGCCACGTCGGTCACCTTGGCGGCGGTCGGGCCGATCCACAGCCAATCGACGAATTCGTTCACCGCGTGCTCGTCGCCGCAGGCCAGCACCTCGACGCGGCCGTCGGGCAGATTGCGCGCATGCCCGGCGATGCCGGCTGCTCGCGCCCGCTGCTGGGCGGCGCCGCGATAATACACGCCCTGTACGCGGCCGGAGACCAGCGCGCGGCGTGCAATCGGGCGCGCCGGTGCCGGCGTGGACGTCTTCATGCGCGATGATTTCCCGATCGCGGATGCAAGGTCAACGGCCGTGCGGCGCGCGAGCGCCGTCCCCGCCGCTCCCGGCAGGGGCCGGAGCGGTTAGACTGGCGCCCGTGGCTGAAATACTGGTGGTCTACTACTCGCGCCACGGCAGCACCGCCGAGCTGGCGCGGCAGGCGTGCCGCGGCGTCGAATCGGTCGCCGGCGCGAGCGCGACCTTGCGCAGCGTGCCGGCGCTGAGCGCCGCCAACGAGGGGCCGCCGCAGCCGCTGCCGCCGCAGGGACCGCCCTACGCGAGCCTTGCGGATCTGCGCCGCGCCGACGGGCTGCTGCTCGGCAGTCCGACGCGCTTCGGCAATATGGCCGCGCCGCTCAAGCACTTCATCGACGCCACCTCGAGCCTGTGGCTCGACGGCGCGCTGGAGGGCAAGCCGGCGGGCGTATTCACCGCCACGCAGACCCTGCACGGCGGACAGGAGAGCACGCTCTTGTCCATGATGCTGCCGCTGCTGCACCACGGCATGTACCTCGTGGGCCTGCCCTACAGCGAGCGCGCGCTGAGCACCACGCGCAGCGGCGGCACGCCGTACGGCGCCTCGCATGTGGCGGGCGCCGGGGGGCAGGACCTGACCGACGAGGAGCGCGCCCTGGCGCAGGCGCTGGGCCGACGCGTGGCGCAGCTGGCGGTCATCGTTCGTCGCCAGGGCGGCGCGCCAGCAGCACCTGGCGGATGAACGGCACGGTCAGGCGGCGCTGTGCCTGCAGCGCCGCATTGTCGATCGTATCCAACAACTCGTACAGCGTCGTCAGATCGCGGCGAAAGCGCCGCTGCAGATACTGCGCCGTGTCATCGGGCAGCGTGAGTCCGCGCGCGTGCGCGCGCAGCCGCAATGCTTCGCGCTGTTCGGAATCACCGAGCGCCCGCAGCGGCAGCAGCGCCGCGGCGGCGAAGCGCGACGCCAGGTCCGGCAGCGAGAATGGCAGCCGCCGCGGCGGCTCGACCGCAGCGCCGATCAGCGCCGCGCCGCGCTCCTCGATCTCCCGCTGCAGGCGAAACAGGGCGCGCTCCCAGTCCGCCTGCCCGGCTATCAGCCCCACGTCATCGAGCGCGATCAGGCTCGCGTGCTGCCAGCCCTCCAGCGTCTCCGGCCCGAGGTTCACGAGCTCGGACAACGGCAGGTAGGCCGCCTCGAGCCCCGAGCTGCGCGCCAGCGCGCAGCTGGCCTGCAGCAGATGACTCTTGCCCGAACCCGGCGGACCCGACAGCCAGCACATGCCGCCGCGCGGTGCGCGCACCAGCAGCCGCAACTGCTCCACCGCCCCGAGATTCGGTCCGGCAACGAAGCTGTCGAAGACCGCGCGCTCGCGCAGTCCGATTGCCAGCGGCAGCTGCTTCATGGCACCGCGGCCGCAGCGTACGCGCCGGCGCGCCTCATGCGTGCGCAACCCGCAGCGCGCGCTGCGTGAACTCGCGCACGTAGGCGTAGCCGCTGATCAGCACGGTCAGGAGCGTCAGCAGCGCCAGGGCCTGCAGCATGCCGGGCGGCGGCAGGCCGAATCCGGCGTGCGCCACGATCGCCAGCAGGTACAGCACCTGCAGCAGCGTGTTGATCTTGCTGCTGATCATCGGCCGCCCGTTCAGCGGCCCCCAGCCGATCTGGTAGGCCAGCGCGCCGAGCCCGAACAGCACGTCGCGGGCCACGGCCGCGATCGTCAGCCAGCGCGGCACCAGTCCGTACCAGGTCGCGACCAGAAATACCGCCACCAGCAGCAGTTTGTCGGCCAGCGGATCGAGCAGCTTGCCGAGCGGCGAAGTCCAGCGAAAGCGTTTCGCCAGCAAGCCGTCGAGGCCGTCGCTGGCCGCAGCCGTGAAGAACAGCAGCAGCGTGCGCGGATACTCGCCATGTGCGATCGACACCACGATCGGCCACACCAGCGCAATGCGCAGCAGGCAGATCATGTTCGGCAGATGACGCAAGCGGGCAGCTCACTGACCGGCTTGATATCGATACTCGAGCTCGCCGGCGCTGCCCGTGCCGGCGGCGCGCAGGCGCTCACTCGCGAGGGCGCGCGCGAGCTCGCCCTGGCTGCCGTGCGCCAGCAGACGCAGGGTGAGGTTATCGGCATCGATCTCGCGCACCGCGACCGCGGTGACACCGGGCACGCCGCCCACGGCGCTCAAGACGTTGGCGAAACTCGGCAGATCGGCCACGCCCGTGATATGGCAGTCCAACTCCGCCACCGGCGCACTATCGAGCACGCGGGCCGCGTGCACCAGGGCGTCGGTGGCGCCGTCGACGGCCGACTCCGGGCCGCCGCTCCAGCGTCCATCAGCCGTCGCTGCGACCAGCGTCCACTGCAGCGCGCCGGGATCATCGCTCGGCGCCTGCGCCAGCAAGGCAGCACCGGCGCCGGCGCGGCGCGCGGCTGCCAGCAGCGCTTCAGGACCGGCGGTGTCGTCGGCCGTTGCGCCGGCCGTGATCGTAATGGGAAGTCCGCGCGCCTGCGCCGCGCTCTGCAAGCGCGCTCGCAGCGTCTCGACCTCCGCCGGATCCTGCTGCGGCAGCACCACCCAGACCAGCGGCCGATCCGGGCCCCAGAGGCTGCCGCCCGCGGCGCTGATCGCGGCGCGCAGCGCGGTGCCGTCGAACAGCACCTGGGTCGAGCCCGCGGTGGTGCTGCGCTCGACCTGCACATAACGCCGCGCATCGCTCAGCAGGCCCGCCAGCGCCGGATCGCTGGCTGCATCGCGCGAACCGGTGAGCCGCACCAGCACCGCGGCCATCGCCGATTGAGCCGCCTGCTGCGGGTCCGAATCCGGCACCACCGCCGCGTACAGGCCGGGCACCGTCGCCGCCTGCGCGCTCAGCGCGGCACCGGCCAGGATCGGCAGCAGCAGTGCTCGGATCGAAAAGGACTCGCAACGGCGGTGCATGCTTCCAAGACTCCGTCCGCTACTATAACGTGCTCGGATGGCCGCTGCGCATGCGGCCGTCACAGGCCCAGTATCCCGTCATGAGCGAGCCGCGCAGCTATACCTACCGTGATGCCGGCGTCGATATCGACGCCGGCGATGCCCTGGTCGAGCGCATCAAGCCGATGGTCCGGCGCACCAGCCGGCCTGAAGTGCTGGCGGGCATCGGCGGCTTCGGTGCCCTGGTCGAGCTGCCGGTCGATCGCTACCGGCGGCCGGTGCTGGTCTCCGGCACCGACGGCGTCGGCACCAAGCTGCGGCTGGCGATCGAGACCGGCCGCCATGACACGATCGGCATCGATCTGGTCGCGATGTGCGCCAATGATGTCGTGGTTCAGGGTGCGGAGCCGCTGTTCTTCCTCGACTATTACGCCACCGGGCATCTCAACGTCGAGGTTGCGGCGACCGTGATCCAGGGCATCGTCGAGGGTTGCGCCCAGGCGGGCGCGGCCCTGGTCGGCGGCGAGACTGCCGAGATGCCCGGCATGTATCAGGGCGAGGACTACGATCTGGCCGGCTTCTGCGTCGGCGTGGTCGAAAAGGAATCGATCATCGACGGCAGCCGCGTGCGCGCCGGCGATGCGGTAATCGGCCTCGCCTCCTCCGGGGCGCACTCCAACGGCTACTCGCTGATTCGCCAGCTGGTCCGGCTCTCCGGCGCCAGCGCGCAGACCCAGCTCGCGGGCCGGCCGCTGTTCGATCAGCTGCTGACCCCGACGCGCATCTACGTGAAGTCGCTGCTGGCGCTGATGGCGGCGTTGCCGGTCCACGCTCTGGCGCATATCACCGGCGGCGGCCTCACCGACAACATCCCGCGCGTGCTCAGCGACGAGCTTGCGGTCGTGCTGCAGCGCCGGCGCTGGCCGCGGCAACCGCTGTTCGATTGGCTGGCGAGCACCGGCTCGATCTGCGAGCAGGAAATGCATCGCACCTTCAATTGCGGCATCGGCATGGTGGTGATCGTCGGTCAGGAGCATGCCGACGAGGCGCTGCGCCGGCTCGGCCAGGCCGGCGAGCAGGCCATGCTGATCGGCGAGGTCGTACGCGGCGAGCGCACCGTGGTGGTCGAGGCATGAGCGCGCGCGGCGCATTGCGGCTCGCGGTGCTGATATCGGGCCGGGGCAGCAACATGGCGGCGATCGCGCGTGCCTGCGCCGCCGGGGCCATCGACGCGCAAGTGGTGCTCGTGATCGCCGATGCCGCCGCGGCCGGCGGCCTTGCGCTCGCCGAGCGGCTGCAACTCGCCACCACCGTCATCCCGGCGCAGCAGCATCAGGATCGTGAACGCTACGAAGCCGCGCTCGCCGCGGCGATCGACGGCTGCGGCGCCGAGTTGATCGTACTGGCGGGATTCATGCGCATCCTGTCGGCGTCGTTCGTGCAGCGCTATGCCGGGCGGCTGCTCAATATCCACCCGTCGCTGCTGCCCAGACACAAGGGCCTGCACACGCACCGCCGGGTGCTCGAGGCACGCGAGACCGAGCATGGCGCGAGTGTGCACTTCGTGACCGCGCAACTCGACGGCGGCCCGGTGATCTGCCAGGCGCGCGTGCCGGTGCTGGACGGCGACAGCGAGCAGACCCTGGCGGCACGCGTGCTGGCGGCCGAGCACCGGATCTATCCGAAGGTCATCGGGCTCATGGCCGCCGGCCGGCTGCGGCTCGCCGGCGACAGGATCCTGCTCGACGGCCGGCCGCTGACCGCGCCCCTGACCAATGGCGAAACGGCAGCGGCTGCGCACCATGTGCCGGCGCCGATTCATCGCTAGCGGCGGCCTGCTGGCGCTGTCGATGCTCGGCATCGCCGCGCTGCCGGCCGCGCGCGCCGCGGCCGCCGAGATCAGGCCGTTCGAGGCCTCCTACGACTGGATCTGGCATGGCGCCACCGTCGCCGTCTCCACGCTCAGGCTCGAGCACCGCGACGCAGACGTCTGGGTGTACAGCTCGACGAGCGAACCGCGGGGCCTCGGCCATCTCTACCCGATGAAACCGCCCAGATTGCAGAGCGTGCTGCGCATCACCGAAGAGGGCGTGCAGCCGCTGAGCTTTCACGCCGACGCCGGCAGCGTCGAGCACGATGCCGACGTCACGTTCGACTGGCAGACGCGGCACGCCTCGGGGGTCTACGAGGGGGCGAAGGTCGACCTGCCGCTCGTGAACGGCATCCAGGACGATCTGTCGGTGCAGATTGCGATGATCGTGCAGTTGCTGCGCGGGCAGACGCCCGAGAATCTGTCGATGATCAACAAAAACTCGGTGCGCGAGTATCTCTACCGGCGCGAAGGGCGGGAGAGCATCGACACGCCGCTGGGCCGCATCGATACCATCATCTACAGCAGCCGGCACCCGGGCTCACCGCGCGTGACGCGCTTCTGGTGTGCGCCGTCCAAGGGCTACCTGCCGATGAGAGTCGAGCAGAAGCGCATCGACAGCGTCGAATGGACGATGCAGATCCGCAGCCTGGTGCAGCACTGACGGCGCTCTACGCCTTCGGCAGCGTCACGCCCTTCTGGCCCTGGTACTTGCCGCCGCGATCGGCATACGAGGTGGAGCAGACCTCGTCCGACTCGAAGAACAGCATCTGCGCCACGCCTTCATTCGCATAGATCTTCGCGGGCAACGGCGTCGTATTGGAGAATTCGAGCGTCACGTGGCCTTCCCACTCGGGCTCCAAGGGCGTCACGTTGACGATGATTCCGCATCGCGCGTAGGTCGAATTGTGCGCGATCAGATCGTTGGCGACGAAATTGTGCACGGCCGGCACCGAGATGTCGAACACCTCGTCCTCTCCGGCCGGTTCGACGCGCTCGACCGCGTCCCAGACGGGGCCGTCGATCGGCGCGGTGGCGTACCAATCCGCCGCTCGGGCCGCGGACCGATCCGGGCGCGCACGCCTGTCGAGCGCCATCGAAGTCACACCGCCGACGCGGCCGGCCGCGGCAACGATGGTCCGATCCTCCTCGGACAGCACGTCGAGGCTGCTGCGGCGCCGCGATTGTGCTCGAATCAGCGGCAGCACCTGCGTCTGCAGTCGTTGCTGCATCATCGAGCCCGGCACGCAGCCGACCCGGTCCGCGAACCGCCGGATCTGGTCCTCGTCCGTGATCTGGATCCAGCACGCCATGCAGCCGCCGGCCGCGCGCTGCTCCCGAATCGACGCAAATATGCCGAACCGCAGCAGCAGGTGATGCAGGTCCTCGGCCAGGCGGCGCGAGCCCGAGCGGGACTCGAGCCATACCCCGCCAGCGGAGCCGCACACGACCCCGCCGCCGCTGAACAGGGCTTGCAGGAACAGGCGCACGGCGTGCTCGGGGGCCTCGAAGATCGCCCGCGGGATGCCCCTATCACCGGCACCGAGCCTCAGGCGGCCGCCCTGCAGCCGGCCGCCTGAGGCGGCGACGCAGCGCTGCCGCAGACCAAGCAGCGTGGGGTCCGCCGCCGCGCATGCCGGTCCGCGGCCGGGCGGATCGCGCTGCTGTGCCGAAATCATCAATCCGAGCAGCGTCGCCTGCCAATCGGGAATCGGTGTCTTGCCGAAGACCGGTATGTAGCGCGCCACGGCGATCCGATCGCCCGGCTTGAGCTCGCTCAACGGCGCCCATCGATCGAGCTTCAGGAACGGATGGCTCGCGGTCGCGCGGATGCGCAATCCGGCCCGGGTGCGAAGCTCGAACACCGCACGCTTGCCCTGCGGCATGAAGGCCGCGACCTTGGCGCGCCGGAGCCGCCCATGATCCAGCGCCAGGGTCGTCCTGCCCCACCGCATCTCGGTGATCGGCACATAGGCGCCGCTGTCGGCATCGACCACGCGCGTATCGCCGGTAACGCATTTCCCGAGGCACACCGTGAGCACGTTGCGCGGTATGCGGAAGTATTCCACCGTGCGCGCCAGTGCAAATGAATTCGGCGGGATGATGCAGACGTCGGCGCTGATGTCGACGAAACTCTTCTCGTCGAATTGCTTGGGATCGACGATGGTGGAGTTGATGTTGGTGAATATCTTGAACTCGCGCGCGCAGCGCACGTCGTAGCCGTAGCTCGAGGTGCCGTAGGAAATGACGCGCCCGCGCTCGCTCTCGCGCACCTGGCCGGCTTCGAACGGCTCGATCAGGCCGTGCTGCTGCGCCATGCGGCGGATCCAGTTGTCGGATTTGATGCTCACAGTCGTCGCCTTCGAGGCCGTCTTCGCGCCGCTCGCCGGCGGGCCCTCAGCTGTCTTCCACCACGATCTTCGGGAATAGCGCGCTGCGATCGCGCGCGCGCCGCGCCAGCGCCGCCGCCGCGCGCCGACCGGCCTCGATATAGGCCTGGGCACGCGGGCTCTGCGGCTCGGCGACCACGGTCGGGCGCCCGCCGTCGGCTTCCTCTCGGATGCGCGCATCGAGCGGCAGCTCGCCGAGCAGGGCGACGCCGTATTCCGCGGCCATGCGTGCACCGCCGCCGGTGCCGAAGATGTGATCCACGTGCCCGCAGTTCGAGCAGACATGCAGGCTCATGTTCTCGATGATGCCGAGCACCGGTATCGAGACCTTCTCGAACATCGCCAGGCCCTTGCGGGCGTCGGCGAGCGAGATCTCCTGCGGCGTCGTGACGATGATCGCGCCGGCGACCGGTACGCGCTGCGCCAGCGTCAGCTGGATGTCGCCGGTGCCGGGCGGCATGTCGACCACGAGGTAGTCCAGCTCGCCCCATTCGGTATCCGTCAGCAGCTGGGTGAGGGCCTGCGTCACCATCGGACCGCGCCACACCACCGCCTGCTTCGGGTCGACCAGGAAGCCGACCGACATGGCTGCCAGCCCGTGCGCCGGCAGCGGCAGCAGGTGCTTGCCGTCGCTCGAGGACGGATGCTGGCCGGTCAGGCCGAGCATCAACGGCTGGCTCGGGCCGTAGATGTCGGCGTCCAGAATGCCGACTTGTGCGCCTCCGGCCGCCCAGGCAAGCGCCAGATTGACCGCGACGGTGGACTTGCCAACCCCGCCCTTGCCACTGGCCACCGCCACGATATTCTTCACGCCCTGGAGCGGCTTGAGGTTGCGCTGGACCGCATGCGGCACGATGCGGCTGGTGAGCTCGAGCGTCAGATCCAGATTGAGCCCGGCGGCAGCCAGATGCCGCTCCAGCGCGGATTGCAGGGAATGCGTGTAGCCGAGGGTGGGGAAACCGAGTTGAATGCTCACCAGCGCCCGATCGCCGCTGAGCGCCACGGCGCGCACGGCATCGGCCTCGCCCAGCGTTTGCTGCAGGTAAGGCTCGACAAACCCGGCAACGGCCGCGCGTACGCTGGCCTCGGAAATCGCCATGAACGCGGTCCCCTAGTGACGGCCGGAACGAGGCCGGCAAGAACGGCTGTGGCGCCGGGCAAACATGGCATAATCCCGGCTGGCTTGGAGCGTGCTGGACATCTGAAGGATCGTGTGGGCGAAGGGCGTTGCTGCGGGCGGCCCGCGGAATAACATTAACACGGCGGAATGAGTTTTTTCACTAACCTGCGTGCCGACCGGCTGATCCTGCAGATCAAGTCGTCCTCGGATCTGATGGGAGCGGAAACGCAGAAGGCCATCGCCAAGCTCAAGGAAGTCGGGCCGGGTGCCATCGAGACCGTGATCGCGGCGCTTCCGGACGCCGACAAGCATGCCACGGTCGCCTTCGTGGACGTGCTGGCCACGCTCGTTACGGCCAAGACCTTCCCGCAGTACACGCAGGCGCTGGTGCAAGGCAGCCAGCGCGTGATCGCCGGCGTCGCCTGGGCGCTCACCAGCAGCCGCGGCTATCCGCCACACCTGCTGCTCGAGGCGCTCTCCACTCCCGGCATCGCCAAGTCGGCGCTGATCGACATCATCAACGGGCAGCGTAGCCGCTTCTCGATCCGCGAGCTGCTCGCCGCCGCCTACGCGCAGGAGGCCAACGAGAAGGCGGCGCTGTTCCGCATCATCGGCGAGGCGGCGGATGACGCGGCACTGCCGGAGCTTCTGAGCCGGCTGCAGGGCAAGGACCCGATCGCGCGCCTGCACATCATCAACATCCTCTCGCGATTCAACAAGCCCGAGGTGCAGCGCGCACTGCAGGGACAGCTCGGCGACAACAACAAACTGATCCGCAGCGCCGCACTCGCAGCGCTGGCGAAGATGGACGGGCCCATCGAGGTCGCGCGCGTCTGTGCGCTGCTGCGCGATCCGGAGCTCGAGGTGCAGAACCGCGCGGTCGAAGTGCTGCAGCGCGCGCGCGATCCCGAGACGATTCGTCACCTGGTGCCGGTACTCAAGGACGAGAGCGAACAGGCTCGCCGCGCGGCGGTCGAGGTCCTCAACGAGGTCGGCGATGCGCGCTCGGTCAAGTATCTGCTGGAGGCCATCAAGGATGATGACTGGTGGGTGCGCAGCCGCGCCGGGGATGCGCTCGGCAAGATCGGCGGCGCCAAGGTCATTGACGCCGTGCTCGAGCTGGTGCGCGACAAGGACGAGGATATCCGGCGCGCGGCGATCGAAATCCTGAATCAAACCAAGGACGAGCGCGCGATCAATCACTTGATCGATGCAACCCGCGACGCGGACTGGTGGGTCAGCGAGCGCGCGGTCGATGCGCTGGCGGAGATCGGCAGCAAGCGCGCGGTGCCGCGGCTGTACGAAATGCTGCGCTCGGGGAACTCGCGCGGGCTGCCGGTGGTGGTGCGTGCGATCGGCAGGCTCGGGGATCAGAAATCGCTCGATCTGCTGACGCCGATGCTCAATCGCGACGAGAAGGAGATCCGGGTCGAGGCCATCCAGGCGCTGGCGCGCCTGGCCGATGAGCCGCGTGCGGAACAGATCCGCGTGCAGTTGCAGGGCCAGACCAGCAACGCCGACCTGACGGTGGCACGTGCCGCGGTGCGTGCCCTGACCGAGTTGGAAGTGCGCTTCTCGACCGGGGTGACGCCGGCGTCCGCCATCGCGCCGGCGATCAGTACCCATCCCGGGCGGCCGGTGCGCGCCCCCGAGCCGGCACAGACGCTGCTGATTCCCGAGCGCGAGGTCGCCCAGGTCGTGCGCCAGGCCGCCAACGCCGCCGGCCCCAAGCTCGACATATCGACCCTCGCCCAGGGCGACGTCATCGAGGGACGCTACAAGTACATCGAGCGCATCGGTCGCGGCGCCTTCGGCACCGTGTTGCTGATGGAGGACACGGTGGTCGAGGAGCGGCTGATCCTCAAGTTCCTCAACCCGAACGTGGCGCAGGATGAGGAGATCATGAAGCGCTTCGTGCATGAGCTGCGCTATTCGCGCAAGATCACGCACCGCAACGTCATCCGCATCTACGACTTTCTCTACATCCAGGGGCTGTACGCCATCTCGATGGAGTACTTCCCGTCGCATACCCTGGGTTCCGAGATCGTCAATGAGAAGCCGCTGGGGCTCAAGCGCGCGCTGCAGTTCGGCATCGACATCGCCACTGGAATGACGGTGGCGCATCAGGTCGGCATCGTGCACCGCGACCTCAAGCCCGCGAACGTACTCATCAACGACGACGCGCTGCTGAAGATCGTGGATTTCGGCGTCGCCGCCGCGCAGCGCGAAGGCGATACCCAGCTGACCAAGACCGGCTATGTCATCGGCTCGCCCAAATACATGGCGCCCGAACAGATCCTCGGCCGCAAGGTCGATGAGCGGGCCGATATCTACGCCCTCGGGGTCATGATGTACGAGATGCTCACCGGCGTTCCGCCCTATTCGCGCGGCGATCACATGGCCGTGATGTATCAGCACGTGCAGGGCAAGGCACGGGCGCCGCAGGAGATCAATCCGACGCTGTCGGCCAACCTGGCCGAGGTGGTGGTCAAGTCGATGTCGGTCGACAAGGCCAAGCGCTTCCAGACCATGGAGGAGCTGCGCGGCGCGCTCGAGCGCTTCCTGTAGGCCCCCACCGCCGCTCGACGCCCGGCGCCCGGCGTGCCGCTGACCCCGGATTGCCAAACTTCGTGCGCCAGGTCAAAGTTCGAATCGCAAGCCATTGATCCGGCATCGGTTACCAGGTATAGATTAACCGATGATGAGGACTGCCTGCTTCGCGGACCGCAAGGATGGAGCACCATGGCACGCGTCGATGCGTTCCTGAAACTCGGCACCCAGCAGGGCTGCTCCGACATTCACCTCGCGGTGGGTGTACCGCCCATGCTGCGCCTGCACGGCGATCTGGTGCCGATCAAGTTCCGCGACCTGCGCGACACGGAGCTGGAGAGCTATGTCAGCGAGATCCTGACCCCGAGCCAGCAGGAGCATTTCCTGCGTGGCAATGATCTGGATTTCTCCTACGTGGCGGCCGAGGGCGGGCGCTTTCGCGTCAATGTGTTTCGCAAGGACACCGGGGTCGGCGCCACCTTTCGCGCCATCCCGTCCGACATTCCAAGCCTCATCAAGCTCGGTCTGCCTCCCATCGTGACCAAGCTGTGCGACTACCATCAGGGCATGATCCTGGTGACCGGTTCGACCGGCACCGGCAAATCCACCACGCTGGCGGCCATGATCGACCTGCTGAACTCGACGCGCCGGCTCAACATCATCAGCCTCGAGGATCCGATCGAGTTCGTCCACCGCAGCAAATCGAGCCAGGTCATCCAGCGCGAGCTTGGCACGCACATCCCGAGCTTCGCCGAGGGCGTTCGCGCCGCGATGCGCGAGGATCCCGATGTCATCCTGGTCGGCGAGCTGCGCGACGCGGAGACCATCCGCATGGCCATGACCGCCGCCGAGACCGGCCACCTGGTGCTCGGCACGCTGCACACCACCGGCGCCGTCAAGACCATCGACCGATTGATCGATGCGCTGCCGGCCGAGGAGCGCGAACAGACCAAGAGCTTCCTGTCACAAAGCCTGCTGGCGGTGGTGACGCAGATCCTGGTCAAGACCGTCGAGGGCCACGGACGGCGCGCCGTGGTCGAGGTGATGGTCATGACCAAGGCCATCGCCAAGCTGATCACGACCGACCAGACCCACCAGATTCCGAGCCAGCTGCAGATGGGACGCGAATTCGGCATGCAGATGTTCGACCAGGCGCTGCTGCAGGCGATCAATGCGCGCGAAATCGATCCCGACGATGCCTACATCTACGCCACCGACAAGCGCCTGTTCCAGAAGTTCGTGACCGACACCAGCGTGCTGCCGCGCATGGAGACCGGCGGCCCGCAGCAGGCGAGCGGCTGACGGCGCGCTGCGGAGACCTTGAGACCACGATGGCGCAGATCGATCCATTCCTGGAAGAGATCCTCAAGCGGCGCGGCTCGGATCTGCATTTCATCGCCGGCGATCCGCCGCGCATCCGCCTGCACGGCGAGATCTCCCCGCTGCGCTCGGAAGTCCTGAGCGCCGAGTTCGTCAAGGGCTCGGTGTACGAAATCATGCCGCGCAAGGCGACCGAACGCTTCGAGAGCAGGGACGGGGCGGATTTCGCCTACACGCTGGAGGGCAAGGGCCGCTTTCGCGTCAACGTCATGCGCCAGCTCAACGGCATCGGCGCGGTGTTTCGGGCGATTCCGACCAACGCGCTGACCCTCGATCAGCTCGACATGCCGCAGGCGGTGCGACAGCTCTGTCACGCCGTGAGCGGCCTGATCCTGGTCACGGGCAAGACCGGCTCCGGCAAGTCAACCTCGCTGGCGGCGATGATCGATGACATCAACAAGCGCATCAAGGGCCACATCCTCACGGTCGAGGATCCGATCGAGTTCGTGCACGAACGCCGCAACTGCCTGATCAGCCAGCGCGAGATCGGCGTGCACGCGCCGAGCTTCGCGGCCGCGCTGCATTCGGCCCTGCGCGAGGATCCGGACGTGATCCTGGTCGGCGAGCTGCGCGACCTGGAGACCATGAGCATCGCGGTAACCGCCGCCGAGATGGGCATTCTGGTCATGGGCACGCTGCACACCAACGGCGCCGGACAGACGGTCGACCGCATGGTGAACGCCTTTCCGGCCGACAAGCAATCGCACGTGCGCACCATGCTGTCCACCTCGCTGCGCGGCGTGATCTCGCAGCAGCTGCTCCGGAAGGCCGACGGCAGCGGGCGCGTGGCCGCGCTCGAGATCCTGATCAATACGCCGGCGGCCGCCAATCTGATCCGCCAGGGCAAGCTCGATCAGCTCGAGAACACGATGCAGACCGGCGCGCAGTTCGGCATGAAGACCATGGACAGCGCCATTTCCGAGCTGCTGAACGCGGGCACCGTCAGCGGCGCCGAGGCCTACAGGAAAGGCATCAACAAGGCCAGGTTCGAAGAGGTCAAGGGCCAGGCCTGAGCGCGGCGCGGCGCTCGATCCGCGCGCTCCAGCCGCGCGCTGCGGCGGCGCGTGCGATAATCGCGTCTTTGCCACAGCGAAACGCCCCACATGCCGCGCAAGATCCTCGTCACCAGCGCCCTGCCCTACGCCAACGGCCCGCTGCATTTCGGCCACATCATCGAGGCCGTGCAGACCGACATCTGGGTGCGCCTGCAGAAGATGCGCGGCAATGACTGCCTGTATTGCTGCGCCGAGGATGCGCACGGCACTCCGATCATGATCCGCGCACAGCAGGAGGGCATCGCGCCCGAGACGCTGATCGCACGCACCGCCGAAGAGCATCGGCGCGACTATGCCGGCTTCCTGATCGGCTTCGACCAGTTCCACTCGACCCATTCGGCGCAGAGCCGCCGCTTCACCGTCGAACTGTATGAGAGGCTGCGCGACGCCGGCTACATCGTGCGCCGCGCCGTGCGCCAGGCCTATGACGAGCAGGCCGGCATGTTCCTGCCCGACCGTTACCTGCGCGGCACCTGCCCGCGCTGCAAAGCCCCCGACCAGTATGGCGATAGCTGCGAGGTCTGCGGCTCGACCTACACGCCGGCGGATCTGATCGATCCGCTCTCCACGGTCAGCAACAGCACGCCGGTCTGGCGCGATTCCGACCACCTGTTCTTCCGCCTCGGCGCGTTCGAGCCGATGCTGCGCGCCTACGTCGCGGGCGGCAGCCTGCAGGGTGCCGTCGGTGCCAAGCTCGCCGAATGGTTCGACGCCGGGCTGCAGGACTGGGACATCTCGCGCGACGCGCCGTACTTTGGCATCGAGGTGCCGGACGCGCCGGGCAAGTACTTCTACGTCTGGTTCGATGCGCCGATCGGCTACATCGGCAGCTTCGAGGCCTGGCGCGCGGCCCACGGCGCCTCGTTCGACGACTACTGGAAGTCGGAGCACGCCACCGAGCTGTACCATTTCATCGGCAAGGACATCAGCTACTTCCATACGCTGTTCTGGCCGGCCGTGCTGCATGGGGCCGGGCTGCGTCGGCCCACGGCGGTCTATGCGCATGGCTTTCTGACGATCAACGGCGCGAAGATGTCGAAGTCGCGCGGCACCTTCATCACCGCTCAGCGCTACCTCGAGCGCCTGCCGCCCGAGCCGCTGCGCTATTACTTTGCGGCCAAGCTCGGCAGCGGCATCGAGGACATCGACTTCAGCCTGGATGACTTCGTGGCGCGCGCCAATTCGGACCTGGTCGGCAAGCTGGTCAATATCGCCAGCCGCTGCGCGCCGTTCATCGAGCGCGGCGGCGGCCGGCTGGCCGCCGCATTGCCCGATCCGGCGCTGTACCAGCAGTTCGCCTCGCAGCGCGAGCGCATTGCGCAACTCTTCGAGACGCGCGAATACTCGAGCGCGATCCGCGAGATCATGGAGCTGGCCGACCGCGCCAACCGCTACGTCGATCAGCACAAGCCCTGGGCGCTCGCCAAGGACCCCGGCCGCGCCGGCGACGTGCGCGCGATCGCCACCGAGGGTCTGAACCTGTTCCGGGTGCTGATGAGCTACCTGGCGCCGGTGCTACCGCAGATGTCGCAGGCCGCGGCGGCTTTCCTCGGTACCGACTTCCGCGCCTGGGATGCGGTCGCGACACCCCTGCTCGATGCCCCCATCGCGCCCTACAAGCCCCTGGCGACGCGCCTGGACCCCAAGGCCGTGGCATCGCTGATCGAGCCTGCCGCAGCGGCAGCGGCAGTGGCGGCGGCGCCGGATGCCACCGTCGGCATCGACGACTTCTCCAAGCTCGACCTGCGCATCGCCCGCGTGGCCAACGCCGAGCTGGTGGAAGGCTCCGACAAGCTGCTGCGCCTGACGCTCGATCTGGGCACCGAGCAGCGCACGGTGTTGTCCGGCATCCGCGCCGCCTACCGGCCCGAGCAGCTCACCGGACGCCTGGTGGTCATGATCGCCAATCTGGCCCCCCGCAAGATGCGCTTCGGCGTCTCGCAGGGCATGGTGCTGAGCGCGAGCGGCGCAGCTGACGGCGACGGCATCTTCCTGCTGTCGGCCGACGCCGGTGTACGGCCCGGCATGAAGGTCAGCTGAAGGCGCCCCGCCGTGGGCGCCCGCGGGCACCCGCTTCCGCCCGCTCGGGTGCCTAGCGGCGCGAGGCGCCGCGGCCGCGCCAATAGCGGATCAGCGCGTAGCCCGTTGCCAGGCCGCCCAGATGGGCGAAATGCGCCACCCCCAGGTTGCGGCCGGACACGCCGAGGATGAGCTCCAGGATCCCGTACAGGGTCACGAACAACCAGGCCGGCATCGGAATCGGCGGAAACAGCAGCAGCAGCCGGCGGTGCGGGAACGCCATGCCGAAGAGCAGCAGGATGCCGAAAATACCGCCGGAGGCTCCCAGGGTCGGATAGGGTCCCGGCTGCAGCCAGTACGTGACCAGCATCTGCGTCAGCCCCGCGCCGAGCACGCAGGCGAAGTAATAGAACGAGAAGCGGCGCGCGCCGAGGAGCTGTTCCACGTCCGGCCCCAACATGTACAGCGCCAGCATGTTGCTGGCGATGTGCAGCACGCTGGTAGGGTCGTGCAGGAACGCGTAGGTGACGAGTTGCCAGGGCTCGAACGGTGCGGCACCGAGGCGCGCATCCCCGCCCAGGGGCCAGAGGGCGAAATTCCACAGCAGCAGATCGCCGAGGCCAGTCAACGTTTGCAGGACATAGATGATTACATTGGCGGCGATGAGCGCCCGCACGACGGGCGTGAGATTGCGGAACATTGGGGTTCGTCAGACGATCCATGGCGAGAATGGGCCCTGCATTCTGCCATCAGGAGACGTCCGCCATGCATGCTTCCGCTCCGGCCCGCTCCGCGCCTGCCGATTGGACCGGCTGCGGCGCGATGCCGTTCGCGGTCGCCGCGCTGACGCGGCAGGGCGTGCGGGCGCCGGTTTCGGTTGGGGATGGCGCTATTGCGCCTACTGGGATACGGTCTACGGACCCGGCTGCGTCGAGACCGACTACCGCTTCGCCTACCAGACCGACGTCTTTGCGGTCGATGATTCCGGTGGCAGACTGCTCTGCACCGGCATCACGCGCAGCGTTGATCCGACCTCGACCGGCAGCGTGACCCACGAGATCAACGGCGTTCTGCTACCCGTATTGACCAGGCAGGGAATTCTTGCAGCCAGGAGCGACTGAATCGCGGATGGCGACGGACTGCGCGCCGGACGCAGCGCGCGCGGACACCGACGACGCCGCGCGCGCGCCGCTGGCCGAGCGCATCGACGCCCTGCCGCCGCAGACGCAGTGCCGGCGCTGCGGCTACGAGGGCTGCCGTCCCTACGCCATCGCCCTGGCGGGCGGCGAGGCGGCCCACAATCGTTGCCCGCCGGGCGGCGCCGCGGGTATCGACGCCCTGGCGACCCTGCTCGGACGCGAGCGGCCGGCCCTCGATCCGGCCTGCGGCAGCGACGCCGACCCCGGGGTGGCGTGGATCGACGAGAATGCCTGCATCGGTTGCGCGCGTTGTCTGCCGGCCTGTCCGGTCGATGCCATCGTCGGCGCCCCGCGCCGCCTGCACACCGTGTTCGAGCGCGGCTGCACCGGCTGTGAGCTGTGCCTCGCGAGCTGTCCAGTGGATTGCATCTCGATGCGAGCGCGCCGCGCCGGCGAGGCCGCGCCCAGCGCGCAGCAGAACCGTCTGCGCCATGAGGCGCACCAGGCGCGCGCCGAGCGGCGTGCGCGCGAGCGCGCTGCACTGCTGTCCGAGCGCAAGCGCGTCGCGCCGCAGTCCGCACCGATGCGCTCGCGATGAGCCCGGCGCGTTGCCGCCGGATCTTCGAGCATTTGCGCGCCGCCAATCCCGACCCCAAGCCGGAGCTGCTCTACGGCTCTGCGTTCGAGCTGCTGGTGGCGGTGATCCTGTCGGCGCAAGCCACCGACAAGAGCGTCAATCTGGTCACCCGAGAGTTGTTCCGTATCGCCCCCACGCCGCGGGCGATGCTCGAACTGGGCCTGCCGCGGCTGCAGCGCTGCATTCGCACCATCGGCCTGCACAACGCCAAGGCGCGCAATATCCTGGCCACCTGCAAGGTGCTGCTCGAGCGCTACGGCGGTGAGGTGCCGCGTGAGCGCGCCGCGCTCGAAGCGTTGCCGGGCGTGGGGCGCAAGACGGCCAATGTCGTGCTCAACGTCGCCTTCGGCGAGCCGACCCTGGCGGTCGACACGCATGTGTTCCGGGTGGCGAACCGCACCGGGCTGGCGCACGGGACCACGCCGCACGCGGTGGAGCATGGACTGCTGCGCGCCATTCCGCGAGAATTCCTCCCGCACGCGCATCACTGGCTGATCCTGCACGGGCGCTACGTCTGCAAGGCCCGCGCTCCCGATTGCCCCCGCTGCCCCATAGCGCGCTGGTGCGAATACGAGGACAAGACGCCGCCGTGACCGTATTTGCCGAGCAGAGCCGCGAGCAGTTGCGCGCCGCCTATCGCGAGGCCTGGCGCAAGCGGCGCGCCGGCCTGCCGATGCAGCCGCTGGAAGCGCAGATCGCGGCCGTCATCGCCGCCCATCCCGAATACCAGCCGCTGCTGCAGGGCGACGCGAGCCTGGTGCACGATTATTCGCCAGCCGACGGCGCGGGCAATCCGTTCCTGCACATGAGCCTGCACCTGGCACTGCGCGAGCAGCTCGATACCGACCGGCCGCGGGGCATCGCGATGATCCACCGGCGCCTGCTCGGCAGGCTGGGCGACCCACACGCGGCCGAGCACCGGATGATCGAGGTGCTGGCAACCCTGCTCTGGGAGGCGCAGCGCAGCGGCAGCGCCGGTGACGAAGCGCTGTATCTCGAGCGGCTGCAGCGCCTGTGAGCGGTGCGGCCCGCATCGCCGCGCTGTACTACTACCCGCTGAAGTCGGCGCGCGCCATCGAGCTCGAGCGCGCGCTGCTCTCGGGCGCGGGCTTCACCGACGATCGGCGCTGGATGGTGGTTACGGGCGCCGGCCGATGCATCACGCAGCGCGAGCTGCCGCGGCTGGCCCTGATCCGGCCGTGGTTGTCCGCGGCCGAGCTCGTGCTGCGGGCCCCGGCAGTCCCGGACATCGCCGTCCCGCTCGCGCACCAGGGCCCGCGGCGCGCCGTGAGTCTCTGGCACGACCACTGCGAGGCATTCGACGAGGGGGAAATCGCGGCCGGCTGGCTGCGGGATTTCCTGGATCGCGATTGCCGTCTGGTGCGCTTCGATCCGGCGTGGCGACGCCTGAGCTCGCGCACCTGGACCGGCGCGTTCGAGGCCGAAAACCGCTTTTCGGACGCCTTTCCGATCCTGGCTCTCAGCCTCGAGTCACTGGCCGATCTCAACCGCCGGCTCGACGAGCCGCTGCCGCTCGACCGCTTCCGCGCCAACCTCGTGCTCGAGGGTCTGCAGGCCTACGACGAGGACCGCATCGATGAGCTCCGCGCGGACGGCGTGCGGCTCAAGCTCGTCAAGCCCTGCACGCGCTGCAAGGTGACGACGACCAATCAGGCCACTGGAGAGATCGAGGGTGAGGAGCCGCTGCGCAGCCTGCGGGGCTACCGCTACGATGCGGCCCTGCGCGGGATGTGCTTCGGTCAGAATGCCATCGTGGTCGAGGGCGCCGGCGCGACGCTCGCGCGCGGCCAGCTGCTCGAGGTGCGCTGGCGCGAGTAGCCCGCGGACTCATGGGCCTGCCGGCCCATGAGTCCGCGGTAGCCGATCGGTACCTTAGAACTTGAAGCGCACGCCGATCGTCGGATCGATCGCGTAGTTGTGGATGAAGCCGTTGTCCAGACCGCCATACACACCGCTCCACATGGCGCCGCCATACAGGTCAAAGCGCTTGGAGAGGCGGTAGTCGGCCACCGCCGTATAGGCGCGGAGGTTGCCGCTGCAGAGCCCCGATATGTTGGTGGAACAGCCGGCCTGCGCGCCGGTGGCAAAGCTGTTCTGGGTATAGCCGTAGAACGCGCCGTACAGGTCGAGCTTCGAGCCGACCGTGTACTTCACGCCGGTCCAGTAGATCTGCAGGTCCTTCGCGTTCGCGTACAGCGAATTGTTGACGAACGCGAGCACATAGCCGCCTTCATCGATCTGGCCGGCCGGCAGCGGCTGGCTCGGATCGGCGTACCGGATGTGCTCATAAGCGGCGAATATCTTCGTCTTGCCGAAGTCATAGGATCCCATGAGACTGAAGGTAGTCGTGTCCGAGATGATTCCCAGCAGGGAATTGCTCGGCGAGTAGCCCAGGGTCGGCAATGCCTGGGTCTGGGCCAAGGTCAGCGGCGCGATGCCGATGGCGCTCCTGACGCCAACGTAGTACGCATCGACCGAGAGGCCGCCGTACTCACCACCGAATTGCAGTTCCCATGCGGTTTGGGCACCTCCGTTGCTGCCGCTGAACTTGTACTGGGCACCGGCGTGCAAGCCGTCGTACTGCAACATGTACTTCAACGATTGATCCAGCCGGCGATCCTCCGTGTTACCGCCACCCGCGGCGACACCCGAGAAACCGATCACCGAGAAGGCGTTCGAGGCGTTCAGCGGATCGTACTTGGCGATACCGTCGGCCAGCACCGTGTTCTGGCGGCCGAACGTGAGGGTGCCGTAGGTGCGCGAACTGATTCCGGCGTAGGACTGCTGGAACAGCTGCCCGTCCACGCTGGTGTCGACACCGCTGTATTGCTGGTTCAGCGGGCGGCCGTTGTTGTACGCGACCGACCTCAAGCCGTCCGAGATCTGGCCCGACTGCGGATTGAAATACGTCTCGACCCGGAATATACCCGACCAATCCCCGAACCCGAGCGGCTCGTTGCCCGACATGCCGACGCGCGACTGGCTCAAGTTGCTGGGCGTCGCGGCGGTGATGGACTTGTAGTCGGCCTTCTGCACCAGGTCATTGGTGCCCGGCGGAAAGTAATCGCTGATCGGCGCACCGTGGTTCAGGTACTGCAGGCCGATGTCCACGATGCCGTACACCGTGATGCCTTTCCAGGTCAGGGTGTCGTCGCTGCTCGCAGATGAGGGCGCCGGAGCGCTCTGTGCCTGGGCAACACCCGTGACGACGCTTGCCGTGCCCAGCAATAACGCACCCCCAAGCAGGGCGATGCCGCGATTGCCGAGCGCTCCCGATTTCCCCCTAACGGAGGGCGCATTCGTTCTTTTCACCGCTGTAGCTCCTTGAGATGGATCGATTGAGGCCGAATCCGTACCAATTGTTAGATTTAAAAAACATTTTCATCCCTGGGCCCAGATCGGTCAAGCGGCATCTTGTATCATTAACGCAACAACGCTGGCTCCGGCCGGGTCCGTGACCCGTCGGCACGCGCCATTCGCTTCTCTACTCCACCCGGTTCTCGCGCGCCCCGAACAGGCTGGCGATCAGCCACGCCAAGCGCCGCCGAGCCGTGCGCCCGGACTTCGACAGATGGGTCGCCGCCAGAATGCCGATCGGCGCGCCGATGATCACGCCGAGCAGGGTCATCACCACGCGGCCGAATCGGCCGCGGCCGCCTGGAACGCCTGGGCTCCCGGGACCACGTATGCTCCGTCGCGATTCAATCGCTTCGCGTATATCATGTTGGTCTGCCTGAGGTACGCGTACCCGGCATAGTGATCGCGCCGATGGTCTGCGTGGTCTGACACCGCCCTTGGCGCCGATGTCCACCGGCCACTGGGTAGATGGCCGCCAGGGTGGCAGCGTCGAGCAGCAGATCCGCCCGGCTTGATACCCGGAATGTTCACGACCGGCACCACGTCGCCGGAGCCGGCCGGCCTTGGCACATCCGCCATCTGCATCTGGGAACGGGCCCGGCGCGCCATCCTACAAGACAGCCTTCGGGGCCACGGAATCGCACGCATGCGCATTCTTATCGTAGAGGACGACCGCAAACTGGCCGAATTCCTGGCTCGCGGCCTGCGCGCCGAGCGATTCGCGGTCGACATCGCCGCCGACGGATTGGAAGGCCAGCGCTATCTGGATTCGTTTCCATACGACGTGCTGATTCTCGACCTGATGCTGCCGCAAATGAGCGGCACCGCCCTGTTGCGCCACGTGCACCGGACCCTGCCGCCGCTGCCGGTACTGGTGCTGACCGCCCGCGACGCCACCGAGGACAAGGTCGAGCACTTCGAGGCCGGTGCCGATGACTACCTGACCAAGCCGTTCGACTTTGCCGAAC